>NZ_JAJJOZ010000001.1:0-839396 GCF_021653995.1 Paracandidimonas lactea
GAAGCAGGAACCCACCGAAGCGACGCACAGCAGCCTTGCGCCGCTGTGAGCGCCGTAGGAATCCCCTTTCTTTAGGGAGGGGAGGATGTCAACGACAGCGTAAGCTGATACGTGTCCGCGGTTGCTGATCGCATCAACTGGCCAACAACGATTTCGTAGGTTTTTTTCTGAGTCTTGAATTCGTACTTGTCACGCGCGTCCACCACGCCTGGTATGGAAAACATCGTGTTCCGATCCGTGGACGTGATGGCGACGCGTACGATTTGACCCTTGCGTGTCGAGAAGCGAAAGCATGCAGTTGCATCGGGATCAACCGAACCGGAAACGATTGCCGACGAAGCACCCGTCTTGAATTGAATGACTTTACAGGGTGCATCCGCCCACGCTGGCTGGCCGAGTGTTGAGGACGTAAATACGGCAACCATAATGGCCAGCGCGCGCGGGAGGGTTGCGCCGAATGCGGGTACTCGTGCATTACAAGTAGATCGGTGCGAAGGCGAGGGGGATTCGCGTTCAAACATAAAGGCACCTTCTGGAGCAGTGATTTTTCATGAGTGGCGGCAACGAAGTTTGTCTTGCTTTTCGTTTATTTGCCTGGCACAGGCCACCACCAAGCGACCGACGAGGCTTTGGATTCGGCAATTTCTTTGCAGTAGTCCGTCCCCGCAAACTTGCCTTCCGCGTTTTGCACCCGCACATTCCGCCATACAGCCGTAATATGCATGTGCCGGTTTGTCTCTTTGACTGCGTAGCTGGCGTCCTCCCGCTCCGCGTACGCTTTGATAGGTGGCCCGGATATTTTTCCATTATCAATTGGCCAGGCGCAGATCATTGCATAACGGGGCAGGTCTTCAATTTCAATGGGCAGTTTCACCGGGCGTAGCGCTCTGTGGGTCTGGGCAAACTGGATCGACGGTAGATACTCCACATATTGCAGTAGCCTGATGTCGCCGGAATCGAACCAGCCAAACGCTGCTGTGCCGCCCGCCGGTGCGTTCTGATCGGGCACCACAATATGTGATGACAGCGAAAAAGTATCGGTAGTTGGAACGGAGCGATGCTTCGTTTTCCAGTACGACACCAGAAGATGCATTTGCGCTCGCGGCTGATATACGGCGTGAGGAGAGTCACGCGCCGGTTCAGCACCGTATGCAGATGTGCCAAGCATGATTGCCGTGCAAAATAAGACGCCCCGAAGCGGATAGCGTCTTGTGTGGCCGGTTGCGTTGAAGCTCCGCATTGCGTGCATGGCCGCACCTCCTTGTCTCAGGCCCATGAGGGTGTCAGTCAGTCACATGACCAGGGTGTCGCGAAGCCATTTGTGAGCTGGTGCTGACGAGCATTATTTCTTCCTCGTACTGGTCTGGCGGGCGCCGCCGAAACGATGGACGCAGCCCTGTGCGCGCTCTGGCCCGAACTCCCCGCGCCGGGACTACGCGGCGGCAGCCGCGTAGCGGGAGGAACATTGTTGCCGCCGCCCACGGAGGCATATGCTTTGTCGCCTGTGGCCAACGCACCGCAGGAGTTGACATACCAGATCACCGCTTTGCATAGGCACGAGGCTGGTCGTGTATTTGTTGGCTGCGTGCACCAAGTATTTTTCATACCGTTCCGTTCTCCGGATGAAGCACTTCGCGACGGCGAAGGAGGGGAGCTTTGTCAATATAGTCGTGAGCCTGATCGCTGACCATCGGCTTAATGGGTGAAGCCGCCCATTCGCAAGATTGACCCGCCGCCGTCCTGCTGCTAGTGCACAGGCGCCCGATCGCGGCGTGGGTTTCAAGCGCCCGTTGTCGGGAAGCAATTGGTCGGCATTGCGTGGCAGACGAGAGGGCTTCAGGCCACCTAGGGCGCGTTCCTGGATCTTGTGGCCCAGTCGGCTCTCCAGCCACGTCCGATGATGATTGCCGGAGCGCATAAAAATGCTCATCCCGCAGCGCCCAGAGGTTTTCGGTGAGCAGGTCGGAAGTATAAGGTGGGTTCGTTTGTAGTATGGCCAGTATTCCAAGGAGAGAACACTTGCTATGCTATGGTTGACCGTTACGTACAGTAACGGGTTTGGGCGTGCTACGGGAGACTGCTGCGGCTCCTCTCCTCACGCCGTCTGGCGGTGATCGCCAGTAGCGTCCTGGGGCCTTTCAAGTAGTGGGAAGATGCATCATGGCTGATACAACCTCGAAACTCAATGTCGCGCTGTTTATCGATGCCGACAATGCGCCTTATGGCAAGCTTGAAAGCGTTTTGGCAGAATTGGCTTCGTTTGGCGCGGTGTCAATCCGTAGGGCCTATGGCAATTGGAGAAAGCCGCATCTGGATGCGTGGACGCAGGGGTTGCATGAACATGCGATTCAACCTGTACAGCAGTTCGATCTGATCAAAGGAAAGAATGCTACTGATATGGCAATGGCAGTTGATGCAATGGATGTATTGTTCAACAAGCCTGTAGACGTATTTTGCATTGTTTCTTCTGATTGTGACTTCACCCCCTTGGTTATGCGCTTGCGCGCTGAGGGCAAACAGGTTTTCGGTTTTGGTGAACGCAAGACACCAGAACCATTCGTGAATGCCTGTTCAAGATTCGTCTATTTGGATCCGCCAATTACTGCTGGTCAGGCCGAGATGCTGCAGCCTGCTCAAGATGGGATGCCAGAGGAAAAAGCGGCCTCCCATACCGGGGAAACGAAGCGTCCGGGGAATGCACTGAAGGGCGACACAAAGTTAATGAATTTGTTGCGCAACGCCGTGGCGTCGGCGGAAAACGAAGATGGGTGGGCTTCGCTTAGTGTGGTTGGGAGCCGCATTGGCAATCAGGCGTCTTTCGATTCGCGTAATTATGGCTACACTAGGCTCAGCGACCTCTTTGCTGCCATTGACCTGTTCGAGATGAAGAAAGTCGGCAATCATCCTCTGGTGAAGTATAAGCGCCGAGCGAACGGGGGATGATCATTGCTACTTTGTTTAATGATTCCTGAATTTTTCCGGTCGCTTTCCCATTTTTCCATCTGATTTTTCACGCTGGCGGTTCCGCCATTTCGAAAAACATCAAGGTCAACACCGGATCTCGATCCGTGTGGCTGCGCCATTGGTAATTCAGGAAGCCGTTGTCCCAATGAATCAAAATTACGCGCTGGTGTATGTTGAAAGAGTGCGATCAGCTCTACAGGGATGCGCCGAGCAGGGTTCCCGACACACGCGACGACAATCAGCCTATGCAATCCCACCCAAACCACGCGTCAACTGGCGTTCCACAAACAAAAACGCCTGACCGATCATGAAGGGTCAGGCGAAATTGAATGGTGGAACGAGGAGGATTGAACTCCCGACCTTCGCATTGCGAACGCATGAACCCCACTTCTATCTGAATTGCTATAGTCTATGCGTATCAACGGTTTAGGTGCGTATGTGGTACTGGCGTGGTGAACTCCAATAGCAAGCTTGGGGCGTCCATGTACGAGGGGATACCCACTAGTAGGTCCGATGTGTCAAGATCGTCTGCTTGTGGTGGTCTTGTGGGCAATCTGGAAAGTTACGGCCGATAGCGCAAGGCGGGAACGAAGCACTTCTTCACGACAGCTCCAGTTCTTCGATCAAGGCGGCCAGCTTCTGCCGCCCAGCGTCGTCCACGGCCTTGATCGGCAGGGGTAAGCTGGGGCTGTTGACCAGTCCCAGTATCTCTGCCGCCGCCGCTGTGGTGCGTAGACTCCCACCGTATTGGCGGAAAAGTGCCCAAAGGGGTGCCAGGCGTTCAGAAAGTAGTGTTGCGTCCTTGGTGTTTCCTGCTTGAGCGGCGCGCACGATGTTGAGCGCAGTCTTGGGAAACAGCCCACCGATTACCGAATACCAGGCCTCACAACCAGCATTCAGGCCTGTGCTGGCGAAAGCATCGCCGCTGACGCCAATCGTCACATGAGCGGGAATCAGCGCGCGCAAACGCTCAACCCTCGCGCGTGCAGCGTCAGGATCGGCTGGAACACCCGGAATTTTTATCGAAGCAACGTTGGGAAGCTGCGCAATCCGGCCGTGCAGTTCGTCACTGAACTCGAAATGCGTGGTGGAGGGGTTGTCATACACCACAAGCGGCACCGACAAGTGGCGCGTCACTGCATCGTAGAGGCCGAACACTTCTTCATCCGACAACTTCTGGTACGACACCGGTGCTAGCAAAACGCCATCCGCGCCGGATTTCTGCGCATCATCAGCCATTGCCAGCACATCGCGCGTACGTAATGCACCGATGCCGATGATGATCGGGACATCGCCTGCATGCTCGACTGCGATCCGTGCAACATGCAGTCGTTCCTTCAAGGTTAGATAGGCGTAGTTACCTGTCGAACCCAGTGCGCCGATGGAATCGACCCCTGCTGCGACGAGGCGCTCGATCAGTCGGATGAACGAGGCCTCATCAATGCTGGCCTCGTTCATTGGAGTCAGGGGAAAAGCACTTAAGCCGGATAGAAACATCATTGATCCTTTCATGTAGAAAACCTCTTCGTCTGGTCAGTACAGCGGAGATGCCAGCGGATGCGGATGTGTTGTCACGGACGCATTTCTTCGGATAGTCGTGCCCCTTGAAGGCCGCATCAGTCCGCTTCGCTATCACCAGAAGGCGGCCAGTCGTGGAAGTCAGGTGTATCTCGCGCACTGAAGATGGCTTCTCCGGCGACGACGACGGCCGCACCTTCCTCGATGGCGCTCGTAGTCGCCAGACATGTCCATCTACATGATCATAAAGCGCAACTCCATACGGGGCTTCTTGACGCAGGCGGTTGCGCAGCTCGCGTAGGAGCGCGAAGCAACGACGCACGCGCCAAATGGGGTAGAGCCGCAACGACGCACGCGCCAAATGGGGTAGAGCCGAGCCTGCAAGCCCACCCGAACCCCGCGCCAGCTGGCGCTCCACAAACAAAAACGCCTGACCGATAATGAATGGTCAGGCGAAATTGAGTGGTGGAGACGAGGAGGATCGAACTCCCGACCTTCGCATTGCGAACGCGACGCTCTCCCAGCTGAGCTACGTCCCCGAAAGACGATTATTCTAGCAAAATAAAAAAGCTGTTGTCCAGCACCGCTTTAGTCGTGATCGGGAGGGCGAACCGAACTCCCTCCAGCACCATACCGCCAGAAATGCAAGCGCTGCAGCAAGGCTGCGACCGCCACCATGGCACTGTCATCATGGCCCCATTTGCTTCGCCGAACTGACGGTGAACCAGGGCACAAGCTGATCCTGAAAGGATTGGTACAGACCGGCGATCGGTACGCTGACCATAAGGCAGGCCCCATCAACGCCCTTCCCAGAAGTAGGCGTTTCCACGCACCAGGACGACTGGCAGCGTACGCTCACGCTCCGACTCATGGTAATTCACACTTCTCTTGGATTTCTTTGTGTCGGTCACATGTTCCTCATGCGCCGGCGGTGGGCGGCATATAATGATGGGTTGCACGTGTACTTACCTACAAGGCCTTACACCCCCATGACAACCATTCTCGAAGACGTTCCCGTCGGCCAGAAGGTCGGCATCGCTTTTTCCGGCGGCCTGGACACCAGCGCGGCCCTGCTTTGGATGCGCAACAAGGGCGCCATCCCCTACGCCTACACGGCCAACCTGGGCCAGCCCGACGAAACGGACTACGACAGCATCCCCCGCCGCGCAAAAGAGTACGGCGCCAAGGACGCACGCCTGGTTGACTGCCGCGCCCAATTGGTGGCCGAAGGCATCGCCGCGCTGCAGTGCGGGGCATTCCATATCTCGACGGGCGGTGTCACCTACTTCAATACCACGCCTATCGGCCGTGCGGTCACCGGCAC
The DNA here is from genome assembly GCF_021653995.1 of Paracandidimonas lactea. NCBI lineage: Bacteria > Pseudomonadati > Pseudomonadota > Betaproteobacteria > Burkholderiales > Alcaligenaceae > Paracandidimonas > Paracandidimonas lactea. The sequence continues at coordinate 5,807 of NZ_JAJJOZ010000001.1, forward strand.
CATGCTGGTGGCGGCAATGAAGGAAGACGACGTCAATATCTGGGGCGATGGCAGTACGTTCAAAGGTAACGATATCGAGCGTTTCTACCGCTATGGCCTGCTCACCAACCCCGCGCTCAAAATCTACAAGCCCTGGCTTGACCAAGCCTTCATCGACGAGCTCGGCGGTCGCGCCGAAATGTCCGAATACATGCGCCAGAACGGCTTCGACTACAAAATGTCGGCGGAGAAGGCGTATTCCACCGATTCGAACATGCTGGGCGCCACGCACGAAGCCAAAGACCTCGAGCACCTCGATTCGGGCATCAAGATCGTGCAACCCATCATGGGTGTTGCCTTCTGGCGCGACGATGTCGCGGTCAAGGCTGAAGAAGTGCGCGTGCGCTTCGACGAAGGGCGCCCAGTGGCGCTCAACGGCGTTGAGTTTTCCGACCTGGTCGAGCTGATGCTCGAAGCCAACCGCATTGGCGGGCGGCACGGCCTGGGCATGAGCGACCAGATCGAAAACCGCATCATCGAGGCCAAGAGCCGCGGCATCTACGAAGCCCCGGGCATGGCGCTGCTGCATATCGCCTACGAGCGCCTGCTTACCGGCATCCATAACGAAGACACCATCGAGCAATACCGCATCAATGGCCTTAAACTTGGTCGCCTGTTGTACCAGGGCCGCTGGTTCGACCCGCAAGCCATCATGCTGCGCGAAACCGCCCAGCGCTGGGTGGCCGGTGCCATCACGGGCGAAGTCACGCTCGAACTGCGGCGTGGCAACGATTACTCCATTCTCAATACCGAGTCTGCCAACCTGACGTACAAGCCCGAGCGCCTGACGATGGAGAAGGGCGAATCGATGTTCTCGCCGCGCGACCGCATTGGCCAGCTCACCATGCGCAACCTGGATATCGTCGACACGCGCGAAAAACTGTTTACCTATACCAAGGCGGGCCTGCTGGCCCCCGCTGCGGGCGCCGCGCTGCCCCAGCTCAAGGGCAAGGGCGACAAATAAGCATTCGTGCGGGCGGGCGTTGCCCCGCCCAAGTGCGACAGGCAAAAAGCTCGGCCGATCTTTACAGATCGGCCGAGCTTTTTTTGGGGGTTATGTGCCTGGCGCGCTACACGGCTGCCCAGCCATCAAAAGCATGCGCATTGGCAGCGCAGCGCTGCGGCCGGTAATTGTGTTGGCAAAGCGCCCCGGGCTGCTTGTGTGCGAGGCCCGGATGATTGATCGTGGGATCAGCTTGCAACCTGCCCCAGCAGCAGGAACTCCATCAGCGCCTTTTGTACGTGCAGACGGTTCTCGGCCTCGTCCCATACCACGCTTTGCGGGCCGTCGATGACGTCGCCGGTAACTTCTTCGCCGCGATGCGCTGGCAGGCAATGCATGAAGACGGCATCTGGTGCGGCAACGGCCATCATGTCAGCGTCGACGCACCAGTCGGCGAATGCCTTTCGGCGTTCTTCGTTTTCGGCCTCGTAGCCCATGCTGGTCCAGACGTCTGTGGTGACTAAATGCGCCCCTTTGCAGGCCTGCATTGGGTCGGAGAACTCTTGCAGCGTATCAGCCGACGGCTGGCCGATGCGGTCGCGTTCGAGGCGGTAGCCGCTGGGTGCGGACACATGCAGCCTGAAGCCGAGCAACTCGGCAGCCTGCAGCCAGGTATAGGCCATGTTGTTGGCGTCGCCGATCCAGGCCACCGTTTTACCCTGTATGGGACCGCGGTGTTCGATGAATGTGAAGATGTCGGCCAGGATCTGGCAGGGGTGGAATTCGTTGGTGAGACCATTGATGACCGGCACACGCGAATGCGAGGCAAAGCGCTCGATGCGGGTTTGCTCGAATGTACGGATCATGACCAGGTCGACCATGCGCGAAATTACGCGCGCGGTGTCTTCGATGGGCTCGCTGCGGCCTAGTTGGGAATCGCCGGTGGTGAGGTGAATGACGGCGCCGCCCAGTTGATACATGCCAGCTTCGAACGATACGCGGGTGCGGGTGCTGGCCTTTTCAAACACCATGGCCAGGTTGCGGTCGTGCAGGGTGTGATGCGGCTCGTAGCGCTTGAACTTGTTTTTAATGAGCCGGGCGCGATCCAGTACATACTGGATTTCATCCCTGGTGAGGTCGCGAAATTGCAGGAAATGCCGCAGGGGGCCCGTTTGCGTCGAGGCGGACATAATAACCCTTGGGTAAAAGAACAATCTTACCTTGTCGGCTCCACACTGGCAAAGTTCGCGTTCCCGTATTCTGCACATTCAGGGGCGATCGGATACAATGCGGGCCGCAGCGATTGTTTTGGCGTGCCCCGGTTTATGGCGGTAAACACTCCGCGAATCTTTATGACACAACGTGTGCAGCAATTGGTTATTCATGGCATGACGCTCGAAGGTCAGCGTTTTCGTCCCAGCGACTGGGCCGAACGTCTGGCGGGGGTCATGTCCCAGTTCCGGCCCTCCGGCTCAGTGGGCAGCCCTCTCACCTATTCGCCTTATGTCGTGCCCGTCGTGATCGACGGCATCCGCTGCGTGGTCGTCGACCATCGCCTGCGCGAACTCGAGCCCCTGGCCTGGAAGTTCGTTTGCGGCTTCGCCGACGATAACCACTTACGAACGTCAGAGCAGTCTGTCGAGACACCGCCCCGCTCTTAGGGGCTTTTTTATTTTTGAGCCTAAAGTAGTATCCCCGTCGCGTCCAGCATCGCTGGCACAGCGCTTGCTGCCCCTTTGTCATCGCAACAGATCAGTGGGGAGGCCAGCAGTGTGGCAAAAACTATTCGGCGAGACGGCTACCACTAAAATCGGCGCTATCTTCCAGTCTGAACAGACAGCGCTTGATGCGGCCGCATCCATCAAGGCTGATGCAGGCTTGCAACCCGATCAGGTGCGTATTGTCCACCCGTTCGAAGGCGGCTACGACCGCAAGCTTGAACCCGAGGTTCGCGGGGTTGCACGTACCGCCGTGCGATCGCACCTGATACTGGGTGCCGCCGGCCTGCTGGTTGGCTTGGCTGCGTGTGCGGTGTTGTTTATGGCGGGGGTGGCTGCCATTGTTTCGTCACCCATGTTCAGCTTGGGCGCATTCCTGTTCTTTGGCGCCATTGGCGGCTTGCTGCTGGGCGGGCTGGTCACCGCCCGGCCTGATCACCAATGGGTGATCCAGCGTGTACAGGATGCCGCCAAGACTGGGCAGTGGGCGCTGGTCATCCACCCGCGCAACCCGACGCAGTGCGATGCAGTGCTGCGGGTTTTGTCTGAGCTCGACGTGGCGCCGATACGCAGCATCTAGGCAGGTTCAGAACAAGCCCAGCGCCCGCGCCATGATCACCAGAATGAGCACAGGCGACACGTACTTGAGGATGACAAAGGCCGTCATGCCCAGCCCGCGATTGGTGAGTGCGCCGTGATTGGACAGGGCTTCGCGGAATTTGCCGGCGCCCCAGACCCAGCCAATAAACACCGCGACCAGTATGCCACCCAGGGGCAGCACAATATTGGATGATACGTAATCGTAGAAATCGAACAGGCTCAGGCCGCCAAGTGTGACGCCGGCCAATACATTCTGGCTGAGCGCACCCGTTGCGCTGGGCAGGGCGAGCGCGGCAATAGTCAACCCCGTTGCGCGGCGGCGCGAGATGGCAAACCGCTCACTTAATATCGCCACCGGCACTTCAACGAGCGACAGCAGCGCACCCGTGGCCGCCACCGCGGTAAGAACAAAAAATATCGCCATCAGCGCCTGACCCAGCGGGATCTGTGCAAACACAGCGGGAAGGGTAATGAACACCAAAGAGGGCCCCGCCTCGGGGGCGAAGCCAAAGGTAAATACCGCCGGAAAGATCGCGATGCCCGCCAGCATGGACACGCATAGATCGGCGCACATAACGCGTACTGCTGTGGCGGGTATATTCTGGCCGCCCCCAAAATAGCTGCCGTAGGTGATCATGGTGCCCATCCCCAGCGACAGCTTGAAGAAGGCCAGTCCCATAGCCGTAAGCACCGCACCGGTGCTCAGTTTGCTCAATTCGGGCATGAACATGAAGGCCAGGCCCTCACCGGCTTTGTCCAGCGTGAGGCTTACCCCGCACAGTACAAGCAAGAGCAGGAACAGAAGCGGCATCAGGCGCTTGGTGACCGCTTCGATGCCTTTGGCCACTCCCAGCGCCAGAATGACGCCGATCATGGCCAACACTAGCCATTGCCACAGCAGCGATTGCCATGGGTCGCGGATAAGCGCCTCGAAAGCGGCGGCTGTTACTTGCGGATTGCTGCTGAGCAGGCCGCCACCCGCCGACTTTGCGATATAGGCAAACACCCAGGCGGCGACTTCGGAGTAAAACGACACAATCAGCATACTGCCCGCCATGCCCAGCACGCCCACCAGCCACCACGGGCCCGGCTTGGGCGCAAGCCGCTGCATCGCAGTCACCGGATTGGCATGCGCCTCCCGGCCAATTGCCAGCTCCGCCATCATCACCGGCAGGCCGATCAGCAACGTGGCGGCCAGGTACAGCACCAGGAAACCCGCGCCGCCGTTGGCGCCGGTGAGATACGGAACTTTCCAGATATTGCCCAGTCCAACCGCAGAACCGAGTGTGGCCGCCAATACGCCGAAACCGGAACTGAAGCCATCGCGTTTGGGGGCGGAAGTTGTTGTCATGATCTGTGCGGGCGTTTAAGCGCTGTCTGGGGCAATTGGCCAATTTTAATGTGCAGCGTTAATGTGCCGCGCGCCCCGCGTTCTGTTGCACATTTATGCTGCGTTTAGTCGCAGGCCCAGGCCTGTGTTCCCGGTGTTGTCATTCAGGCTTTGTCATCCTGCAACGCCATTCAACAGTTTCATAATCCGAAAAATTGCTGTATAATTTCATTATCTGGGGTCGATCCGGCTTCGACGTGGGTTTGAACCAGAGCAGGGCATGTCGAGCACCAGTAAGCTCGTAAATCCACTGGAAAACCATAAACGCCAACGACGAGCGTTTCGCTCTGGCCGCTTAAGCGGTGAGCCGCTGCACTGATTTGTCTTTGGGTCAGGTAGGGTAAAACTTACAGCAGCGTCATTTACAAAGAATCGGGTCTGGCCAGGTCACTGGGCCAGCTCTTAAATCCAAAGTGAATCGCCAAGGCAGGGCCAGTCGGCCGGCATGCGCCAAGGTTAAAACTTAAAATAGTCCGACTAAACATGTAGAACTGCCTGCAGATGGCTTGCGGACGCGGGTTCAATTCCCGCCGACTCCACCAATACTGAAACCCCAACCGTTCTCGGTTGGGGTTTTTTATTGCCTGATCGCGCCGCCTCCCGCGTGTTGTTGGGGCTTCCTGCGGAAGCCTGCGGACTTCGCCGGTCCGCTCTCGACCCGTTTCTGGGCATTTTCCACTCTCTCCGGGCCATTCCTCGCTCCGACCTCGCTCCCTGAAACTAGCCCGAAGTCCGCAAAGGCCGAAATTCAGACCTATACAGATCAAAGAGTTACGCGCGGACGAATCAAGCGGTTGGATTGCGGCATTGGTGGCAAAAGAAACAAAGACTGTTGTATTTCGTCGGTACTTATTGACTACTACCGACAAAATACAACATCATGGCGATATGGAAAGCTCTCACCAGACTATTCTGGATCTCGCTGCCCAACGTGGCCTTATACGCCCGCGCGATCTCAATAAACGCGGGCTGCCGACTGTCGCCCTGACGCGGCTAGTGCGCCAAGGGCTACTGCAGCGGGTGGGGCGTGGTCTGTACGCGATTCCGAACCGGCCCGTCTCGGAACACGGTGCGCTCGCCGAGTTAGCCCGAACGCATCCGCAAGCCATCATTTGCCTGCTATCAGCTCTGCGGCTACATGAACTCACCACGCAGTCGCCTTTCGAGGTCTGGCTGGCGATTCCAAATAAGGCGCGTGCACCGAAGATGGACCACCCACCGCTACGCATAGTCCGTTTCTCTGGCGCCGCACTGACGGAGGGGATCGAGGAGCGCGTCATAGATGGTGTGCTGGTTCGCGTGACCAACGTCGATCGGACGGTGGCCGATTGCTTCAAATTCCGCAAGAAGATCGGCCTTGATGTCGCTCTGGAGGCGCTACAAGAAGGCTGGCGCGCCAAGCGCTTAAGTATGAACGAACTCTGGCGCTATGCCACCCTGTGCCGCGTGGCCAATGTGATGCGCCCATATATGGAAAGCCTGTCATGAATCAATTCAATGTGGCGATCAGACCGTCGGCCACTTGCTGGATGCGAACGGCCCGCAGTGACGAAGCTTCGCGCAGGAGTCCATGAAGGCGCTGTTCCGCCGCCAAGCCAAGGCAATTCCCGAAGATCGGCCTACCCTGGTGAGTCGTTCAGCTCGTAGCTGGTGCTGCGTCCACCTGCATCTGATTTCCGCAGGACGCCACGGGCCAGCAGTTCAGTGATGTCTCGCAGCGCGGTGTCCGGCGAACACTTGGCGATCGCCGCCCATTTGCTGCTGGTGAGCTTGCCTTCGAAGCCATCAAGTAGCCGATTGACCAGCTTCACCTGTCGCTTGTTCAGCGGCGCTGAACTGGGTGCAGCCCAGCGCTGCCAGAACCGCGTCTTGGCCAGTACGGCGTCGAGCGTGTGCTGTGCCTGATCGACGGCCCGATGCAGGGTTTCAAGAAACCAGGCAAGCCACTCGGTGACATCGAGTGATTGCTTCTGGGTGCGTTCCAGGATGTCATAGTAGGCCTTGCACTCCCGCTGGATCTGCGCCGACAGGCTGTAGAAGCGCTGGGGGCTGCCATCAGCGCGGGCCAGGAACAGGTCGCCGACGGCGCGTGCGATGCGGCCGTTGCCGTCGTCGAACGGGTGCAGGGTGACGAACCACAAGTGCGCAAGCCCGGCCTTGATCAGCGGCGGCTCGTTTGACGCGCGGTTGGCCCAGTTGATAAAGCAGTCGGTCTCGGATTGAAGTCGATCGGCCGGCGGCGCTTCGAAATGCACGCGTTGGCGCCCCAGCGGGCCAGAGACCACCTGCATCGGACCGGTGGCATCGTCACGCCAGCCGCCCACATTGATCCGGACAAGGCCCGAGTAGCCGGTGGGGAAGAGCGCAGCGTGCCAGCCAAACAACCGTTCCCGCGACACCGACGCATGGCAGTTGGCGGTCGCGTCGAGCACCATCTCGACCACGCCTTCGACGTGACGGTCCACCGGGGCCAGGGCACCGATGTCGACGCCGAGGCGGCGGGCGATGGAGGAGCGCACAGACTCGACGTTGAGCTGTTCGCCCTCGATCTCGCTGGTCTTGATGACGTCCTCGGTCAGCGCCGACAGGCTGGCCTGGTCGCGCAGAGCCATTCCGACATCGGCCAGTCGTCCCATCAACAGACCCTGGGCGCGGCTGACGTCGGCCAACGTCTGGGCCAGGGCAGCCAGGTCGTAGCGCCAACTTGGCCAGTCGCTGGCCTGCCAGATGTAGGCGTAATCTCCGCTTTTCATGCGGAGATTATGGGCCATATTCTCCGCAAGCGCAAGATATTCGCCGCACATCATGCGGCGATCGACCGGCCTATTCGCCGCAGCGCTGCCGTTGCGGACACGGGTTCGATTCCGCAAAGGGGAATGAACTGACCGCATCCTCGGCAGAGTTGGGCTGCCGACATTGGCAGCCAGTCCGGCGACAAAACCGCTTGAACGTCTGCGCCCTGGAAGGGGATTCCGTTGTTTCCGCAGGAGTTCGCGCCAGCCCGCAGGGCTTGTATTGCGTACATTCAACGCGGTTTGGCACCGGTTACTATCCCACCACCAATACTGAAACCCCAACCACTCTCGGTTGGGGTTTGTTCTTATGTGCTCCCGCCAGGCCCCGCGAACATGCGCGGAACGCGCCAGCACACCAAAAGACATCTGGGTCGTCTGGGCTTTGTCTGCAATTTACGACTTGCCGCTGGGCAACACACTGACCTTCAAGGGCGGCACATCGCTGACCAAGGTGTACAAGGTCGTTGAACGCTTCTCTGAAGACATCGATCTGACTTACGACATCCGCGAGCTGGTGCCGGAGCCTGTCCAGATTCCCGGAACGCGGCAGCTAACCGTTGCTCCGAATCTCAGCCAATGTCTACTTTACAGGGGGCTTACGGTAAGACGGGCTTTATTCATGGATTTAGCCTATGCTGATAAGCAGGCGACTGCAAATGTGCTTTCGCCGAATGACACTGAGGTATTGAAATGGATAAGAAAGACAAAGCCCCCGAGAAAGCGAAGTCAGTAGCCGCGACACCAGCTCTGAAACCGGCTCGCTGGCCCGGACAGGGGACGAGTGGTGGTATTAAGAGCGCGAGGTCAGGGCACGACCGAAAGACGACAGGGCGGGGCGCCGCGCGCGGCAGGTGAGCCTCGCGGCTCATAGATGCTTTATCCATTGCTTGGGCTGATCTGGGCTTCACCATCGGCTCAAACGCTGCAACCTGACCGCCCAGCACCCGGACGACTTCATCTACTGGATCTGCACGCCGCCCGAGTGTGCGAGGCGGTTGCCAGCCATCGCCGATTGCTGAAGAACTCGCCCAAGACTGTTTTCGATTGAGTTCGCAATGGTTCGCAGCAGCCCGCAGGGCTTGTATTGCGTACATCCAACGCGGTTTTGCACCGGTTACTATCCCACACCATATTATCTGGGGTAAAAGCCTTCAAAAACCCGCATGAGCACTAGCTATGCGGGTTTTTTATTGCCAATTTCATCCAATCCAATCCATTAAAAACCAGCTAGGTTTCGGGGTCGGAATGCTCGGGAAGGCGCGCTATCGCTCGAGCCCCTGTACGATACATTTCGCCAGTTTCAGCAACGGGCGATGCAGTCTTTGCTCTACATCCATCATGGCTTCGCGACCTGACACGCTGACATTCAGTACGTGAACCGGATAATCGTCGAATACAAGCGGTGTAGCCAATGCCGATACCTCGGGTTGCCACGATGCCGCGCAGTAGCCTTGAGCGGCCACATTCTTCACTGCTTCCTTGATTTCCGCTTCGAGCTTCTTCCATTCACCGGCACGTCGGGCGCGCAGATGCGACATGATTTCTTCACGCTCCGCATTCGGTACTGCTGCAAGGTATGCCCGGCCAAGCGATGTGAGTTCGATGGGCACCCGCAGCCCCGCGACCACGTTGCGCAGCGACACCTTGCGGTTGTACCTGACGGATTCCAGGTAAATCATTTCATCGCGATCCCGGGTCGCCAGGCCGACATTAATACGGAGTTCTTCGGCGGTAGCGCGCATGAGTGGTGCGGCAATCCGTAACAAAGGCGACCCTGCCCGCATAGCCTGTCCAAAACTGAGGAGCGGAGCAGCCAGGCGGTAAGCGCGCTCGATACGATCGTAATCGAGCATGCCCGCGCGAACGAGCGTCTGCGTAAGCCGGCTGACGGTGGCAGTGGAGAGGCCCGTACGATCGGCAAGCTCGCTGTTTCCCAGCAGGCCCGCGCCAGGACGAAACGCACGCAGTATTTCGATTCCGCGCAGCAACGAACGGTTCTGGGCGGGCATTGTCAGCCGCAGCGACTCTTCTTTCCTGGCCATAACGTCCTCCTTTTCCATCAGGTTTTCAATTTCACAGAGTGAAATTGCGATGCGCTCATGCCGTAGTTTAGCTTCTACACTGAACTGACTTGATTTCGGGTCGGTGCATGCTTGCCAGGCCGAGACACCATAACTATTACCAAGGAGAAAAAACGTGAGAACGAGATTTATTTCAGTCATAGGCCGCCTTGTAATCATGGCGTTTGCGACGGCAGCATGTGCCGCGGGGGCGACGCCCGCATCCGCGGCCTTTCCCGAGCATCCGGTTCGCATAGTCGTTCCTTTCGCACCCGGCGGAGGGACGGATCTTATCTCCCGCCTCCTGGGAGATGGCATGTCCAAGGCGCTTGGCCAGCCAGTGATCGTCGAGAACAAGCCGGGTGCTGGAACAACGATTGGATCGGAGGAGGTGGCGCGCAGCAAGCCTGATGGCTACACCCTGCTGATGGCCACCTTCGCTCATGCAATCAACCCTAGCTTGCGCACTAACCTGCCCTACGATACGAACAAGGCATTCGCGCCGGTGATTCTGGTGGGGCATTCGCCCAGCGTGCTAGTGGTCCGTCCGGATAGCCCCTTCAAGTCTGTTCGAGATCTGCTTGATGCGGCTAAGAAGGCGCCTGGAACCGTTACGTATGCGTCTCAGGGCGTAGGAACTTCGGCGCACCTTGCAGGCGAACTGCTTGAGAAGCTCGGCAAGGTAGACATGTCACATGTTCCTTATCGCGGCGCTGGCCCGGCGCTCAATGATTTGCTCGGCGGCCATGTCGACATGATGTTTGGCACAGCGGCAGCGGTTGGATCAGCGCTCCAGGCAGGTACCTTGCGTGCCCTGGCAGTCACAACAGCCCAGCGATCGCCCGCCCTTGCTGATATACCCACCATTGCCGAAGAGGGCCTTGCTGGATATGTGTTGGACAGCTGGTATGGCCTGTATGCGCCTGCCGGTACGCCGTCGGAAGTGATCGCTCGCCTGAACAAGGCGGCGACCGAAGCGGCTCAGGCCGATGCATTTATCAGCAAGGTACAGCATGAAGGGTTGATGGTGACCCCGGGCACCCCTGAAGAGCTGGATAAGTACGTGAAGAGCGAACAGCGCCGATGGGCTGACATCGTCGCTTCAAGCAACATTTCCTCTAATTGATCCAAACAGACGCCGCAAAAAGCGGGAAATTTCATGACTGAAGAACTAATCAAGCTGGATATACAGTCCGGCATCGCGACCATTTATTTGAACCGGCCTGGGAAACGCAATGCTTTCAGCGATGATATGCGCGCTCAATACATTGCAGTTCTTCAGGAAGTTACTACCAACCGTGCGGTTCGGGCTGTTGTCTTGACGGGCAACGGCAAGGGGTTTTGTGCGGGCGGCGATGTCGCTGGAATGGAAAAGCGCATGCAAGCCGACCCCGGCGACGTCGGCTTCAATGGATGGACGCGCCAGCAGTACGTCCATCAATGTGTTTCGCTGCTGCATTCCATGCCGAAACCAACAATTGCGGCTGTCAACGGCGCTGCCTCGGGCCTCGGGGCGGATACAGCCATCAGCTGTGATTTTGTGCTGGCCAGCGAGGCTGCTTCGTTTACCTGGTCCTACATCAATCGGGGCCTGATTCCAGATGGAGGCGGTCTTTACTTCCTGCCGCGCCGCGTAGGCTTGGCCAAGGCAAAAGATCTCATTTTCAGTGGACGAAAAGTAGATGCCGCCGAAGCCTTGCAGCTCGGGATTGCAGATAGAGTGGTCGGGCACGATGGCTTGCTGTCGGCCGCATGGCGCTGGGCGGAGGATCTAAGTAGCGGCTCGGCCACTGCGCTGGCCTTGGGCAAGACAATCCTGAACCAGACATTTGAATTGAGCGCCAACCAGGTGTTTGCACAAGGCAGCCAGGCGCAGGCGGTTTGCTATACGACGCGAGAGCACAAACAAGCGGTACAGGCGTTCCTGAAACAGAGAGATGAGCGCCGCGCAGCGGTGGCCGAAGAGAAGGCTTGACGAATATGGATGCGATTTCACACTTGATCAGCCCTCGCAGCGTCGCGATCATCGGCGCATCCGGTGATCCGGCAAAAACATCGGGCAGGCCCGTCACCTATCTGCGCAAGCATGGCTTTGGTGGTGCGATTTACCCAGTCAATCCGAAGGTCGACACAATTGACGGCCTAAAGTGCTACCCCGACGTTGCCTCGTTACCCGAAACGCCTGATGTCGGCATTGTGCTGCTGGGAGCACACCGCGCGCACCATGCTGTACGGGAGCTGTCCCGGCGCGGAACCCCTGCGGCAATTGTATTGGCCAGTGGCTATACAGAGGCGGGGATAGCAGGGGCCCTGCGCCAGCGAGAGCTTTTGGAAGCGGCGGGCAACATGCGCATCCTGGGGCCGAATACAATCGGATTGGTCAATCTGACACAAGGTATTCCGTTGTCAGCCAGCAGTGCCCTGGAAATGGATCATTTTCCTGTGGGTACGATCGGCATTGTGTCGCAAAGCGGCGGCATTATCGGTTCATTGCTATCGCGGGCGGCCACACGCGGCATCGGGCTGTCGAAACTCGTTGCTACGAGCAATGAAGCCGATCTGGATTTGGCGGACTTTATAAGCTACTTGGCGGATGATGCGACAACTAATGTTATCGCTCTCTATGTGGAAACGATCCGGAATCCAGCAAAGTTCAGGGCCGCAGCACTGAAAGCCGCCAATGTGGGTAAGCCTGTGGTTGCCTTCAAAGTTGGACGAACCGAGTCGGGTGCACGGGCAGCGGTATCCCACACTGGGGCTATGGCGGGCACTGACAAGGCGTATGATGCGTTGTTCAAGCAGACCGGTGTCATCCGCGCCGAACGATTCAGCGATCTACTGGATATGCCGGCGGCGCTTTCAACAAACCGCACGCTGCACGGCAGACGCGTCGCCATTCTTACATCTACGGGCGGAGCCGGTACGCTGGTATCGGACGCGCTCGGCCTCAAGGGTTTCGAAACGCCTGCACCCGATGCCAAAACAGCTGGCCGGTTGCGCGCACTCCAGACGGGTGACCACGCTGCGCTGGATCGCAACCCCATCGACGTGACGCTCGCGGGCTTGCAGCCGGATCTCCTGCGGGGCGCAATTCGTGCGCTCTTGGAGAGCGACAGTTATGATGCTGTTGCGGTCATTGTTGGCTCATCCAGCCTCGCCGCGCCTGAGCTGATGGCAGGCGCTATCCGCGATTGCCTGCCCGAAAGCACCAAACCTGTCATTGCGTATGTAAGCCCTCATGCTCCCCACATCATCGCACTCTTGAACCAGCAAGGCGTTCCGGCGTTTACGGAACCAGAAAGCTGCGCGGTTGCACTCGATGCCATGCTGAGAGCGGCGAGCGGCGTGAAGGCCTGGCGGTTGCCTTCTCTGTCTCCAACTGTGAATGTCCCAACGTTTTCTGACGGCTCGCTTGACGAGTCCGAGGCTAAGCAGTTGTTTGCCTGCTTCGGCATTCCGTCGGTACGAGAAGTGATTGCGCGCGATGCGGTAACGGCAAAAGCGGCAGCCAGTACGCTGGGCCCTAAGGTTGTCCTCAAGCTTCTGTCGCGCGACATTGCACACAAGAGCGACGTGGGCGGTGTTGCGCTGGGTGTAACCGCCGATCAGATGGTTGAGCATGTGCAAAGAATGCGAGAAACAGTATTGGCCTGCACCGGCAACGCACCCGAACGGTATCTCGTACAGGAGATGGTTAGCGGCGGCGTTGAACTTATACTCGGCTTGCATCGGGATCCGGTAGGGGACGCAATTTTGCTCGGCATGGGCGGCGTTACCGCCGAACTGTTCAACGACACTACGATGCGCTTGCTGCCTGAGAAAGGTGGATTGACCCGCGAGGAAGCCATCCACATGATGCGCGAACTGAAGGCATGGCCGCTGCTCAATGGCTATCGCGGCCGTCCAAGGGCCGATACGGAAGCTCTTACGGACGCGATCGTGGCATTTTCGCATATGGTCTCCCAGATGGGAGAGTGTTTGCGTGAAGCGGAAATCAATCCGCTGTTCGTTCTCCCCGATGGCCAGGGGGTAAAGGCTGCGGACGGTATTGCGATAATTGGGCAGTCGCGGGCATTGATCGACGAGCGTTCCCATGTATGTGAGTGAACAGCTTGCGCGGGGCGCGACCGTCCTGCTGGCCAGGCCTTTGCCTGATTGGGTGATGCATCATGCCAAGCGAGCTGTCATCGACTGGTATGCCTCTGTGCTTCCCGGTACCCGGAACGAGGCGATAAGGTTGCTCGAACTGGCGGTCGCCGATGATCTGGATCATGGCCGCGCGCACCTTGTTCTTGGTCGGCGAGCCACGACGCGGGCTGCGGCATTGTTGAATGGTGCCGCCGCACACGCAGCGGAACTAGATGATAGCTTCCGCGATGCCATGTATCACCCAGGTGCCGCTACCATTGCCGCTGCGCTGGCCGCAGCGCAAGAAGCTGGCATATCCGGACGGGCGTTTCTTCGCAGTGTGGTTATCGGTTACGAGTTATCAACGCGGATAGGAATGGCAATGGGGCGCGCCCATTACCGCTTCTGGCATAGCACGGGGACAATCGGCGCGTTTGGCGCGGCGGCGGCGGCCGCCGCCGCATACCAGTTGGACACAAAATCGTTTGCGCATGCGTTAGCCACGGTTGCTACATTTTCCGCCGGGCTGCAGCAAGCCTTTCGCATGGACTCGATGTCCAAACCCTTGCACGCGGGGCGTGCGGCGGAGGCAGGCATTCTCGCCGCGCAGCTTGCCCGGCGCGGTGTAACCGGATCGCTGGACATCATGGAGGGAGAAACGGGGCTGGGGCGGGCCATGAGTGACGGCCCCTCGTGGTCTGGTATCGCTGAGACGCTGGGAGAAGATTTTCACATTGCACGTCTCACAGTCAAGAATCATGTGGGCTGCGGACACGTATTCCCGGCAGTGGACGGAGCGTTGGCGTTGAAACGGCAGTATGATGTCGCGCCCGCCGACATCCGGCAAATCAATATCGCCACTTACCAGCCCGCACTGGCTATTGCCTGCCATGAGAAGCCGGCAACAGCCAACGAAGCGCGTTTCAGCATGAAATATATGGTGGCCACCGCACTTATACACGGTGATGTTCGCCTGAGCGCCTACTCCGATGCACGGCTGTCGTGCCCCGCGACGCGGCAGTTGATGGGCCGTATTACGGCAGCGATTGATCCGGAGATCGACCGCAAGTTTCCTTGCGAGCGTGCCGCACGGATTGTCTTTACGCTGACGAACGGTCGTTGCCTGTCCCACCATCAGCCTGCTCGCAAAGGGGATCCCGAATTTCCGTTGAGCGACACTGAATTGGAAGCCAAATTCGGGGAGCTGGTTGGAGGCGTTGTTGGCGATGAGAGGGCGCATCGATTGTTACAAACACTCTGGGAGATGCAGGCGCATCAGATGGTGGCTTGGTCAGTGTGATGGCATCGTCTTCCTCTACTTTCTCGTCGAAGCTAATACGTTGACGTTGCAGCAGTTGATCAGGCTATGGATTTCGCCGCGCGCCCCCTTGTCAGGATGACGTGCGTATCAAACTATTTTGCGATTCTCCGCCGGGCGCAGTATGCTGGGCTTGAGGGTTCTGAACTCTGGCCGTAACGGTTTGTCCAAGTGCTAGAGTTGGATAACGAGGGTGAGCCGCCACCATTCCATCTGTATATGGCCGATGCTGGCAGGCAGCCTGGCTTCATACTGGAGGAAGCCGTGATCGATCGCAAGCAAGAAGCCGAACGGCAACGTTCTGAGTTTGTCGAATCGCTGGCAGACTATTCGCGCAAGCAGCAGGCGCAGCGATGGGAAGGCAGCTTCAACGACTATCTACGCGACATCGTCGCCGGCAACCCGGCGCGTGCCGCCCGTTCCAGCCATCAGTACATCTGGGACATGATCTGCTGGCGCGGCCTAGAGGCCCAGAAGCAAGGCCCTACGCGCTACAAATTGTTCGAAGATGATCTGTTCGGCATCGACCAGGCACTGGAGCGCGTCGCCAATTACTTCAAGGCCGCCAGCGAAGGCTCTGAGGTCGGGCGGCGTTTGTTGCTTCTGTTGGGGCCTCCGTCAGGCGGCAAATCCAGCTTGGTTACTTTGCTCAAGCGTGGGCTCGAGGCCTACAGCCGTACCGACGAGGGCGCGTTGTATGCCATCCAGGAAAGCCCCATCCAGGAATCGCCGCTGCTGCTTATCCCGCACGGCAAACAGGCTGACTTCAAAGAGTCCTACGGCGTCGACATCCGGGGCGAGCTCTCGCCCTTCACCCGCGCGCTGCTGGATGACAAGTACGGCGGAGACTTTGCGCGCGTGCCGGTGCATCGCATCTTTATCGATGAAGCGGCGCGTAAAGCGGTGGGTACTTATGCGCCGCATGATCCCACCACTGCGGATATCGCCGACCTGGTCGGCTCGGTCGATCTGTCGAAGGTGGCCGAATACGGTGATGAGGGCGATCCGCGCGCCTGGTCGTGGTCTGGCGCCGTGTACGCTGGCAACCGCGGGCTGTTGGAAATGATCGAAATCCTGAAGGTCAAGCGCGAGTTCCTGTATTTGTTGCTGACGCTGACGCAGGAACAGGTGGTGAAGGTATCTCGGTTCCCGCTCATCTATATCGACGAGACTATTGTCGCGCATACCAATATGGCCGAGTTTCGTCGCTTTCTGCAGGAAAAGGAGAACGAGGCGCTGCTGGATCGGATGGTGATTGTGCAGGTGCCCTATACCCTGTGCTACACCGATGAGGCGCGCATCTATCATAAGCTTACGTCGTCAACACCGTCGTTCCGGCGGGTTCACCTGGATCCGCACGCGTTGCGGGTGGCGGCGGTCTTTGCAATCTTGACGCGGCTGAAACCTTCCGAGCGCGCAGACCTGGACCTGAGCAAGAAGCTGCGCATTCACGCGCACGAAGCGGTGGAGGGGGTTTCCGACGCGGAAGCAGAGCGCATCATCCGCGAGCAGCCCGACGAGGGTATGGATGGTGTGTCGCCGCGCTTTATCGTGAATGCGCTTGCGGGCGCGATCAGCCAATCTGAAAGCAAGAGTCTGACTGCGATGGAAGTAATGCTGGCGCTCAAGGATGCGATTGAGTCGGATGCGCGCATGGATGCCAAAGTCAAGAAGCAGTGGACTGATTTTCTAGTGACCACGCGCAAGGAGTTCTATAACCGCTGGGTCAAGGAGGACGTGCACAAAGCCATGTTTGTGTCCTTCCAGGACGAGGCACAGGAGCTGCTGGACAAGTACCTCGATGAAGTCGAGGCCGTACTCGAAAGCCGCAAGGTCGAAGACCCCATCACGGGTGAGGAGCGCGATGCGGATGAGCGCTTCCTGCGCAGCGTGGAAACCAAGATCAGTATTTCCGATTCGGGCAAGACATCCTTCCGCCAGGAAATCGTGCGCAAGGCTTTGGGTGCCTATAAGCGCGGCGCCAAGTTTACGCTGGCCGAGCATGCGCGCCTGCGCGAGGCGATCGAGCAGTATCTGTTCGAGGAGCGGCGCGATGTGCTGCGCCTGGTCACTTCAAGGACGCGCGCCGATGCCGAGGCCATGAAGAAAATCTCAGCTGTTGAAGAGCGCCTGGTCAACGATTATGGCTACGACGCGCACAGTGCACACGAGGCGCTCAATTATGTAACCACGCTGCTGGCGCAGGAGTAGCCAGCGCATATGGGGCGCCGCCATGACTACGCCAGTTATTCGGAAGCTTTCCAACCTGGCGCAAGCGCACCGCTGGTACGACTTGTTCTCGCGCGGTGCCCGCGATTGGCTCAGGCACAATGAAAAGGTTCGCGACGCGGTGCGCGAGCAACTCCCTGAGTTGATTGCAGGGGCGGATATCCTGAGCCGTCCGTCCAGCCATACCGTGCAGGTGCCCATTCGTTTTCTGGAGCATTATCGCTTTCGTCTGAATTCGCCCAGTGAGCAATCGGGTGTGGGCCAGGGGGGCGGCCAGCCGCACGATGTCTATCGGCAAGGGCAGGGCGACGAGGGAGGCCAGGCCGGCGCAGGGGGCAGTGGCGGCGGCGAGCTGCGCTTCCTGCTGGAACTGCGGCTCGAGGACATCGTGGACTGGATCTGGGATGAGCTGCATCTGCCCGACCTTAAGCCGCGGGCCAGCGATGCGCTCAAAGACGAGGAACTGGTGCGCGAAGGCTGGAGCCGGCATGGCCCGCACGCACGCCTTGATCGACGCCTGACCATGAAAGAGGCGATCAAGCGCCGGCATGCACAGCCTGCGGGGGCGCCGCCGTTTTCCGATGACGACTTGAGGTTCAGGCAGCTGGCGCGCCGGCAGCGTCCCGCGACCGATGCGGTGGTGGCGCTGGTTCTGGATGTCTCCGGCTCAATGGATGCGGAACGGCGCAAGCTGGCCAAATCGTTTTTCTTTTGGGTGGTGCAAGGTTTGCGGCGGCAGTACGGCAGTGCGCTGGAGATCGTCTTTATTGCTCATACCGATCAGGCCTGGGAATTCACCGAAGAAGAGTTTTTCCAGGTGACTGCGACGGGTGGAACGATTGCGTCGAGCGCCTTCAGCCTAGCCCTGGATATATTCGCCAAACGCTATCCCACGCGGTGCTATAACCATTATCTGTTTTATGCTTCCGACGGCGAGAATTTTGCCGACGATCAGGAACTGGCTGGCAGCCTGCTGCGCAAACTGGGCGATATCGTCAATTTCATGGGGTTTGTGGAGACGCCGCAGAACCCGCATGAATCGGGGGTTTCGGCAACGGGCCGGCTGTTCCGCTCGATGGAGTCGCGCGATTATCCGGCGGGCACATACACCATGCACGATCGTGGCGACGTGTGGGAAGCGGTGCGTCGCTTTTTCCAGCGTGAGGCCAAGGCCTACGCGGACGGAGGAGGCTGAGATGCAGGTTGCCTATGCGCGAGGCCTGGACCAATTGACGCGCTATATGCCGAAGCTTGAAGCCTTGGCTGTGCGCAACAGGCTGGATTTTGATCCGGTTGATTTCGAGCTTGTGCCGAACACGTTCATGATGGAGGTTGCCGTCTATGGCCTGCCCATTCGAATGCCACATTGGTCCTTCGGCGTGCGCTACATCCATCAGCATGTGCAGCACCGCATGGGCGGTTCGCATATCTTTGAGGTTGTGTTTCCGGGCAACCCCAACCGCGCCTATCTGGTCACCGATAACGGGTTGGCGCAGAATACGCTGGTGACTGCGCACGTGCTCGGGCACGCGGATTTCTCCAAGAACAACGCGCTGTTTGCACGTATCCAGCAGCAGGTGGGGTATCACATCGTGACCGAGGCGGCCGAGCGTGCGCGCAGCATACAGGCCGCGATCGAAGAACACGGCCGGCGGCGCGTGGAACAGGTGCTTGATGCGGCGCTTGCGCTGGAGCAGCATATCGATGTAGACCAGCCTATTCATCGGCCGGACTACGAACCATATATATTGCCCAACCCGGCCTTGAAGCCTACCGGGTTTCGCGCGCGCTACGCGGCATTGCCGGGCGAGACGGAAAGCCCCGTCAGACAGCGCCAGCGGGCGCCCATCCCGCCGCACCCCGAGTCGGACCTGTTGTGGTTCATTGCCCGCTATGCGCCCGATATGGAAGGCTGGGAGCGTGACATCTTTCTGGCTGTTCGCGAAGAGTCGTTTTACTTTTATCCTGTGTTCGCGTGCCAGATCATGAACGAAGGGTGGGCCAGCTACTGGCATGCGCGTCTGCTGCGCGAAGCCGATTTCCTGCCGAATGATCTGTATCTGGATGCCATCAAGTCCCACTCGGATGTCATCCGGCCCTTCGCGACCGGCAAGGATATTGCCCTGGATCTGAATCCCTATCACGTCGGCTTTTCCATGTGGGAACACATCATCGAAAACGAAGGCCTGGAAGCCGCGCTGAAGATTCGCGCCGAAGAGGATGACTTCAGCTTTATCCGCAACCATCTGAACGAGGCGCTTGTCGAGCAGCTGCAATTGCTGAATTACCGCCAGGTCCGTGATTCCATGTCGGGGTCGCGCGTCGAAATCGAAGATGTGGACATCGACGTCATGCGGGAACGGTTGATCGCGCCCAAGTTCAACTTCGGCGCGCCGCATGTGCAGGCGGTTAGCTTAAGCAACGACGGGAGCCTGATGCTGCGGCAGGACCACGTTGCCGACGGTCGCGGCCTGGACCTGGATCGTGCGCAGAAAGTGCTGGAATACATCGCGCTGGTGTGGCGCCGCCAAGTGGCCCTGGAAACGATAGACGAGAACGGAAACGCGAAGACGCTGACCGTTGGTTGAGCGGCATGTACGTGCGTGTTGCGCGTTGCGTGCGCATTCATCAACGCGGTCTGTATGGGCGTTGTTGAGCCGGAAGCGTTCGGTACAGCGCGCAACCGGCCTTGACGGCCTGTGTGCGCGCATTCCGAAGTAGTCTTGTCCGTGCGTTCGGTCTTCAGCCGTACACGGGCTCTCCCAGATTGAGCATCAAGCGATTGGCCCAGGCAAAAATGGCCACGGCGTGCAGGGCGTCCAGGATTTCGGTGTTGTTCAGGCCGGCGCTGCGCAAGGCTTGCAGAGGCGCTGCGCCGAAGCGGCTGGGGGCATCGGTGAGGGCGACGGCCGCCTGGATCAATGCGCGCTCGCGGGCATTGGTGCCGGCGCTGTGTGGGTCATCGAAGATCTGCGCGATGACGTCATTGCGCTTGGCCAACTGTTCAAAGCGCTGGGCATGGACCGAAGCGCAGTAGACGCAGCCGTTGATGCGCGAAACCACCGTGCTGACCAGTTCGCGCTCGGCGCGCGCAAGGCCTCCGGGCGCATACATGATCGCATTGAAGACCACTGAGCGTTCCTGCAGGATCTCAGGCTGATGGATCAGTGCAAGGTAATAGTCGCTGGTTTTGGCGGATGGGTGGCTGGCTTCCAGGACGCGCAACTGCTCGGGCGTGGCGGCGTCAAGCCGCACCACCGGCACCCAGGCCTTCCAGCCCAGTGTCTGGCTGGTGAAACCGTTAATGTTCAACTGCTCGCCGGGTTTAGGCAGGTGATGTGGATGCACAAAGGCTTCATCGCCCGACGCCAGAGGCGCAGGGGCAAGCAGGTCGTCGCCCAGCGCGGTCAGGGCCTGCAGGCTGGCGACGATGCGCACCTGAAAGGTGAGAAAGGCGATCAACTGTGCCAGCGTAATGATATCGGCGGGGGCGACGCCTGCGGCGCCCAGTGCATCGATGCTGGCCTGGTCGCCATCCACCGGGTTTTGTGTCAGCAGCGTGGCAAAGCGCTGCAGGGCGGCTTCGCGCGCTGGCCGGGCGATGCGCTCGTCGATTCCGGCCAAGGCGTGCGTGTAATGGTGCTCAAGCAATGTGGCCCCCGAGAGCTGTGCCACAGTTTGCGCTACCCGCAGCCGTTCGCCCAAGCTCAGCCCAGGCAGGGCGGGGTCGAACAGGCAGCGGTAGCTGCCCGCGGTGGCAGCAACCACTTTGTCGCGCTGGTGGCGGATGGCCTTGACGGCGGGATACTGCTCCAATTGAGTCAACTGGTCGATCAGATCAAGGGAATCATTCACTGGTGCGTTGGTGGTCATGAATGCCTCAAAGCGTGGAGAAAGGAGATGAAGCCCGTGCCGCATGGGCGGCGCAGGCGCGTGCCAGAAATGCCTGTACCGCAGTCCAGGATTGCTCGTCGGCCTGGGCATTGATGGCCGGTGTGCCGCCCGACGTGCTGCGCCGGCCCGAAACGGGGTGCGCGTATTCCAACTGGGTTGTAGGTACGTAGGGGAAGACGATCGCGTGCCCGCCGCCCTCCCAGTCGTGGTGTTCAACGGGGTAGGGGTGTGAAAACTCGGACAACCTGTCCTTGATCATGCGGCTGTACAGCGAGGAGGGCCAGGAGCCGTCGTCGCTCCCTGAAAGCAGCATGACCGGGCCGTCGATACGTTCCACGCGAATGCGGGCACGCTCGACCGCGTCGGCGTCCTGAAGGCCTGTGAGGATGGCATGAGTATGGCGGCGGGGCTCGGGGCCGTGGTCCCAGGGTGCCCAGGTGGCCGTACGGTTGTTCTCCCAGAGGTGGGGCAGGGCCTGGCCGCGGAAGATCCAGGCTGGGCCGTCCCGGCCGGTGGCCGGGTTGCAGGCGTTCTGGGCGCAATGGACCACGGCGCCTGGCACGTAGCCGATAACCGCCTTGACCATGTCCGGAAACAGCGAACCCAGCAGCAGCACCAACTCGCCGCCGCGAGACTGGCCGCTCAGGGCTACAAAACCATCGCGTGGCTGCAGCATGCGGTGTATCCACTGCAGGGCGGTTTCGAAATACTCGAGATGAGTATCCGAGATATAGTCGGGCCGGCCAGGGCATTTGAAATAACCAACCGCCAGGGCCGCATAGCCGCGCGACGCATAGAGGGCGGCGCGCGGCTCGTTGATGCCGCCGCCGGAGCCGTTGAGCACCATGACCACTGGATGCGGGCCGGGCGTGGCTGGGGTGAACAAGGTAGCCGACAAACCTTCCTCGCGCACCTCGCGGCGGCGCACGCCCTCGGCGGCCAGCACTTGCACCAGCTCGGCATGGCAGATCGCCTGGCCGTCGATCAGCAGGCTGACCTCTGTGCGCAGGGGGGCGCTGGGTTCCGCTGCGAAGGTGTCGCGTGAGCTGCCCGATTCGCGCGGGCATTGCGACCAGATCAGCCCCATGGGCGATACGCCGCTGTAGCTGCCGCTGATGGGCGCGTCGCGGCCTAGGTCGACCGTGCCGGCGGCATCGGCGCTAAACTCGGCCGCCGACACCCACAGGACCCCCGGCCCGCGCACCGTGCGGGTCTGCAGACTGACGCGTTGGCCCGCACACAAACCGCGCACATGAATGCGGCGCGGCACATCGATCAGCGCGGTGGCGGGTTGGATATCAAGCAGGATAGACATGGCCAGCCTTACTTGGACGCCACCGGCGTAACCTGCAGGGCCGAGGTGCGGTCGCTGAGGATGGGCACCACTTTCAGGTCTTTGCGTGAGGCCCAGATGTTCTTGTAGTGGAACAGGGGGATCTGGCCGACGTCGTCGGTCACGAGTTTGGCGGCCTGGTGGAAGATCGCTTCGCGTTTCGGTGCGTCAAATTCAACGGTGGCGGTATCCAGCGCCTTGTCCACGTCCACATTGCTGTAGCGGCCCCAGTTGTTGGCGCCGCGCCCGGCTTTGGCATCGTTGGTGGCCAGGGTCTGCAGCAGGCCGTAGCCGGCCTCGCCCGTTCCGTTGCCCCAGGCGATAACGCTGACGGCATATTCGTTCTTTGAGGCCCGGCCGGCATACACCGACCAAGGTACGACTTCCACATTGGTCTTGATGCCGATCCGCGCCCAGAACTGGGCGACGGCCTGAATCGTCTCGGGCGCTTGTGGATAGCGATCGCCCGGTACGTGCACGGTCAATTGAAAGCCTTCGGGAAAGCCTGCCTCGGCCAGCAGCTTCTTGGCCCCCGCGGCGTCGTAAGGGATGGCAGGGATATCGGGGTTGAAGCCGAAAGAGCCCTTGGGCATCCATTGGTTGGCTTCAGTCACGGTGCCTTGCAGTATGCGGTCGGTGATCGCCTTGCGATTGATGGCCATGCTCAGCGCCCGGCGCACGCGCACGTCGCGCAGCGGGTTCTCGGCCAAGGGCTTGCCTGCGTTGTCGGTGATGAATTCATTGCTGCCCTGGCGGAAGCTGGGCTGAATCAGCAGTGCACGCAGGCCGGGATATTCATAGACGGTCACCGAGGGCGTTTTCTTGAGCTTGGCCACGTCGGTCACAGCCACTTTATCGATCACATCCACGTCGCCCGACAGCAGCGCGGCGGTGCGTGCGGCCCCGTTATTGATGAAACGGAAGTTGACCTTGTCCCAGGGCAGTTGCGTGCCGTGATACTTGGGATTGCGCTCCATCAGCGTGCGGTCGCCGGGCGTGTAGGAGACGAACTTGTAGGGGCCGGTGCCGATGGTGGCCTTGCCGCTGTTGTAGTCTTCGGTTTTGGCCTGTTCGCCGATATGTTTGCTCACCACATAGATCGAGGCGATCTCCAGCGGCAGCATGGGGTTGGGCACTTTGGTTTTGATGATGACGGTGTGCGGATCCTGGGCCGTGGTCGAGGCCACGTTGCGCAGGGCGCCGCGGTACGAGGCGACCGAGCCAGGCACGCTGCCGGCGCGCGTGAAGGAGAAAACGATATCGTCAGCGGTGAACGGCGTACCATCCTGCCACGTGATGCCCTTGCGCAGCTTGAACTCCCAGGTTTTGTCGTCCAGCGTCTTCCAGCTCTCGGCCAAGCCCGGTTCCAACTTGCCGCCGTCGCGGGAGTTGACCAGCGAATCCCAGAAGTGCAGGGCCAGCGAACGGTCCCCCGCGTGGTTGTTCAACTGCGGATCCACCGATGAAACAGGGTCGGCGAAACCGATGGTGAGATCCTGGGCGACAGCACCGGAGGCGGCCAGCAGGGCGGCTGCGGCGAGTGCGGAAAGCGAGAGTGTGCGCATGGGGTAGCCTTCTTTGATGAGGTTAGGAAAGGACAGGGTTGGACGGCGTGATGCTGGGTTGCATATCGTTCAGATGACAGGCACTGAGGTGATGGATGGGTATGCCCTTGAGCTGGGGCGCTTCGCGGCTGCAGCGGGGCATGGCATGGGGGCAGCGCGGATGAAAATGGCAGCCAGTAGGTGGTGCGATAGGGCTGGGAATCTCCCCGCGGATCGGCTGGAATGTTGCGCGGCGATTTTCGATGCGGGGTATCTCCGCCAGCAGCGCTTGGGTGTATGGGTGCCGCGGGTTGGCGAACAGTTCATCGATCGGCGCGGTTTCCACGATGCGGCCCAGGTACATGACCGCTACGCGATCGCACAGATGGCGGATCACACTCAAGTCGTGGCTGATGAAGAGGTAGGACAAGTCCAGCTCATCGCGCAGATCCATGAACAGATTCAGAACCTGTGCCTGGATCGAGACATCCAGCGCGGCGACGGCTTCATCGCAGACGAGCAGCCGGGGCTGCACGGCCAGGGCGCGTGCGATACCGATGCGCTGGCGCTGCCCGCCGCTGAACTGATGCGGGTAGCGGAAACGCAGGCTCGGATCCAGGCCGGCGCGTTCGAGTTGGGTACAGACGTAGTCATCCTCGTTCGCGGCATCCACCAAGCCATGCAGTCGCGCCGCTTCTCCAACGATGCGGTTGATACGCAGCCGCGGGTTCAGACTGGACTGCGGATCCTGGAAGATCATCTGCACACCCAGGCGTGCCTGCAGCGCCTCGTTGGCATTGTGCTGGCGACGCTGCTTGCCAAAGACCGTCACCTGGCCTTCGGACGGCGTCTGTAGCCCCGCCGCGATTCGGCCCAGGGTGGATTTGCCACAGCCCGATTCACCGACCAGGCCCACCACTTCGCCGGGCATCACGTGCAGGTCCACGCCAGCCAGTGCATGGACGACCGGTTGACGGTTGCGCAGGCCCAGGCGCTGCATCAACCGGCCCCAGCGCCCGTTTGCCGGGGCTTGGCCGAAACGTTGGTGGATGCCCCGCAGATCCAGGAGGGCTTGCGTTGCGGTGGCGTGCGTCATGCTGCGCTCCGAGGTAATACGGCAGGGGCGCCGGGAAAATGGCAACGCACGCTGTGTGGGCTGCCGCCTTGCGGTGTGGTGTCGTCCACATAGGTGACGGGTGGGGTCTGCGCACAGGCCGGCTCGGCGCGTGGGCAGCGCGGCGCAAAGGCACAACCCCGGGGCAGTTCCAGCAGATTGGGAGCCATGCCGGGTATCTGGCGCAGGCGGCCGCGATGCGTGACGGCACTGGGCAGGCTCGCGATCAAGCCCTGGGTATAAGGGTGGCTGGGGTGATCCAGCACAGCGTCCACACTGCCGTGTTCGACAATCCGCCCCGCATACATGACCGCGATTTCGTCGGCCAGCCCCGCCACCACCGAGAGATCATGACTGATCCAGATCATTGATGTTCCGGTCTCACGCACCAATTGCTGCATCTCGGACAGAATCTGCGCCTGTATGGTTACGTCCAGCGCCGTGGTTGGTTCATCGGCAATGATGAGCGTTGGTTCGTTGAGCAGTGCAATGGCAATGGCCACGCGCTGGCGCATGCCGCCGGACAACTGGTGTGGATAGGACCTGAGCCGCGCCTCGGGGCTGGGGATGCCCATGCGGGCCAGCGTACGCCGGCAATGCTCCAGCGCGTCGGCCTTGAGCATCTTGCGGTGGGCGCGGATAGCTTCGAGCATTTGCGCGTCGATACGCAGCACTGGGTTCAGCGTAGCCATGGGGTCCTGGAATATCATCGCTATGCGATTGCCGCGCAGGCTTCGCAGGGCGCGGCTGTCCAGCGCAGCCAAATCCTGGCCCTGGAACAATACCTGGCCGGCGGTGATCCGGCCCGGTGCATCGAGCAGCCCCATGATGGAGAACCCGGTGACCGATTTGCCCGAGCCAGACTCACCCACTAAGCCGAGCACTTTGCCGCGCGCCAGGCGAAAGCTCACCCCGTTGACCACCGGGAGCCGGCCGGCGCGGGTTTCGAATACCGTATGCAGGTCGCGTACATCCAGGACTAGCTCACCGTCGGGCGGCGGCGCGGCGCTGGGCGCGCTTGCAGATTGATCGTATGACATGGGTAGGCGTCTCATTTCTGCAGGCGGGGGTTAAGCACGTCGCGCAATTGGTCGCCGACCAGGTTGATGGCAACAATGGTGAGCAACAGTGCAGCGCCCGGATAGAAGCTGATCCAGTATTCGTTGGACAGCAGGAACTGGTAGCCATTGGAGATCAGCAGGCCCAGGGAAGGCTCCGTGATCGGCACGCCCAGCCCCAGAAACGACAGCGTGGCTTCCAGCGTGATGGCACGGGCCACCTGCAGTGCGGCAATCACCAGCAGCGGCGGCAGGCAGTTGGGCAGGATGTGACCAACGACGATGCGCCAGCGCGGTATGCCTTGGCCATAGGCCGCGTCCACGTACTCCCTGCGTGTTTCCACCAACGCCTGGCCACGAGCCGTGCGGGCGTAGTAAGCCCATTCCACCAGCACCAGAGTCAGGATCACATTGCCAACCCCCTTGCCCATATATGCCAGGATCATCAAGGCCATCAGAATCGTTGGAAAGGACAGCAAGAGGTCGACGACGCGCATGATCGCCGCATTTATCCTGCCGCCGGCATAGGCAGCGAGCAAGCCGACGAGGGTGCCGACAACGGCTGCGATAACGGCCGAGCCTACGCCCACCAGCAAGCTGATGCGCAGCCCATACACAATGGCTGAATAGAGGTCCCGGCCTTGCCCGTCGGTGCCCAGCCAGTAGGTATAGCCATGTTCCATGCTTTGCGAGCCGGGTGGCAGCCGGGCATCGAGCACGTCCAGCTGCAGCAGGTCGTACGGGTTCTGGGGGGTGATCCAGGGGGCGGTCAGGGCGGCCAGCACGATCAGCAGCAGGACGAGCAGGCCGAATACGGCCGGCCTCGCGCGCAGAAAGTCAGCCATCAGTTGGCGCCAGATCGAGGTGCCGCGCAGCGCTTGGCGCTTGTCCTTGGCGACCGTGGTTTGAAGTGCATGACTCATTGCGCGGCCTCCAGACGGACCCGCGGGTCCAGCAGTTTGTACAGCAGGTCTACGATCAGGTTCAGCGTGACGAAGATCACCACCACCACCATCAGGTAGGCCACGACCACCGGTCGGTCCAGTGCATTGATGCTGTCCAGGATGAGCTTGCCGGCGCCGGGCCAGGCAAAGATTGTTTCCGTTACGACGGCATAGGCGATCGTGGCGCCCAGTTCCAGGCCGAGCACGGTAACCAGCGGGATCAGGGTATTGCGCAGCACGTGCATGATCATGACCCGGGTCTCGGACAGGCCTTTGGCGCGGGCGAAACGGACGAAGTCCTGGGGCAGCACTTCGCGCACGCCGGCGCGCGTCAGGCGCAGCACCAGCGAGATCTTGAACAGCGCCAGGTTGAAGGCGGGCAGCAGCATATGATGCAGGCCGTCCAGAGTCAGGAAGGACCATTGCACGCCGAGCACGCTCACTGTTTCGCCGCGGCCGCTGGCTGGCATCCAGCCTAGTTGCACGCTGAAGATCATGATGAACATCAGGGCGACCCAGAAGGCCGGCAGTGAAAAGCCCAGTATGGAAGCGCTCATCAGCAGCCGGGACAGCGGGCTCTCAGGGCGCATGCCGGCATACAGGCCCAACGGGACGCCGATCAGGATGGCCAGTATCAGCGCGGCCACGGCCAGCTCCAGCGTGGCCGGCAGCCGGTCCAGAATCAGGCCAATGGCGGGCTGGTTGTAGACGAAGCTTACGCCCAGGTCGCCGGATACGGCATTGCGCAGGAATTGCCAGTATTGCTGGACGAGCGGCTTGTCCAGGCCAAGATGCGCAATAGCAGCCAGGCGCTCCTCTTGGTTCAAGTCTTCGCCGATCAGAATGTCCACAGGGTTGCCAATTGCATGCAGGCCCACAAACACAATCACCGTCATGGCCAGCACCACCAGCAAGGCCTGGCCTATGCGGCGCAGCAGCCAGCCTGTCATGCCTGCTCCCCCTCATAGGGTGGCAGGGGCGAGCAAACCCACTCGTTGCCCTCCAGTTCAGGCTCGCTGTAGCGCTCCATGGCCGCATAGTGCAGGGCAATGTCTTCCTGGTACAGTGCACCGGCCAGCCCCTGCGCCAACTGGCGCGCGCCGTCGCTGATCTGGGGAATATCGCCGGACACCGTGCCCATGGAAAGCGCCGCAGGGTAACAGAAGCAGTGGATGCGTTCGAGGCCAGGGCAGCCGCCGGGCGTCTTTTCCTGGAACTCGAAAAGCGGACCCAAGTCAGGCGAGAGGTCCAGTTCGCTGTCTTCCATGCCGGCTGGCGGCGTGTAGCGGTCTTGCCAGAGGCGGACATGGGGCGCCAGCGGTGCGAACTCGGGGCGCAGCTGCCAGTCGGGCCGGAAGCCGGTGCAGAAGATCACGAAATCCGCCGCGATCGGCCCCTGCCGTGTATCGAGATGGAGCTTGCCGTCGCCGCGCTGGCGCGCCTGTTCGATGGCGCAGTCCAGATGGAAGTAGGCATTGGCGTGGCGTGAGACGCGCAGCGTGCTGCCCTGGGGTGGCGGCACCTGCTGGCGGTTGATGTAATTGCGGATCCGCCATTTCCATGCATCGGGAAGCTTCTGAAAACCATGCGCGGCACCGGGGCTGCCGGCACCCTTGCCTTTGTTGATCGTGGGGAGTTCAGGGCGGCGGATCAGCAGGTGCACGGCGGCTGCACCGTCTTCCAGTGCGGTGGCGGCGCTGTCCATCGCTGAGGCGCCGCCGCCTATTACGACAACATGCTTGCCGCGCAGCGCGGCGCCGTCCCAGAGATCCGACGAGTGCGCCCAGCGGTCGGCCGGCAGGCTGTGCGCCCAATCCGGCACCCAGGCGCCGCCGAGCCCGTCACGGCCAGTTGCCAGCACAATGTGACGGGCCAGCACCTGATAGGGGCGCTGCTGTTGGCTGTCATCCACCAGGTCCAACTGCGCCACGCCGTCGGCGCGGGGATGCACCGCCACGACACGCTGGCGGTTGTGCAGCACCACGCCGGTGGCGCGGCGGTACCAGCGCAGGTAGTCCATCCACTGCAGGCGCGGGATTTTGTCCAGCGCGGCCCAGGCCTCGCCGCCCCACTGGGCCTCAAACCAGGCGCGGAATGTCAGCGAGGAAAACCCCAGGGCCGGGCCGGTCAGTTCCTTGGGTGAGCGCAGCGTTTCCATGCGGGCCGTGGTGGCCCAAGGACCTTCAAAGGATTCTGGCGCCTGGTCGAAGATCTCGGCGCGCAGGCCCAGGTGAGCCAGTGCGGTGGACAGGGACAGGCCCGCCATACCGCCGCCGACCACCGCTACGTCCAGTACGGGCTGCCCCCGATGCGTCAGCGCGGGCGTCCAGGGCTTGGCAGGCAGGGCGAGCAGTTGCAGGTCGCGTCGGTAGCGGGCCAGCAGTTGGTCCAGGCCTTCTTGGTCGGCGGGGGCTGCGGTGTGCGGGGGCAAAGTTGTCATCAATGTCATCGTGTCGAGTTTCAGGGGCGGCGCGCGGTGCCGTCAGGCGTGGCGTGGGTCAACTGGCCCATGGCGCCAGGGGCCAGGATTTTGCAGCCGTTCACGCCGGCGGCGCTTGTGCGCAACGCATCGAGCAGGCCTTGGGTCTGCGGGGAAATGGTTTTACCCTGGGCCGTGAAGGCGCCAAAGTGAAAGGGGATCTCTACATCCAGCGGGCGATACACCAAACCTTCGAGCGGCGCGCCGCGCAAGGTCACCGGGTCGAGTATGGCCACGCCCAAGCCAGCGCGGACCAAAGCCTGCGCATTCATGGACGAGTTGGTTTCCACACCTATGGGGGTGTTGCCCGCCAGGCTTTGTTGCCAGGCGGCGTCTACCAGCTGCTTCAGGCGCATGGGGTTGTGCATGCCGATCAGGCGTTCGCCGGCCAGGTCGCGCAGGCGGATGCGCGGCGCGGCGGCCAGGCGATGATCGGCGGGCAACACGGCCAGGCAGGGAGCCTGCGCCACCCAGTGCAGTTGCAGCGCTTGGTGGTCCAGCGGCAGGCTGCACACGCCCACGTGGGCCAGGCCATGCAGCACGTCGTGCACGACCTTTTCGGGGCGCATGGAAAGTAGTTCAATCTTGCAGGTCGACAGTGCGCTGGCGCAGTTGGCCAGCGCGGTCGCCACCACGCCCAGTGACAACGCCTGCGTTGCCGCGATCAGCAAGGGTTGAGTTTCGGTGCACGGTGCCGATCGCGCCTGGTGCTCAATACGCCGCACGCTGCCCAGGATGCGTTCGGCTTCCTCGTACAGCGTGAACCCCAGCGGAGTGGGTGACACGCGTGGGCCATTGCGCTGCAGCAGCACGCCGCCCAGGCCTGCTTCCAGTTCCTGGATCTGACGACTAATGGCAGGTTGCGAGCGGTTTAGCATCCTGGCGGCACCCGTGATGCTTCCAATCGTCATGACCGCGACAAAGGCCTCCAATTGGCGAATTTCCATGGGTGCTCCAATCATGCAAGAAACGGATGATGACTTATCTTTTATGCTTTTAGTAAATAATAAATTTTAATTTGCTTATTTTGAAGCCTGGGCTTTCCCGATGCCCTGGGTGCGTCTTGCGTTGCGGCAAGGCCTGGCTGGCGAAACGCGGTGTCGAGAAGGTATATAGTCAGCAAGGGTGCGTATTTGCGCTGAATGCCCCGGGAGGCCTCGTGATCGAAAAACTCTTCACCGCGATTCTTCCGTCCATCGAGCACTTCCATTTGCTCGGCTATTGGGTGGGTTTTCTTGCAGCGCTGCTGGAAACCGCCTTGGGGGTGGGCCTGTTGCTGCCTGGGTCCACACTGCTGTTGGTGCTGGGCGCCTTGTCGGCCGGCGGGTATCTGGATGTTGGCGATTTGGTGTGGTTCGCAGTGGCTGGTGCGGTGCTGGGCGATAACATAAATTACTGGCTGGGTCAGCGCTATGGTCAGAAATGGGCGTGCAGCGGGGTTTGGTTTTTGACACCTGGTCATTTCGAGAAGGCGCGCTGGTTCTTCGACAGGCACGGTGCGCGCAGCGTGTTTCTCGGCCGCTTCATTCCCAGCGTCAAAGAGATCGTCCCGTTTATTGCCGGCTCGGTAGGCATGCATTACCGCACGTTTCTAATCTGGAACGTATTGGGCGCTATCGGCTGGGGGCTGCAATGGGTGGTTGGCGGCTACCTCTTCGGGCAGTCGCTCAAGCTGGCGGAAGCCTGGATGTCGCGCGCTGGCATGTTGTTGGTGCTGGTGTTGGCGGTGTGGGTGCTGTTGTGGCTGGTGCAGCGCTTCGTCGAGCGCCAGGGTCGCGAGGTGTGGCGGGTTGTGGTGTCGTTGGGCCGTTCACTGCGGGCGGCGCTGAGCCACAATCCCTATGTGCGCCGGTGGGTGCGGCGCCATCCTCATACCGTGCGGTTCTTCGCGGCGCGCGTGGACCGCTCGCACTTTTATGGTTTGCCACTGACGCTGCTTGCGCTGGCATTTATCTATGTGCTCGCGCTGTTTGGAGGTATTGTCGAAGATGTCGTCAATTCCGATCCCATCGTGGCGGTCGATCATGCCAGCGCCCAGTTGGTCGCCGCGTTCCGCGCGCCATCGGTCATTCCTCCTTTTGTCTGGATCGCCAATGTGGCGGCGATGCCGCTGGTTGGCGCTATGCTGGCTGTGGCATGCCTGCTGCTCTGGCTGCTTAACCGGGCCTATGCGGCGGCGGGCTTGCTGCTTTCCACGCTGGGCGGGGCGGCCTTCGTCACCTTGAGCAAATGGGCCTTTCATCGGCCCAGGCCGGTCGAAGCGGCGATACTTGAAACGTCCTACTCTTTTCCAAGTGGTCACGCCACGTCGGTCGTTGCCTTCTACGGCTTTCTAGGCTACCTGATGATCCGCACCACCACCCGCTGGAATGTGCGGGTGCACTTGTTCTTTGTCGTGGCGGGGCTGGTACTGCTGATCGGCTTGAGCCGCATTCTTCTGGGGGTTCATTATCTCAGCGATGTCTGGGCGGGGTATCTGGTCGGGGTGCTATGGCTGATCGCGGGCATTAGCCTCAATGAGTGGCTGGCCGTCAGCGGCCGGCTCACGTGGGATGCGCCGACTGGGCCGCGCCGAAAAATTGCGGGGCTTACGCTGGCGGCGGTTTCTATCGCAGGGTTAATCGGGTATGCCGTCACTAACAAGCAGCCCGTACGAGTGCCGCCGCCGGAGCCCAGCATGCAACTTGTTCGTTCGTTGCCGGATATTTTGCGGGCCGATGCGCTCTTGCAGACGACGACCTTGCTCGGTGTGCCTGGACAGCCGCTGGCGTTCGCCATCGTCGCGCCCGACAAGCATGCCCTGATCGTCGATCTGCGGCAGGCCGGCTGGCAGGCGGCGGATAAACCGTCCCTGCGCAACATGCTGCGCCTGATGGAAGAAGGCCTGGGCTACACCACCGCGCCGCTTGCGCCTGCCTTCTGGCGAGGCACGGTGAACGACCTGGCCTTCGAGCGACCAGTGCACGAGGCGCAGAGCAGGGCGTTGGCTACGGTGCGCCTTTGGTCCACGCCATACCGGGTCGGAAGCGATCAGGTATTCGTGGGTGTGGCGCGTGAGTATGCCGGTATTCGCTGGGGCATCGCACACACGATATCGCCCGATGTGGACGCCGCAGCGGACAGTTTCATCACGTCCCTTCATGCATTGGGGCGGCCTGTTGCCGCTTGCCGGCAGGCACTGGTTGCGCCGATGATCGGCACCTACCTGATGGGCGACCGTTTCTTCACGCGCGGAGAAATCCGGCTGGTTGATCTGAATGCCGGTACAGGTACGGGGCGGCTGTGTGGGCCTGGCGGCGCCCAGCGCCCCTCAAGCGGAGCAGGTGCGCCGTGAGAGCGAGTGCTGCCTGCTTAGCCGCGCCAGGTGCGTACGCGGCCAGTATCCACGTGTACGAAATTGCTTCCGGGGTAATAGCCTACGCCGCCGGCCTTGAGCGCCAGGGCGGCATCGCGCAGCTCGTCCAGCGGCACGCCGGGCAGCCGGATGTCGACCGCCTTGCCGTCCATATGCAGGCTGCGCCGGGCCACGCCGCCGCCGCGCGTGGTGCGCAGCCGCTCGTTGGTTTGCGGTGAACGGTAGCCCGAGATAATTTGATAGGGCGTGTGCACTTTCAGCGACGCACGAAGTGCGTACATGATGTCGTACAAGCCAGTGTCCATATTGCCGATGTGCCCCGAATAATGATCGCGCAGGAAGTGATCGAGATCGTTGAGCGCTTTGGGCACGTAGTCGGGGCCGACGGCGTAAATCAGCTCGATTTTTTCGTGGGTGTGGGTATGGTCCATCGCCAGGTTTCTGGAGGCGGACGAGATGGTTTGATAGGTGGCCCGGGCCACCGTGGGCATCGCGCCCAGAACGGCTACGCCCGAGGCGGCCGACAAAAAACGCCGGCGCGCGGCGCTGGGGGGAGTACGCATTGGCAAATCCGAAAAGTTGGTGCGGACATGGCACCCGGGAGCCGGGTGCGGCCGCGAGCCCTGGGGATGTGGCGCACGTT
Source organism: Paracandidimonas lactea (assembly GCF_021653995.1). Classification (NCBI taxonomy): domain Bacteria; kingdom Pseudomonadati; phylum Pseudomonadota; class Betaproteobacteria; order Burkholderiales; family Alcaligenaceae; genus Paracandidimonas; species Paracandidimonas lactea. The sequence goes on from NZ_JAJJOZ010000001.1 coordinate 39,391, forward strand.
GCTGTGCACAGGCGCATCCGTTAGCGGGCACGACCGACATCGCGCAACGCCTGCTCGAGACGCGCATCCTGCTGGTAGATGTCGGGTAAAAAGTACACTTTACCACCATTCTTGACAATTGCTGTGCTGTAGGCGATCAGTACCGGTATTGGTTCGTCCAGTTTGATCGTGCGGGACTTGCCCGCCTGCATGGCCTGTTCGATGCGATCTACGGTCCATTCGGGGCTATTGTGCAGCACAAATAAGGCTAGCTGCACGGGTTGTTCAATGCGTATGCAGCCGTGGCTGAAGTCTCGCCGCACCTTCGAAAACAACTCTGGCGCCGGGGTGTGATGCAGGTAAATGTTCTGGTCGTTGGGGAAGATGAACTTAATGTCGCCCAGCGCGTTGCGCGGCCCCGGTCGCTGCCGGATGCGCCACTCGCCCCGCTGGGTGGCTTCAATGGCCGCGCTGCTCAGCGTGTTGACCACTTTGCCGTCGCGCGTCACAAATTCAAACCCTTGCTGCGTGAAATAGGCGGGGTTGCGGCGCAGCTTGGGCAGTGTTTCGCCGCGGGCGATCGATGGGGGTACATTCCAGTAGGGGCTGAACTCGATGAAACGCATGTCATGTAAAAAAATCGGCGTTCGGGTATCCAGCGCACTCCCAACGATTACACGCATTTCCAGGTCCAGCTTCACCTTGCTGCCTTGCGTTTCATAGGCCCGCAGCACGAACTCGGGGATGTTGACGACGACCATGCGCGGGCCATGCAGCAGAGGAGTCCAGCGCAGACGCTCCAGGGTTAGCGCCATCTGCGTTACGCGTTGTGCCGGCGTGACGTTCAGTTGAGCCAGTGTGGTCGCGCCAATCACGCCATCGCTATCCAAACCATGGCGTTCCTGGAAGCGTCGTACGGCATCGACCAACGCTCCCTCATACAGGGCGGGCACGGATGTGGATGCGGGTAGGTCTCCCAAGGCGGCAAGCCTTGCGGCCAGGGTAGGAAGGCCTGAGTACGCGTTACCCGGCTTGAGCGAGCGCCCGGGTAGCGGAGGCAGCGCGGTCTGCCAGGCCGGCGCCGGGGCCATTGCCCGGTAGGCATTCATCGCCGTGCGCAGCGACTCGTACATGGGTACTTTGGGCGCTGCGTCATCCAATGCCTGCCGCAAGCGGTTTGCCTGACGCGCGTTGGCGACCAGGCCTCGTGCGTCGAACGTGGAGAGCGGTGGCGCGTTGAAGCGATGCTGGAGCGCGTTTGGGCTTAGGCGACCCTGGCGCAGATCGCGCAGATAGTGGACGAGCGCTTCGTTAAGGGCGTTGTCCAGTCTCGCTGTAGCGGCTGCGTCGGCCGGCCTCTGTTCGGCCTGCTGGAAGGCCTGTGCCAACTCGGCAGCATGGTAATCCCGCGGGTTCAAGCCCTGCGATTCGGCGTCGGCAAGTGTCTTGAGGGCAAGTTGTGCATCGCTGCCCGGACGGCCGTTTTCGAACCAGGAGGGTATCGGCAGTTCGCGCAGTAACTCGCCTTCGAGGAGATCGGGATTGGAGATATTGATGCCCGGGATAATTTGTGGCGCTGCCACAGATGGACGCTGCGCGCCAGACGGAGCCGCAGGCGCCTGCGCGCCCGCGGACAGGGTACAGAGCGCCAGGGCGGCCCCACACAACACATTGCGACAGGCTGACTTCCAGTTTGAACGCATCATAGGCCGGGTGCGAATGGCTAATGACCCATTGTCCCATAGCTGCGTTCAGTCTGCCCGGCGCGCTGGCTGTCTTCTGTGCTCGTCAACGCCGCCGGCCCAACAGCATGCGTGTCAGGGTGTTGTCCCCCAACAGGTAATGGTGATACAGCGCGGCCAGCGCGTGCAGGCCCACCAAGGCGTAGCCGAGGGAGGCAATCGATTCATGCACGTCTTTCAGGATGTCGGCCAGCGATTCGTTGGGGTTGAGCACAATGGGCAGGGGCATGCCCCAGGCGGACACGGCGTGACCGTCCGCGTTCAATGTCAGCCAGCCGGTAACCGGCAGGACGAGCAGCATCGCGTACAGCAGCGCGTGCAAAGCATAGGCCACGCTCTGCTGCCAGTGGGGCGGCGGAGGCTCAATCGCAGGGGCGCCCAGCAAGCTGCGCAGGGGCAGGCGGATCACCGTCAGCGCGAGGATCGTCGCGCCGATCGAATAATGCAGCGTCTTCATCCCTTCGCGGCCGGCGCTGCCTTTGGGGAAGATGTCCTTGAACTCCATCAGCGCATAAGCGCTCACGACGAGGATTACTGTGAGCCAATGCAAGGCGATGAGTAGACGGCTGTAGCGGGTAGATATTGGGCTGGATGACATATACGGTCTCCACGTGCTGAAAGCGCAACAGTTGATGGTTGCATCATCCCATTCGCTTCATGAATGCAGCATGAACGCTGCACAATAGCGGAATTGGACAGTTGAATAGCCGTATACCTCTGAGTCCCGTCCATCATGAATACAGCGCCGGCATCGAACAAAGGTATAACACCCGTCAAGGTTCCACCGGGTGTCTGGATCTTGGGCTTCGTCAGTATGCTGATGGACATTTCCTCGGAGATGATCCACAGCCTGCTGCCGCTGTTCCTGGTGGGTACGCTTGGGGCAAGCGCCTTTGTGGTCGGCATGATCGAAGGCCTGGCCGAGGCGACGGCCCTGATCGTCAAGGTGTTTTCGGGCGTGCTCAGTGATTACATCGGCAAGCGCAAGGGTCTGGCGGTGTTCGGCTATGCGCTGGGCGCTGTCACTAAGCCGTTGTTCGCGCTGGCGCCCACAGCAGGCGTTGTGTTGACTGCGCGGCTGCTGGATCGGGTAGGCAAAGGTGTGCGGGGCGCGCCGCGCGATGCGATGGTGGCCGACCTCGCGCCGCCGGAAATCCGCGGCGCGGCGTTCGGCCTGCGCCAGTCACTCGATACAGTAGGGGCTTTCCTGGGTCCGCTGCTGGCGGTTGGTTTGATGCTGCTTTGGGCCAACGATTTCCGCGCTGTGTTCTGGGTGGCAGTCATACCGGGCGTGCTGGCGGTGGCGCTGCTGGTCTTCGGAGTGCGTGAACCCGAGCGTCATGGCGGCGCAAAGCGCGGCAATCCGATCCGCCGCGAGAACCTGCGGCGCCTGAGCGGCGCCTATTGGTGGGTAGTGGGCGTCGGCGCCGCCTTTACCCTGGCGCGATTCAGCGAAGCCTTCCTGGTACTGCGCGCGCAGCAAAGCGGCGTGCCGGTGGCGCTGGTGCCGCTGGTGATGGTGGCCATGAATGTTGTGTATGCGGTGACGGCCTATCCGTTCGGCAGGCTGTCGGACCGCATGAGCCACCGGACACTGCTGGCGCTGGGCCTGGTGGTGCTGATTGCGTCTGATCTCGTGCTTGCGCTGGACAGGCATTGGCTGACGGTGCTGGGCGGCGTGGCCCTGTGGGGCGTGCATATGGGCATGACGCAAGGCTTGTTGGCAACCATGGTTGCCAACACGGCGCCCGCCGATCTGCGCGGCACGGCCTTCGGCCTGTTCAATCTGGTAAGCGGGCTTGCCATGCTGGTTGCCAGCGCTGTCGCGGGCCTGCTGTGGGACAAGCTGGGCGCGTCATTCACCTTTTACGCGGGCGCCGGTTTCAGCGTGCTGGCCCTGCTGGGTTTGCTTAGAAGGGTATAGCCGGCAGATTCAACCACCGCAGATGCGTTGTGGCGCCGGCCAAACCTTACATACAGGTATGCGCGGTCATTTCCAGTATCCGTTGGCGGCGGCAATGGTCTGAAAATTGATGGCCACGACCTGCGACGCGGCAATGAGGGCATCGGCATCCTCGCCGTATTCGGGCCTCAGACGATCGCGTACCTCGGCCGAGGGCTGCGTGTATTTCACCGCCATGCGCGAGAGTTTGATGGCCAGCTCGTAGCCTTCCTGAGGTGTGGGGGTGTGAAGGGACGTAAGCCAGGTATCTGCCATCTTGGGTCTCCTTGAGTGTTGAAGTTCTATGTCGGCGGGTCATTGTGACATACGCCCGTCTCACCGCTTCAATAACCCCAATGGCGTTGCCGTCATGGGCGGATTTGATTTATCTCATCGTTCCCGTATTGGGGTGTTGTGCTTGCATAAAGATATCTTTAATATGTATCTTCAATTCATGGCGGCTGGGCGCCGCACCTTTCATGTTTGTCGATCAAAAGGAAATATAGATGGAAACCGGAATGCTGAAACTGTCTGGCCTGAAGAACACCCAGTGCGCCGAGACGATTGCGCAGGCCATCAATGCGGTGGATGGCGTGAGTGACGTCAGGGTTTCGTTTGAAGCCAGCAGGGCAACGGTAACGTATGACGAGGGCAGGGTTTCCCTCGTCGGCCTGAAGCGCGTTGTAGAAGATGCAGGCTATCAGATCGCCAAGCCGGTGCACGGCGAAGATGGCGCCTGCTGCGGCGGCTGTGGCGGCTAAGCACTCGCGCAGTCGCAGTTTTCATCGGGGCGTGGCGCCCGCGCAATGCGGGCGCCACGGTTACTGTTCCGGCGCAGTAAACTTTTATGTTTTGCGCTGCCGGGACGTGTCATGCATAAATTGCTGCCCATCGCTTTATTGTTCATGTCCAACGTGTTCATGACGATTGCGTGGTATGGGCACCTCAGGTTTCCCCACAGTTCCCTTGTCAAGATCGTGTTGATCAGTTGGTCAGTGGCGCTGCTCGAGTACTGCCTGGCCGTGCCGGCCAATCGCATTGGCCACACTGTGTATTCGGCCGCCGAACTCAAGACGATACAGGAAGTCATCACACTGATTGTGTTCGCCGGGTTCTCGGTGTGGTACCTGAAAGAGCCGCTAACCGTGAACCATCTGCTGGGGTTTGTGCTGATTTCTGCGGGCGCCTACTGCATTTTCAAAGGGCCGTTCTGAGCCGTCCGCGGGTCGTCGCATGGGCCTTGACGCTTAGCCGCTCAATAATGGGGTGGAAGCTCGTCGCGCGGGTTGCGGGGCAGGGCTGGGCCGTCTGGTACTTGCTCGCGCAACACATGCAGCTCGCGCGCCAGCCATTCAATCTGCTGTTGCTGCCTGAAAATAGTCTGGTTCAGTTGGTCGAGCAGGTCGTCTGCGTAGGCGGCCTTGACCTCCAGCTCGGTCAGGCGTTTTTCGATGCTTGTGGTGTTGTCCATGGTCGGTGCGGATGGCGGGTTTCAGGATGTGCTGCGGGGGGCGGTGCTGGCCGCTGCGCCGGGCGTAGACTGTAGCGCGGTGGCCGCGCGGGCCGCGCGTTCTCGTTCGACGCGTTCTGTAACGTCGCGTGCCATGGCGACAGACCCCACCGCGGCGCCGCTGGCGTCGCTTACCAGTGCGAACGTCATTTCCACATAAAGCTTACTGCCGTCTTTGCGCAGGCCTCGCGTTAGGGTAGGCTTGCCCTGCAGCTTCAGTGTGCCGCGCGCCATGGCTGCATCGAAGCCGGCCCAGTGCGCGGCGCGCAGATGCTCGGGGATGATGATGTCCAGGCTTTGCCCTAGGGCTTCGGCGGCGCTGAAACCGAACAGCGCACGCGCTGCGCCGTTCCAACGGCGAATTACCCCTTTTGTATCCGCAAAAATCAGGGCATCGGAGGTTTGCTCGATGATCCATTCCGCGAGAGCAGGGGCGTTTGTCATGATCAGGTCCGGGTGGTTGAGGGGCGCGCGAGCCGTGCAAAGCCAGTGTACGGCAACTCATCGCAGGGTGTGCGTATTCCCCCTTGGTGCGCATCCCTCATCGCATTCGCATTCCGCGCATCGCTTGCATGCCAACAGAATCGGATGCATTCTGTCTTTTTTGTTTGTATGCATTGCGTTCCAGGTGGCGGGGCATGTGCCTGGCCTGCGGGAGGCCTTATGCGCAGAAAATGGGTTTATGTCGCCCTGGGGGGCGTAATTGTGGTGCCACTGCTGGCGGCGCCTTTCATCCTGGCGCCCGGCCCAGTGGCCGCGGGCGCACCAGCGGCGGTGGCCGTGGGTGCGGTGGAGCAGGCCGCTCTGATCGAAGCCATGCGCCCCGTGCGGCGCGGGCGGCCTGTCATTGCACTTGTGGCCAACAACCAGGGCACAGAGGTGGCGGATTTTCTGGTGGCCTACGGTGTGCTGCGCCATGCCGATGTGGCCGACGTCACCGTTGTTGCGCAGGATAGCAGCCCGGTACAGTTGTATCCGCCCAAGATCAGTATTGTGCCGCAGACGACGCTGGCCGCCTTCGATCAGCGCTACCCCAACGGCGCCGATTACGTCGTTGTCCCGGCGATGGAGCCGCCAGACGGCGCCGGCTTGACGCGTTGGGTCAGCGAGCAATACCGCAAGGGGGCGCACGTGGTGTCGATCTGCAATGGCTCGCGCACGCTGGCGGCTGCTGGCCTGCTTGATGGTCGGCGCGCCACCGCGCACTGGTACAGCAAGCGCGCATTGCGTGAAGAGCATCCCACGATGCGGTGGGTGTCTGACAGGCGCTATGTCACAGACGGCCGCATCACCACATCAACGGGCGTAACAGCGAATGTGCCGGTGATGATGGCGTTGGTGGAGGCGATTGGCGGCCGTGAAACTGCTACGCGCGTCGCCCATGAGTTGGGCGTAGCACATTGGGATGCGCGGCACCGCTCATCGGCATTCGTGCTCACTGCGGAGCACAAGAAAACCTTCATTCGCAACACCTTGGCGTTCTGGCAGCACGAAACGGTGGGGGTGCCGCTGCAGGCAGGGGTGGATGAGGTCGCGCTAGGCCTTACGCTTGATGCCTATGGCCGTACCGCGTTGGGCAAGACGGTGGCGGTGGGCGTGGATGACGGCGCTGTGCGCAGCCGTCATGGCCTGACGATACAGCCCGCGCGCACGGACAGTGGAAAGGTGGACTACCTGTTGCCGCCTCCTAGTGATAAGGCGCCGGCGAGTGTGATGGCGGGCCTATTGCCCGATATCCAGGCCCGCTATGGGCCGCATACGGCGGGCATTGTGGCATTGACCATGGAATATCCGTGGCAGCGCAGTGCATCCATGATGCAATGAAGCGGCAAAGCGGTGAAGCGGTGAAGCCACATTACCGTCCGATTATTTCGACTCTCCGCAGCGCAACTGCTCCACGTCCACTGCCCATGTTCGGCACGGCTAAGGGGCGCCCAGCAGCGAAATAAACCGCTGCGCGCTGATCGGCAGGCGGTTGTTTTTTAGCGTGATAAGGGTGAGCTGGGTGTTGATACCCGGGTCTACCAGTGGCACTAGAATGGGCATGCCCGCTAACCCCAGTTGGCGGAAGCTGGCGGGCGCGAATGCCACACCCATGCCGCGTTGCACCATCAGCAGCATGGGCAGGGTCTCGACCCCCCAGTAAATGACATCGGGCGTGTAACCCGCCACTTGGCAGGCGGCGATCAGGCTGTCGGCAATGCCACGGCCAGGCGGGGTCGTGTGCATCAAGAATTTCTCTTCGCGCAGGTCTCCGATGCGGATGCCTGAGCACCCAGCCAGTGGGTGGCCATGCGGCAACGCCACGCACAGGGGCTCGTCTGTCAGTATGCGCGTGTCCAGGTCGCTGGCTGCATAGAAGCTGCGGCAGATGGCAAAATCAAGCGCTCCGTCGCGCAAGCGCTGCATCAACGTGGCGGTTTCGCCTTCCTGTACCCGTACGTTGATGTCCAACGCGTCGCGGGCCAATTGCGTCATCACGTCGGGGATCAGAAACAGGCTGGCGGCCGTGGAGCAGCCCACCCTGACTGTGCCGCGCGCGCCGGCATGAACTTCGCCCAGTTCGCGTTGTATTGCGCTCATGGTGGTGAGTAATTCTTTGGCGCGCAGATAGAACAGCTCACCTGTTTGCGTGGGCACGAGGCGGTTCGCCTCGCGATCGAACAAGGTCACGCCCAACTCTTGCTCCAGCTTGCGGATCAGTACGCTGAGCGGTGGTTGTGTCATATGCAATGCTTCGGCGGCGGCCGAGACGCTGCCTTTTTCAAATACTGCGATGAAGCACTGAAGGCGTCGGCGATTCATACTATATTTTTAAAGTATAGAGATGCTATAAATTATATATTGGACACTATGCTGGACGATTCCTATACTGCTTTTCATCCGCCCGGAAGAGGCCGGGCCGGCAGAACCAGGAGACACCGTTCATGCAACCCCTTCGTCGTAAAGTAGTTGGTTTGATAATCACTGGCATGTTGGCCGCCGCGGCTGGCGTGCCGGCCGCGTACGCTGCCGATGCCTGGCCGTCACGCATGATTCGCGTGGTTGTGCCGTACCCGCCCGGCGGTTCGGCTGATTTGCTCGGGCGTTTGGTCGCCAAGAAGCTGAGTGAGGCTGAACCCGGCGCCAAGGTGGTGGTCGAGAATATCTCGGGTGGCGCAACGGTGCCCGGCGCGCTTTCCGTTCTTAAAGATCCGGCCGACGGGCACACGCTGTTCATGGCCAGCGACAACACGCTCAACCTGAACCACTGGCTGCTCAAAAACCCCGGCTACGACGCCGACAAGGATTTCACCCCGGTCACGGTGCTCAATACCTATCCCCACTGGCTGATTGTGAATCCTAACGGCAAACACAAGGATTTCGCCAGCTTTGTAGACTATATCCGCGCCAATCCGGGCATGGCCTCGATCAGCGTGAATACCGTGGGCGGATCGGCTTATCTGGCGCTGGATGCATGGCGCCGCGCCAACAAGCTGGATTTCATGATCGTGCCTTATCGCGGTTCGCCCCCGGCAGTCACCGACCTGATCGGCGGCCAGACCGATGCGCACGTGGACGTGGTGGGTTCGTCGGTGGCGCTGGCCCGCGGCGGCAAGGTTAAGCCCATTGCCGTGCTCCAAACGGATCCGCTGGACGAGTTCCCCGATGCCGCCACGCAGAATTACGATGATCCCAAAGCCTTGACAGTGCGCGCCAACCTTTCTGTTGTGGTGCGTAGCGGCGCACCCCAGCCGGTCATTGACAAGATCTACGCGATTCTCAACAAGGGCGTCAAGGATCCAGACTTTGTAAAAGCGCTGGCCGACTTGAAATATCCGGCCGTAATGATCGAACCGGCAAAGGCGCAAGCGTTTGTGCGCGGGGAAACCCAGCGCTACGGCAAGCTGGTGGCGGAATCTGGGCTTGAGAAGCAATAAATAACCTCACAGGCAGGTATTTGTTTTCCCCGGGAGTTCATTGATGAAATTCGCGATCGCCCTGATTCGCCACGAGACAAACACATTTTCTCCGCTACCTACCGAGCTGAAGGACTTCTGCCGAGGCACTGGCGGCCTGGACGGCCCGGTGTATGGCGAAGCGGCGCGCCTGGCGTGTGAAAACACCAACAGTGCAGCCGCCGCCTACTTGGATTTGGCGCACGAGTTGGGTGCGCAGGCCGAGTTTGCGGTGTGCGCCAATGCCGTGCCGAGCGGCATTGTGACGCGCGACGCTTTCGAAACCTTGTGCGACGCCGTGGTGAACACTGTACAGGGTTGCGACGCTGTGCTGCTGGATCTGCACGGTGCCATGGTAGCTGAAGGGTATCCGGACGCCGAGGGCGAGTTGCTGCGACGCGTGCGCGAAGCGATTCCGCCCAGCGTACCAGTCGGCGTGGCGTTGGATTTTCATGCCAATTTCAGCCCCGCGCTGATCAAGCATGCTTCTGTGATCGCCGGGTACTGCACTTACCCCCATATCGATGTCTACGAAACTGGCGCGCGTGTCGGGCGCAGCATTGTAAAAATGCTGCATGCAGAGGCGGCGCCGGTGCTGCTGTGGCGCCGCCTGCCCATGCTGACGCATATGCTGCGCCAGACGCCGCTGCAGCAGCCGATGCAGGACATCATGGCGCGTGCCATGCAGGCCGAAGCCGACGGTCTGGTGCTGAACGCATCTGTATTCGGTGGTTTCCCCTTGTCGGACATTCCGCACGCAGGCTTGTCGATTGTGATTGTGGCCGACGAAGGTAAAACCGCCGAGGCTCGCGCGTTGCTGGATGAGCTTGCGGAAATGGCCTGGGAGCGTCGGGAACAGTTCATTTTCCCGGTCGAACCGGTTCAGGCGTCCATTGCGCGCGCCAAGGCATTGGAAGAAGGCCCGGTACTCCTGATCGATCACGGTGACAACTGCGGCGCCGGTGGCATTACTGACGTCATGGATGTGCTGGAAGAAGTCCTGCGCCAGGGCTTGGAGGATGTGGTGGCCGGGCCCTTCCGTGATCCGGAAACGGTCGATGCGCTTTTTCGCGCTGGCATCGGTGCGCAGGTCACAGTACAGGTGGGCGGCAGGACGGATATGCCGGCGCTGGGTCTGAAAGGCCGGCCGCTGACGCTGAGCGGTACGGTGCACACCTTGACGGACGGCAACTATGTGGTGACTGGCCCCATGTTTACCGGCATGAAGCTATGCCTGGGCCGCACCGCAGTGCTGAAAGTCGGCTCAGTGCTAGTGTTCATTTCAGAGCGCGCACAGGAACCCTACGATACGGGCGTTTTTACGCACGCCGGGGTGGATCCCGCTGCTTGCAAGTATGTGTTGCTTAAGTCTCGCCAGCACTTCAGGGCCGGTTTTGGGCCGTTTGCGAGGCACGTGGTGCTGGTAAGCGGGCCTGGCGTCTGCAGTTCGGATTACAGCCTGTTCCCCTTCCAGCATCTGGCTCGGCCAATTTATCCGCTAGACGCCGAGACGACGCCCGATGATGGCGAAAGCTTGGTTTCGCCATCCGGCGTGCAGACCACGGCTGAATGATAACGGCGCCGGGATAATACCCGCGTCCATCCCGTAGGGTACAGCCTCCGCGCCCTGCGAGCAGTTTACTTCCAGAACGGCGGCAGGCTGGCGAGCTGCTTGAAGGCCCGGTGCGCCCGCGCCGCCGGGGTTTCCAGGCGGGCACAGATCCAGCCTACGGCAAACCAGGCGGAGGGCGTGCTCTCGGTGAGCGCTTGGTAGCCTTCGCGTGCCACAACCAAGTCATTGATCTCGCCCAGCTCATCCTGAATAACCGCCAACTGCTTCAGATAGCGCTTCATAGGGCCGCGCCGGAACAGGCCAGCCGTAAAGGCGAGCCCGTAACGCAAGCGTTTTACCCGCTTGCGCAATGTGTGCCGGGCGTCGTCATTCATTGCTTCGATGCGGATGCCGTCGTGAACGATATGTTTGTGCAGTGCGCGCAGCGTTTTTCTGGCCCGGCCTACGATATCGACGGACGCCACGTCGGGTGACCCAGGCTCATCGCCTGTGGTGGCCTGGCAAGGGGCTGCGGGGTTGGCAAGTGCCACGGCCCATTCCAGCAGATCAAGCTGCCACACCTGAAAATCCCTGGACCTGGCCGCATCGCGAGCATTGAATGAGTCGTCCGCCGGGCGCAGCGTGACGCTCGGCATACCGGCCGCCTCCAGTCGCGGCGCAATGCTGTCGCGCAGGACGTCATGGTCGCGTGCAGCGCTGAAACTGCGGAAATGCACCTCGGCTGCATCTTGCAGGGCGGTGGAGGGAGGTACAGGCCAGCCTTCGAATAACCGCCATGCCGAACGCAGCCGTCGAATGCCTACACGCAGCTGGTGCAGGTGCTCCGGGCCCGATTGCGGCGGCTGATCGATGCCGGTATCCACCTCGGCCAGCATGGCGGCATTACGCACAATCTGGTCGTAGCAGTTGCTGGCGATACGCGCTAGCGCCCGGGCAGGCTCGTCGCGGCGCGTCCAGGTGAACGCATCCGCCTGCCGCGGCGCCCAATAGCAGGCGGCGGCCAGTTGGAATGCCGGCGCTGGGTCTGCATCCTGTTCGTCGTTGAGGCAGGCATTGGCTTCGGCCAAGCGGTCACCGCGTTCGGCCTTGCTGCGTGCATCCAGCACCAAGCCATGGCGCGCCAGCCAGCGGCGCGCCAGGTCGAACACCGCCCGCGTGCTGCCGGACATACGTTCGAATTCGAGCTCGTCGACAGGCACCGCCAACTGGCCTGACTGGATGCGGCCTGTATCGTGGGCAAGCTCCACTTGGCCATGGCGGGTGCGGATCATACGCGTCAGGCGCAGCACATCGGTTTCGTACCGTACGGCGAGCTCGCCATCGAGCTCCGCCAGTATCTCTCCGGCCGGCGAGCCCTCGTATACACTGAGATCGAGGGTTGGCCCCGCGGCAGTATGATTGAGTTCGATGCGCGAAAGCGGGTCGGCGCCCGCCATCTTGAATGTTTGCACCCACTTGCGCCCTTCGAGGCGGATTCTGAGTGCGGCGTGCTTCCGCGCCAGCATCCGCTGCGGGGTATCGAAGTACAGCGCGCGCAGATGCGTTCTGCGTGGCCCCGGAAGCGCCGCCAACTGTGCATGCACAGACTTGCGCGCAGCCACCGGAATGTGCAGCTTGATTTCTTGTTCAAGCATATAGACCTTGCTCTTCTTGCCAATGGACACGGCGTTTTGCCCACCCCCGCGTTCAGGGCACTGCCCGTTGATTGCCGGCAGTTGTGGAAGTGGAATGCGCCCGAGCACGCATAAAGATAGTCTATGTCAGTTTTGTGTCAACCGTGTGAACACTGTAACAACTGGGTTGATGAGCCCATATTAGGGCATTTGGCCGAGGCAAGTAAGCCGAAGCGCATTAACGTTTAGCGATATACCCTATATAAAACTTAAGTTTTGTTAAGTTTAGAGACTAAAGGGATACACTGAAAACGTTTTCTATTAGTCTACGCGAGTGAACTTCTAACCAAAGCAAGTGTTGCCAGGGAGGGGGTCGGGATGCCAAGCCGTCGCGTCACCTATATTTACGCCACAAAAGGAGGGCGCCTCGCATTTATTGATGTCGCTGACGTGGACGACGGTGGCAGCGTAGTGCTGTTGCAAGGTTATATCGTCGAAAATGATGGGAATCAAACAATAAAGCGGGCGCAGCGCTGGGATGCCAGCGGCAAGGTCATCGATTCGGACAACTCCGGCGATGACCTGCTGGCGCAGGTGTAGGCGCACTCAACTGGCGCGTGCCTGAACTGGCCCTTGCAGCTCTGCCAGCCGGCGCTGCTGATGGATCAGATCGACAATGCCTGATTCTGGTTGATAGCCATCCACCAGGTTGAAAAACAATGTCCGCACCGTGGGGTAGTCGTGGTGCTTGATCGCACGGTCCAGCTGCGCCAGCGCCTGTATGAGTGCTTCCCACTCCAGGCGTTTTTCGTTCGCCCGCATGATCATGGGGTGCTCGGTTTCGGTGACGTTATCGCCGATCAGCAATTCTTCATACAGCTTCTCACCCGGACGCAGGCCGGTATATTCGATCATGATGTCGCCGTCGGGCCGCTGGGGCGTGCGCACAGTGAGGCCGGATAGCTGGATCAGTTTTTCGGCAAGTTGGGCAATTTTCACGGGCTGGCCCATGTCCAGTACAAACACATCGCCGCCTGCGCCCATTGAGCCTGCCTGGATCACCAACTGGGCAGCTTCGGGTATGGTCATGAAATAGCGCGTGATGTCGGGGTGCGTCACGGTGACCGGGCCACCCCTGCGGATTTGCTGGCGAAACAGCGGGATCACCGAACCCGACGATCCAAGCACATTGCCGAAGCGCACCATGGTAAAGCGCGTGTTGTTGCTCACCGGCGCCTGCCTGGCGCTGTCGTGCAGCGTGACGCGCCGCTCGGCGGCAAGCGCCTGCAGCACCAGTTCGGCCAGCCGCTTGGTGCTGCCCATGATGTTGGTGGGGCGCACCGCTTTGTCGGTGGAAATCAGCACAAAGTTGCTGACGCCGGCTTGCACGGCGGCCTGCGCCGCGTACAGCGTTCCGAAGGTGTTGTTGACAATGCCTTCCGCAATGTTGCGTTCCACCATGGGCACGTGCTTGTAGGCAGCCGCATGGTAAACCGTATCGACATTCCAGCTCTGCATGACCTCGAGCAGGCGGTGCTGGTTGCGCACCGACCCCAGCACAGGCACCAACTGTATCGCCTTGCCGGAGTGCCGCAGGTAATTTTCCAGTTCTTGCTGGATCTGGTATAGGCCATACTCTGAATGCTCGAACAGAATCAGGGTGCTGGGGGTGTTGCGCATGATCTGTCGGCACAGTTCGGCGCCGATGGAGCCGCCCGCGCCCGTTACCATCACTGTCTGGTCCTTGATGCAGCGCTCGAACAGGGCGATGTTGGGCTGCACGGGGTCGCGGCCGAGCAGGTCGTCGATGTCGACGTCGCGCAATTCCTCGACCTTGACGCGGCCGCTGGCCAGATCCATGATGCCGGGCAGCGTGCGTACAGATACTGGATAGCGCGTCAAAGCCTCGATGATGTCGTGTCGGCGGGTGCGTGGCGCCGAGGGGATCGCAAGCAGTATCTCGTCGGCATCGGTCTCGGCCAACATGCGGCCGAGATTGCGGGGGTGGTACACGGGCAGGCCCGACATTACCCGTTTTTCCAGATCCGGGTTGTCGTCCACAAAGGCGACCGGCACCATCTCGTGCCCCGAAAGCAGTGCCTGCACCAGTTGGTTGCCCGATGCACCCGCGCCATAGATGATCACCCGTGGCCGGTTGTCCCCGCGCCGTTTGTTGCGCGGTGTGATCGCCAGCAGGGTTTGCGGATCCGCATTGAAATACTGCCGCATCAGCGCGCGCAGTCCGCCCACGAAAAGCAGGCTGAGCATCCAGTAGATGATGACCACCGAACGCGGTATGACAGCGGGCGGGTTGCCGTAGATATAGATACTCAGCGCAAGCAGGGCGGCGCTGGTTGATACGGCCCGGAAAATCACGCTGAAGGCCTGGTTGCCGAGATAGCGCGTGACGGCGCGGTAAAGGCCGAAGCGATGAAACAACGGCAGAGCCAGCACGGGGGCGAGTATGAACAGCCAAGCGTGCCCGCCGAATGGTTCGATGCGTCCGGCATCGTCCAGCCTGATGTAGAAAGCAAGCCATAGCGCCAGCCAGATCAGCGCCACATCGGCGCACACCTGCAGCAGGCATTTCTGGCCGCGAGGCATTGAGACCAGGCGCCGGCGCATGTCCGGAACACCCTTGTGAGATTGCGTAATCACGGTATTCATCCCCTATTCACTGCCGCATGCATCACTTGTTCAAGTGCTGCGCATGTGCGGGCGATCTCATCCTCACTGAGCGTGGGATGGACCAGGAACATCAGCGAGGTCTCCCCCAGCTCGCGGGCCACCGGCAGGCGTTCACGCGGCCGCCAACTGGTATTGTCGAACGCCTTCTCCAGATAGATTTCCGAGCAGGAGCCGGCGTAGCACGGTACGCCCAGGGCATTGATCTCCTGGATGATGCGGTCGCGGCTCCAACCCTCTCGCAGCGCATCGGGCTCTGCGAACACATAGCATTTGTAGGCTGCATGTTCGATGTCTGCCGGTATATCGGGTACACGAAGGCCAGGCAGGGTGCGGGCGCAGTCCCATATTCGCTGGGCATTAGCGAGCCGCGCGGCCTGCCATTGCGGCATGCGTTCGAGTTGGATCAGCCCGATGGCGGCCTGGGTTTCCATCATCCGCCAGTTGGTGCCGAAGCCTTCATGCAGCCAGCGGTAGCCGGGCGGATGGTCGCGTTCGTAGACGGCGTCCCAGCTCTTGCCGTGATCCTTGTACGACCACATGCGTTTCCACAGACTGCTGTCCTGCGTGGTGGCCATGCCGCCTTCGCCCCCGGTTGTCATGATCTTGTCCTGGCAGAACGACCACGCGCCGATATCGCCGATACTGCCGACGGGCTGCCCCTTGTAATGCGCGCCGTGGGCTTGCGCGCAATCTTCAATCACCTTCAGGCCATGTTCGCGCGCCAGTTCCATGATGGGATCCATGTCGCATGGCCAGCCCGCAAGGTGAACGCAAATAATGGCGCGTGTACGAGGCGTGAGCACGGTGCGTATGGTATCGGCCGTGATGTTCTGCGAGTCGCGGTCGATATCGGCGAACACGGGTGCAGCCCCTGCGTTGACGATGGCCGAAGCTGAGGCCAGGAAAGTGCGGGGCGTGACAACAACCTCGTCGCCGGGTCCGATTTCCAGCGCCTTGAGCGCGACATCTAGGGCGAGTGTGCCGTTGGCCAGCGCAACCGCGTGGGCGGTTCCCGTCCATGTGGCGAACTCGCGTTCGAATTGGCGGCATCGTCCGCCCGTCCAGTAGTTGACACGGTTCGACAGGATGACATCTCGCACCGCATCGGCTTCGTCCGTAGTGAAGCTGGGCCATTCGGAGAACGCGGTATTCAGCATGAGGGGTTCCTTGCAAGTAATCGAGCGGGGTTGCCGGCGACAGTAGTGCCGGGCGCGACATCCCGGGTGACGACCGCGCCCATGCCAATGACGGCGCCGCGGCCAATCACCAGCGGTGCGCCGGGGCGACCCTGCCGGATGACCGCGCCCGCACCGATATAGGCATGGTCGTGGATATGAATATTGCCGTTGCACATGACGCCTGGCGCGAAGGTGACGTAGTCGCCGATTACGCAATCGTGCTCGACGTAGCTATACAAATTGGCGTGGAAATGGCGGCCGATACGGATGTTGCTGGTGAGCGTGACGAAAGGGCTGAGTAATGCGCCTTCGTCGATCTGTACATCGTCCATGACGACTGCATTATCCGCACGCACCGACCAGGGTTGGATGCCGTCCCGCGCGCAGCGCTGCGCCAGGGTTTCGCGCACCTGCCCCGAAGCAATGGCGAGCGCTGCATGGCGCGCATTGGCCGGGGTGGCGAGAAATTGCGCATAAGTCATGCAGCGCTGGCCATTGACGATTTCCGCCGCAGGGGCGTCGTCGATGAACACCAGGTGTGCGGGGTCTACGCCCTGCGATGCAAGCAGATGGCGTGCAAGCGGCATGATGCCGCGTCCGCAGCCGCTGGCGCCATAGATGGCATAGAGCGCGTGCGTATTGAGGCGGTCGAAGGGCGCTGTCATCGGTTCTCGGCCTCCATGGCGCCGCGGCGTGAGCCGGTGAACCGGGGCATGGTCGCTTCGCCTGCGGCACTGACGCCGTCGCGTGCCAGCACCTTGGCGGCTGTCATCCACAGTATCTTCAAATCCAGCGCGAACGACCGATTGCTCACATACCAGGTGTCCAGTTCGAATTTTTCTTCCCAACTGATGGCGTTGCGGCCATTGACCTGTGCCCACCCGGTAACGCCCGGGCGTACGGCGTGCCTGCGGTATTGCACTGGGGTATAGAGCGGCAGGTACTCCATCAGCAGCGGCCGGGGGCCCACCAGGCTCATGTCGCCTTTCAGCACATTCCAAAGCTCAGGCAGCTCGTCGAGGCTGGTGGCGCGGAGCATGCGGCCAAAAGGCGTCAGCCGCTCGGCATCGGGCAGGGGCGTGCCGCTTGCGTCATGGGCGTCGCGCATGGTGCGGAACTTGACCATGCGAAATGGCTTGCCATTGAGGCCGGGTCGCTCTTGCCGAAACAGCACTGGGCTGCCAAGTTTGGTGCGCACGCGCCAGGCAATCAGTGCTATCACAGGTGACAGCACCGCAAGCAATACGGTGGATATCAGAATGTCGAAGCTGCGTTTAAGCATGGTCGTGCGTGGCGTTGAGGTTGCGGGCGCGTGCGTGGGGGCGCCGGGGTGCCGGGGCGGCGGGTACCTGCATAGCGGTCAGCATGGCGGTGTTCACCTTTCGCACGTCGTATTTTTCGCGGGCGATGGAGAGCGAGCGTGCACCCATGCGTGCCGCCAGGGTAGGGTCGTCCAGAAAGCGCTGCATGGCTTGCGCCAACTCGGCTGCGGATTTCACCGAGACCAGGTAGCCGTTGTCGCCTTCTGTGACGGTTTCACGGCACCCCGGCGCATCGGTGGTAATGATCGCGCGGCTCATGGCCATGGCTTCCAGCACCGTGCGTGGCGTGCCTTCGCGGTAAGAGGGCAG
This sequence comes from Paracandidimonas lactea, assembly GCF_021653995.1. Lineage (NCBI taxonomy): Bacteria > Pseudomonadati > Pseudomonadota > Betaproteobacteria > Burkholderiales > Alcaligenaceae > Paracandidimonas > Paracandidimonas lactea. The sequence continues at coordinate 57,185 of NZ_JAJJOZ010000001.1, forward strand.
TACATATACGGTGCTGTCGGCGATGGCTGGACGCACGTCGTCGAGCCGGCCCAGATAGTCGATCACACCGGTCTGGATCCAGTTATCCAATTCGTGCTGGCCGATGGCATCGGGGTTTTCGTCTATCCAACCCACCAGGGCGAAGCGAGCGTCGGGTTGCGTTGTCCGGATCATCCGTGCGGCTTCCGCATATTCACGCACACCCTTATCGCCCAGCAGCCGGCCTATCATCAGGAAGCACGGGGCGTCGGGCAGCGGTGCGGGCGTGTATTCGCGCACATCAACGCCGGATCCGTTCACGATCTGCGACGGCACCGTATCGGGCAGGATGCCCAGGCGGCAGAACAGATCCTGGTCATCGGGGTTCTGGAAGAACACGAGATGGGCGCGCGCCAGCGCGGCGGCATACAACCCTCGTACCAGGCGCAGCAAGCGCGCGCGTCGGTCATCGCCCTCATCGTCGTGCTGGAAGGCATAGCCCAGACCTGTGATCAATGCGCAACGGCGAGGTACGCGCGCGAGCCAGGCTGCAAGCGTGCCGTAGATGACGGGTTTTATGGTGTACGACAGCACATAGCCTGGCCTGATGCGGCGCATCAGCCTGAGTATCTGCCACAGGCTGCGCAGGTCCGCACCGGGGTTCATGCCGGTGCGTTGCAGAGTGATGTCGTGCACAGTGACGCCTTTGGCTTCCAACGCCTGCCGTACCGGATGCGCTGGGTTCAGGTCAGGCGCGGCGACGTGTACATCCATTCCGCGGTCGATCAGCGCATCGATCAGCGGTCCGCGAAAACGGACGATGGAATCGGCGAAGCTGGCGAGCAGTAGGAAGGTCGAAGTTTGTTTCATAATGCTGTGGTTCCTGTCTCAGGCAGGCGGCGCGGCTGCGTGTGTGGGGTAGGGGGAGAAGGCTGGGCGTGCCGAGCCGGACGCGGTTGGCGACGTTTGCCAAGTGCCGACAACAGCAGGAAAATCAACATGGGCGTGAACATCCATTTCTGCCGCACCGAGATACCCAGGTTCGCGGTGGTGATCGCTAGGATCAACCACGACAGCAGGACATACATCCACATGAATGCCCGGTTGCCGGGCAATATCCGCCGATTCTTGAGCAGCTTGAGCAGGCCAGCCACGAAAAGAAACAGCAGGACGAGGTTGTCGAGCGATGCAGCCAGGGTGAAGATGCTGCCGGCTTCGAACGGCAGCGGCCGGAACAGATAGCTATAAAGCTGCATGGGCGGGCTCATCGACGCAATGTCGATGCTGCTGCCGCCCTGTGTGTTGAGAGACTGGCGCTGCTCGACATAGCTGAGCAGCTCGCTGGCTCCCGCGTCTTCCCCCACACCCGCGTAATTCATGGCGAAAGGCACCATTACTGCGGTTGCCGAGAGCGCAGCCAGACCAAGAAAAACGCGCTGGGCGAAGGGCAGGCGCCGCTGGACCACCAGAGATCCAGCCAGGGCGATGACCATAATGCCGGCAATATGCGGGCGAACGAGCAGCATGATCATCACCCCGAACGCCAGCAACGTATTCTTTGGTCGTGCGCCGCTCACCGCCCACAGGGATAGGCCGGCAGCGAGAAAGGCCAGCGAATCTTTGCCCAGCGCGGACGACCAGAAGCTGACGGAAGGCAGAATCACGATCAGCGTCGCAAAGCGGCGCATCAGGCGCGATTTGTCGGCGGTGGCGGCCTGCAGCGCGGCGTCCATTGCCAGCAGGCCGACGCTGCCAAAGATGTTGAACAGCAGGCATGCGCCCAGGAACGACAGATTCAGGCTGGTGACGAACAGCGTGGCCAGGCTGACCACCGCACCCGTGCCGACCGACAACATCAGCTCACCGGCCTGTGCCTTGGCGTAGTACACCAGTGCGTCTGCGCCATTGGCGATCGCATATGACGCATAGGCGACACAGAATAGCGTGTGCCAGCCGTACAGTACCACCGTGCGCCGCGTTCCTGTGCCCAGCTTGCGGCCCGCATACAAGGCGGCGAACAGGCCCGCCAGCACCACGAACACCGCGCTGGCAAGTTGGAAAGGTGATCCGATCAGATTCATAGCCGATCTCAGGCGGCCTTCAGAGCCTGAGCCTGCATTTGCTCAGGTTTGAGGCGATTCTTGACGATCCGGAACTTGCCGCTAGCCTCGCGAGGGATGGCGTCCACCAGATTCAAGTTGATTGCCATCCGGCTACCCACACGCAGCCTCAAGGCGTTCACGAAGTTCCGCTGCTGCGTGGCGTCGAAGGCCTTGCCGGCAACCACAGAAAGCGTGATCACGTCGGGCTCATCCTGCACAACCTGGAAGCAGATGATGCCTTCGATATCCTTGGTGCTATTGCTCAAGTTGCCCAGGTTGACGCGGCCGTTCTCGGGCGACCACACGAAATCCGAGGTTCGGCCATCGATATATTCGACGACGGGAAAGGGCGAGCCGCATGGGCAGTGAAACGATTCATTCGCAAGCTTGATGCGGTCGCCGATGCGATAGCGGATGAGTGGCGTGCCGGTCGTGGTGAAGGAGGTTACCAGGATCTCGCCTTCCCTTGCCGGCTGCATATTCTCGTCCACCACTTCGAAGATGCCCGTCAACGGGTGGATGTGCAGATGGCCGTGTGGGCATTGCAGAATGAAGGGCGCGCCTTCCGAGGCTGCGTACTGGTCCACGACCTGGCAGCCCATCACGCGTGGGATAACATCGCGATACTCGGGTATCACCGTTTCCGCTGTTGGAAAGAAGGCGGTGACTTTACCCGGATACGTCAACCCGCGTTCCAACGCCATGACGCACAAGTCATAGACGCTGGACGGAAACCCCACCATATAGTCGGGCAGGAAATCGCACATCGCCCGCCAATAGGCGTCGAAGTTGGACTGGCTGATATGGAAGGTGGATAGAAAGCGGATGCGGTTGATGTAGTCGTCGCGATGTATGTTGCCGCGTGCAATATCCTGCGGTCGTACCAGGCCCTTGCCGCTGAACCATGCTGCTTTGCGGCCCAGGTGGTAGCCGTAGCGGCCACGAAAATGATCCTTGAGTGCAAAGCGCTCCTGCATATCGTTGTGCGCGTAGATCACTTTCATGGACGCGCCCGTCGTGCCGCCGGTCAGGCTGATGATGCCTTCCTTTTCGCCGATTGTACGGATGCTGTCCATGTGGGCCAGCAGCTCAGCTTTCTCGAGAATGGGAAACTCGCTCAACGGCTTGCCGCGGTGTTTTGCGTACCACGGCGAGTGCTGTGTGGCGTGTGCGAGAAAGGCCGCCAGGCGGCGTTTCGCTTCAGCGCGGACCGCGCCGGCGCCAGCGCGCTCGAACTTCTCGTAATACGCGCGCCAGTTGCGGTATTCGCCGTTATGCCGCTGGCGGTACAGCATTGTGTTGTAGACGCTGATCCCAGCGTTCTGGACGGGGACAGGGGCGTAGTTCAATATCAAGTCTTTCAGTGCCATGTCGGGTACTCCGCTTTCGTTGCGTGGTGAAGGGCCCGTCAGGCCCGCTCCATGTACAGGGCCTCGAATTTGCCCACGGCGTGGGCAAGCGTGAAGTTATGCTCAATGCGCCGGCGCGCGGCCTGGCCCAGCGCTTGCAACTGCTCGAGGTCGTGGGCAGCCAGTGCGTCGATGGCCTGCGCCAGGGCTTCGGTATCGCCAGGCGCCACCACCTTGCCGGTATCGCCGACCAGCACACGTGCGTCGCCCACGTCAGTGGTCACGCAGGGTAGGCCGACACTCATGGCTTCGCCCAGCACGTTCGGAAAGCCTTCAGTTCGCGAATGCAGGCAGAACACATCCAGCGCGCTCATGCACGCGGGCACGTCGGCCCGTTCGCCCAAGGTGAGAAACCGCTCCGGGAAACCGCTGGCCTGTATCAGCGTCATGATTTCCTGGTTGTCCGACGTCAGGTCGCGTCCAATCAGCACAAACCGCAGGCGCTCGTTCCGCCGACCAGCAAGGGTGGCAGCGCGGATGAAGCTGGCCTGATCTTTGGCGGGGCTGTAGCGGCCCACCGACCCCACTAGCACTGCATTGTTCGCAATGCCCCATTCTCCGCGCAGGCGCCGACGGTCCGATGCGTTGGGCTGGAACTGATCCGGGTCGTAGCCGTTATGAATGACCATCATGCGGCGCCTGTCATAGCCGGCGGCCGCATGCACAGATTGCGCCGAATGCGCTACGCAGACAATGCGCGTAGGTAGTGAGGAAGAACACATGGCGCAGAGCTTGCGTATGCCACGCTTCAGGCGAGTGCCACCCGACTCCAGGTGCGAGTTCCGTATGCCCCAAAGCACGGGCCGTATGCCCAATTGGCGGCCTGCAAGGCCTCCCAGCAGATCGGCGTAATACATCCAGCACTGCAGTACATCTGGCCGGTCGCACCTGAGTGCGCGAACCAAGCGCAGGTAAGTGCGCGGTGTATCGGCAATGCCGCGCATCGCCAGGTGCGTGACGGGCACGCCCATGGCCTCGAGTCGCGGCCCGAGCACGCCGCGGCTGGTAAGAGAAATCACGCGGTGGACATAGTCCGGGTTGCCCTGATGCGCCTGTATCAGCCGGAAGAGGAAGCGCTCGGCGCCGCCGATGTCCAGCCCCACGATGACATGTGTGATGCGAACAGGCTGCGCGCGAGCAGCCGGTTCGCGTGTAACCGGCATGGCAAACGCATTCCCGCGCCCTTGTGCGGCTTGCGGTTGGGCCGCTTGCGGCCGGTTGCGTTGCGCGGCGCTCATGCTCGTTCTCCGGCCAACCAAGCCTGGAACATCAACACATTCCACAGCTTGCCTGCGTTGTCGGACTTGCCCGCCAGATGGCGCTGCCAGGCGGCGCGTATCGGCCCTGGATGCAGATAGCCGTCGTTCTGCAGCCTGTCGTGCGCCAACAGTGACTCGGCCCATTCGCGCAGCGGCCCGCGCAGCCAGTCGCCCAGCGGCACCGAGAATCCTTTCTTGGGCCGTTCAATCAGTTCAGGTGGAACATGTTTGTACAGAATCTGGCGCAGCAGCCATTTGCCCTGGCCATTGCGTATCTTCATATGCAGCGGCATACGCCAAGCCAGCTCTGCAAAGCGATGATCGAGCATGGGCACGCGCACCTCCAGGCTGTTCGCCATGGCCGCTCGGTCCACTTTCACCAGAATGTCGTCGGCCATGTAAGACTGGGCACCCACAGCCATCATCCATTCTTCATAGCTGGCGTCGTCAGGCCACTGGCTTGGATCGCTATATGCGGTGGCTGGTTCGGATGCAGCGAGTGCAATATCTTCGGGCCGATCCCAATGGCTGCTCAATTGGCGAAAGAATGCCTCGCGGCTGCTCGAACGCAGCAGCGCTGCGAACTTTCCGGATGCCTCGGACGGCATCAGGTCCAGAGATCCTGCGACAGCGCGGCGCAGAGGCCCCGGTACACGACGCATTCGCTTCCACAGCGTCGGTACAAAGCGATAAGTGTTATAGCCGCCGCACAGTTCGTCGCCAGCGTCGCCGCTCAAGGCCACCGTCACATGCTCGCGCGCAAGCTTGCACACCAACAGAGTTGGCAACTGAGAGCTGTCGGCAAAGGGTTCGTCATAAATGCCCGGCAGATCAGGGATCATGTCCTGCGCGTCCTTGGGTCGCACGAACATTTGCGTATGCTGGGTGCCGAGGTGCCGGGCGACAGCGTCCGCGTGTTCTGCTTCGTTGTACCTGGGGTCGTCGAAGCCGATGGTGAAGGTGCGTACGGGTTGGCTGCTCTGGGCCTGCATCAGCGCCACGATGAGGCTGCTGTCGATGCCGCCGCTCAGGAATGCGCCCAGCGGTACATCCGAGAGCATCTGTCCGCGTATGCTGTTGTTCAGGCTATCCGTCATGGCTTGCACGGCCTCGTCGTCGCTGCCTGTGAACGGGTTCTCCCGTGCGTGCTCCATGGCTTGGCGCACGTGCCAGTAGCGGCGGGCTTGCTCGGGGCCGCCGACCCGAGCCTGCGCGAGGGCGTCGGTATACAGTGCTATCTGTACATAGCTGCCCGCCTGCAGTTTATGGATGCCGCGATAGATGCTGTGCGGTGCGCCGATATAGCCATGGCGCAGCAGCATGGCCACCGCATCGCGGTTAATGTCGGCGCGAAAAGCAGGGTGTGCCTTGAGCGCTTTGAGCTCCGAGCCGAAATACAGGTTTCCGCCGAGCCAGCCCCAGTACAGCGGTTTTTCGCCCAGGCGGTCGCGTGCGAGGGTAAGTGTTTGGTTTTGCTTGTCCCACAGGGCGATGGCAAACATGCCGATGGCTGCCTGCAGCGTTTTTTCGACGCCCCAAGCGGCGAAGCAGGCCAACAGAGTTTCGGTATCGGCGTGCCCGCGCCACGACGGCGCGGCGCCTTCGCGCGCAAGTTGCTCGCGCAGCGAGAGATGGTTGTAGATTTCGCCGTTGAACACTAAGGCATAGCGCCGGCACGCCGAGTGCATGGGCTGGTGGCCGGCCGGCGAGAGGTCAAGAATTGCCAGCCGCTTGTGTGCCAGCGTCAGGCCGCACCGGTCGTCCGACCAGATGCCTGTGTCGTCGGGGCCGCGGTGCGCGATCGCCTCCGCCATCATTAAGCCCGCCTGCTCGCGCGGGCAGCTTGTATCAGAGGTATAAAAGCCGGCCAGGCCGCACATATGCTACATCCTTTGTGTGCGAGGGTTTACAGAGTGCTGGGGATCCAGCACGGCGAGATAGGCATCGACGGCTTTATCGACGCTGAAGTCCTGCGCGCGCCTGCGCACATCGAAATCGGCACGAGTAGCGCCCAGCGTGTCGCGTACGGCGTCGGCCAGCGCGGGCGCATCGCCCACCGGCACCAGCCGGCCCCACTTTCCATGACCCAGGATTTCTTCGGGCCCGCTCGGGCAGGCGGTGCTGATCACCGGTGTACCGCAGGCCATAGCCTCGACCAGGACATTGCCAAACCCTTCCCAGCGTGAACTGAGCACAAACACCGATGCAGCGCGCATCCAGTTGTAGGGATTGGCTTGGAAGCCGGCGAGCAGAATGTCATCGCGGTACGGCGATGACTGCACTAGGGCTTCCAGGGCAGGGCGTTCTGTGCCTTCGCCCAGAATGGCCAGGCGCGCAGGCCGGCCCTCGCGCACGAGGTTGAAGGCTTGTATCAGCGTGCCGAAGTCCTTTTCGGGGCTCAGGCGGCCCGCGCCCACGATGAGCGGCGGACCGCCCGGCGTGAACCAGGGGTGAGATAGCGGCTCGCCGCTTTGCTTCACCAAGGCGACCGTCTCGATAGGGTTGTGGCAGGTGGCAATGCGGTCGCGCGGGTAGCCGATGCGACGCGCCAGATCGTCGGCCACGCCATTTGAAACGGCCACCACGGCATCCGCGCGCGGATAAGACAGGCGCATGATGCCCGGCAGTACGCGCGCCACCGGCCCGCCCGCATCGGCCATGGCCTGCGATAGGTTTGCGTGGTCGGAGAGCACCAGTCGCGTGCTCGCGCCCGACAGCGCGCGTGCCCAAACGGCAACCACATTCACATAATTCATCGCGGACAGCATTACGCGCGGATGCCGGGTGCGCAGGTAGCGTGCCAGGGCGAACACGGTGCCCAGCGTGCGCCGGGCGGACAGTACGATAACGTTGACACGTGCGTCCACCTGAGAGCGGTAGATGCCTTCGTTGGTGCGCAGCACCAGATCCACCGGCAGCCCCCGCGCTGCCAGGCCGTTGGCCAATGACACCATCACGCGTTCGGCGCCGCCGCCGTTGAGCGAAGGAATGAAGAGGGCAATGGCTTGTGTCATGACTGACTCCCGCTGGCCGGCGCGAGCACCGCGCGCACGAAATCGTCGCGCAGGCGCTGGCGCACGCCTTCAAGGCTGATGGGCCTTGCATTCAGCAGCGCGCGCGCGACATCTTGGGGGCGGTTTTCATGGAACCGCGCAAGGGGGGTGCAGGCCGACGGTTGCCGGCAATAGGCAAACAGTTCGCGTACCTTTGGATCCCACTCAAAGGCGATCACCGGCACATTCATGGCAATGGCGGTGACGGCGGCGTGCATGCGCCATGCGGCCAAAGCCTGATAGCCGCTGATTCGTTTGATCAGCGCATGGGGGCTGTCAATGTCCGCGCACACTGAAATGCCCGGCGCTACACGTTCGAGCGCCGTACCCAGTTCGTGCGCAAAGGTGTTGTCGGGTGGTGCGCCATTGGACAGGATCTCGATGCGGTGCGCGCCTTCGCGCGCTGCGAGCGCCTGTGCCACCTCTATCCACCACTGCACGGCGAAGCTGCGGTCGGCCATCGGATGATCAGGCATCAACGCGGCCAGCACATCCGGAGCGATGACGCCCAAGCCCAGCTTGCCCTGCGGTGCAGCGTTGCTGGCGCCACCCTCGATATTGCCATCGGTGTGGTGGCCAGTGCGCAACACGCTGCGCTCATGGGTGGGTTCATTAGCCGGGGCATCGATGCACGTCCCGGTGTGCATGTCATTCTTCGGGCGTGCGAGATAAAGCCCGCTGTCGTAACCCGCGGTGATTTTGGTCGCATCGTGCGGCCGAGCAGCTTGCGCGACCAGATTGCGCGAATGTTCGTCGCGGCAGACGATGGCGGTGACCGCCGGTGAGGCGGCGATGCGGGCCACGATCTTGCGGCACAGCCAGCTGTAGCGCTTGCCCGCGCCGACCGCAAACAGGGAAACCGGCACCTTGTGTCGTTCGCACTGCTGCACGATACGAAGGATCTGCAGTGGAAAGTTCAGGAAGTTGTCCATCAGCAGATTGCCGCCGCCGATAACCACGCGCTGGTATTGCCGCACGTCGTAGCCGGCGGCGATGCGCCGGTAGCGCGTCGCATAGAAGAGCAGGGCAATGGCATAGTTCACGGTGGGCGAGCGCAGAAGCCACTGTTTTAGGCCCACGCCTGTTTGCGCGGGCGCAGGGGCCGGTGCGCCCGACGTGCGCAAGCTGCTCGAGCCATCTGGACTGTCCGGCGTGCTGTGGTTGTGTGCGCCGCGGGCCGCGATCCCTGCACTGTGTGCGTCGGCCGTGTGGTCCAGGGCGGGTTTGCCGAAGAAGTCCCTGAACTCGGCAGCAACGCCATGATCAGCGCACAGCTTCTCAATGGCCAGACGAATGATGCCGTCGCCCACATTGCGCGAGGTGTATTCGCCGGCGAACAGCGTCTTGCCCAATGGCGCATGGGTCGTGTTCATGTCTGAACCCCCGCGCGCTTCTTGATCTGCCGGGCATGCAGCGCCAGCAGCTTGTTGCGGATCAGCACAAAACCCTCCACTGAAAGTAATTGCCCGGCGATTGCGTACGTAAGGATGAAGCAGGCGGAGCCTGCCGCCACCGCGAGCATTGGTGCGGCGTCGATACCGAGCAACAGGCCCCAGGCCAGCGCGGCTGCGACGGCCGAGGCGAACACTGGCTTGATGATGTCGCGCAACTGGAGGGCGAGGCGGTAACCCAGCAGCGTGTGCGAGTAGTACATGTAAGGCAGGCAGGACAGCGCGGCCGCCACCACCTGGCCGATCAGGATGGCCATGATGCCGAAGGGGGCGGTGGCGGCCAGCAATGCGAGGTGCAAACCTTTCTTCACCAGGCCCACATACAGCACGAGGTCGCTGCGTCCCTTGACCTTCAGCATATTCAGGTTGATGGTATGCACCGGGAAGACAACGCCCGCGATGCACAGCAGTTGAAGATAGGGCACCGCTGGCATCCAGCGTGGGTTGAACGCAAGCGCGAATAGCGGTTCGCTCAACAGCGTAAGCACGGCCAGGCATGGTGTGATCACGAAGAACAGCAGTTGCAGAATCGTTCGGTACATCATCCGCAGGCCGTCGGCCTCGTTCTGTATCTGTGCCATGGCCGGATACGTGGCTTGCTGGACTGCGGCATTCACCTGGTCAACCACCAGGTCGCGGATGCGTTTGGCGAAGTAATACAGGCCGGTGATCTCGGGCGTGAACAGTTTGCCGATAACCAGGATGTAGGCGTTCTCGTACAGGACGTTGAGCACGCCCTCGATAGTCAGCATGGAGCCGAAGCCGAACATCCGTCGCAGCGCCGCCCCACTGAAGTTCAACTGCGGACGCCAGGTGCTGTGCACCCACAGCAGCACGGTGGACACTGTGGCCATGGCGATAAATTGCGCCACCAGGCTCCAGACACCGAAGCCCGCATAAGCCATGGCCACGGCCAGCACACCCGCCACAATAGTTGCTGTCGAGTTGACGCGCATCAGCGTCTTGAAGTCCATATCGCGGTTCATCAGCGCAAGTTGCACCACCTTGAACGCATTGATGAACAACACCACACCGATGACGCGAAGCATCAGCGTCAGGTCCGCATGCCCGTAGTACTGCGCAACCCATGGCGCCGATACATAAAGCAAAGGGTAGAGCAGCAGGCTCAGAGCCAGGTTGGCGAAGAACGCGGTGGACAGGTCTTCGGGCGTGATCGACGGCTGTCGAATAATGGCCTGGCCGAAGCCAGACACCATGAGGGCGTCGGCGATGGCGTAGCAGATCGCGACCATCGCCATCAGTCCAAAGGCCTCCGGCGCCAGGAAGCGGGCCAGGAACAGGGTGAACAACACGGACGCGCCGCGGCTGACCAGCATATTAGCCACGTTCCAGACAATACCCGTGCCGATTTTCCTGTTCAGAGTAGTCACTGGCTGCGTCCTTCGGTGTCATACTCATAGTTGGTATAGCGGTAGTTGCTGTACTTGCCGCTGTACCGCCTTGAGGTCGCCACCAGGTCGTTGAAAATCACGCCTTTCACGTGGGCGCCGGCATTGCGCAGACGCTTGGCTGATTCCTCGATTTCACCCAGAGTCGTCGTGCCGGCTCGCGCCAGCAGGAATACCGTGCCCGCCCTGGGCGCAAGCACCATGGCATCCGATACGGCCAGTACCGGTGTGGTGTCGAGCAGCACCAGGTCGTAGTCATTCGACAGCTCGTCGATCAGCGTTGTCGCCGCCGAAGACATCAGCAGTTCAGCCGGATTGGGCGGCAGTGTGCCGGTGGTAATCAAGTCCACGTTGGGCATCACGTTGTGTCGTATCGCTTTCTCGCGGCTCAGGCTGCCGGCAATCAGTTCGCTCAAACCATCGCGGCGGTCCATGCCGAAGTACTGGTTCAGGTAGCCCTTGCGCAAGTCAGCATCCACCAGCAGCACACGCTTGTTGCCTGCGCCCAGGATGGCCGCGAAATTCACGCTGGAGAATGATTTGCCGATACCTGGAGTCGGACCTGTGAACAGCACGATGTTATTGGGCGCATCAAGCAGAATGAACTGCAGTGCGGTGCGCAGGCTGCGCAGGCTTTCCACGGCAGGATCCTTGGGCGAGGCAATCGCCAGCACGTGGTTCCCGGCGGCGCGGCTCGCGATCAACGACTGCAGGCTGTACTGCGGCGCCGAGTGCGGAATGGTCGCGTAAACATGCAGGCCCAGGGTCGATTCGATGTCCGACGGATCCTTGATGCCGGGCCGCAGCATGTTGCGCACCAGTGCAACACCTACGCCGACAATCAGCCCGGCGAGGATGGCTATGGCAATGACCAAGGGGCGGTCGGGCTTGATGGGGCTGATCGGCATGACTGCTTGGTCCACCACCCGAACGTTGCCGACCTTGCCCTCCTTGACCAGGCGCAGTTGCTGAGCACTGTTGAGCAGGTTCACATACAGCTCGCCATTAACCTTCACATCGCGCATCAGATCCAGCAGTTGCTGCTCCAGGTCCGGCAGCTTGCGGATCTGCGCTGATAGGGCGTCGAGCTCTTTCTTCACGGCGGCAATCTGCTCGTTCACGACCTGCATGGCTGGGTGCTCGGGTGTATATTGCGCCAGCAGCTCGCGGCGCTTCTGCTCCAGCGTGAACAATTGGTTCTGCAGCGACACCGACGTGTTGAGAGAGAGCGAGCCTTCCGTCGTCAGGTCGAATGTGCCATGGGCATCGCGGAACTTTGTGTAGCGCGTTGCCGCATCGTCCATCTTGCGCTTGAGCTCGGGCAGGAAGTCATCCAGGAAGGCCAGCGATTTTTCTGCTTCGGCTGCTTTGCGCTCGACGTTTTGCTTGACGTAGGCGTCGCCGACGGCGTTGAGGATGTTGGTGATCCGTTGCGGGTTGGTGCCCGCAAGCGTAATGGCCAGCACGCCCGACTGCTTGCCCCGCTCGGTGATCATGAGCTGGTCCTGCAGGCGCCGAACCATGGACAGGCGCGATTGCCGCACCAGCAAGAATTCCGCACCAGGCTTGCCCTTGAGAGACTCCACCTCAATCGTGCCCGCGTCCTCGCCATGCCCGTAGGTGACCTGCTCGCCTACGCGGCCCTCGGTCAGCACTTTGCCGTCGGGGTCATGCAGTGTGTAGCCGCGCTCGCTGGCGACCAGCGTGAGCGTCTGGCCTTCCAGGCGGGTGGGCACTGACAACGCGCGCAGCTTGATCGATTCATTGCCCGATACATAGCCGCCGAAGCCCAGCACCCCGGGATCGGAAAGTTCGGTCGAACGCGCCGCCAGCCACGGCCCGATGAACGGTGCATAGTTGGGCCGTGCGCTGATATAAAGCTTCAGGTTATCGACAGCCTGGCCCACGACCAGGCGCGAGTGCAGGATCTCGATCTCCGCAGTGGCGGGAGACTGCACGTCGAACATGCTGTACACCTCGCTGAGCACGTTTGAATTCACGGGCTGGTTCTGCTCCACTTGGATCAGGCTGTCGGCCTGATACACCGGCTGGCTCAGAAAGGCATACAAGGCGCCGAGCAGTGTGGTGATCAGCGTGATGATGCCGATCAGCCAGCGTGCTTCGACAATGACATCGAGCATGCTCATGAAGTCAATGTCGTCGCCTTCTTTCAGGTCGGCAAGGGAAGGGGTATTGCTGTCTGCTTTCGTCATTCTGCGATAGGCCCGCGAAGCTTAGCTGAGCTGCGCGATGCGCGCGGCCCAGTACCCGACATTGCGGGCAATGGTTGAGTGAGCGGTCTCGAAGGCCGCCAGCGGTTGGCGATAGGGGTCATCAATATCGATTGGCCCTTGCTGTTCGAAGTCGCCGAGGCAGCGTATCTTTCCCCTGGCAAGCGGGAACTTGCGTTCCAGGTCGCGCCGGTGGCGGTCCTCCATCACCAGGATCAGATCGGCCTCTTCGCACATCCATGCGCTGATCTGCTGCGCCCGATGCTCTGAGAGGTCGATGCCCTCGCGAGCGGCGACCTGCTGCGCCAATTTGTCGGCGGGCTTGCCCGACAGGGCGGCCAACCCCGCCGAGAATATTTTTTTGTCCGGCAGTGCCGTCTTGAGCATGGCGGCGGCCACCGGGCTTCGGCAGATATTGCCCACACATACAACGAGAATGGTGTTCATGATCCAGGCCCCTACTTGGTGCTGTTGTGGGTGTTGATGAACAGCGAGTCGTAGCTCGGCGTAATGTTGCTGATCACACGCTGCCAGCGCACCACCGGCGCGGGGTCGACAAACACCACATCGCGCGGCTGGAGCTGGAATTCATTGGCCAGCAGGAAAGCCGAGGGCGAGTTTGCGTTCAGGTGAAAGACCTTGGCATCGGTTACCGCCAACTCTTTCCCGCTGGGTGCAGGTGGTTTGCGGATGACATAGATCTGACTGGGCTCCGAGGTATAAGGGCTGACGCCAGCGGCTTCGCCCAGCGCCTCAGTCAAGGTCAGGCGGCCGTCGCGCATATCCAGCGCGCCGGGGGCCATCACTTCGCCTAGTACGAAAACCTTGGATTCGTTGCGATTCACCACCCGCACCAAGTCGCCGTTGTTGAGCATGATGCGGCTCGGATTCACGCCCAAGCGCGTCAGTCGCGGGATGTTGATCTCGACGGTTTTATCCTTGCGCGTCAGCACGATGGCGGATCGATCGGCCTGGGGCGTGAAACCGCCGGCGCGATTGATGGCTTCGGGCAGTGTCATCGGTATGTCGTCCATCACCTGCAGGCCGGGTGCGCGCACCTCCCCGTCGACATAGATGCGGAGGTGTCGGTACGCCTGCACACGCACGGTGATCTGCGGGTTTTGTACATACTTGGAAAGCAGGCGCGTGAGCTTGGCGCGTGCCTCACTTTCGGTCAGTCCGGCCAACTGCACAGCGCCGATAAAGGGATACTGCACGGTGCCGTCAGCGTTGACGTTGTAGCCGTTACCGACATCGGCTTGGCTGGACGAGCCTGTGCTGCGATTGGAGGTTGCCGGCGTCATGGCCAGTTCCGGGTGTCCCCAGACGACAATGTTGACGATATCGCCAGGTCCGATGCGATAAGTCTTGGGTTTGCCGAAAAGCTGCCGCACTTCCGCGCTGACTTCCTCGTCCAGTGCCGTCTTCTGTGTCGCAATCAATTCTGCGGTGATGGGCGTCAGCGCGCCTGCGGGTGCATCGTCGCGGGCCAGCTCCTTGGCTACGTCCGATGGGCGCCCCATATGCATTCCGGGTGTCAGCGCGCATGCCGACAATACGCACACGACAGCGAGCGTCAGGGATAGCCTGGCGGTACGAATTTTCCTGTCATAGGTTCCTGCGGGAACAGTTACTTTCATCGAATCAACTTTTTCGTGTTAGGCGCACAAGCTTGGTGACGGCGCGGTTTATTGGCGTTGGCGCGGCGAGTGCCAATAAATTGCGTGGGCAGGCGTTGCCGCATCTGCCGTCTTTCAAATAAAGACAATACTGAGAGTTACACGCAGATGCGTTTCTCTGCGAGGCAGGATGGCGGCGTTATGGCATCCCGAAGGAGGCATACCCGGCGGCCGCGCTAGGCTGGTTCAGGCGTGTCGCGGGTGTTTGCGATCAGCCGCCGCCGGCCGTTGAAATCCCTCGAAGGAGCGTTGGGTGCGCCGGGCTTGCCGCCGCTGACTGCGCATGTTGCGCTTGGATGATGTTGCCCGCTCGGGGATGCTCTGCCTGGACTGCTCAGCAAATCGTATCCGTCCTTTTGTCTGATACCGGGAATCCTGCAAAACCGGTATGGTTCGGGTTCGAACGACTGTACCAAAGCACGGCGGGCGGCCTGTAACAAACCGCGTTCTTCTACATCTGAACGAAAAGTTTTGTCGGCTTAAGGGATAGCCCTGATAAGTTCAGTTCTCATAGTTCCGGTCGTTAAGCGGGATAGTGCGCCGTCGGTACGGACAATAGACGTTTACATCTTCGCCACGGCTGCAACAAACTTGTAGTGTCAGTATGGTGAGGGTCCGGAATGCGGGTTTTCATCATCCGGATAAGCGCGCATGCTCACGAGGTAACAGTCCGTTTATAATCGGGTATCAAACGAAACTGGACGTGACAACCGTGAACATCAGTCACATTGATCTGCTACGCAAAGCGCCACGGCACGCTCTGCGATCCCCTGAGAGCAACCGCATGCGCGAGCGTCTCCCCGGGCTGGCATTGCATGGTGCGGCCGGTCTTCTCATTGCGGCTTTTCTGGCGCCCGAAGGCAGCGCGCTCACGCTGGCGGGCGTGGCCTGTGTGGCCGGCGGCAAGGCCATCTACGACTACGTCAATAAAAACGAAAACACGTTCGCCAATGCCGGGGCGCTCATCGCTGGCGGTGTAGTGGTTGTGCTGGCCAGCCTGCTGTTCTAGCCTGGCGCCACACGCCTCTTTCAGCTGCGTGGGTGGCCGCCTTGTTTGGGCGCCAAGGTACTCTTTGCCTTTTGCACAAATACATGGCACAACGACGCATGCAGCCTGATGCTGCATGCGTCGTTGTGCCATTGTTTATATAGGGCTGCCCACAAATCGGCTTAGCGCGCCTGGCCTAGGCTCCAGTGCTGCACAACAGGCCAAATCTCAGCGGGCGTGGCGGCAATCGCATCGGCCGCCCAGTTGTGCAGCGCCGTGTTGGCGCCACAATAGCCGTACGCGGCCACAATGGTTGCCATGCCCGCTGCCTTGCCCGCAATGATATCCCGCTCGTCATCGCCTATATATATACAGTCATGTGGCGCAAAGCCGGTTTCATGGGCTGCATGCAGGAGCGGCGCGGGGTGTGGTTTGGCATGCGCAGTTGTATCGCCGCCTACGGTGACTGCGCAATCGGCGTCCAGCCCCAAGTGTGCCACCAGCGGCTTGGCCAAGTATTCCATTTTGTTGGTGACGATGCCCCAGGCATAGCCTTGATCGCGCAGCGTTGCCAGCAGTTCTGCAATGCCCGGAAACAGCGCGGTATGCCGTGTCATGTCGTTTTCGTAGTCTTCAAGGAATTGGCGGCGT
Organism: Paracandidimonas lactea; assembly: GCF_021653995.1. Taxonomy (NCBI): domain Bacteria; kingdom Pseudomonadati; phylum Pseudomonadota; class Betaproteobacteria; order Burkholderiales; family Alcaligenaceae; genus Paracandidimonas; species Paracandidimonas lactea. The sequence goes on from NZ_JAJJOZ010000001.1 coordinate 73,396, forward strand.
GAGCGTTCGTATTCATCGCTGCCCGGCGCGATGCCCAGCCCGGCCATTAGCAGCCCGCGGGCGCCAGCCGACGCATAGGGCCGCAACATTTCGTAGGGCAGAGGAGGCAGACCGCGCCGCGCGCGCTGTTTGTTGGCTGCGGCGGCCAAGTCCGGCGCAGTGTCGGCCAGGGTGCCGTCAAAATCGAACAGAACCAGTTTTTTCATGGAGTCAGGCTTCGCGCCGAGTGGCCATCAGGTAATTGACGGATGTGTCGCGCGACATGCGATAGATTTGTGTGAGCGGGTTGTATTCCATGCCGGCCATATGCGTGACCGATAGCCCCGCCTGTCTGGCCGAGGCTGCCAGCTCGCTGGGCTTGATGAAGTTTTCGTAGCTGTGTGTGCCTTTAGGCAGCATATTGAGCAGATACTCAGCCCCCACGATCGCGAACAGGAAGGATTTTGGGTTGCGGTTCAGGGTGGAGAAGAAAACGTAGCCACCCGGTTTGACCAGCGTGGCGCACGCCTGCACCACCGAGGCAGGTTCGGGCACGTGCTCCAGCATTTCCATGCAGGTGACGATGTCGAATGCGCCTGGTTCACGCGCGGCGAGATCTTCGGCACTGATCGCTTCATAGGCGACTTTGATGCCCGACTCCAGCCCATGAAGCTTTGCCACCTGCAGTGATTTGTGAGCCAGGTCGATGCCGGTGACCTGTGCGCCTTCGCGGGCGAGGCTTTCCGCCAATATGCCGCCCCCGCAACCGACATCGACAATGGATTTGCCTGCCAGTGAGCCGGCAATTTCCTTGATCCAGCCCAGCCGCAGCGGGTTGATCATATGCAGAGGCTTGAATTCGCTTTCGGCGTCCCACCAGCGCGAGGCCAGTGCGCTGAATTTATCGAGCTCTGCCTGGTCGGCGTTCTGACTTCCGGTGGAGGAAGAGGTGGCATTCATGCAAGGTTTCCGGGAAATAGTCGATGGGCGATCGAGGCCGGGCCATCGGGGCAGCCGCCGTCAAGCCAACGGCCGCATAAATGAATAAGGGCTCCCACAGGGGAGCCCTTATTGTAGCGTTTAACGTGCGGTAGAACCGCACGCTCCGCGCAGCGGTATTACTTGCGGCTACCGACGATCTCGATCTCGACGCGGCGGTTTTGTGCGCGACCTTCGCGGGTCTTGTTGGACGCGACAGGCTGCGTTTCACCCTTGCCTTCGGCGTAGATGCGATCTGCGGGGATGCCCTTGCCGACCAGGTAGGTCTTGACGGCATTGGCACGACGCTCGGACAGGCCCTGGTTGTACTTCTCGGTACCGATGGAGTCGGTGTGACCGGTGGCAATCAGGGTTTCCAGGTTCATGTTGCTGACCTGAGCGGCGACTTGATCCAGAATCTGACGGCCTTCGGGCTTGATGGTGGACTTGTCGAAGTCGAAGAACGTATCAGCGTTCAGCACGACTTTGGTGGCAGTCGGGGCGACCACGGGAGCTTGGGCCTGAGCGACTGGCACGCCATCACACCCGGGGATGCCGGTGGCGGGCGTCCAGAAGTTGTCGCGCCAGCAGAGTTCGCGGGTACCGTTCTTCCAGACGTCGCCGAACGGGTTGCGCCAGTTGTCGACGGTTTGCGCAGAAACTGCACCAGACGCCGTCACAGCGGCAATGGCGAGTGCGAGTGCGATTTTGGAGGGTTTGTTCATGTTTCTCCTCATTGAGCTTAATGCTGGTAAGTGACCGCAGCGAACCCCCGCCGCATCTTAAAAAACGGAGCCAGTATAGCAACGCTATGAATTAATCAAAGAATTGCGCTGGGTTTCATGCGTGTTAGAAGGAATCTTACGGCATTTCCGGGCCGCAGGTTAAGACTGAGTGATACATATTCGCCAGATTGACGGATTTCGCCGGGATACCCGCAAATAATGTTGGTTTTACGCGACAGGGCGCGGGGAGGATTAAAGTGCTTTATGAAGACTCCCAGGCATACCGAGGTATGCGGCTCTTGGGCGTTCGGGGGCTCCCGTGTATCAATGCGTCCTGGCGCAGCCCTGTATCTTCTTTCCTCTTATATATAGAGAGGTATATGCCGCAGGGGCGGGTAATGGCCCCGCTACGCGGCCATCCTGGGGGGAAGTGCTAGAATTTCTTATTCTGCCCGACATCGGCGGGATTCAATCGCTTCACTTATATAAATTCAAGACACTATATGGATTCCTTCGCCAAGGAGACTCTTCCCATATCGCTGGAAGAGGAAATGCGCCGCAGCTATCTCGATTACGCCATGAGCGTGATCATTGGCCGGGCGCTGCCAGATGTTCGCGACGGCCTCAAGCCGGTGCATAGGCGCGTGCTGTTTGCCATGCACGAATTAAATAACGACTGGAATCGCGCCTATAAGAAATCGGCGCGTATCGTCGGCGACGTCATCGGTAAATATCACCCCCATGGCGATTCCGCGGTGTACGACACCATTGTGCGCATGGCGCAGGATTTCTCCCTGCGCTATATGCTGGTGGACGGGCAAGGCAACTTCGGCTCCATTGACGGCGACAGTGCTGCCGCGATGCGTTACACCGAAATTCGCCTGAGCAAGATTGCGCATGAGCTGCTCGCAGATATCGACCAGGAAACTGTCAATTTTGGGCCCAACTACGATGGCGCCGAGCAGGAACCGCTGCTGTTGCCTTCGCGTCTGCCCAACCTGCTGGTCAACGGCAGCTCCGGCATTGCCGTTGGCATGGCCACCAATATCCCGCCGCACAACCTGGCCGAGGTGGTCGATGGCTGCTTGTATTGCCTGCGCAACCCCGAGTGCACGGTTGATGAACTGATCGAATTCATCCCCGCGCCCGATTTTCCCACCGGCGGCATTATTTATGGCCTGTCGGGCGTGCGCGAAGGCTACCGCACGGGCCGCGGGCGCGTAATCATGCGGGCCAAAACCCACTTCGAAGACATGGAAAGGGGTAACCGGCAGGCCATTATCGTTGACGCCATCCCTTACCAGGTCAACAAAAAGACGCTCCAGGAAAAAATCGCCGAGCTGGTCAACGAAAAGAAAATCGAAGGCATTTCCGATATCCGCGACGAGTCCGACAAGGACGGCATGCGCCTGGTGATCGAGCTCAAGCGTGGTGAGGTGCCCGAAGTCATCCTGAACAATCTGTACAAGAATACGCAGTTGCAGGATACGTTCGGCATGAACATGGTGGCACTGGTCGATGGCCAGCCGCGCCTGCTCAATCTCAAGCAGATGGTTTCGTACTTCCTGGCGCATCGACGCGAGGTTGTTACCCGCCGCACAGTGTTCCAGCTGCGCAAGGCGCGCGACCGGGGCCACGTGCTCGAAGGCCTGGCGGTGGCGCTGGCCAATATCGATGATTTCATTGCCATCATCAAGGCAGCCCCCACTCCCCCCGTGGCTCGTCAAGAACTCATGGCCCGGTCATGGGATTCGTCCTTGGTGCGCGAAATGCTGGTGCGCGCCGACGACAACAGTGCCGTGGGTGGGCGCGTTGCCTATCGCCCCGAGTCGCTGCCTGCCGAGTATGGTCTCCAGGAAGACGGCCTATATCGCCTCAGCGACGTGCAGGCCCAGGAAATCCTCAATATGCGCCTGCAGCGCCTTACCGGGCTGGAGCAGGACAAGATTGTCGGCGAATACAGAGACGTCATGGCCACGATCGCCGACCTGCTCGACATGCTTGCGCGTCCCGAGCGTATTACGCAGGTCATCTCCGACGAACTGCTGGCGATCAAGGCCGAATTCTCCACCGGCGCGAAAGACAGCCGCCGCTCCGAGATCGAGCGAAACGCCACTGAACTCGATACCGAAGATCTCATCACCCCCATGGATATGGTGGTGACCTTGTCGCAGTCTGGTTATATCAAGAGTCAGCCGCTTTCCGAATACCGTTCCCAGAAACGGGGTGGCCGGGGCAAGCAGGCCACGACCATGAAAGAAAACGATTGGATCGACCAGCTGTTTATTGCCAATACGCACGACTTCCTGCTGTGCTTCTCGGATCGCGGCCGAGTCTACTGGCTCAAAGTCTGGGAAGTGCCTCAAGGTTCGCGCAATTCGCGCGGCCGGCCCATCGTCAATATGTTCCCGCTGCAAGACGGCGAGAAGATCACTGTGGTGCTCTCGGTTCGCGAGTTCAGCGATGATCACTACGTGTTCATGGCCACGTCGCGCGGTACGGTCAAAAAGACCCCTCTTTCTGATTTCTCCAACCCGCGCAAAGCCGGCATCATTGCTGTTGCGCTCGATGAGGGCGACTTCCTGATCGGCGCCGACCTTACCGACGGCCAGCATGATGTCATGCTGTTCTCCGATGCGGGCAAGGCTGTGCGCTTCGACGAAAACGATGTGCGCCCCATGGGCCGCACAGCGCGCGGCGTGCGCGGCATGACGCTCGAAGAAGGGCAGTCTGTCATTTCGCTGCTGGTTGCCGGCGACGAAACGCAAAGCGTGCTCACCGCCACCGAAAACGGCTACGGCAAGCGCACCTCAATTGTCGAATACACGCGCCACGGTCGCGGCACCAAAGGCATGATCGCCATCCAGACCACCGCGCGCAACGGCAAGGTGGTTGGCGCCGTCCTGGTGCGCCCGTCCGATGAAATCATGCTGATCACCACCGGCGGCGTGCTGGTGCGCACCCGGGTTGCCGAGATCCGCGAAATGGGCCGCGCCACGCAAGGCGTCACGCTCATCAGCGTCGACGAAAACAGCATGCTGTCTGGCGTGCGCCGTGTCGTCGAAAGCGACGCCGACGACGAAGCAGGCGAAGACGAAGCCAACGGTGCCGGCCTCGATGCAGGCAGTGATACCAGCGAGGGCGCTGGCAATCCCGGCGCTGAAGGCAGCGATCAACAAGACACTGGTGAAGGCAAGGAATAATCCCGATGCGACCCTGGAATTTTTCGGCAGGCCCTTCAGCCATGCCTCTCGAAGTATTGCAGCAGGCGGCGGCCGAGATGACAGATTGGCATGGCAGCGGTATGTCTGTCATGGAAATGAGCCATCGCGGGCGGCAGTTCACGCAGATCCGCGATGAGGCCGTGGCCGATTTGCGCGAGCTGCTGGCCGTGCCCGATGATTTCGAGATCCTGTTCATGCAGGGTGGGGCAACGGCCGAAAATGCCATCGTGCCCATGAATCTGATCGGTCGCGATGGCCTGAACCGCGCCGACTACATTCTGACCGGAAGCTGGTCCGTCAAGTCGCACAAAGAAGCCCAGCGTTATGGCGATATTGCCGTGGCGGCCACGTCTGGCGTGGCGGCTACGATCGACGGCGTTGAGCAGACACCATATACCTGGTATCCGGCGCCCGACACCTGGCAGGTGCGCAAAAACGCGGCCTACCTGCACCTGTGCGCCAACGAAACCATAGGCGGGCTGGAGTTCGCCGATTGGCCCGATATGGCTGCGGTGGGCGCGCCTGATGTGCCGCTGGTGGCCGATGTTTCGTCGCATTTCCTGTCGCGCCCCATCGATTTCAGCAAGGTCGGCATGGTATATGCGGGCGCGCAAAAAAATGCGGGCCCCGCAGGCCTCACCGTTGTAATTGTCAACAAGCGCCTGATCGGCCATGCGTTGTCCATTTGCCCCTCGGCATTCGATTATGCCAACGTCGCCGAGGCGGGCTCTATGTTCAATACACCGCCTACCTATGCTATTTACATGGCGGGCCTGGTGTTCAAGTGGCTAAAGCGGCAGGGCGGTGTGGCGGCCATCGAGCAGGCCAATATCGCCAAGGCCCAGGCGCTTTACACCTATCTCGACCAGTCTTCGCTGTATGTAAACCGCATCCAGCCGTCGGCGCGCTCGCGCATGAACGTCCCGTTCCAACTGCGCGACGAATCGCTCAACAGCGCCTTCCTTGAAGGCGCCGAGGCCGCGGGGCTGCTGCAGCTCAAGGGGCACAAGTCCGTGGGTGGCATGCGCGCCTCCATCTATAACGCCGTGCCGCTCGAGGCCGTGCACGCCCTGATCGACTATCTGCGGGATTTCGAACGCCGCCATGGATAACACAGAGTCTTACAACGCCGGCACGGCCGAACTGCAGGCGCAGCTCAAGCCGCTGCGCGACCGCATCGATACAATCGACGAGCAGATTCTCGACCTGCTGAACCAGCGCGCCAACACCGCGCTCGAAGTCGGCAAGGTCAAAGAATCCTTCGACGTCGATGGGCCTATCCTCAAGCCCGAGCGCGAGGCTATGATCATCCGCCGTCTGCAGGCGCTCAATCCGGGCCCATTCACCGCCGAAGCGGTCGACGCGGTCTGGTCGCAGATCATTTCCACCTGTCGCGGCCTGGAGAGCGCGCTCACGGTGGCTTTCCTGGGGCCTCAGGGTTCGTTTTCCGAGCAGGCCGCACTCGAGCATTTCGGCCACGCCATCACGCGACTGCGCTGCGATTCATTCGACGAGGTCTTTCGCGCCGTCGAGGCCGGCCAGGCCGATGTCGGTATGGTGCCGGTCGAAAACTCGACCGAAGGTGCCGTCAACCGCACGCTGGACCTGCTGCTCAATACCTCGCTCAAGGTGCTGGCCGAGCGTTCGCTCAACATTCATCACAACTTGCTCACCAAGTCGGGCACGCTCGAAGGCGTAACGCGTGTGATGGCGCATCCGCAAGCGCTGGCGCAGTGCCAGGCTTGGCTTACTCAACATGTGCCACATCTGGTGCGTGATGCCGCATCCAGTAATGGCGAGGCTGCCCGCATCGCGGCGCAAGACCCAACCGTTGCGGCGATCGCTGGTGATACTGCCGCGATTGCCTGGGAGCTGGGCATTGTGGCGGCGGGCATCCAGGACGATCCGCAGAACCGCACGCGTTTCCTGGCGGTTGGCGCCATCGAAACCCTGCCCACCGGCAACGACAAGACCAGCATTATTCTTGCCGTTCCCAATCGCGCGGGCGCCGTATACGATATGCTGGCGCCGTTGGCGGCCAATGGCGTGTCCATGACGCGGCTCGAATCGCGCCCGGCCCGCACCGGGGCGTGGGAATACTACTTTTATGTCGATCTGCTGGGTCATCGCAGCGAACCCGCCGTGGCGCGGGCGCTGGCTCAGCTCAAGCAACAGGTTGCCTTCTTCAAGGTGCTGGGCTCGTATCCCCAGCAGCAGTAATCGCAACAGTAATAGCAATCGCCGTTTACGATTTCAGGGCACAACGTATGACTTCCGCTGTCAATAGCGCTTCCCGGGCCGCGCTGGTGCCCGACTACATTCTGGGCATTGCGCCATACCAGGCCGGCAAGCCTATTGAAGAACTCGCACGCGAGTTCGGGCTCGACCCCGCCGCCATTGTCAAGCTCGCCTCCAACGAGAATCCGCTTGGCTTTCCCGCATCCGCGCAGGCGGCGATGTTGGCCGCCGCAGCGACGCTGGCGCGTTACCCGGACGCCAATGGCTTCGACCTGAAGGCTGCGTTGTCCGCGCGCTATGACGTGCCGGCCGACTGGATCACGCTGGGCAATGGCTCCAACGACCTGCTCGAGATCATTTCGCTGGCACTGCTGCACCCCGGGGCAGACTGTGTCTATGCGCAGTATTCTTTCGCGGTCTACCGCCTGGCTACCCAGGCGCGCGGCGCGCGGCACGTCGTGGTGCCTGCCCGCGACTACGGCCACGATCTGGATGCCATGTTCGATGCGATCACGCCCGATACCCGGCTGGTGTTCATCGCCAATCCCAACAACCCTACGGGCACCTTTGTGCCGCATGCGGACGTTGCCCGTTTCCTGCAGCGCATGTACGACACACACGGCGAGCGCGTCACGGTGGTGCTGGACGAAGCCTATACGGAGTATCTCGACCCGGCATTGCGTTTCGACAGCGCCGCATGGGTGCGCCGCTATCCAAACCTCATCGTAACCCGCACATTCTCGAAGGCCTATGGGCTGGCGGGGTTGCGCGTGGGGTATGCGCTGGCACAGCCGCGCCTTACCGATCTGCTCAATCGGGTACGCCAGCCGTTCAATGTCAACACGCTGGCTCAGGCCGCCGCTATTGCTGTACTGGGTGATGCACCCTTCCTGCAGCGTGCCTACGAGGTCAACAAGGCCGGCAAGCAAGCGCTCACTGACGCATTTGCTCGGCTGGGCCTGCAGTATGTGCCCAGCTACGGCAATTTCGTGCTGGTCAAGGTGGGCGATGCGGCGGCCATCAATATGGCCCTGCTCAAGCGCGGCGTCATCGTGCGTCCGGTGACGGGCGACGGCCTGCCCGAGTGGCTGCGCGTATCTATTGGGCTGCCGGAGGAAAACGCGCGCTTCATCGAGGCGTTGACCGAAATTCTCAAGCCGGCATGAGCCAGAGCGCGTCGCGCGGCACAGTGCATGTGCCTGTACTCGCAGTCGTGGGCGTAGGGCTTATTGGTGGATCGTTCGCGGCAGCGCTCAAGCATGCTGGCGTTGTCGGCCGGGTACTAGGGGTGGGGCGCAGCGCCAAAGCGCTGGAGCAGGCGCATGCACTGGGCCTGATCGACGAGATTGCCACTGCCGAGCAAGCCGCGGCGCAGGCCGATGTCATCCTGCTTGCGACGCCTGTTGGCGCAGTGGGCGCGACGCTGGCCGCTATGAAGGCACACCTGCGGGCGCATACGATTATCACCGATGCCTGCAGCACCAAAGCAGATGTGATTGCCGCCGCGCGCCTCGCGCTGGGTGAACAGGTCAGCCAGTTCGTGCCGGGCCATCCCATTGCGGGCGCCGAGCAGACCGGCCCGGCCGCCGCCGACGCCCAACTGTATCGCGGCCGCAACGTCATCCTGACCCCTCTGCCTGAGAACGCCGCTGCTGATCGCGCGCTCGTGGCCCGGCTCTGGGAGGCTTGCGGAGCCAGGCTGCTCACGCTCGATGCCCAGGCGCACGACACTGTGCTGGCCTCGGTGAGCCACATTCCTCACTTCCTGTCGTCCGTGTTCATGTGGCAGGTTGCCATGGCGCCCGACGCCGATGTACGGCTGGCGTTGGCGGGCAGCGGTTTTCGCGATTTCACGCGGATTGCGGCGGGCTCCCCTGAAGTTTGGCGCGATATTTTCCTGAGCAACCGCGATGCCGTCCTGAGCGAACTGCAGGAGGTCCGCGCGGCGCTCGACCACGCCGAGCAGGCTTTGCGCGACGGCGATGGCCGCACGCTCGAAAATTTTCTTGAACGCGCGGCGCTGGCGCGCCGCCTATGGGCCAGCAGGAGCGGCTTGAAATGAATCACTCACAACATGCCGGTGAACTTTATCTTCCGCCCGTCGTCTCGGCCAGCGGCGTAGTGCAATTGCCGGGGTCCAAGAGCATCTCTAACCGCGTGCTGCTGCTCGCGGCGTTGGCCGACGGTCCCAGCAGGTTGCGCGGCGTGCTCGATTCCGACGACACACGCGTCATGATTGCGGCGTTGCGTGCCTTGGGTGTACGGATCGACGACGTCGCGCCCGGTGAAATGGTGGTGCATGGCGCCAATCCGTTTCCGGTGCGCCAGGCGGAATTGTTTCTGGGCAACGCTGGTACTGCGTTCCGACCATTAACCGCCGCGCTGGCGCTCATGGGCGGCAGCTACCATTTGTCGGGCGTGCCGCGCATGCATGAGCGACCCATCGGCGACCTGGTCGATGCCTTGCGTGCGCTGGGGGCGTCGATCGACTATCTTGGCAATCCTGGTTATCCGCCGGTGCGGCTGGGCGCGCAGGCCGAGGCTCCCACCGGGCCTGCGGATGTGCCCGCCAGTGTGAAAGTAAAAGGCTCCGTATCCAGCCAGTTTCTGACTGCCTTGCTAATGGCAGCGCCGCTGCTGGTCGCTCGCACCGGCCGCGCACTGGCCATTGACGTCGATGGCGAGCTGATCTCCAAGCCTTACATCCTGATCACCCTGCGCCTGCTGGAGCAGTTCGGCATCAACGTTGCCCGTGAAGGCTGGCAGCGTTTTGTGATCCCCGCAGACGCGCGCTATCGCGCGGTCGAGTGCCTGGATGTTGAAGGCGACGCCTCCTCGGCCTCGTATTTTATGGCTCTGGGCGCCCTGGGTGGCGGGCCGGTGCGTATCGAAGGGGCGGGTGCGGCCAGCATGCAGGGTGACATTGCCTTCGCCGACGTGGTCGAGGCAATGGGCGCCACGGTGGTGCGCCACGATGCCAGCATCGAAGTATCCGGGCCCCGTGTGGCGGCTGGCGAGCGGCTGCGCGCCTTCGATCGTGATTTCAACCTCATCCCCGACGCGGCCATGACAGCGGCGGCCATGGCCGTATTTGCCGACGGCCCCTGCACCTTGCGCAATATCGGCAGTTGGCGTGTCAAGGAAACCGACCGTATCGATGCCATGCATGCCGAACTGGAAAAGCTGGGAGCGCGTGTCGAGTCGGGCCCCGACTGGCTAACCGTGCATCCAATCCAGGCAGGGGGGTGGCGCCGAGCCAGCATCGCTACCTATGACGACCACCGCATGGCCATGTGCTTTTCGCTGGCGGCCTTCGGGCCTGAAGGGGTCACCATTGAGGATCCCGATTGCGTCGGCAAGACCTTCCCGGGATACTTCCCGGTGTTTCGCCAGTTGGTCAAAGCATAAGGCGTTTCCTATGAATGCATTCGTACCCGTCATTACCATCGACGGCCCGACCGCATCGGGCAAAGGCACAATCGCCCACCACGTGGCCAGCGCGCTGGGTTGGGGTGTGCTCGACAGCGGTGCGCTGTATCGCCTGAGTGCGCTGGCGGTCCGCCAGCAAGGCGTCGATCCCACCGACGAACTGGCCGTTGCCCGGGTTGCCCGCGATCTGGACGTTGCTTTTCGCGACCAGCGCATCTTCCTGGACGGTCGCGATGTGGGGGCGCTCATCCGTGAGGAAGAAATCGGCAATCTGGCGTCCCGTATTGCTGCCTACGCGCCGCTGCGTGAGGCCTTGCTCGAGCGTCAGCGGGCCTTTCGCAAGGCGCCGGGCTTGGTTGCCGATGGCCGCGATATGGGCACGGTCGTGTTCCGGGATGCTCCCCTCAAAATATTCCTGGTTGCCGATGTCCGGGCACGTGCTGAAAGGCGCTGTAAGCAGTTGAAGGAAAAGGGCTTTTCTGCTAACCTAGCAAACTTGCTGGAAGATATGCGTGCGCGCGATGAACGCGACCGCAGCCGGGTTAACGCTCCGCTTGTCGCGGCGGCCGATGCCCACACCATCGATTCGTCATGTTTGTCCATCGACGAAACGGTCAGCAAAGTGCTCGGCCTGTGGTCGGGCACCAGGGGCTCAGCGCCGGGGGCATAGCTCGTAAGCCAATGCCACGGCGCAGGGTTTTTCTCTCACTCCACTGGGGCAGGCAAACCTCCCTGGTGTGTTATTAACGGCCATCGTGGCCAAACGGATACTGTAATGTCCACCAACGTAACCCAAGCCGCTTTTGGCGGCGAAAGCTTCGCCGATCTTTTTGCCGAAAGCCTCAAAAACCAGGACATGAAGTCCGGCGAGGTCATTTCGGCTGAAGTTGTTCGTATCGATCACAATTTCGTCGTGGTCAATGCCGGTCTCAAGTCCGAGGCACTCATCCCCCTCGAAGAGTTCCTGAACGACCAAGGCGAAATCGAAGTCGAATCTGGCGATTTTGTCTCGGTGGCCATCGATTCGCTCGAAAACGGCTACGGCGACACCATCCTGTCGCGCGATCGCGCCAAGCGCCTGTCGGCCTGGCTGCAACTCGAACAAGCTCTCGAATCCGGTGATCTGGTCAACGGTACCATCACTGGCAAGGTCAAGGGCGGCCTCACCGTCATGACCAACGGCATCCGCGCCTTCCTGCCGGGTTCGCTGGTCGACCTGCGCCCCGTCAAGGACACTACGCCGTACGAAGGCAAGACCCTCGAATTCAAGGTCATCAAGCTCGACCGCAAGCGCAACAACGTCGTCCTGTCGCGCCGCGCCGTGCTCGAGGCCAGCATGGGCGAAGAACGCCAGAAGCTGCTCGAAACCCTGCACGAAGGTGCAGTGGTCAAGGGTGTGGTCAAGAACATCACCGACTACGGCGCGTTCGTCGACCTGGGCGGTATCGATGGCTTGCTCCACATCACCGATATGGCTTGGCGCCGTGTCCGTCACCCCTCCGAAGTCCTGCAAGTGGGCCAGGAAGTCGAAGCCAAGGTGCTCAAGTTCGACCAGGAAAAGAGCCGCGTCTCCCTGGGCGTCAAGCAACTGGGCGAAGATCCCTGGATCGGCCTTGCTCGCCGTTACCCGCAAGGTACGCGCCTGTTCGGCAAGGTCACCAACCTCACCGACTACGGCTCGTTCGTTGAAGTCGAAGCAGGCATCGAAGGCCTGGTGCACGTCTCCGAAATGGACTGGACCAACAAGAACGTCGATCCGCGCAAGGTTGTCACCCTGGGCGATGAAGTCGAAGTCATGGTTCTCGAAATCGACGAAGACCGTCGCCGCATCTCTCTGGGCATGAAGCAGTGCCGTCCCAACCCCTGGGAAGAGTTCTCGATCAACTTCAAGCGTGGCGACAAGGTCCATGGCGCCATCAAGTCGATCACCGACTTCGGTGTGTTTGTCGGCCTGCCTGGCGGCATCGACGGTCTGGTTCACCTGTCCGATCTTTCCTGGGCCGAAACCGGCGAAGAAGCGGTTCGCAACTTCAAGAAGGGCGACGAAATCGACGCCGTGGTTCTTGGCATCGACACCGAGAAAGAGCGCATTTCTCTGGGTATCAAACAGCTGGAAGGCGATCCGTTCAACAACTACGTCGCTACCTATGACAAGGGTGCCGTGGTCCAAGGCACGATCAAGTCCGTCGAGCCCAAGGGCGCCGTCGTGACGCTGTCGGTCGATGTCGAAGGCTACCTGCGTGCTTCCGAGATCTCCAGCGGCCGTGTCGAAGACGCCACTACCGTGCTCAAGGCCGGCGACAGCGTCGACGCCATGATCATCAACATCGATCGCAAGGCGCGCTCGATCCAGTTGTCGATCAAGGCGCGCGACAACGCCGAAACCGCGGACACCATCCAGCGCATGTCCGAAGCCAGCGCTTCGTCGGGCACGACCAATCTGGGCGCACTGCTCAAGGCCAAGCTCGACCAGGCGCGCGACGATAGCTGATTGTGACCAAGTCGGAACTCATCGCGATACTCGCCAGCCGCTACCCGCAGCTGGCGGCGCGCGATACGGACTACGCCGTCAAGACTGTGCTCGAAGCGATGACGCAGGCGCTGGCCAGCGGGCAGCGCATCGAAATCCGCGGTTTTGGCAGCTTTTCCCTATCGCAGCGTTTGCCTCGGGTAGGGCGCAATCCCAAGTCCGGTGAAAAAGTCATGGTGCCTGGCAAGCAGGTGCCGCACTTCAAGCCGGGTAAAGAATTGCGCGAGCGGGTCGATGCCGCTTTCGACGCGGCGCTCGATAAACCCGAAGCGCATCTGTTCGACATTCAGCCTGATCCGCATATCATGCACGGCTGATTGCGGGGCGCAGCCAATCGCGCCCCCGATACGTTGCACCGGCTTACCGGCACACTACAGGCTCTCCTCCGGAGAGCCTGTTTTTGTTTAGAGCACTGCCGCGCCGCTCACCTCGCCGTCATCGGCGTCCGATTCCCCTTACAATTAGCAGATTCCCGATCAATTGGAGTGCTCGACATGCGTTATCTCGTCTGGCTGTTGCGGCTGGTGGTATTTGTTCTGGTGTTGATGTTCGCGCTCAAGAACACTGAACCGGTCGACGTGAAGTTCTTCGCCGATCAGGTGATAACGGGTGTGCCGCTCATTGTGGTCATGTTGGTTGTGTTTGTGCTTGGCGTTGTGCTGGGCCTGTTGATCGCTGCGCCTGCGCTGCTGCGCGCACGACGCGAAAAGGCGCGTTTACGCCGCGAAATCTCGCGCCTCGAAGAAAAAGCGCGCCATCCGTCTCTCCCGGCCGAGCCCGCCGCTCCTGAAACAGTCGCCCCCATGGCGCCCTTGTAACCCAACCAGGATTCTTACCGTGGATTTTGAACCGTGGTGGCTCATTTTCGTGCCACTGGTCTTCGCGCTGGGCTGGATCGCCTCGCGCGTCGACATCAGGCAAATGCTGTCCGAAACCCGCACGCTGCCCAATTCCTATTTCAAGGGTCTGAACTTCCTGCTCAACGAAGAGCCTGACCGCGCCATCGACGCTTTCGTCGAAGTTGCCAAGCTCGATCCCGAAACCACAGAGCTCCATTTCGCGCTGGGCGGGCTGTTTCGTCGACGTGGCGAAATGGAGCGCGCCATACGCGTGCACCAAAGCCTGCTCTCGCGAGCGGATTTGCCGCAGTCCGATCGTGAAATGGCACAGCACGAACTGGCTCAGGATTTCCTCAAGGCGGGCCTGCTCGACCGCGCTGAGCAGGCGTTCGAGCAAGTGCTCGACACACGCTACGCTGTGCCCGCCATTCGGGCCCTGATCCGCATTTACGAGTCTGAACACGATTGGCCACGCGCTATCGACGCCGTCAAGCGTCTGCGCGCGCTGGTCGACGAGCCCGTGCCGCAGCTCGCCCACTACCAGTGTGAGCAGGCCGTTACGGCAATGATGGCTAAGCCGCCAGATATCAAGGCCGCCACGACGGCACTCGATGCGGCTGATTACGCCGCAGGCCCGCTGCGGGGGCGCAAGGAAGGCCAGGCGTCTGAAGCACGCATCGCCATGCTGCGCGCACAACTCGCACGGGTCGAGAACAAATCCGGCGATGAGCGTGCCTATCTGGCCTCTGTGCTCGATATCGCGCCCGATTACGCCAGCCTGATTGCCGCTGATCTACTCGAAAGCTATCGCAAGGCTGGGCAGCAGGCCGAGGGCTTGGCGCTGCTCATGGCCCACTATCAGCGCTATCCCTCGCTCGACACCTTCAATGTGGTGTTTCGCGAACTGCGGCAGCAGGGCCTGGTTCCGGCTTGGGCGTTTGCGCGGGCGTCGCTGCGCGCTCATCCCACGCTGCTGGGGCTGGATCGCCTGCTCGAAGCCGAACTGGCGACACGCGATGTACAGGCGGATCTCTCGGGGAGCGCTGCCAGCAGCCAGGCGGGTGCGCAGGGTCAAGCGCCCGTCGTCGGGCCGGTGATTCCCGCCGGCGAAGCCGCCACAGGCGCCGACCTCGGTCTGCTTCGTTCACTGATTCACAAGCATACGCAGCGGCTCGATCGCTACGCCTGCAATGTGTGCGGTTTTGAAGCCCGTCATTTCTATTGGCAGTGCCCCGGCTGCAACAGCTGGGAAACCTACGAGCCTCGGCGTCTTGAGGAGATCAAATAATGCCGTTTCCGGCAGACGCGGCGAGCCGCGCAAAAATACTGGTGGTTGGCGATATCATGCTCGACCGCTACTGGTTCGGCGAAGTCGACCGCATTTCGCCTGAGGCACCGGTCCCGGTGGTAAAGGTGGCCCGCCGCGAGGATCGCCTGGGTGGGGCCGCCAACGTTGCCCGCAACATTGTGGCACTGGGCGCGCAGGCCTCCTTGGTAGGTGTGGTGGGGGCCGACGAGGCCGGCGCCACGGTATCCAGGCTAGCGAGCGAGGCGGGCATCCATGCGGGCCTGGTTGCCGACGAGCACCTGCCGACCACGCTCAAAATGCGTGTGCTTGGGCGGCAGCAACAATTGTTGCGCGTCGATTTCGAGGAAACCCCTGCATCGGGGTGCCTGGAGGCCCTGCAGGCGCAATATCACAAACTGTTACCCTCACATGACCTGGTCGTGCTGTCCGACTACGCCAAGGGGGCGCTGGGCAACGTCGAAGCCTTGATCGCCATGGCGCGCGAGGCTGGCGTGCCGGTGCTTGTAGACCCAAAAGGCCATCAGTATCGTCGCTACGCGGGCGCCACCCTTATTACGCCCAATCGCGCTGAAATGCGCGATGCTGTAGGCGCCTGGCACGACGAAAACGACCTCACCACAAGGGCGCAGGGCTTGCGCGAGCAACTAGGGCTCGAAGCGCTGCTGGTCACGCGCTCGGAGCAGGGTATGACACTGTTCTCGGCGGCGGGGCGCGAACACATCAATGCACATGCTCACGAAGTATTTGACGTTTCGGGCGCGGGCGATACCGTGCTTGCCACCCTCGCCGTGATGCGCGCTGCCGGCTTGAGCTGGTCCGAATCCATGTCCTGGGCCAACCGCGCCGGCGGCGTGGTGGTTGGCAAGCTGGGCACCTCTGTCGTCACCGCAGGAGAACTCTCATGATCATCGTAACCGGCGGCGCCGGCTTCATAGGCAGCAACTTGGTGCGTGGCTTGAACGCGCGTGGCCATACCGACATCCTGGTCGTCGACGACCTCATGCAGGGTGACAAGTTCGTCAACCTCGTCGATGCGCAGATTGCCGATTACCAGCACAAAGACGATTTCCGTCAGCGTGTCGCCACGGGCGACCTGGGCAAGGTCGAGGCGATTTTCCATCAAGGTGCCTGCTCCGACACCACCGAGCGCAATGGTCACTACATGATGGACAACAACTACAGGGTCACGCTTGAGCTGTTCGAATACAGCCAGCGCGCCCGCGTGCCGTTCATCTACGCCTCGTCCGCTGCCGTATATGGTGCGGGGCCTGTATATGCCGAAGACGTGCGCAACGAAAAACCCCTGAACGTCTACGGCTATTCCAAATTCCTCTTCGACCAAGTGCTGCGCCGGCGCATGGATGGCTTGGTCGCACCCGTGGTGGGGCTGCGCTATTTCAACGTGTACGGCCCACGCGAACAGCACAAGGGCCGCATGGCATCCGTAGCCCTGCACAATATGCACGAATTCCAGCGTGAGGGGCACGTACGCCTGTTTGGTGGTTGGGATGGCTATCAGGATGGCGGCCAGATGCGGGATTTCATTCACATCGATGATGTTGTCTCGGTAAATCTACATTTCCTCGACAACCCCGAGGTATCGGGCATATTCAACTGCGGCACGGGGCGCGCCCAGCCGTTCAACGATGTGGCCGGCACCGTGGTCAACACCTTGCGCGCCCATCGCGGCGAACCGGCGTTGTCGCTCCAGCAACTGGTCAAGGCCCAACTGCTGCGCTACATTCCCTTTCCCGACGACCTCAAGGGCCGCTACCAAAGCCATACGCAGGCCGATCTCACACAGTTGCGCGCCGCCGGCTATACCAAGCCGATGCGCGACGTACAGACGGGTGTCGCCGAATACGTCAATACCTTGCTCGCCAGCGGCGCAGTCACGGCCTGATGGGCTTTGGTGTGCAATGGGTGCGTGGCTGCTTTCGCATTGCGGTGGGCCGCTGCAGGGCCAGCATGCCTGTTCGGCGTTTATTCGCAGTCCAATCGCAGCCCATGCGTAAGACTACGCATGGACGCCTTGTCGCCGCCGGGCTGGCAGCAGGATCGGGCGGCGGCGATCATCGATGCTCCATTCACATTCAGGAGCCAGATGATGAATCCTTTCACCGAATCCACCGTTGCCCAGCCGTTGCCCACTGAGACGCCGTTTCATCATCCAGCGCGCGTAGTGCATACACCATCGACGGGCCGGCACAGCATCCGTGCCAACAGAGGGCTCATGGTCGGAACCGCCATTGGCGTGCTGGCAGCCTTGCCTGCGCTGGCAGCGGTCGACCTCAATTCCGCCACAGTGGAACAACTGCAGACCCTCCGTGGCATCGGGCCTCGTACGGCCAGCGTCATTATCGAAGAAAGGCGTCGCGCGGGCCCGTTTACGTCTATTGAAGACTTGTCCGATCGCGTGCGGGGCATCGGTCTGCGCAAGGCGGCGGCGCTGGAGGCGTCTGGCCTGCGTGTTGGCCCGGCGTACCGTGTGCTGCAGCAAGACAATATGCCTGCTGCGGGCAAACCCGGCGTGGCGCGTTCGAGCCAGGTCAGTTCGACAGGCCGATGAATAGCGCGCGGGCCGGCTGCCGCGCCGCGGACGGGCTTCGGTGTCCGCCCACCGAACATTGCCTCGCAGGCAGGCAGTGCGCGCCGGCCCGCCGACAGGCCGGAGATACACGCCATCCGCCCCGTGCCGCGTGCCTGGCACCGTATAAGCTCCAGGCGCAAGCCCTGCGCCGCGTGTCTTGCGCTGTGTGGCGCCATGGGGCCGGCTGGCGGTAATATGCGATTCTGTACCACCCAAAGGCAAAACAACTTTCCCATGAAAAACTACCCCACTATTGAAGACACCATCGGCCACACGCCGCTGGTGCGGCTGCAGCGCATCCCCGGCGAGTTCGGTGCAGCGCGCGGCAATGTCATCCTGGCCAAACTCGAAGGCAATAATCCGGCGGGGTCGGTCAAAGACCGCGCCGCAAGCTCTATGATCCGCCGCGCCGAAGAGCGGGGGGAGATCAAGCCCGGCGATACGCTCATTGAAGCCACCAGCGGCAATACCGGTATCGCGCTGGCCATGACAGCCGCCATCCGGGGCTACAAAATGGTCCTCATCATGCCCGACAATCTGTCGGTGGAACGGCGTGCGTCCATGACAGCTTACGGCGCCGAGCTCATCCTCACGCCTGCCAGCCAGGGGGGGATGGAATACGCCCGCGACCTGGCCCTGAAAATGCAGGCCGAGGGCAAAGGCAAGGTCCTCGACCAGTTTGCCAATGCCGATAACCCGCGCGCCCATGTGGAAACCACGGGCCCTGAACTCTGGGAACAGACTGGTGGCGAGATCACCCATTTTGTCAGCGCCATGGGCACGACGGGCACCATCATGGGCGTGGGCACGTACCTGCGTTCGCGCAACCATGCCGTGCGCGTGATTGGCGCCCAGCCCGCCGAGGGCTCGCAGATCCCCGGCATCCGCAAGTGGGCCGAGGCATACCAGCCCGCTATCTATCATCCCGCCGAGGTCGATGAGTTCGAGTTGATCGAGCAAGCCGAGGCTGAAAACATGGCACGCCGTCTGGCCGCCGAAGAAGGCATTTTTGCCGGCATCTCGTCTGCTGGCGCTCTGGTGGCGGCGCTGCGCGTGGCGCAGCGTGTCGAAAACGCCACCATCGTCTTCATCGTGTGCGACCGAGGCGACCGCTACCTGTCGACCGGCGTCTTCAACTGACGCCCGTCTACGGCTTCAGGGCTTCTCCTCGCCCATGGCGTCCGCCAGCACTGCCGCCAGGTCGGCCACTGCGGTGGCGTAGAAATAGCTGCGGTTGTAGTGCGTGATCGCAAAGAAGTTTGGTGTGCCGATGCGGTATTCGGCGCGGTTGCGCGACTCATCCACCAGGTTCACCATGCCCAGCTTGTACCGCATCCAGGCGGGGGTAGGCATGCCAGTGGGGGTGATCGCCGCCGCGCCCTGGGCAGCAAGCTCAGCCCAACTGAGGGTGGGGGTGAGGCCACCCTTTACCAGCGATGCGGGGTCGCTCGGCAGCGTGGCGGGCGCAAATACGGGCAGCCCGGGTACCCAGCCGTGCAGGCGCAGAAAGCGCGCCACCGAGGCGATTGCATCGTACTCATTGAGCAGGTCTATATGGCCATCGCCGTTGCCGTCGGCGGCATAGCGTGCCAGGCTGCCTGGCATGAACTGAGGCAGGCCCATGGCGCCGGCAAACGAGCCGGTCGCGGCGTGCGCATCCAGGACCTTGCGATAATCCAGCTCGATAAGGTCGGCCAGTTGATCTCGAAACAACTGGCTGCGCTCGGGCCGGGTATCGTCGGGGTAACGGAAACCCAGCGTCGCGAGCGCGTCCAGTACCCTGAAGTTGCCCGTATTGCGGCCATAGACGGTTTCCACACCAATGATGGCCACAATAATGGATGCTGGCACGCCGTACTGGCGCGCAGTTCTATCCAGAAAGGCGCGGTTTGCCGTCCAGAATTCCTGCCCGGCCCTGATGCGGATGGGCTCGACAAAGCGTTGGCGGTAGACCGTCCAACTGCGGCGTATGCGCTGCCCGCTGGGCTTCATCAGGCGCGCCGCAGTGCTATCGTAGCTGACGGTGCGCAACAATGATTCGACATGCGCCAACGGCACGCCCCGTACCGATGAAACCTCGCCCGCAAAGGCTTTCAGGTCTGGCGTAAGCGAGCCGTCGGGCTCAAGCAGCGGGCCGCCGCTGGACGACGAGTGGCCGGCGGCGATGGGCGCGGGTGCCGGCGGCAAGGCGAGCGGTGCGGCAGCCTGTGGGCTGCTGTTACTTGCCAACGCGGGGCCAGGGCGAGCGGCAGGCGGCTTGGCGGCGTCGGGGCCGGCGGCCGTCTGCTGACTGGCACAGCCACCCAGCACCAGCGACAAAAGGCTAACTTGCAAGAAACGAATGGGTGTGAACATAATCAACCTTTATGGAGACACTTTATATTACCCACCCATCGTGCCGCTTGCATGAAATGGGAAGCTGGCATCCCGAATGCCCCGAACGGCTCGATGCCATTCATGATCGCCTGCTGGGCAGCGGTTTGATGGATTTTCTTGACGAGGCCGAAGCGGTGCCCGCCACCGATGCCGACCTGCTGCGGGTGCATACACCTGAACATCTGGCCTATCTTCGCCGCCACCTGCCCCTCGAAGGGTTGTACCCCATCGATACCGACACCCTGATGTGCCCGCGCACGCTCGATGCCGCTATGGCATCGGCAGGGGCGGGCATCACGGCGGTCGATGCGATCATGCGCGGCGAACACCGCAACGCCTTTTGCGCCGTGCGGCCGCCCGGCCATCATGCGCGCCGGGCGCAGGCAATGGGTTTCTGTTTTTTCAATAATATCGCGGTGGCTGCTGCTTACGCACTGGAACGCTATGGCCTCAAGCGTGTGGCCATCATCGACTTCGACGTACACCACGGCAATGGCACCGAGGAAATATTTGCTGGCGATCAGCGGGTGCTGATGTGCAGTTTCTTCCAGAATTCGATATTTCCGCATGGTTGGATTAACCCTTGCCCGGAAAACATGGTAAACATACCGGTTGACGCATACACGAAGGGCGATGCGCTGCGCATGCTGTTCGCCGATGTGCTGATGCCGCGCTTGCAAGCGTTCGAGCCTGAGTTTGTCTTCATTTCCGCCGGCTTCGACGGCCACCGCGAAGACGACTTGGGGCAACTGGGCATGGTCGAAGCCGATTACGGCTGGATCACCGAACGCATCACCGAAGTCGCCGACGCCAGCGCATCAGGCCGCATTGTCAGCTTTCTGGAGGGTGGTTACAACCTATCCGCCCTGGGCCGCAGCGCCGCCGCGCACATCAAGGTGCTGGCATCTGTGTAATGGGTCATCGGTGCCTGGTGATGTTCCGTGCGCGCCAGCCTTGCCGCCCCGGCGGTCCTGTGGCCGTGCGGCCGCGTCGTACCGTTGTAGAATTGAAAAATTTGCGTAAAACAGTATTCAGCCATTTTTGATTTTATATACTCTCCGGAGAAAGCTCGATGAAGGTGTTGGTACCTGTCAAGCGCGTCGTTGACTACAACGTCAAGGTACGCGTCAAATCCGATCAAAGCGGGGTGGACATCGCCAATGTGAAGATGTCCATGAATCCCTTCGATGAAATCGCTGTGGAAGAAGCCACGCGCCTGAAGGAGAAGGGCGTAGTCACCGAGGTCATCGCAGTGTCCTGCGGCGTGGCCCAAAGCCAGGAAACCCTGCGCACTGCCATGGCCATCGGCGCCGACCGCGGCGCACTGGTCCAAACCGACGCCGAGCTGCAGCCGCTGGCCGTGGCCAAGCTGCTCAAGGCACTGGTCGATAAAGAGCAGCCTCAGCTGGTCATTCTGGGCAAGCAGGCCATTGACGACGATGCCAACCAAACTGGCCAGATGCTGGCTGCGCTGCTGGGCTGGCCCCAGGCCACTTTCGCCAGCAAGGTCGAGGTCGCCGACGGCAAGGCAACGGTCACGCGCGAAGTGGATGGCGGCCTGGAAACCCTGTCGCTCACGCTGCCCGCAATTGTCACGACTGACTTGCGCCTGAACGAGCCGCGCTACGTCACCTTGCCCAACATCATGAAGGCCAAGAAGAAGCAGCTGGATGTGCTCACACCCGAAGAACTGGGCGTGGATGTCACCCCCCGCCTGAAGACGCTCAAGGTATCCGAGCCGCCCGCGCGCTCGGCCGGCATCATCGTGCCTGATGTCGCCACGCTGGTCGACAAACTCAAGAATGAAGCGAAGGTGGTTTGAACATGACGATTCTGGTTATTGCTGAACACGACAACGCCCATCTGAAGGGCGCTACGCTCAACACGATTGCCGCCGCAGCCAAGATCGGCGGCGACATTCACGTACTCGTCGCGGGCAACGGCGCGCAGGCGGTGGCAGATCAGGCCGCCAAGGCGGCCGGTGTGGCCAAGGTGCTGCTGGCCGACGCGCCGCAACTGGCCGACGGGCTGGCCGAGAACGTCGCCGCCCAGGTGCTCGACATTGCCGGCGGGTACAGCCACATCCTGTTCCCGGCCACTGCATCGGGCAAAAACGTGGCGCCTCGCGTGGCCGCCAAGCTGGACGTCGCCCAGCTCTCGGACATCATCGCCGTCGAATCGGCCGACACCTTCCAACGTCCTATCTACGCTGGCAACGCCATTGCAACCGTGCAGTCGTCGGATGCGGTCAAGGTCATCACTGTGCGGACCACGGGGTTTGACGCAGTTGCGGCCGAGGGCGGCAGTGCCGCCGTCGAATCGGTGGGTGCGGTGGCCGATTCGGGCCTATCCAGCTTTGTGGGCCGCGAAGTGGCCAAGAGCGACCGGCCCGAGTTGGCTGGCGCAGCCGTGGTGGTTTCGGGTGGCCGTGGCATGGGCAGCGCCGAAAACTTCAAGTTGCTCGAGCCACTGGCCGACAAGCTGGGTGCGGCGCTGGGCGCGTCGCGCGCGGCGGTCGACGCGGGCTACGCGCCCAACGACTGGCAGGTCGGCCAGACCGGCAAGATCGTGGCGCCACAGCTGTATGTGGCCATCGGTATCTCGGGTGCCATCCAGCACCTGGCCGGCATGAAAGACTCCAAGGTCATCGTCGCGATCAACAAAGATGCCGAAGCGCCTATCTTTGGTGTGGCCGACTACGGCTTGGTGGCTGATCTGTTCACGGCGGTGCCTGAATTGGTCGCTGCCCTGTAAGGCGTAGGCCCGGCGCTTTCGCGCCATACAGGCCGCGAAATCACGCTCCACGACACGCGTCCGCATCCATGCGGGCTGTCAGAGGGGCGGGTTTCGCGGCCTTTTTGCATGGTGCTGTCAGAATAGCAATGAGCAGTGGCGCCAGAGGCCTGCGGCAACGAGACGCTGGATTTCGTGCTGACAGATTTCAATGACGCGGTTCACGGCGGGCGTTAGCGGCAAGCTGTCGCTGGCGCATAGTACGAGCTCGCGCGACAGGTCGGTGGCCAGCAGGTGTGCCTTGATCAGACCGTCGATGATTTCAGGTTGTGCGGCCGAGTAAGGAAGAATGGTGGCCGCTGCGCCATTGCGAACGGCGGGGATGAGAATGGCCGAGGTGCTTGCCTCGGCATATAGGTTACTGGAGAAACCGGCTGTCAGGAACGCATGGTCGACGCGTGCGCGCAGCGTGTTGGGCAGGCTGGGAAGGATGAGCGGCAATGCGGCAATATCAGCGACCGCGAGGCGCCGCGATGGCAGGCGTGCGCTTGGATGGGTGAGCAGTAGCAGTGTTTCCCGAAGCAGAGGCTGGTGCGAAATGCCCGGCAGCGCCTGCTGGTCAGGAGATAGAGAGAAATCGATCCGCCCCTGCAGTACGAGCTTGGTGAGATCCGCACTGGGCACATCCACGATTTCCAGCACCACCGACGGTAGATCCGCCTTGACACGCTGCATGAGCGGCAGCGACAGAATCCGCGCCGTACTCGAGGCCAGCCCAATGGACACCGTCCCAGTAACTTCGTCGGTACCTCGCGTCAGCAGGCTGCGTGTGCTGTCCACCTGCCGGAGGATGGTTTGGGCATGGCGGTACAGCAGCAAGCCTTCGGCGGTCGGCTGTACGCCTTTGGGCCCGCGTACCAGGATGTCGACCCCTAGATCCTGTTCCAGCAGCGACATCTGTTGGCTGAGCGCGGGCTGTGCCACGTGCAGGCTTTCTGCGGCACGCGTCATGTTGCGCAGTTCGACCACGCGCACGAAATACTTGAGCTGGCGTAGATTCATAGCAATAAGTTTAACTTATCGTGGCATCGCGAAATAGTATTTTCTTATCTTGCGGGCTCTTCCTAGAATGAACGCACTCAATGAGGAGACGCAAGTAATGAGCCTGCCGCTAGCTGGATTGAAAGTGCTGGATCTCACCCGTGCATTGTCAGGGCCCTTCAGTACGATGATTCTCGCGGATCTCGGGGCTGAGGTGATAAAAGTCGAGCCTGCCCCCGGTGGCGATATGGTGCGCCAATGGGGCCCGTTTGATGAAGATATAAGTGTTTATTATCTTAGTGCCAACCGCAACAAAAAGGGCCTGGGTGTGGATTTTCGCCAACCTGAAGGCCTGGCGTTGATCCGCAAGATGGCACTCGCGTCTGACATTGTGGTCGAGAATTTCAAAGTAGGCACCATGGAGAATATGGGCCTGGGCTATGACGCGCTGCGTCAGGAACACCCGGGCCTGATTATGGCGTCGATCTCGGGTTTTGGCAGCAAGGGGCCGGCCAGTGGGTGGGCGGGGTTTGACCAGATCGCCCAGGGTTATTCGGGCTTCATGAGCTTGACCGGCACCACCGAATCAGGGCCGACGCGCGTGGGTACCGCCATCGGGGATCTCACTGCGGGCATGTGGCTGGCGATCGGCATATTATCGGCCGTTGTGCAGCGCCAGCATACAGGGGTGGGTCAGCATGTGGAAACCTCGCTGCTATCGGGGTTGATGGGCCTGCTGAGCGTGCAGGGGCAACGATACCTAAGTGTGGGCGAGGTGCCTGAGCCATGTGGCAATGTACATCCGGTCATCGCGCCTTACGGTACCTTTGAAACTGCCGACGGGCCGCTGAATCTCGCGCCCGCGACGCAACAGATGTGGGTCAAGCTGTGCGCTATCCTGGGCCTGGAACACCTGGTCACGGATCCACGCTTTGTGACCAATGCGGATCGCATGCAGCATCGTCATGCCCTGAAGGATGCGCTAGAACAGAGCCTGAAGCAGCGCAAACGCATGGAATGGACACCGCTGATGATCGAGCATGGCATCCCAGCCGGGCCGATCAACACGCTGGCAGACGTTTTTGCCGATCCGCAGGTACGGGCCTGCGGCCTGGTTCAATCCGTGCAGCATCCAATCGTGGGTGAACTGAAGCAAGTCGGCCTGCCGCTGAGCATGGATGCGATTGAGGACGGGATCAGCGTGCGCAGTGCGCCGCCGGTGTTCGGCCAGCACACGCGCGAGGTGCTGGCCGCCTATGGTATTGCGGATGGCGATGTAGAGGCCTTGCTGGCGCGCAGTGTCTTGCATCAGGCTCCACCATTCGACGGCGCGGTGTGTGCGCAAGCGGGCAGCCCCGAGACAGCCAAGGGGCACGCATGAACCAGAAAAACCACAGTACCGTCCCGGCCGATGTAAAAGATGGCCTCACGCCTGCCGGTGCGCCGGCGCTTGATATTTCGGGGCGTGTAGCGACCATAACGCTGGACAAGCCCAGTTATGCCAATCGGCTCAGCCCCGAAGATCTGGGTACCATTCGACGCCATATCCAGGCCGTCAATGAGGCTGAAGACGTGCTGGTGTTGCGCATCATGGCAACGGGAAAGTACTTCTGCAGCGGCTACGACATTTCCGCGCTTGCCGCGGACGATGCCCCCAGCTCGCTTTACTTCGGCGAGACCGTCGACATGCTCGAGGCGGCCCGCCCCGTCACCATCGCCGCCATTCACGGCGGAGTCTACGGGGGCGGTACCGATCTGTGCCTAGCCTGTGATTTCCGCATCGGCACCCCGCAGGCCAATATGTTCATGCCGGCAGTACGACTGGGCCTGCATTTCTATCCGGGCGGCATGGTGCGTTACGTGACCCGATTGGGCTTGGACAATGCCAAGCGCCTGTTCCTGACGGCCGAGAAAATCGACGCGGCAACGATGTTGCAGCTCGGCTTTCTGACCGAGCTGGCGCAGGAGGGCGATCTCGATGCGCGGGTACAGGCGCTCAGCGCCCAGTTGGCAGGGATGGCGCCCATTGCACTGACGGGGATCAAGCGGCACCTGAATCTGATCGCGCGCGGCCAGTTGGACATCGCCGATATTGAATCACTGGTGCTGCGGTCGGAGCGGTCCAGTGACATTGCCGAGGGCGCGCGGGCATGGAAAGAGAAGCGCGAGCCGATATTCATTGGCGGATAGGACGTACCGTGCGTGGCAATACGGACGGAAGGGCGGCGCAGAGCGTGGGGCGAAAACCAGGCAAGGAGCCGTTAACAAAGCCATTACTCATTACACAATACCCATGGAGACAATCATGAAACGCATTAAACAGTTCCTCGGCATGGCCCTTGCCACTGGCATTGCGTGCGGCTTACCCGCCACCAGTGCGCATGCGGCGCCCGCATATCCCGCCAAACCAATCACGTTGATCATCGGTTTTCCTCCCGGTGGCGGGGCCGATCATGTTGGCCGTGTATATGCCAATGCGTTGTCCAAGGTGCTTCAGCAGCCCGTCGTCGTCGAGAACCGCCCCGGTGCGGGTTCGACCATCGGTGCCAGTCATGCCGCGCGCGCCGCGGCGGATGGCTATACGCTGTATCTTGGCAACTCGAGCGTCATGGGCAGCGACAGTGTGCTTTACAAGGTGGATTACTCCGCCGACAGCTTCGTGCCGGTTGCCCAGTTGACCACCGGCCCCATGGTGCTGATTGCCAATGCCAAGCTCGGCATACGCACCGTACAGGACTTGCTCGATCGTGCCCGCAAAGCGCCTGGCAAACTCAATATGGCTTCGTCCGGCAACGGGGTAATCACCCACCTGGCTGGCGTGTCTTTCATGGAATTGGCAGGGGTGCAATTCATGCACGTTCCCTTCAAGGGCGGTGCGGCGGCCACGCAGTCCGTCGCCGCGGGCGATACGGATATCTCGTTTGCAACCGCGCCGTCTGCAAAAGCGGTAATCGACAGTGGCAAGGTGGTGGGCATCGCGGTGACATCGGCCAATCGGTCGAGTCTGGTCGATTATCCGCCGATTGCGGAAACGGTGGCCAAATATGATCTGGCCAATTGGTGGGGCATTTTCGCACCCAAGGGCACGCCTCAATCCGTGGTTGAAACGCTGTTCGCCGCCACTAACAAAGTGTTGGCGGATCCGGCGGTACGTAAAAGCCTTGAGTCAGGCTACGAGGAGGTGACGCCTTCTGCCTCGTCCACCGCATTTGTTGAGTTTGCACGCCGCGAAGGTGCCGAAGGGCTGCGATTGGCCAAGAAGAGCGTGGAAACGGCCAACTGAAAGGGGTAAGGTGGGTTGCGCGGCATGAATATGGCAAAATGAGCTGTCCAACGCTTTACGTAAACGTCAGAAAAACAGAGTGAAGACCATGACATACCGCGCACCTTTGCAAGACATCCGTTTCGTAATGAAAGAGCTGGCCGGGCTCGATGAGTTGCTGGCCATGCCCGGTTTCGAAGACGTATCCGACGACCTTATCGATGCGGTGCTGGATGAAAACGCGCGTTTTGTTGAAGAGGTCATCGCGCCGTTGAACCGGCAGGGCGATACCAAACCGGCAGCGTGGAACGACGGCCGGGTGCGAACGTCGCCAGGCTTCAAAGAGGCGTTTGAGCAATTTGCGCAAGGCGGTTGGCAGGGGCTGTTGCACGAGAAAGAGCTCGGTGGCCAGGGGCTGCCCAAGCTGCTGGGGGCTGTGTGCGGCGAAAACCTCAACGCCGCCAATCTTGCATTCGCCCTGTGTCCGCTTCTTACCGATGGCGTGATCGAGGCGCTGACCGCTGTGGGTTCGCCGGCCCAGCAGCAGCGCTACATTCCCCCCATGCTTGATGGGCGCTGGACGGGCACCATGAACCTCACCGAGCCCCAGGCCGGCTCGGATCTGGCACAGGTCGCCACCAAGGCAGTCAGGCAGGATGACGGCAGCTACCGGCTGTCAGGCCAGAAGATTTTCATTACCTATGGTGAGCACGACATGGCCGAAAATATCGTCCATCTGGTGCTGGCCCGCACGCCTGATGCCCCCAAGGGGGTCAAGGGCATTTCCTTGTTCATCGTGCCTAAATTCCTGGTCAACGATGACGGCTCGACGGGGGCGCGCAACGACGTCTGGTGCGGCTCCATCGAGCACAAGCTGGGCATACATGGCAGCCCTACGGCAGTGCTGCTGTACGGTTCGGGCAAGGGCGAGGTGGGCGAGGGCGCCGTCGGCTATCTGGTCGGCGAAGAGAACCGCGGCCTCGAGTACATGTTCATCATGATGAATGCCGCGCGCTATGCGGTGGGTATTCAAGGCATCGCAGTGTCCGAGCGGGCGCTGCAGCATGCCATGGCCTATGCCCGAGAACGTGTGCAGGGCCAGGCCCTCGAGGGTTCGACCGGCCCGGTGGCGATCGTGGATCACCCCGATGTGCAGCGCATGCTGCTGACAATGAAGGCGCTGACCGAAGGTGCGCGGGCGCTTGCGTATGTGGCTGCCGCCGCCAACGACAGCGCCCGTCATCATCCCGACACGGGGCGGTGCGCCCGCGACAAAGCGCTCTACGAATACCTGGTGCCGGTCGTCAAGGGCTTCTCCACCGAAATTTCTGTCGAAGTCGCCTCCTTGGGCATACAGGTGCATGGCGGCATGGGCTTTATCGAAGAAACCGGTGCGGCCCAGTACTACCGCGATGCACGGATCCTGCCGATTTACGAAGGCACGACAGCCATCCAGGCCAATGACTTTGTAGGGCGCAAGGTGTTACGTGACGGCGGCGCTGTGGCGACGGCGCTGGCCGAACGCATGGCGGCCACAGTGGCGCAGGTGCGCGAGGCGGCGGGGCAGGGCGGCGCCAATGCCGAAGGCCTTGCCTTGATCGCCACTCAATTGGAACAGGCGGTGCAGGCCTATCGCACGGCCAACCGCTACGTACTTGAAAACGCCAAAGAGAATTTGCGCGGTGTTTTCATGGGCAGCGTGCCCTTGTTGATGCTTGCAGGCATCGCCTTGGCCGGCTGGCAGATGGCGCGCGCGGCACTGGCCTGCGAGCGTGCCCTGGCCAAGGGTGATTCACCTTTTCATCGCCAGAAACTGGCCACCTGCGTGTTCTATGCCGCCAACCTGTTGCCGCGCGCCGGCGCACTGGCGGCGGCTATCACCACGGGCGGCACGGCGGCGCAATTTGCCGCCGCTGCCCTGGCAGAAGCTTAGAAGCCCATCGGGTAGCCATCTTTGCGGTGGTCCGAGGCGGCCATATAACCACCTTGCGCCAGCCGCATGGCCATTTGCGCGCAGCCAAACTCCAGGTCAAACCGCGGCGCCACATCGATGGCGTGCCCGCGTTCGTGCAGGCCTGCTACGGTTTCAGGCGGCATATTCCATTCAACCCGTACGGCCCGGTTGTCGTCGGCCACCCGCCAACGTGGCGCGTCGATGGCTGCCTGCGGGTTCTGATCGAAGTCGGCCACACGGCAGGCCATCTGCACGTGGCCCTGCGCCTGAATAGACCCGCCCATCAGGCCGAAACTGGCCAGCGGAGCACCGCCACGCATCAGAAAACCGGGGATGATCGTGTGGAAAGGCCGCTTGCCCGGGCCGACTTGGTTGGGGTGGCCTGCACGCGTGGAAAAGCCGCAGCCTCGGTTATGCAGCGCAATGCCGGTACCTGGCACCACCACACCAGAGCCAAAACCCTTGAAGTTTGACTGAATCAGCGACACCATCATGCCGCTGGCGTCGGCGGCTGTCATGTAGACCGTGCCGCCCTGGTGCGGGTTGCCGGGGCCCGGGTAGGCGGCGCGACGCGGGTCGATTTGTTTGGCACGCTCGCGCAGATAGGCCGGATCCAGCAGTTTTTCGGTCATGCCCGGCGCCATGGCTGCCGGGTCGCCCACGTAGGCGTGCAGATCGGCAAAGGCCAGTTTCATGGCCTCCAACTGCAAGTGGATGTAGTCGGCCGAATCGTGCTTCAGCTCGGCCATGTCCAGCGCGTCGAGCATGCCCAACGCCATCAATGCGCCGATACCCTGGCCGTTGGGGCCGATTTCCACCAATTCCAGGTCGCGGTAGCCGATGCGGATAGGGGCTACCCAGTCGGGCCGGTTGGCGGCCAAGTCCGCTTCGGTGATCAGCCCGCCCGTATTACGCGCATGGGCTGCGATGGCAGCCGCCAGTTCGCCGTGATAAAAAGCATCCCCGCCGCTGCGGGCAATTTTTTCCAGTGTGTCGGCCTGCCCGGGGCACACGAAGCGTTCGCCCGGAAGCGGTGCTCGCCCCTGGGGCGCGAAGGCATCCGCGTAGCCAGGTTGGCTGCTCAGCTTGCCTACCTGCTCCTGCCATTGGCGATGAACAGTGGGCGACACCAGGAAGCCGTCGCGCGCCAGCTTTACGGCTGGTTCGAATAAGTCTTCGAAGGGCAGGGTGCCGAAGCGATCGCACAACGCCCGCCAGCCGGCAACCCCGCCCGGTGTTGTTACGCTGCCCCATCCGATGCCCGGCATAGAGGGTTGGTCAGCGAATCGGTCTGGTGTCCAGGCTGCCGGCGCGCGCCCGCTGGCATTCAGGCCATGCATTTGCTTGCCGTCCCAGATCAGGGCGAACAGGTCGCCGCCGATACCGTTCATGCAAGGCTCGACCACTGTCAAGGCAATGGCCGTGGCCAGGGCGGCATCGACTGCGTTGCCGCCGCGCATCAGCATTTTCAGCCCCGCAGCAGCCGCCAGGGGCTGCGAAGTGCTGACAACGTTGTCGGCCAGCACCGGCACGCGTTGCGAGGTATAGGGAAATTGCCAATAGGTGGATTGGTCTAAAGCCATGGTGTCTCTACTCAAAAAACAATAAAACAGGGGGTCAGTTGCTGCGGATGTTTGCTTCCTTGACTACATTGCCCCAGAAAGCGTGCTCATTGTTTACCACCTTTGCCAGCGCATCGGGCGGGCCGTAGCGCAGTTCCGCACCCTGTGCTGCCATGGCAGTGATGAGCTTCGGGTTCTTCAATGATTGTTCCAGCGCCGCTGAAAGCGTTGCAATGATGTCCGGCGGCGTGCCTTTCGGCGCGAATAGGCCAAACTGATTATCCGCCACTACGTTCGCAATGCCGGATTCCTTCAGGGTGGGAACGTCGGGCAACAGGGAAACGCGCTGCCCCGAGGCCACCGCCAGATACTTGAGCTTGCCACCCTTCACCAACGGCATTGAGCCCGTGACGCTGTCAAACATCATGCTTGAAACGCCGCTGACAACGTCCGGCAGTGCCTGGCTGCTGCCTTTGTAGGGCACGTGGGTGATGTCCAGGGCGTTCTGGCGAGAGAACAGCGTGCCTTCGAGGTGAGACAGCGTACCCACACCTTGGGAGGCGTAGTTGTACTGGCCAGGCTTGGCCTTGATATAGGCGATTAGCTCAGCGACATTGCTGACCGGCAGGGAGGCCGGCACAACCAGCGCATGCGGCACAAAGCCGATCAAGCCGATTGGCACGAAGTCTTTGGCCAGATGCACGGGCTGGTCTTTATAGATCGCAGCGGCAATCGCTTGGTTGGTGGTGGCAGCCAGATAAAGCCCATATCCATTCGGCGCTTGCCGCGCGCCTGCCGCAAGCCCGATCGCTCCGCCGGCGCCCGTGCGGTTTTCTACAACGACCGATTGACCAAGCACTGCCCCCATCTGCTGGCCCAAAGCCCTTGCCAGCACATCGGTTGCACCCCCTGGGGGAAATGAAATGGTGACCTGTATCGGCTTGTCCGGAAAGGCGGCGAAGGCTGGCGCTGGCGCGACAGTGGCGGCGCCGATGGCCCCGGCCAGTGCCAGCATCTGTAAAAACGGCACCGTGCTGGGCCGGTTGTGCACTGCACCTGCAGTGCTGCGTACTGCTTTACACCATGAAGCGATTGATTTCATATGAATTTCCGAGGAGAGGTCAGAAACAGCTTCTTGAAAAAAGGGGGGTGAAAGCGAAGATCCCAGTTACGCCCCGCGCCCTGCGGAATGGGGCGGCGCTTGTATTGCATTCATATTACCGATATGGTTTGATCCAAACAATTTGATTTATTCATCATAATTAATCAAATATATCGATGGATACCATACGTTTTCTCCGTACCTTTCTCGCCGTTGCCCGCAGCAACACTTTTGCCGAGGCCGCGGACGTGGTCGCGCTTACCCAGAGTGCGGTGAGTTTTCAGATGCGGGCACTGGAGCAGCAATTGAACCGGCGGCTGTTCGAGCGCCAGGGCAGGTTGTCGGTGCTGACCGCGGAAGGGCGGGCCATGCTGCCCGAGGCGCAGGCGCTGCTGGATCAGTTCGAACGCTTGCGCGGCCCACAGCCCGGCCAGGAAGACGACATGGCCGGCGCTGTCACTTTCGGCGCCATTGTGTCGTGCATGGGACCGCTCTCCAAAGGTGTGTCTCGGCTCAAGGCACGCTATCCCAATCTCGAGGTGCGGCTAACGACAGGACGCTCCGGCGCATTGGCGGCGCAGGTCGAAAGCGATATGCTGGATGCGGCCATCATCGTGGCGCCGCCCCGCAAGCGATCCACCCTGAACTGGCTGCCTTTGCGGGAAGAGCCATTGGTTGTGGTTGCGCCGGCGCATGCAGCGGTCAAGAGTGCGCGCGACGCAGTCGAGCGCTACCCCTTCTTGCGTTTCGACCGGCGTGAGTTCACCGGGCGGCTGGTTGACCGCGCGCTCAAAAGGATGCATTGTCGCGTTAACGAGTTTCTGGAACTGAACTCGATGGATACGCTGGTTGCCCTGGTGCGCCAGGACGTCGGCGTTACCGTGCTGCCCATGCCCGTGGCGGTCGACTGGGCAAGCGATGCCAGCTTGCAGGTGCTGCCGTTGGGCGGCAAGGCGGGCGAGGCGGTGCGCCACATCGGCGCGCTTTCCAAGGCCGGCCATCCGCATCCGCGTCTCATTGATGCCTTCTGCGCAGTGTGCAAAGAGATGTTCTAGCGGTATTGCGCAGCTGCGCAGCGTGTTCGGCACCGCGCGGTGGTTGCCCGGCCACCATAAGTTTATGCATAAAGCTTATTTCCCTGGCCTGGTTTATGCTGACACAATATTTAGGTCTTTGTTCAACCCGTTACAAGTGAGCTGCCATGACTACATTGCGTCTGGGCGATACCGCCCCTGATTTCGAGCAGGATTCCTCGGTCGGCAAGATCCGTTTTTATGACTACCTCGGCGATAGCTGGGGGGTGCTGTTTTCGCATCCGGCCGATTTCACGCCCGTTTGCACGACAGAGCTGGGCTACACGGCACTGGTGTCGGGCGAGTTTGCCAAGCGCAACGCCAAGGTGATCGCCGTGTCTGTGGACGACGCCGAATCGCACCGTAAATGGATCGGGGACATTAATGACACGCAGAAATGCGAGGTCAATTATCCGATCCTGGCGGATGCGGATCACAAGGTCGCCAAGCTGTACGACATGATCCACCCCAATGCCAGTACCACCGTGACGGTGCGCTCGGTGTTTATCATCGACCCAAAGAAGAAAGTCCGTCTGATCATCACCTATCCGGCCAGCACCGGCCGCAATTTCGATGAAATCCTGCGAGTGCTCGACTCGCTGCAACTGACCGATAACTATAGTGTTGCGACGCCGGTTAACTGGAAGCAGGGCGATGATGTCATCATTGTTCCGTCGCTGCAGGACGAAGCCGTGCTGAAGCAAAAATTCCCCAAAGGCTACACGGTAGTGCGCCCTTACCTGCGCATCACGCCGCAGCCCGATAAATAATAGGGGGCGCCGGCAGGTTACCGCCGGTGCACGTGCTTGCGAAATAAGCAAAAGGGCCGGCCTTGTTCTGGTCCTTTTTTGTTGGCTGCCGACCCGGCGGCGCCTGAAGTAGGGCTCCCACAGCATCACCCGCGAGCGGCCACGTAAGAGGTAGGCTGTCTAGTCCCCCATCAGCACCCCTCGTAAGCGGTCACGTAACAAATAGGCTGTCCGGCCCCCCAGCAGCATTCCACGCGCGGTGGCCGATGCTCCGTTGAGTCCCTCCACCCCAGCGCCTCCAGTGTTGCATCACTGACGGCGCGAGCCAACTATACAAGTTCCGTTGGCCCGCAGGGGCAAAAGGGCGAGTTCGCACACGCCGCTGAAAGCGCGTGAATTTGACGGGAACCCCGAAGGGGAGAGCGATCGAAGCGACCAGCCTGCCCCGCCACGACGCGCCCCGGCCAAAGAGCCCAGATCTTCCGCCAGCAAAACAACCCCCGCCTAAAAACCCCCAGATCGCCGCACGTACAACCCCCCGGTGAGCAGCCCAATACCCCCAGGCACAACTCCACCCCCAAACAACACACAAAAAAAGCTTGCAAATAAAACTGATGTTTTATACAGTACTGTATATAGAGTCAGTATCCATATAACCAGCAAACGAGGCAAGCCATGCAAAACTCCACCTTTCCCCGTCGTCCCGCAGCAAAATGGCCATTTCCCGCCCGCCGCGCGCCAGCCCGGCAAAGCAAATTGTCGCGGGGCGCCATGCTGGTCGACGTTTGCCTGGTGCTTGCCTGGGGCGCTACCATCCCAGGCATGATGTGGCTGGGCGTCGCCGGCGGGTTCTGAATTGCTCGCTCCGCTGTCTCGGCCAGCCCTTCGGAGCGTCATCGGCATAAGCGCCGCTGCAAAAAAGCGCCGCTGCTATGACTGCCACGCCAAAAACACGCCCTAACAACGTGTGGGGCAAGCGGCTTTTCTAGATGCCCAATTGCTTGTACAATAGCAGGCTTTGCTAACTCATCCTCTGACGGCTTGCGTTGCGCGTTTGGCGCTCCTTCAATAAAAAAGCCTGCTCAAGATGAACTCTGGAGTCACTACCGTGAATCTGCTCGAAACCCTCGAACAAGAGGAAATCGCCCGTCTGACCGAAGGCAAAACCATGCCCGAATTCGCGCCCGGCGATACCGTCATCGTCAATGTGAACGTGGTCGAAGGCACCCGCAAGCGCGTGCAGGCCTACGAAGGCGTCGTCATTGCCAAGCGCAACCGTGGCCTGAACTCTGCCTTCATCGTGCGCAAAATCTCGTCCGGCGAAGCCGTCGAGCGTACGTTCCAGCTTTACTCACCGCAAATCGCCAGCGTCGAAGTCAAGCGTCGTGGTGACGTTCGCCGTGCTAAACTGTATTATCTGCGTAGCCGCTCGGGTAAAGCCGCACGCATCAAGGAAAAGCTCGTCCGCAAGGCGGACAAGGCTGCATAACACACAGCATCCTTGCGCAAACGGCAAAGGCACCCCGGCGGGTGCCTTTGTTGTTTTACGGACCACATGTCGGAAAGCTTACTTACATTTCGGTCTCCCCTACCAGTGGCGCCAAGCTTCGACCCCCGGCGTCAGCCTGTCGTTCCGGCGGCCAATCTGCCGCCCTTGCTGCAGGGCAGCATAGAGCTCGATTTCATTCGCTCCGCCTTTGGGGCCGCCATCGACTGGCAGGTCGAGCCCATCTTCACTCGCTCATTCAATATCGATCGCCTCAAGCTCGATGGGGTGCGCCAGGCCGCTGTGTTTTTTCCACTGGTGCAACGCCCGTCAGGGCTGCATGTTTTGTTTACACGCCGCGCATCGCATCTACACGATCACGCGGGCCAGATCAGTTTTCCAGGCGGGCGCATCGACCCTGCGGACCGCGACGAGATCGCTGCCGCGCTACGTGAAACCCAGGAAGAGATCGGCATCGGGCAAGAATTCATACAATTGATCGGTACACAGCCTGGGTTTCTGACATCTACCCGTTTCACCATGAAGCCAGTGATCGGCCTCGTGTTACCCGGCTTCACGCTCACCCCGAATGCAGCCGAGGTGGCCGAAGTCTTCGAGGTGCCGCTGGCGGTGCTTATGGATACCCGCTTGCACCGCCTGCACCGGGCCAACCTGCCTGATGGCGGCCATCGCCTGTATTTTTCCATCACCTGGCAGTCGTATTTCATCTGGGGGGCAACAGCCGCCCTGATCCGAAATTTTTATCACTACCTGGCGGCCGCGCAACTTGCCATGCCAGCCGGTACGCGGCAGGCCAGATAGCCGCAACAGCCTCAATAGCGCTGCTGGGTTTCGTTTTCTTCCAGAATCCGCTGGTACAGCGCATGCCGTTCGGGCTTGATGCGGCCGCTGGCAAGCGCTGCCAGCACGCCGCAGCCCGGCTCATGGCGGTGCGTGCAGTTGTAAAAACGGCAATGCTCGGCGGGTTCCGTAAACTCGGGAAACCCATGTTCGATCTCGGCGGGCGTCAGGTGATTCAGGCCAAAAGCCTGAAAACCGGGTGAGTCGATAATATCGCCTACGCCGTCTGGCAGGTGATATAACCGTGTGCTGGTGGTGGTGTGGCGGCCGGCGCCTAGCGCTTGGGAGTGTGCTTGCGTGCGCGCTTGCGCCTCGGGCACCAAGGCATTGAGCAGGGTAGACTTGCCCATCGCGCTCTGGCCTAGCAGCAGACTGCACCGCCCCTGCAGCCGAGGCAGCAACTGTGTAGCGACGTCGTCGGGAGACAGTGCGCTCAGGGCAATGACAGGAACGCCGCCGTCGGCCAGATGCGTAAGCCTCCGCTGCGCATCCGGCAGGCTGGCAGCGAGATCCGCCTTGTTCAGGACGATGAGCGCATCCAGATCAATTGCCCGCGCCGCGACCAGAGCCCGCCCCAGCAAGTCGTCGGAAAATGCCGGCTCGGGAGCCACAACAATCAGCAATTGATCAACATTGGCGGCAAACTGCTTGGTACGCATTTCATCTGAGCGGTACAGCAGGTTGCGGCGCTCGTGCACGCGCTGGATCACACCTTCATCCAGACCTTGCGGCAGGATCTCAACGCGATCGCCTACCGCCGCATCTGACTTTTTACCGCGTGGATAGCACATGCGCAGCGAACCATCAGGCAGTTCAACGGTAAAGTGCCGGCCATGCGCCGCAATAACCAGACCGTGCGCGGCTTCAGCGGTGTGCGCGCCGCCACGCTTGTTGAGCGTGCTGGACGCCTTAGCCATGTTTCAGGCGCCGTATGCGCAGCACCGCGGGGGGGTGGCTGTCGTAGAACGCCGAATGCATGGGGTCGGGCGTCAGGGTGGCCGCGTTGTCGTCATACAGTTTGACCAGCGCCGATATCAACCTTTCGGGTGGGCACCGTGCGGCGGCGTAGCGGTCGGCCTGGAATTCGTCACGCCGCGATAGCCAACTGGCCAGGGGCGTAACCCAGAACGTGAATACAGGTGTGGCGAGGAACATCAGGATTAACGCCAGCGCGTCGTTGGAACGGCCAAGTTGGGGCACTACGCCCAGCCCGGTATAAAACCAGGTCTGTTGCGATACCCAGCCCAACACCAGAAAAAACATAAGGGCGGCTCCAAAACTGATCAACATGCGCTTAATGATATGGTGGTGGCTGAAGTGCCCCAGCTCATGCGCCAGGACAGCTTCGATTTCATCGACATCCAGGCGCGACAGCAGCGTGTCGAAGAAGACGATGCGGCGTGAACGGCCGAAGCCGGTGAAATACGCATTGCCATGCGCCGAGCGTCGGGAGCCGTCCATGACGAACAGGCCGGTGAGGGCGAATCCGCACCGCTGCGCCAGCGCCTGGATGCGTGCCGAGATTTCGGCGTCTTTGAGCGGTGTGAAGGTATTGAACAGCGGGGCGATAAAGGTAGGAAACAGCCAGATCAGCAGGATATTGAACACCACCCACAGGCCCCAGGCCCACCATATCCAGCCCTGGCCCGTGTTGGCCATGACCCACAGCACGCCGGCCGCGAGGGGCGCGCCCAGCAGCAGGCTGAGCATCAGCGCCTTGGCGGTATCCACCATGAATAGGCGTGGCGTGACGCGGTTGAAACCATAGCGGGCCTCGATGCGAAACTTGCGCCACACCGCGAACGGCAGCCCCACTGTGCCGAGTATGGCAAGCACGCTGCCCAGCAGCGCGAGCTGACGCAGCAACTCGTGGTCAATCAGGCGAGCGAGCTGGACATCCAGGAATTGCAGGCCGCCCAGCAGCGTAAGACCAACCAGCACAGCAGCCTCGATCACCCGTTCGAACATGTTGAAGCGGGTCTTGTCCACCGTGTAGTCTGCCGCACGCTGATGGCTGTACAGGCGGATGCGGTCGGCGAACTCTTGTGGCACCTGGTCGCGATGGTGCAACACGTGCCGGATCTGGCGCGTGCCCAGCCAAAGCCGAAGCAAAACATCGGCCAACAGGAAGGTGGAAAACATCAAGGCGAACATAGGTAGTGGCAGTATGCGAAAATCACTCTTTTAAGGAAGGATTATATGGCGGCGAATGACCAGCGTCTGGTGTGGCTCGATATGGAAATGACCGGGTTGGATCCCGAGAAAGAACGCATTATCGAAGTGGCGGTGGTCGTTACCGAGGCGGATCTTTCTTTTGTCGCCGAAGGGCCGGTGCTGGTGGTTCACCAAAACGATGAATTGCTCAATGCCATGGATAAATGGAATCAGTCCACACATGGCAAGAGCGGGCTGATTGATAAGGTGCGCGCGTCTACGCTCACCGAAGCACAGGTTGAAGACCAACTGCTGGATTTCCTCTCGGCGCACGTGCCGGCCGGCAAGTCGCCGCTGTGTGGCAATACGGTGGGACAGGATCGCCGCTTCATGGTCAAGTATATGCCTCGGCTAGAGGCTTTCTTTCATTATCGCAATCTCGACGTCAGCACACTCAAAGAGCTGTCGCTGCGCTGGAAGCCCGAGGTCTACCGCAGTTTCGTCAAGCAGAGCCGCCACGAGGCCTTGTCGGACATCTATGAGTCTATCGACGAACTCAAGCACTATCGCGAGCACTTCATCAAGCTATAGCAAGCTTTTCGACGGGCTGCGGGCTTCAACAACCCGATCTGACTACAGCATCGCAATAGGGGCCCGGCCAATAGGAGCAGGGCGGCTCAATCCGCTGGCGCATCGGGCCGAGGCTGGCCGCCGGTAGACGCGATGCCGTCCAGCCGCCCGCCGAATCGCATACGTGCATGGGCCTGCAGCGGCCCGAAATGTTGCGCATCCTTGCCCAGCACCTGGGCCAGATGCACCTCGGCCTGATCGAATACCGCCCAGTAAAGCCGCCCACACAGTGCGCGTGCGGGCAGGCCGGGCCAATCGGCCGGCAGCATCTGCACGGGCAGTTGCGGGTCGTGCAGCACAATGCGGCGCCATTCATGCAGCGCCAGCGCGCGCACCGCAAAGGCATCCACAGGCTGCAAGCCGGGCGTTGCGGCGACCGCCATGGGGCCGAAGCGATCGATGAATGCCTGATATTGGCCGGATACCCGATCGAGATCCCAGCATTGTGAAACCAGCTCACCCAGGCGCAGCCCTGTGACGCCACCGGGCCCGGGGGAGGTGGCCTGGGTGATGTGGCCGTCGCCTCGCGTTGTCGGGTTCGTGTCGGTGCCCGGGAGGTCGGTTTGGTTAGAGCCAGCGTCCGTGACGCCAAACGCGTTCAGATCGCGCGTGTCCAGGATTAGTGCATGATTCTCCAGCTTGAGCTGCCGAAGCACCTGTCGTGCGCGTCCCGCGTGACAGCGGGGTAGCGCGAATACCCCCGGCGCGATGGCGCCGAAGCCTGCCCAGATCAGTTGACGACGAAGTTCGCCGCGCCGGTCGAGGCTGCTATTGCCGAAACGGGGCAGCACGACCAGCGTCCATTGGCCATCCCAGCGTGCCTGCGTGCCGTCGTAAATACGTGCTGAGGCATCGCGAGTGAGTCCTTGTCCGCGCTCGCTCAAGCGATACAAGCTGCGCCGGCCATGGCGCTCGGAGGTCAACAAACCTTGCGCAACCAGCCTGAAGACGCTGGTGCGCAGCAGCCTTTCATTGATGCCCAGCGGGGTGACAAGCTCGATCAGGTCGCTCAGCCACACTGCGCCGCCATGCGGTTCGATGGCGTCGCCGAGCAAGGTCATGCAGAGCGATTTGGCTCGCGGCGGATCGCGCTCGAGCGCCGCCTGGAGTAGCGCGTTGAGGGTGGGGCAGGCCTGCGTCATGGGTTCGGCACCAACAGAAGGGGAAGCCTAATTTGATACTAAAACTTCGTTGACAGCAATATTTTTGTATTAAATAATGAGGCATAAAGAGAACGGAGACAAGCATGTATGCCCAACTTGTAGAGACTGGCGCCAAGCAGGTGCGCGGGCTCGAGCAAATGAGCGGGGCCGAGCGCGCGTTTCAGCAGCGCATCGACGACGGCGTGCGCATCGAACCCAAAGACTGGATGCCCGAGGCTTATCGCAAGACGCTCGTGCGTCAGATATCCCAGCATGCACACTCCGAGATCGTCGGCATGCTGCCCGAAGGCAATTGGATCACTCGCGCGCCCACCCTCAAGCGCAAGGCCATCCTGATGGCCAAGGTGCAGGACGAGGCTGGGCATGGCCTGTATTTGTACAGTGCGGCTGAAACCCTGGGTGTATCGCGCGACGAACTCATCGCCGAGCTGCATGCCGGCAAGGCCAAGTATTCCAGCATCTTCAACTATCCGACACTCAGCTGGGCCGATATAGGCATGATCGGCTGGCTGGTGGACGGCTCGGCCATCATCAACCAGATACCGTTGTGCCGATGTTCTTTTGGCCCGTATGCGCGGGCCATGGTGCGGGTTTGCAAAGAAGAATCCTTCCATCAGCGCCAGGGTTATGACTTGCTCCTGCAGATGTGTCTGCATGGCACGCCCGAGCAGAAGGCAATGTGCCAGGATGCGCTCAACCGGTGGTGGTGGCCGGCCTTGATGATGTTCGGCCCCCCCGATGCGGATTCGGTCAATAGCGCCCAATCCATGCAATGGCGCATCAAATTGTTTTCCAATGATGAGCTGCGTCAGAAAATGGTGGACCAGACCGTCCCGCAGGCTGAGTACCTGGGGCTGACGCTGCCCGATCCGGACTTGCGCTGGAACGAGGCGCGCGGGCATTACGATTTTGGCGCCATCGATTGGGACGAGTTTCACGCGGTGCTCAAGGGCAATGGCCCTTGCAACCGCGAACGCCTGCAGGCACGGGTGGATGCCCACGAAGCGGGCGCCTGGGTGCGCGAAGCCTTCAACGCCCACGCCGAGAAACGGCAGGCGCGCCAGGTGGCATAGCCAGTTACACCGCACAGCAATCGGGGAGCAGCAATGAACAGCAAAGAATGGCCTCTGTGGGAGGTCTTTATCCGCAGTCAGCACGGCCTGGCGCATAAACATGTGGGCAGCTTGCACGCCAGCGACGCCGAGATGGCCATCAACAACGCACGCGATGTCTACACCCGGCGCAACGAGGGTGTCAGTATCTGGGTGGTGAAATCGGCCGATATCGCCGCCAGCAGCCCAGGTGACCGTGAAGCATTGTTCGATGCGGCGCGCAGCAAGGTGTACCGGCATCCCACGTTTTATCCCATGCC
Source organism: Paracandidimonas lactea (assembly GCF_021653995.1). NCBI lineage: Bacteria > Pseudomonadati > Pseudomonadota > Betaproteobacteria > Burkholderiales > Alcaligenaceae > Paracandidimonas > Paracandidimonas lactea. The sequence continues at coordinate 114,755 of NZ_JAJJOZ010000001.1, forward strand.
GGAAGAAGTCAAGCACATATAAGGAGGCGTCCGTGGATCAAGCCCTGTTCCATTATCTGCTGCGCCTGGGTGACACCACCCTTGTACTGTCGCAGCGCCTGTCTGAATGGACGGGCCACGGGCCAGTGCTGGAAGAAGACCTGGCGCTGACCAACACTGCGCTTGACCTGCTGGGCCATGCCCGCATGTGGCTGACCTTGGCGGGAGAGGTGGAAGGCGCCGGCCGCGATGAGGATAAACTGGCCTATCTGCGCGATGCGCACGAATACCGCAATTACCTGCTGGCCGAACGCGTCAACGGGGACTATGGCATGACGATGATGCGCCAGTTCCTGTTCGACGCCTGGCATTATTTTCTGCTTGAGCGGCTTGCGCAATCCTCGGACGAGCGCGTAGCCGCTGTGGCGGGCAAGGCGATAAAAGAAGTCGCCTACCATGCCCGGCGATCGGCCGATGTCGTGGTGCGGCTGGGTGATGGCACAGATGAAAGCCACCGGCGCATGCAGGCTGCGCTGGATGATGCCTGGCGTTTTACCGGTGAACTTTTCATTGACGACGACGTAACGGCGGCGCTGCATGCGCGCGGGGCTGCGCCGCTGCACGCAGAACTGCGGGACACATGGCTGCAACATGTGGGACAGGTGCTTGAAGAGGCCACCCTGGCCATGCCCACACCCGAGTCGGCGATGCATCCGGCCTATCGGGGCGGCGCTTCGGGGCGCCACACCGAAGCGCTGGGTTATTTGCTCGCTGAAATGCAGTATCTGCAGCGCGCCTATCCGGGGGCGACATGGTGAACAGCGTTCAGGGTTCTCGCCGCGTGGATACGCGGGCACCGTCCAGCGGCGGCGCCACGCCGCATGCCGGGCATGACCAGGGCACGACACATCCCAGTCGCGATCAGGTTCTGGGGTGGTTGGAGGCGGTGCCTGATCCCGAGATTCCTGTGATTTCCATCGTCGATCTTGGCATTGTGCGCGATGTGCACTGGGATGCCGAGGGGGCGTGCGTGGTGACCATTACCCCCACATATTCGGGCTGCCCCGCCATGCAGGCGATTGCCGAGGACATCGCCGGTGTGCTGCGCGGCCATGGCATTACCGGCGCGCGCATCGAGACCAGGCTTGCGCCGGCCTGGACCACAGACTGGATGAGCGGGCGTGGCCGCGAAGCCTTGCGGGGCTATGGTATTGCGCCGCCGCAGCAAAAGGCGGTGGATGTGTCCGGTATTGCGCGCCGGCCCGCCGCAATTGTGCCTTGCCCCCATTGTGGCGCCGCCCGTACACGGCTGATCAGCGATTTTGGCGCCACCTCGTGCAAGGCCTTATATCGCTGCAACGCCTGCGGCGAACCCTTCGACTATTTCAAGACGCATTGAGCGGCAATGATGAGCGCCTTCCATTCCCTGAAAGTAGCATCCGTGGCGCGCAATACGCGCGATGCAATTGTGGTGACCTTCGAGGTGCCGGATGCCCTGCGCGACACCTTTGCGTTCCGGCCCGGTCAATACCTGACGCTGCGCACAAATGTGGACGGGCAAGAGTTGCGCCGTTCGTACTCCATTTGCGCCGTGCCGTCCGATATGCAATTGCGCGTTGCCATCAAACGCCAGGATGATGGCGTGTTCTCGTCCTGGGCCAATGCCAGCCTGGCCAGCGGCCAGGCATTGGACGTAATGCCCCCGGATGGCAACTTCACCTATCCATTCGAAGCGGGCCAGGCGCGCAGCTATGTGGCATTTGCGGTGGGCAGCGGCATCACGCCTATCATCTCGCTGATCAAAGCCGCACTGTCCACCGAGGAGCACAGCCGTTTCACGCTGTTCTTCGGCAACCGGGCCTCTTCGGCCGTGCTGTTTCGCGACGAGATCGAAGACCTGAAGAATCTATACATGGAGCGCTTCTCGGTTGTGTATGTCATGAGCCGGGAGCATCAGGATATCGCGCTGTTCAACGGCCGCCTGGACGGCGCCAAGGCCGCGCAATTGATGGCAATGTGGATGCGCGGTGAGCAGATCGACGCCGCTTTTGTCTGCGGGCCGCACGACATGATTGAATCTGTGACGCAAGCGCTCAAGGAGCATGGCCTGGATAAAAGCCGCATCAAGTTTGAACTGTTTGGCTCGCCGCCAGGGCCTCGCGCGCTGCGCACTGGCCACGACGCCCGCAAGGCGCCGGGCAGCCAGCAATGCGAGCTGACGGTTATCCAGGACGGCCTGACGCGTACGCTGACGATCGCCAAGAATCGCGAGAGCGTGCTGGATGAGGCGCTGGCGCAGGGCGTTGAGCTGCCTTACTCATGCAAAGGGGGCGTCTGTTCCACTTGCCGCTGCAAAGTCGTGGAGGGCGAAGTGGATATGGACGCCAACTTCGCACTCGAAGACTACGAAGTGGCACGCGGCTTCGTCCTCGCCTGCCAAAGTTTTCCGGTCAGCGACCGGCTGGTAATCGATTACGACCAGGAAACCTAGCGCTACGCAGGGCATCATGCACCAGCCCGCCAACCGGGCATTTGCGTATGCCTCGCATCGACAACGCATAACCAGGGAGCAGAGACACGTGCCTACCGATTTTTTTGCCGCAAATCAGCAGATGCTCGACCGGGCCGTCCAGGCGATCGGCGAGCGGACCTATTGGAGCCCGTTTTCTGAATCGCCCAGCCCGCGCGCCTATGGCGAGACGGCCGGCGATGAGGGCAAGGCCGCCTTCGAGGCTCGCAAGGGGCGAGCCTTTGAGCTTGACGTGGAAGAGGGGGGTGAAGCGGGCAGAATGGTGGGTGATGAGGTTTCGCCCTTCGGCTTTCCGCTAGAGATCCGATATTCGCACCGCGATGCAGCCACCCTGGTGCGGCGCGCGCAGGATGCACTTGCGAGCTGGCGCGAGCGCGGGCCGCGCGTGTGGGTGGGCGTTGCCCTGGAAACCTTGCGCCGGCTGAATTTGCGCAGTTTTGAAATGGCATATGCGGTGCAGCATACGACAGGCCAGGGCTTCATGATGGCATTCCAGGCTGGCGGCCCGCATGCACAGGATCGCGGGCTGGAGGCCGTTGCCTACGCCTGGCAGGAAATGCGCCGCATACCGGATGAGGTAATCTGGGAAAAACCGCAAGGCAAGCAGGAGCCCATACGCATGGCCAAGCGCTACGCCATCGTCCCGCGCGGGGTTGCGCTAGTGATTGGCTGTTCCACTTTTCCCACCTGGAACAGTTACCCAGGGCTGTTTGCCAGCCTGGCCACAGGCAATAGCGTCATCGTCAAGCCGCACCCCAATGCCATTCTGCCGCTGGCCATTACCGTGGAAATCGCGCGCCAGGTGTTGGAAGAGGCCGGCTGCAACCCCGATGTAGTGCAACTCGCACCGCACGACGCGGCGGATCACCTTCCGCAGTCGCTGGCACTGGATGCGGCGGTGCGGTTGATTGATTTCACGGGCAGCACCGAGCACGGCAATTGGCTGGAGCGCAATGCGCGGCAGGCGCAGGTGTATACCGAAAAGGCGGGCGTCAATCAAGTCATTATCGATTCGGCCGACGACGTCAAGGCGGTGGCGCGCAATCTCGCCTTCTCGTTTGCGCTGTATTCCGGGCAAATGTGTACTGCCCCGCAGAATATCTACGTACCGCGAGCCGGTATCGAAACCGCCAGTGGCCACTTGTCCTTCGATGAGGTCGCGCAGGCGCTTGCGCAAGCACTGGACAAGCTCATGTCGGATCCAGCGCGTGCAGTCGAGATTACCGGCGCTATACACGACCCGGCGGTGCTGGGGCGTATTGACAAAGCCCGTGCTACAGGCCTGCCTGTTCTGAGCGACAGCCGGGCCCTAGAGCATCCGGCCTTTGAACGCGCCTGCGTACGCACGCCACTGATGCTCCGAGCCGATGCCGATACCGACCGCAAGCTCATTGCACACGAATGGTTCGGGCCCATCGTCTTTGTGGTTGCAACCGACTCCACAGATGCCAGCCTGGCCTTGGCGCGCGAAATCGTGAATGAGCACGGCGCGCTTACGCTGGCCTGCTACAGCACTCGCGATGCGGTGTTGGATCAGGTGCGCCATGTCGCCGAGGAGACCGGCGTCTCGCTCTCGCTCAACTTGTGCGGGGCAGTGTTCGTGAATCAGACTGCCGCCTATAGCGATTTTCATGGCACGGGCGCCAATCCTGCCGCCAATGCAGCGTTGTCCGACACGGCCTATGTCGCCAACCGGTTCCGTGTCGTACAGACGCGCTGGCATGTGTGAAGCACGCGTAGAGGCGCCACCGAGACTATGAGGCATACGGGAGACAATATGCAGTACAAAAATATCGATCTGACCGTTCAGAATGACGTCGCGCGCATCACGTTGAATCGGCCCGACAAGCTGAACAGCTTTACGCAGGCCATGCACGAGGAGCTGGTCGACGCTCTGGATCGCCTCGCGGCGGAGCCGCCGCGTGTGCTGGTCATTACCGGTTCCGGTCGCGGGTTTTGCGCCGGCCAGGACTTGTCGGAGCGGCAGCCTCAGTCGGGCCAGCGCGTGGATCTGGGCGAAACCGTGCAGAAATGGTACGCGCCGCTGGTTCGTCGCCTGCGCGCGTTCCCCGCACCTGTGGTGGTGGGGGTCAACGGGGTTGCGGCGGGTGCGGGCGCCAATGTGGCGCTGGCTGGCGATATTGTCATCGCCAAGGCATCGGCCAGCTTTATCCAGCCATTCTGCAAGCTGGGCTTGATTCCAGATACAGGCGGCACGTATATGCTGCCCCGGCTGGTGGGGCGTGCGCGCGCGCTGGGCCTGGCGCTGCTCGGCGACAAGCTGGACGCGCAGCGGGCGGCCGACTGGGGCCTGATCTGGGAAGCGGTGCCTGATAGCGAATTCGATGCCCGGCTCGATGCCCTGGCCCGCCATTTCGCGGCGGCGCCCACCAAAGGGCTGGTCTATACCCGGCGCGCCATCGAGCAAAGCCTGGACAACACGCTCGATGCGCAGCTGGATCTTGAAGGCGCCATGATGCGCGAGCTCGGCGCCAGCGACGATTACGCGGAAGGGGTGGCTGCGTTTCTTGAGAAGCGGGCGCCTGTATTCAAGGGGAAATAATGACGCTCACATCCAGCAGCCGCCATACGGACGACATGTCGAATGCGGGAGGCGGAACCGTGCCCAAGACAGCCGAGATGCCTACGCAGTCTGGTAATGGCTCGCCCGCGGCCGCAGGCTGCGTGTTGCCCAACGATCCCCAGGCATTGGCGGAACTGGCCGCTCGAACCATGTACGAAAACGATCCAGCCTCGCAGGCACTGGGGGCGGTCGTGGACCGCGTCGGACCGGGGCGGGCGGAGATGTCCATGACGGTGCGGCGAGACATGTTGAATGGCCACGGCACCTGTCACGGCGGCTTTATCTTCGCCCTGGCCGACAGCGCCTTTGCCTTCGCCTGTAATTCCCGCAACGACGCAACAGTAGCGTCGGGCGCCACGATCGATTTTCTGGCGCCTGCCTTTGAGGGCGATGTACTCACGGCACAGGCGACGGAGAGCGCGCTGGCCGGGCGTACCGGCCTTTATGACGTCGAGGTGGTTAATCAGCAGGGCCGGCGGATTGCGCTGTTTCGCGGACGGTCTTACCGCATCCGGGGGCAGGTGGTGCCGGGCGAACCCGCGTGACCATTGCATCGGTGCGGCAGCGCAACAACAGAGATCACCTATCGCTGGAGCAGGAGACAAGCATGCTAGCAAAAACAGAGCCCGGACAAGCCGGGCGGGACCCTATCGAACACGCCAGTCGCGACGAACTGCAGGCCGTACAGCTCGAGCGCCTGAAATGGACGCTGCGCCACGCCTACGAGAATGTGCCGCACTACCGCAAGGTTTTTGATGCGGCGGGCGTTCATCCCGACGACCTGAAGCAGTTGTCCGACCTGTCGCGGTTTCCGCTGACCAGCAAACAGGATCTGCGCGAAAACTATCCGTTCGCGATGTTTGCGGTGCCCCGTGAGAAGGTGCTGCGTATTCATGCGTCCAGCGGCACAACAGGACGCCCCACAGTGGTAGGCTACACGGCCCGGGATATCGATATCTGGGCTGAACTCGTCGCACGGTCGATGTGGGCGGCTGGCGCACGTCCGGGCGATATTGTTCAGGTCAGCTATGGCTATGGCCTGTTCACTGGCGGCCTCGGGGCGCACTATGGCGCCGAACGGCTCGGATGCTCGGTCATCCCGATGTCCGGCGGACAGACAGAAAAACAGGTGCAGTTGATTCACGACTTCCAGCCGTCCGTCATCATGGTGACGCCTTCGTACTTCTGCAACATCATGGAGGAAATGCTGCGGCAGGGCATGGAGCCGCGCGACAGCTCCCTGCGTATCGGAATTTTCGGCGCCGAACCCTGGACAGGCCGGATGCGCGAGGATATCGAGCGCCGTGCAGGGATTGATGCCGTCGACATCTATGGCTTGTCAGAAGTGATGGGGCCGGGCGTGGCGATGGAGTGCGTAGAGGCCAAGGACGGCCCGGTTATCTGGGAAGATCATTTCTACCCGGAAATCATCGACCCGCTCACCGGCGAACCCGTGCCTGACGGTGAACCAGGCGAGTTGGTGTTCACCACGCTCACCCGCGAAGCCATGCCGGTTATCCGTTACCGCACGCGTGATCTCACCCGTCTGCTGCCACCCACTGCACGCAGCATGCGCCGCATGGACAAAATCACCGGTCGCAGCGATGACATGCTCATTATCCGCGGTGTGAATCTCTTCCCCACACAGATCGAGGAAATCATCTTGGGCATGCCCGAGCTTGCCCCGCAATACCAGCTTGTGGTCACCCGCGAAGGCAACCTGGATGCGCTTGAAGTCGTGGCTGAGTCGCGGCCAGAGTTTGATGCGCACGACAGCGCCTGGCGAACCGAGGTGGCCGGCCGTCTGCGCCATGCCATCAAGGGGCGCATCGGCATCTCCACGCGGGTCAGCATAGGCCAGAGCGGCCAGGTCGAACGCACCCTCACCGGCAAGGCCAAGCGGGTCGTCGACAAACGCCCTCGCTGAGCACTGCGCCCGTCTCGATGCGTCCGCCAGCGGGCTGCCGCCGCGCGTCGCACGTGTGCAGCGCGGAAGGGTGTCACCAGGCGCGTCATGGGCTCCGATGGCTAAGCCCCGCATGTGTGCGGGGCGGGGTATCATTCCATCTTGAGTAATCGACGATGGTGAGCACATGCAGCCAATGCCTTCCGCCGTTGCAGGCATAGGGTTGGACCTTGTACGGCTGGAGCGCATCCAGCACGTATATGCGCGGCGCGGCGAAAAATTCGTGCGGCGCATACTGGGCAGCGAGGAAATCGAAAAATTCCGCCAACGCTATGCGCGCGACCCAGCGCGTGGCCTGCGCTTCCTGGCGAGCCGCTTTGCCGCCAAAGAAGCGTTTTCAAAAGCGGTGGGCCTGGGCATGCGCAGCCCTATGGCTTGGTCGCGCATGCAAACGCTCAATGAGCCCAGTGGCCGGCCTTGCGTCAAGCTCAGCGAGCCGCTCGCTAGCTGGTATGGCCTGCGTTTCGGCAAGGCGCATGTCTCCATCACCGATGAAACCGATACGGTTGCGGCCTTTGTCGTGATCGAAACTCTGCCCGCCGTGCGCGGCGTTCCGGATAACTGAATGGCTAACGAAATCATCCAGGCGCGCATGGCGCCGGGCCCCGTCATGGTTGACGTGCAGGGCACTACACTCACTGCTCACGAGCGCGACCGTCTACGCAACCCGCTCGTAGGGGGCGTCATCCTGTTCGCGCGCAACTTTGAAAGCAGGGCCCAGCTTACGGCGCTGTGCGGGGCCATCCATGCCCTGCGCAACGAACCCCTGCTCATCGCGGTCGATCACGAGGGCGGACGGGTGCAGCGTTTTCGCACCGATGGCTTTACGCCATTACCTGCCATGTGCCATTTTGGCCAAATGTGGTCGCAGGATTCCCCGGTTGCCATGCGGCTGGCCACAGAAACCGGCTATGTACTGGGCGCCGAGCTGCGCGCCTGTGGTGTCGATCTGAGCTTTACGCCCGTGCTGGATCTGGACTACGGCGTCAGCGAAGTGATCGGAACGCGTGCTTTTCACCGCGATCCGCGTGTGGTTACCATGCTGGCCCGCGCGCTTATTCATGGGCTGATGCTCAGCGGCATGGCCGCCTGCGGCAAGCATTTCCCAGGGCATGGCGCCGTAACGGCCGATTCGCACCACGAGATCCCGATCGACGACCGCGGCTTCGAGCAAATCATGCAGGAAGATGCCGCCCCCTATGGCTGGCTGGGCGACATGGTTCTGCCGTCGGTCATGCCGGCCCATGTCATTTACCGCAAGGTTGATCCCAATCCTGCGGGGTTCTCGTCGCACTGGATCAAACAGGTGCTGCGCCGTGACCTTGGCTACGATGGCGTCGTGTTTTCCGACGACTTGACCATGGAAGGCGCCACGGTGGCGGGTGACATTCTCGCCCGGGCACAGGCGGCGCTGCGCGCTGGCTGCGACATGGTGCTGGTATGCAACCGGCCCGACCTGGCAGATGACCTGCTGGCCAGGCTCGATGTCACGCACAGCCCCGAGTCCGTTGCGCGCATCCGGCGCCTGATGCCGCGCCTGCCCGCACCTGATTGGGATACCCTGCAGGCCGATCCCCGTTATCAGTATGCCCGACGTCTTCAATCTCAAATCGTTTCTGGCTGATCTGCCGCACCTGCCCGGCGTCTACCGTCACATCGACGACAAGGGAGAGGTGCTGTACGTAGGCAAGGCCCGCGACCTCAAGAAGCGCGTCAACTCGTACTTTCAGAAGAATCTCGCCAGCCCGCGCATCGCCCACATGGTGGCGCGGGTGGTGCGCCTGGAAGTCACGGTAACGCGCTCCGAGGCCGAAGCGCTGCTGCTGGAAAACAACCTTATCAAGCGGCTCAAGCCGCGCTACAACATCCTGTTCCGGGACGACAAGTCGTACCCCTACCTGATGTTCAGCGGCCACGATGTGCCGCGCATCGCCTATTACCGCGGCAGCACCAGCGGTAAGGGCCGCTACTTCGGCCCCTACCCCAATGCGTGGGCGGTGCGTGAAACCATACAAATTCTGCAGCGCGTGTTTCGTTTGCGCACCTGCGAAGACAGTGTGTATGCCAATCGCTCTCGCCCCTGTCTGCTGTACCAGATCGGGCGTTGTTCCGCACCTTGCGTGGGCTTGATCTCGTCCGACACGTACCAAGAGGACGTGCGGCGGGCCATACGCTTTCTGGACGGCCATGCCGATGAAGTCCTGCGCGACATCGAGGCGCGCATGCTCAAGGCTTCCGAGGCGCTGGATTTTGAACAGGCGGCGGTGCTGCGCGACCAGATGGGTGCGCTGGCCAAGGTGTTGCAGCAGCAAAGCATGGAAAAAACCGGCGATGACGATGTCGATATCATCGCTGTGGCGGCGGCGGGCGGGCGTTTCTGCGTCAATCTTGCCATGGTCCGTGGCGGGCGCCATCTGGGCGACAAAGCCTTTTTCCCCAGCAATATTCACGAAGACGACAGCGCCGCCGATGTGCTCGCCGCGTTTGTCGCTCAACACTACCCGGACACGGCTATGCCGCCGGTGCTGGTTTGTTCGCACGCCTTGCCTGATGCCGGGCTGATGGCGTTACTGGCCGAGCAGACCGGCAAACGGGCACGCGTGATTACGCGCCCGCAGGGCATGCGCAAGACTTGGCTGGAACAAGCGGTACGCAACGCCGAACTGGCCATGGCGCGGATGCTGACCGAGTCCACCGCGCGGGTCGAGCGCACGCTGGCGCTGGCCACCGCGCTCGATCTCGATACAGACGACGGCGCGCTGGATGCGCTGCACATCGAGTGCTTCGATATCAGCCATACTGCGGGAGAGGCCACCCAGGCCTCTTGTGTGGTGTACGAGCATCACGACATGCAGCCATCACTCTACCGGCGCTACAACATCGCTGGTATTACCCCCGGTGACGACTACGCCGCCATGCGCCAGGTGCTGACGCGGCGCTTTGGCCGCGTTGCCGATGGCCACGCCGAGATGCCAGGCGTGGTGCTCATCGATGGAGGCAAAGGCCAGGTCGAGGTCGCGCGGCAGGTGTTTGCCGAGCTTGGCCTGGATATCCGTACACTGGTGGGGGTCGCCAAGGGGGAAGGGCGCAAAGTCGGGCTGGAAACGCTGGTTTTTGCGGATGAGCGCCCGCCGGTGGCGTTGGGCATCGAATCGGCCGCGCTCATGCTGGTGGCGCAGATCCGCGACGAGGCGCACCGCTTTGCAATCACAGGCATGCGCGCCAAGCGTGCCAAGGCGCGCACCGTATCGCGTCTGGAAGAAATCGAAGGTGTGGGTGCCCGGCGACGCCAACGCCTGCTGGCGCGCTTTGGCGGGTTTTCGGGGGTGGTCGATGCGAGCATCGACGATCTGCGGTCGGTCGAGGGGATTTCCGACGAATTGGCCGAGCGGATCTATCATGCGCTTCGTTAGGGCAGATGGGGTAGTATCTCACTATGCGTCGATTCAAGAGCAACCCTTACTATGCCCCTTAACCTGCCCATTGCCCTGACCTGGCTGCGTATCGCCTTGATCCCGTTCATTGTGGTGCTGTACTACATCCCGGGGGGCTTGGTATCCGAGCCGCTGCGTGATGCAATCGCAGCCATCACATTCATCATCGCGGCCCTGACAGACTGGTTCGACGGCTGGCTGGCGCGGCGCTGGAATCAAACCTCCGCGTTCGGCGCCTTCCTCGATCCCGTGGCAGACAAGCTCATGGTATCAGCCGCGCTGCTGATTTTGCTCGACCTGGGCCGCGTCGATTCATTCATCGCACTCATCATCATCGGTCGCGAGATCACCATTTCGGCGTTGCGCGAATGGATGGCCAAGATCGGCGCGAGCGGCAGCGTGGCGGTCCACCAGTTGGGCAAGTTCAAGACTGCCGCGCAAATGGTCGCCATCCCCTGCCTGCTCTACGCACGTCCGCTGGCCGGTGTGCCGCTCGGCTGGATCGGCGAAGTGCTCATTATCATTGCAGCCATCCTCACAGTCTGGTCCATGTGCTACTACCTGAGCCGCGCCTGGCCTGAAATTCGCTCCAAGTCCGATAAAACCTCTTGACAATGACATGTAGCCGCCATGACCACAGCCAATCCCGCCCTGGAGGGCGTCGCTCCTGACTCCATCACCCTGAAGCGGCAAGACTGGAAGATCATCGGCCTGATCGGGTCGGCGCACGGCTGCTCCCATTTCTTCCAACTGGTGTTCCCCACGCTTTACCTGTCCCTGGCGCAAGAATACGGCTACGACTACGTCAAGCTGGGGTTGCTGGTCTCGATCTTCTTTGTCGTCTCGTGCATCGGGCAGGCCAGTTCGGGTTTTGTCGTGGATCGCATCGGGCCGGCGCCGGTGCTGCGCTTCGGGCTCGGCAGCTTCGTGGTGGCCGGCGTGCTCATCGGCGCATCCAACGGCTATGCCATGCTGGTGCTGGCGGCCGTCATCGGAGGCGCGGGCAATTCTGTCTTTCATCCGGCCGACTTTTCCATCATCAATCATCGTGTCAGCCCCCGCAGGTTGGGGCATGCGTTCAGCACGCACGGGTGGACGGGCAGCCTGGGCTGGGCGCTTACGCCACTGTTCATGGCCACGTTCATTGCCATTGCCAACTGGCGCGTCGCGGCATTCGCAGCGGCGGCGCTGGTGGCTTGTGTGCTGGCGCTTGCCTGGCTGGGCCGCAGCCTGCTTACCGGCAGTGCGCCTGCGCCCACCATCGATGGTGCACAGTCGGGGCCTTCGAACGAAACCGACCTGGCCAGCAAGTCAGTGGGTGCTACGCTGGCTACGCTGCTGGTGCGGCCTGGCTTATGGGGCGCTTTCCTGTTCTTTGCCTGCACATCCATCGCCCTGTCGGCAGTGCAAAACTACACCATACCCATGTTGGGCGGCACCTATGGCATCGACAAAGTGCTGGCCGGCACTACGCTGTCCGCCTATATGCTGGCGGCCGCCGCCGGCATGGCGGCAGGTGGTTTTCTGGCAGGTGCTACCCCCAACAGCGAACGCACGGTGGCCATATCGTTGGTGTTAGCGGGTGGCCTGCTGGTGGTGCTGGCCCTGGGGGTGGTCTCGCCCGTGTTCGCCATGGTGTTGGTCGGGCTGGCAGGGTTTTGTTCGGGGGTGTCGGCACCTTCCCGCGACATGCTCATCCGCCGCGTCGCGCCCAAGGGAGCCACCGGCACAGTTTACGGCCTGGTGTATTCGGGCATGGATGTAGGCTCTTCGCTGGCGCCTGTTGGCTTTGGCTTGCTGCTTGATGCCGGTTTTGGCCGCGGCCCCTGGTACGGTGCCGCCGTCAGTTTTGCGATCGCTGCAGTGCTGGCCATGCTGGTGGGGCGCGCCGCTGGCCGGCCCACCATACCTGCGGGGCAGGCCGCCTGAGCCCCGGTGTTGCCGCGTTTCTGCGGTGCGCGCAATGTTGGCGGCGATAGCCTGTCAGCCCGCCGCCGTCGCTGATGTTCGAAACAATACGGATGCCGCAGGCTGAGCGACTATTGTCGTATCGTGCGCGTATGCACCGGCCCTTGCGGCGTGCTTCCGCGCCAGGGGTTGATGTCCAACCCTCCGCGCCTTGTATAGCGCGCATACACCATCAGTTGTTCCGGCCGACAGGCCCGCATGATGTCGCAATACATCTTTTCCACGCAATGCTCATGGAACTCGGTGTGGCGGCGCAGCGACACCACATACCGCAGCAAGGCCTCGCGATCGATGCGCGGGCCCGTATAACGCACCTGCACGCTGCCCCAGTCGGGCTGGCCGGTGACCGGACAATTTGACTTGAGTAGGTCCGACACCAGTGTTTCGGTGACGCGCGTTGCACCAGGGGCACAGCGCAGCAAATCAGTGCGAGGTGTGTAGTCGGCAATCTCGATATCGGCGCCGTCGATGTTATCGCCCTCGAGAGGTTCGCAGCGTTGGGTGTCGCACCCGCTCAGTGGCGTCAGCGATACCTCGACAAGGCTTCCCGCCGCAGCGCTCAAGTCGCGTACGAGGATGTGCGTCAGTTCGTCAACGCTCTGCATTCGCTCTTCACTGAATGAGTTCAGATAAAGCTTGAACGATTTGGACTCGACCAGATAGGGGCTGGACCAAGGAAATTCGAACCGCCCTATAGCCACCACTGGCTTGCCACGCGGCGTCAGCCACGAAAGTTCATAGGCGTTCCAGATATCGGCGCCATGCCATACGGCCGGGGTATGCAAGGCTTGCCGATTGAGGGCTCGCGCAACCGGAAACAATAACGAAGCGTCATAAGCGCGAGGGTAAGCCACCTCGCGTCCTAGAGGCGCCTGGGTAAACGGAATGTCATGCATTCGAACATTGTACTGCCTGCGACTATTTTTCACATTATGAAAAACGTTGTTCATATCGTGAAATTCCTATGCTGCAATGCGCTTTTAAACATTTCACGAACGGAAAAATAGTTTCACAATGCGGTAAGAAAACCGTAAGAGATTGATTATAAATAATAAAATTATATGTCTTATATAAGACAAAAACCGATATTGCCCCGCAGCATCCGAGTAGACTTTTCCTCAACGGCGACACTTTTTCGCCACCCGGTTTCAAGCTCTATTTTCATCATTGCATTCCACAAAAAGGAAATCATCATGTCTACTCGCGAAAACGAAATCCGTACACTGCAGCGCACTTGGGCTGAAGAGCCACGCTGGCAAGGCATCAAGCGCAGCTATGGCGCCGATGAGGTGATCCGCCTGCGCGGCTCGGTGGCGGTGGAGCATACGCTTGCACGGCGCGGCGCCGAAAAACTCTGGTCGCTGCTGCACACAGAGGATTTCGTCAATGCGCTGGGTGCGCTTACAGGCAACCAGGCCATGCAGCAGGTCAAGGCCGGTCTCAAGGCTATTTATCTGTCTGGCTGGCAGGTGGCCGGGGATGCCAACGGCGCGGGCGAGATGTACCCTGACCAGTCGCTGTATCCTGCCAACTCGGTGCCGCAAGTGGTTCGCCGCATCAACAACGCCCTCACGCGCTGCGACCAGATCCAATGGATGGAAGGCAAGAACCCTGGCGACGAAGGCTATATCGACTACTTTGCACCTATTGTCGCTGATGCTGAAGCCGGGTTTGGTGGTGTACTCAACGCTTTTGAACTGATGAAGGCGATGATTGAGGCGGGTGCGGCAGGTGTCCACTTCGAGGATCAGTTGGCATCGGTGAAGAAGTGCGGGCACATGGGCGGTAAAGTGCTGGTGCCTACCCGTGAGGCGGTGGCCAAGTTGGTGTCTGCGCGCCTGGCCGCCGACGTTATGGGTGTGCCCACGGTGCTCGTGGCGCGTACCGACGCCGACGCGGCCGACTTGGTCACTAGCGATATCGATCCGTCCGATCAACCCTTCATCACTGGCGAACGTACCGTGGAAGGCTTCTACCGCACCCGCGCCGGCATTGATCAGGCGATTTCCCGCGGCCTGGCCTATGCGCCATACGCCGACTTGGTGTGGTGCGAAACCTCCACCCCCAATCTCGAGTACGCACGCAAGTTCGCCGAAGCCATCCATCGTCAATTCCCCGGCAAGCTGCTTTCCTACAACTGCTCGCCTTCCTTCAACTGGAAGAAAAACCTGGACGACGCCACGGTGGCCAAGTTCCAGCGCGAGCTGGGCGCCATGGGCTATAAGTTCCAGTTCATCACGCTCGCAGGCTTCCATGCGCTGAACTACGGCATGTTCGAATTGGCGCACGGCTACGCCCGCCGTCAGATGAGCGCTTTCGTCGAGCTGCAGCAGAAGGAATTCGCCGCGGCCGACCTGGGCTTTACCGCCGTCAAGCATCAGCGTGAAGTAGGTACTGGCTATTTTGACGCTGTGACGCAGACAATCGAAGGCGGTCAATCTTCGACCACGGCATTGACCGGCTCGACCGAAGAAGCCCAGTTCGACCACGACACCCAGAAGGACGGCTTGCGCGTGGCCTGACGCCGCAACGCCAAAAGTGGTTCAAGGCGTCGCTAAGCTGTGCCGGTAGTGGCACGTGTCAGGCGGTCGCCAGAAAGAAAAACGCAGCCAAACTGGCTGCGTTTTTCTTTTTGTCGGCAGATATATGACTATTGCTGAAAGATAATCGACTTTTAGGTAAGATGGGGGCCTTTCGGCAGCGGGCTTCATACGTGCTGCCGGCCACGGCCTGAGCGAACGTTAATTGTTGTAGGCGCGCCACGCAAGGGTTACTAGCGCAGTGGGCTGCCTGTGCGCCTTCATATGGATCAAACACTGACCCCAGGCGTTTGATATAAATCAATACTCAGGTAAACCCTAGGTCATATAGTCTCCGCCATGCGCGCATATTCCATTTTTGCTACACCTCAACAACTGTCGGCAGACGATCGTTTGATTCGCCGCCGCATGCTCGCGCGCATGGGGCTGGCATGGTTGGGCATGATGCAAGTCATGATGTTCGCGTTTCCTGGCTATCTGCGTTCACCTTCCATGGCGCCGGACAATCTTGCATTGCTCGACCAAGCCATCTACATGATGAACTGGATCAGCCTGGCGCTGACTGTGCCGGTTGCGCTCTACTGCGCGTCTCCAGTGTGGCGCGGCGCATGGCGCCAGCTTCGGCGCGGTCACGTCGGCATGGATGTCCCCGTCGCGCTCGGCATTGCCGCCGCCTTCATTCCCAGCGCCCGCGCCACGTTCGCCGGGCACGGCGAAGTCTATTTCGATTCGGTCACCATGTTTGTGGCCTTTCTGCTCACCGCCCGCTACCTCGAGTTATGCGCACGCCAGTCCATCGAGGCAGGCGCCGGCCATGTTCGTATCGAGCAGTTCCGGGCGTCCATATCGGGTCATGCCAACACCTTGGCTTTCTGGTTCGTTGCAGTGCAGCTAGCGCTGGCCTTTATCGTGGGCGCGGTCTGGTTTTACTACGCTCCCGAACGTGCCGTGAGCATCATGGTTGCACTGCTGGTCATGAGCTGCCCTTGTGCCATGGCCATGGCCGCTCCCACCGCGGTCGCTGCTGCACATGCTTCGTTGTCCGCACGCGGCACGCTGCCCGCAGGCGAGCTTTCCTCCCTCGTTGCCGCCACACGCCGTGTGGCGCGCCAGAATCTTTATGGTGCGGTTATCTGGCATCTGCTGATGACGCCACTGGCTGCCGTCGGTCTGGTGGCTCCCTGGGTGGCCGCCATCACCATGCTGGTTTCGTCGCTTGCCGTGGCCGCCAACGCGTGGCGCCTGTTTCGTCGGCAAACTCGCGGGTCGCACCCATCCTGGGCTACGGAGCCTGCCCGGAGCTGAGTTATGTCGGGGTCACTGCTGCTTCTGTTGCCCATCTCGCTGGTAATGGCCGTCCTCATCGGGGCGGCCTTCTGGTGGGCGATCTTTGCGGGGCAGTTCGACGACGCTGGTGACGCAGGCCGGTCCATTTTGCAGGATGACGACAGCACGGCGGCGGCGGGGCAGACGTCGGGCGGCAGGGCAGACATGCCTGGGGATACGCGCCGCTGAGGCGCACTGTTACAAGAATCAAATCGTTGTTGTTTAAATCAATCTGAGGGGAAACTCATGAGCGCTTCTGATACTGCTGGCAAGCAGGTCGAGGTCTTCAATTACGGGGTGGTCCGGCAGTTCACGATCGCCACCGTATTCTGGGGGATCGTCGGCATGGCTGTCGGCGTCCTGATCGCTGCCCAGCTCATCTGGCCGGAGCTTAATTTCAATACGCCCTGGCTAAGTTATGGTCGCCTGCGTCCATTGCATACCAACGGCGTCATTTTCGCCTTCGGCGGTAATGCACTGTTTGCAACCTCGTACTACGTGGTACAGCGCACCTGTCAGGCTCGCCTGTTCAGCGACAAGCTTTCCGCTTTCACCTTCTGGGGCTGGCAACTGGCGCTCGTGGCCGCCGTCATCACGCTGCCCATGGGTTTCACCAGCACCAAAGAGTAC
The DNA here is from genome assembly GCF_021653995.1 of Paracandidimonas lactea. Lineage (NCBI taxonomy): Bacteria > Pseudomonadati > Pseudomonadota > Betaproteobacteria > Burkholderiales > Alcaligenaceae > Paracandidimonas > Paracandidimonas lactea. The sequence continues at coordinate 131,712 of NZ_JAJJOZ010000001.1, forward strand.
GCCGAACTCGAATGGCCGATCGATATTCTGATCGCCTTGGTTTGGGTGGCATACGCCGTGGTGTTCTTCGGCACTATCGCCAAGCGCCGTGTCAAGCACATCTATGTGGCCAACTGGTTCTTCGGCTCGTACATCCTCACCATCGCCGTCCTGCATATCTTCAACAACCTCGAAATGCCGGTATCGCTCTGGAAATCGTACTCAGCCTATTCGGGTGTGCAAGATGCCATGGTGCAGTGGTGGTATGGCCACAATGCCGTGGGCTTCTTTCTCACCACCAGCTTCCTGGGCATGATGTACTACTTCGTGCCCAAGCAGGCCGGCCGTCCCATTTATTCGTACCGCCTGTCCATCGTCCACTTCTGGGCACTTGCGTTCACATACATGTGGGCCGGTCCGCACCACCTGCTGTACACCTCGCTGCCCGACTGGACCCAATCGCTGGGCATGGCGCTGTCGCTGATTCTGCTGGCACCGTCCTGGGGCGGCATGATCAACGGCATCATGACGATGTCTGGCGCATGGCACAAACTGCGCACCGACCCCATCCTCAAGTTCCTTGTGGTGGCGTTGTCGTTCTACGGCATGTCCACGTTCGAGGGCTCGATGATGTCTATCCGCACGGTCAATGCGCTGTCGCACTACACCGACTGGACAGTGGGCCACGTACATTCCGGCGCGCTTGGTTGGGTGGCCATGATCACCTTCGGTTCGTTGTATTACCTGATTCCGCGCCTGTATGGTCGTACGCAAATGGCCAACATGAAGCTGGTTGAGCTGCACTTCTGGGTTGCGACGCTGGGCGTGGTGCTGTACATCGCCTCTATGTGGATCGCCGGTGTGATGCAAGGCCTGATGTGGCGCGCCACCGAAGCTGACGGCACGCTCACTTACAGCTTCGTCGAAGCAGTCAAGGCTACATACCCGTTCTACGCCATACGCTTGATGGGCGGGTTGTTGTTCCTGTCGGGCATGTGCCTGATGGCCTACAACACCTGGATCACGGTGCGCCGCCAAACCAAGGTAAACCCGGCTGTGCCCCTGTACAGCCCTGACGCCCGCGACCCGGCCTTTGTCGGTCCCGCGACGCAAGTGGCTTCGGCTTGAGGAGAAGAAAATGGCCAATAAATCCACGGGTTTTTCCCACAAGCTGATCGAGACTAACGTCGGCCTGCTGATTGTCCTGAGTATTCTGGTGATCTCCTTCGCTGGCCTGGTGCAGATCGTGCCGCTGTTCTTCCAGCACTCCACCACGCAGGCGGTACAGGGTGTCGAGCCCTACGACTCTCTGAGCCTGATCGGCCGCGACATCTACATCCGCGAAGGCTGTGTCGGCTGCCATTCCCAGCAAATCCGCATGCTCAGCTCCGAAGTGCAGCGCTATGGCCCGTACTCGTTGGCTGGCGAATCGCGCTACGACCACCCCTTCCTGTGGGGGTCCAAGCGCACCGGCCCCGATCTGGCCCGCGTGGGCGGACGCTATTCCGACGACTGGCATCGCGTGCACCTGCGCAATCCGCGCGATGTCGTCAAAGAGTCGAACATGCCGGCCTACCCCTGGCTGGCACAGCGTTCGGTCGAGGGTGAAAACGTGCAAGACCGCATGATCGCGCTGCGCAGGCTGGGTGTGCCCTATACCGACGAGCAGATCAGCAAGGCGCCCGAGGCGCTGAAGGGTCGTACCGAGGAAGATGCGCTGGTGGCTTTCCTGCAGGGGCTGGGCGTAGCCGGCCGCGATGCGGCGGCCAAGGCGGTGCGTGAGGGAGCGCTGTGATGCTGGGGATTTTCAACGGGATCGCCACACTGCTCGTGCTGGCGACATTCCTGGGCATTGTTTGGTGGGCCTGGTCCGCGGGGCGGGCCAAGGCCAATCACGAGGCATCCATGCTGCCGTTCGCTCTGCCAGACGAGGCGATAGCCTGCGCGGCGACGCAAAAGAATGAAGGACACAATCATGAGTAATTTCGTCAGCAGTTTCTGGAGCTACTTCATCGCCATCATTTCGCTGGGCGGTATCGTGTTCTGCCTGTGGCTGCTGTTCACGCAGCGGGCCTGGCTGGGCCGTTCGGTGCCGGCGGGTGAAGACACCGGGCACGTGTGGGATGGCGACCTGACGGAGCTGAACACGCCCGTGCCACGTTGGTGGACAGTGTTCTATATAGGCCTGTGCGTGATTGCGTTGGCCATTCTGTTCCTCTATCCCGGCCTGGGCGACTATTCAGGCAAACTGGGCTACACCGCTGCCAAGCAGGTCAAGGCGCAGCAGGAGGCCATGCACGCACAGATCGAGCCTTTGTACGCGAAGTATCGAGAGATGCAGATTCCCGCTATTGCGCAGGATGAAAACGCGCGTCAGATTGGTCAGCGCCTGTTTTTGAACAACTGTGCGCAGTGCCACGGTTCAGATGCGCGCGGCGCGGGCACCTTTCCCAACCTGACGGATAAAGACTGGCTGCATGGCGGCTCACCCGAGCAGATCATGCAAACCATCACCAAGGGCCGCCATGGCATGATGCCGCCCTGGGCATCGTCGGTCAGCCCGGTCGATGCGGCCAACATCGCCAACTATGTCCGCTCGCTTTCAGGCCTGGCCAGCGATCCGCTCAAGGTGGTGCCCGGCAAGCGCGGCTTCGAAACCTACTGCGTCGCCTGCCACGGCATCGACGGCAAGGGTAATCAGGCTGTTGGCGCGCCTAACCTCACAGACAATGTCTGGTTGTTCGGCAGTTCCGAAGCCGCAATCGTCGAAACCATCCTGAAGGGCCGGCAGAACGTCATGCCCGCACAGGAAGGTATCCTGACGCAAGACCAGATCCGCATGCTGACGGCATGGGTCTGGGGCCTGAGCAATCAGGCTGCGGTGGCAGCCAAATAAGGGCGTCACGCCCCCAACCCCGATCATCACATCGAGTAGGTCATGGACAGCGAATCGATCAGCCGCCCGGCGAGCGCGGCCAGGAAAGAAGAAATCCCCGCCTGGAGGCCAGCACAGCTGCCTTCGCCCGGCGGTCCTTCTCCCCAGGTCGAGCAGGCGCTGTCCGAAGTCCGCGGCAAGATTTATCCGCGTTCGGTGACGGGGTACTTTGCGCGCTGGCGCGTCATCATGGTGTTTGTCACACAGGCCATTTTCTATGGCCTGCCGTGGCTGCAATGGAACGGCCGCCAGGCTGTCCTGTTCGATCTCGCGGCGCGCAAGTTCTATATTTTCGGCATGGTCTTGTGGCCGCAAGATGTCATTTATCTGGCGGTACTTCTGGTGCTGTCCGCGCTTGGGCTGTTTCTGTTCACGGCCATGGCGGGCCGCTTGTTCTGTGGCTACGCCTGTCCGCAAACGGTCTACACCGAAATCTTCATGTGGATAGAGCGCAAGGTAGAAGGCGACCGCCTGGCCCGCATCCGCCTGGACGAAGCCCCCTGGTCGTGGCGCAAGTTGCGCATCAAGACAACCAAGCATACGCTGTGGGTGCTGCTCGCTTGGTGGACGGGCTCTACCTTCATCGGCTACTTTGCCCCTATTCGCGAGCTTGGCATGGGCCTGCTCACGTTTACGCTAGGCCCCTGGCAGTGGTTCTGGATGGTGTTCTATTCGTTTGCAACCTGGGGCAACGCCGGCTTCATGCGCGAAGCCGTGTGCAAATATATGTGCCCATATGCGCGTTTCCAGAGCGTCATGGTCGATGACGACACCTTCGTCGTCACGTACGATTACAAGCGCGGCGAACCGCGCGGCGGCCGTTCACGCAAGATCGATCACAAAGATGCGGGCATGGGCGACTGCGTCGATTGCAGCATGTGCGTACAAGTCTGTCCAACCGGCATCGACATCCGCGAAGGCTTGCAATATATGTGTATAGGGTGTGGTGCCTGTGTTGATGCCTGCGATACGGTTATGGACAAGATGGGCTACGATCTCGGCCTCATCCGCTATACCTCCGGGCGCGCCATTACGGACGGCCTGACCCAGAAACAGGTGCGTAAACGGGTGCTGCGCCCGCGCGTGCTCATTTACTGGGCTGTCATGATCGCCATTGCAATTGCCTTTGTGGTCTCGCTCGGCACCCGTACCACGCTGCGCATGGATGTTATCCGCGATCGCGGTGCGTTGGGTCGTGAAGTGCCCGGTGGCATCATTGAAAACGTCTACAGGCTGCAGTTCATCAATACGTCTGAGGCGCCAATTACGCTGAAGCTTGGCGCCAAGGGGGTGGAAGGGCTTTCGATCGAAACCGCCGACACCCGCGGTCAGTCCGTCACGGTCGATGCGGCTTCCAACCGCCTGGTGCCCATCGTAGTGCGGGCGCCGGCGGCCAGCACCCAGCCTGGCCTGCACGAAATCGAGCTGCGCGCCGAGGGTAGCTATACCGAAGGCCGTAATGTGGACGTTGTGGAAAAATCCAGTTTCTTTGTACCGAAATAATGTCTGGGGAGGCTCGTCAGATGTCCAGTTCGCTACGCAATACTACGCAGCAGGCCGCCCCGGACAAGGTGGCGCCGGTCGAGCAGATGGGTGCTCGCCCCTGGTGGCGCGAACCCTGGCCGTGGATACTCATGGCCGGGCCCGCGCTCGCGATCATCGGCTGCATCATTACCATTGCGCTGGCCGTGCAGAATTTCTCTGACCAGGAAATCCGCGATGGCGGAGTCAAGCGCGGTCTGGTGGTGTCCGTGGAAAAGCCAGCCGTGGAGGGCCATCGGGCGCAATGATGGGGCAGGGCGCACTCGTTGTGCGGACGCCACAAAAAGGCAACACGGGTGAGCCTGTACTTGGTAACGACCCCGATGCGCGTGCTGCAATGTGCGGATACACTGATGTCATTACATACCAACGACATTGCATGCCAATGGGAGACACTATGAGAAACCGCACGTGGATGTGGGTGCTGTGGCCTTCGTTTCTGGCCGCCGGGGCGGTCAGCGCCGCCGTGTTCGCCCTGGTTGATCCGCTGGATATCACCTTTCTCGGTTATCTCAACGCAACCCGCCAGCAAGTGTACGCGGGTGGGTTTTTTCTTTTCTGGCTGATGGCGGCCTTGTCCAGCGCGCTTACGCTGCAGATCGCGCCGCCGCGTGCGCCTGAACTCGACGAGTTCGGCGAGCCGCTTCATTACTGAGGCCTAAGGCGGCATCGCTACGGCGGGCATGGCCGTATTGTTGATCCCCGCATGCCGACGCCCTGAGGCGTTGCCGTTTATCGATACCAGGCCCGTGCCAGAGGGCCTAGGGCTGAGTCATGTGGTGCACTCTATGCCGGCCAGCGCATGCAGCGCAGGTAGATCCAGCAGGTGTACCTCGCGTTGGTGGATGCGGATCAGGCCTTCTCGGGCAAAGCGCGAGAACAGACGGCTGACTGTTTCAAGGGTAAGACCCAGGTAATTGCCGATTTCGTCCCGGCTCATGCGCAGCACGAACTCATTGGGCGAATATCCAAGCGTGGAAAGGCGCTGCGATAAATTCACAAGAAAAGCCGCCAGCCTTTGCTCTGAGCGCAAGGCCCCCAGCGACATGACCATCTGATGCGAGCGATTGATCTCTTTGCTCATCAGGCGGCGAAATTGCTGCTGCAGCGTAGGCAGTTGCTGGGAAAGCTGATCCATGTCGCGAATTCGGATAACGCAGACTTCGCTGTCTTCCAGCGCCACGGCATTGGACACGTGCTGGTTGGTGAGCAAGCCGTCCATACCGATGATTTCGCCGGGCAGCAGGAAGCCGGTGATCTGCATGTGTCCCGAGGCGTCTTCCAGTTGTGTCTTGAGCGAACCGAAACGCACGCCATAAACGGCGTCGGCAGGGTCACCCAGATGGAACAGCGTGCCCCCCTTGCTGATCCGGATGCGCTCTTGCACCAGTTCGTCGAGCCGGGCAATGTCTTCGCGCGCCATACCCAGCGGCAGGCAGATATCGCTCAGCATACAGGTCGAACAGCGAGAGGCTTCTGGAGTGATTGAAATTCTTCTTTGCATACAATCGCCCCCCGTGGGCGAACAGTAAAGTTATCAGGCAGGCGCGGCATGAAATGCGGCGCCTGCCGCGGCCGGTACGGGGCAAGGGCCCTGTACGCAATGACCCGCACCCTGATGAGGCAGATCATGCGACCAGAAATTGACCTATGTCAGGGATAGTACCAAATATGTCAGCACTCTACTGTGAACGGTGCTGAAATGTTTGATGCAACGGCGCGGTGCCCCGGTTATAAGCATTAACGCGGGCCTGAAATTTGCCGGCGTGTTCCCTTGAAAAATCGCGTGCCATCCGCACATATTCTGTATCCGAGCTCACGCTCCTTCTCTTTACTGTGAAGAACAAACATGCGATTCGACAAACTTACAACCAAGTTTCAGCAAGCGGTCGCAGATGCGCAAAGCCTTGCTGTTACCAACGATAACCCTTATATCGAGCCCGCGCACGTGCTGGCCGCCCTGCTCGCGGATAGCGCCAGCGGCACCGCCAGCCTTCTGGCGCGCGCCGGGGTGGCTGCCAACCGGCTGGCGCCTGCGGTAAACAACCAGATCAAGAACTTTCCCCAAGTACAGGGTGCTGAAGGCAATGTGCAGGTCAGCCGAGACCTGCAGGCAGTGTTTGCCCGCACCGAGAAAGAAGCAGCCCAGCGGGGCGATAGTTACATTGCCAGCGAGCTTTTCCTGCTGGCACTGGCAGACGACAAGGGTGAAACCGGCCGTATTTTGCGCGAAGCCGGGCTAGAGCGCAAGGCGCTCGAGGCGGCCGTTAACGCAGTGCGGGGGGGCGCCGCGGTGTCCGACGCCGAAGGCGAATCCCATAGAGAGGCCTTGGCCAAGTACACCACCGACGTCACCGCACTAGCCTCCCAAGGTAAGCTCGATCCCGTCATTGGGCGCGACGACGAAATCCGCCGCGCCATACAGATTCTGCAGCGCCGCACCAAAAACAACCCTGTCCTGATCGGTGAGCCGGGCGTGGGCAAGACGGCAATTGTCGAAGGCCTGGCGCAGCGTATCGTCAATAACGAGGTACCTGAAACCCTGAAGGGCAAGCGGGTGCTGTCGCTCGACATGGCATCTTTGCTGGCCGGCGCCAAATACCGGGGCGAGTTCGAAGAGCGCCTCAAGGCAGTCCTTAACGAACTGGCCAAAGACGAAGGCCAGACCATTGTATTCATCGACGAGTTGCACACCATGGTGGGCGCCGGCAAGGCCGAGGGCGCGATCGATGCCGGCAATATGCTCAAGCCCGCGCTGGCGCGCGGCGAACTGCACTGTATCGGCGCCACCACGCTCGACGAATACCGCAAGTACGTCGAGAAAGACGCCGCTCTCGAGCGCCGCTTCCAAAAGGTACTGGTGAGCGAGCCGGATGTCGAATCCACTATTGCCATCTTGCGCGGGCTGCAAGAACGCTACGAATTGCACCACGGCGTGGCGATCACCGACCCGGCCATCGTGGCGGCTGCCGAGCTGTCCAATCGTTATATTACCGACCGCTTCCTGCCGGACAAGGCCATCGACCTCATCGACGAGGCAGCGGCGCGCATTCGCATGGAGATCGACTCCAAGCCCGAGGTTATGGACAGGCTGGACCGCCGCATCATTCAGCTCAAGATCGAGCGCGCAGCAGTCAACAAAGACACCGACGAAGCCTCGCAGCGGCGCCTGAAGGCTATCGAAGACGAGCTTGTCTCGCTGCAGCGCGAGTACAACGACTACGAAGAAGTCTGGAAAGCGGAGAAAGCCGCCGTCCAGGGTTCGCAGGCCATCAAAGAAGAAATCGAGCGTGTGCGTGCCGAAATGTCCGAGTTGCAACGCAAGGGTCAGTTCGACAAGCTTGCCGAGCTGCAGTACGGCAAGCTGCCAGAACTCGAAAACCGCCTGAAAGCGGCCGAAATCGGCAAGCAGCAAGTCGATGCGTCCGACAGGCCACGCCTGCTGCGTACCGAGGTGGGCGCCGAGGAGATTGCCGAGGTCGTTTCGCGCGCCACCGGTATTCCGGTGGCCAAGATGATGCAGGGCGAACGCGACAAGCTGTTGAAGATGGAAGAAGTCCTGCACAAGCGCGTGGTGGGCCAGGATGAGGCGGTCACCCTGGTGGCCGATGCCATCCGGCGCTCCCGGGCGGGTTTGTCGGATCCTGCGCGCCCCTATGGTTCCTTTTTGTTCCTGGGGCCCACGGGGGTGGGTAAAACTGAACTCACCAAGGCGCTCGCCAGCTTCCTGTTCGATTCCGAGGATCACCTGATTCGTATCGACATGAGCGAGTTCATGGAAAAGCACTCCGTCGCGCGGCTTATCGGCGCGCCGCCGGGGTACGTGGGCTACGAAGAGGGCGGCTATCTTACCGAGGCAGTGAGGCGCAAGCCGTATAGCGTCGTGCTGCTGGACGAGGTCGAAAAGGCGCATCCGGATGTGTTCAACGTATTGCTGCAGGTGCTGGACGATGGCCGGCTCACCGATGGCCAGGGCCGCACCGTCGATTTCCGCAACACAGTCATCATCATGACATCCAACCTGGGCTCGCAGCACATCCAGAGCATGACTGGCCAGCCTTACGAGGTGGTCAAGGAGGTCATCTGGAGCGAACTCAAGCAAGCGTTCCGGCCCGAGTTCCTGAACCGTATTGACGAAGTGGTGGTGTTCCATGGGCTCGATGCCACACATATTTCCGCGATTGCCCGGATTCAGCTGCAGCGCCTGGGAGCCCGCCTTGCCCAGAAAGACATGCGGCTCGAAGTGTCGGATGCCGCGCTGGCGCAGCTCGCGCGCAGTGGCTTCGACCCGGTGTTCGGGGCGCGGCCGCTCAAGCGGGCCATTCAGCAGCGCATCGAGAATCCGATTGCTCGCCTGATCCTTGAAGGCAAGTTCGGGCCCAAGGATGTGGTACCCGTCGACTGGGACCAGGACGAGTTCGTGTTTTCGCGCACTCTGCAATAAGGGGTCGGGCCCGCGCCTCGCATATACTGGCGGTTTTACAGGCGCGGCCCGATTCTCCCGCACAGGAGTGCATTCATGTCCCAAGAAGCTTTCATGCGCGAGGCCGTGGCGCTTGCCCGTGCCAACATTGAGGCCGGCGGCCGTCCCTTTGGCGCTGTTCTGGTACGCGATGGTCAGATCATCGCGCGCGCCGCTAACCAGATCAACCAGACCAGCGACCCCACCGCGCACGCCGAATTGCTCGCGCTGCGCGAGGCGGGCGGCAAGCTGGGCACCTCGCGCCTGGACGGCTGTGAAGTTTATGCCAGCGGCCATCCCTGTCCCATGTGTCTGGCAGCCATGCGGCTGGCGGGCATCCGCGCCGCCTATTTCGCATATTCAAACGAAGATGGCGAGCCCTTCGGCATGTCAACTTCTGACGTCTACGCAGAACTGCCCGCGCTGGCGGTGGATGGGTCCGCGCTACTGCAGCCTTTGCGTCCCGCCGGCGAAGAAGGGCTGTATCATGCCTGGTCTGCTCGACAGGTAAAGCATGGCTGAACACGGGGCGAAGCGGCAAAGCCTTCGAAACGGCGAGCACGTCGCGCATGCCGGCGTCCTCGCCTTGATTGTCATCGTTGCCCTGGGCATGAACCTGCGCCCCATCCTTACGACGATCGGGCCCTTGCTGGCGGAAATACGTGCGGATACAGGTCTGGGCTTCCAGGGTGCTTCGCTTTTGACGGCGCTGCCTGTTGTCTGCATGGGGGCGATTGCGCTCGTCCTGCCGTGGATAGACCGCGTTGTGTCCGAGAACCAAGGTATCGTGAGCGGGCTGCTGGCCATTGCCGCTGCATGCCTGTGGCGCGCCTGGCTCGACGGGGGCGGTGCGCTGATCGCCAGCGCCGCGTTGGCGGGCACGGGCGTCGCCATTATCCAGGCGTTGGTGCCAGGCGCCATAAAGCGCTGGTTTCCGCGGCATGTTCCCACTGCCCTGGGGTTTTATTCGGCCTCGCTCATGACGGGGGGCGGCGTCGCTGCCGTGCTGGCCCCGCAGGTCGCGCAATGGTTTTCAAGCTGGCGGGTGGGTCTCGCTGTGTGGGCACTGCCAGCGCTGTTGGCGCTGGCGCTGTGGCTGCGTGGGCGTCCGGCTGAAGTGGTCCGGCCACGAACGGCGGGGCCCGTCCGTCACTTCTTCGGCAACCGGCGTGGCTGGCTGCTGGCGTTTTACTTCGGTTTCATCAACGGTGGCTATACCAGCATGGTGGCGTGGCTGCCGCCTTTTTATCGCCAGTTGGGCTGGAGTGCGCCAGCCAGCGGGGGCCTCATCGGCTTCATGACAATTTTCCAGGTTATCGGCGCGCTGGGCGCACCGGTGTTAATGCGCAGCGGCCCTGACCGCCGCCCCTGGCTGATTCTGGCACTGGCGACACAACTGGTGGGGTTTGTAGGGTTGGTGGCGGCGCCGCAGGGCATGCCTTTGCTGTGGGTCGCGCTGATCGGCTATGGCCTGGGCTCGTGTTTCGCCCTGAGTTTGACGCTGACGCTCGATCACGTGCATGAGTCGCGCGCCGCCGGCAGCCTGGCAGCTTTTGTGCAAGGCGTGGGCTTTATCATCACGGGTATTATTCCGTACATCACGGGCTGGCTGCGTGATACCACCGGCGCCTTCGACGCTTCATGGATTGTGCTTGCCGCTTCGGTGGCGGTAATGATTGCAGTGACGATGATATTTTCGCCGCGAGGGTATCAGAAGGCCATCGGTGCGCCTTGACCGCCGGATATAAGGCCGGCGCGGCGGCGCGCACCCCACAGTCGTTGATCTGATCAGGCTCGTTTTCCAACCCCTAGGCCCGCTTGAACCAGTTGCCGCGGTCGTAACCGGCATTGATGAAGGGAATGCCGTGTTTTTCCGCAAGACGAATGTTTCGTTCTTGCGGATTTTGTATTCGCGATCGGGGTTAAACGCATCATGTCAGTCGCCGATGACCAGATTCCAAAGTTCAGTGACCGCGGCGCGTTCCGCTGCAAGCTGCGCGGCAGGTAGCCGGGCTTTCTCGGCCCCCTGCAATCGCAAGGCATGCTGATGCTTGCGCAACGCGCGGTAAGCGTCGGCCACCCTGGCGGCAAGGTCTTGCGGGATCAGGTTTGCCTTGCCCGCCAAGCCTAGCAAGGCAATATTGCCCAGGTTGTCCAGCAGTTCTGGATGCTGTCGTGCATGGCTGAGCACCAGGTACTGCGTGATGAACTCTACATCCACCATGCCGCCGCGATCATGCTTCAGATCGAATTCGGGGCTGGGGTTGGGGTGGCCCGCACTGATACGTTCGCGCATGGTGCGGACATCTGCCCGCAGTGTGTCAGGGTCGCGTGGCCGCAATAGTATCTCGCGCCTGATCCGCTCGAAGCGTTCGCCGATGGCTGGATCGCCCGCTACGTAGCGGGCTCGCGTGATCGCCTGGTGCTCCCAGGGCCAGGCATGGTGCAACTGGTACTGTTCAAAAGCGTCCAGTGAAACAGCCAGCAGGCCGGCGTCGCCGTCAGGGCGCAGCCGCAAGTCTATCTCGTACAGGCGGCCAGACGATGTCATGGTGGACAGCCACGACGACGTGCGCCGGCCCAGCTTGGCGTACAGCTCGCCAGCCTCATCGCTGTTCGGATCCTGGTACAGGAAGACCAGATCCAGGTCGGAGGCGTAGCCGATTTCCTTGCCACCCAGCTTGCCGTAGGCGATGATGGCAAAATGCGGTGGAGCAAGCGTGGCACCGCCGTGGTGGCCGCGGGGTTGTATCAGTGGCCAGACGCGGTGGATCGTTTCGCTCAGCAACATGTCCGCGAGTGCCGAAAGCTGATCGGCCAGGCGCTCCACCGTCAGCACACCCTCCAGGTCTTGGGCCAGCAACTGGAAGCTGATCTGGTGCTGAAAGTCGCGCATCAGGTTCATCTGCTGTTCGACGTCTGGCTGTCCGTTGGCCAGCACGCAGGCATCCAGTTCGGCGCGCAACTGCGCAGCCAGCGACGTGAAATCGGGTGTGGCCATCAATGATTGCCATTCGATCAGGCTGTCCAGCAGGATGGGATGGCGCAGCAGATACTGCGCAGCCCAGGGGCTGGCGCCTACCATGCGCGCCACGCGGGCGAGCGTGTCGGGGTATTCTGCCAGCAGCGCGAGGTAGGCGCTGCGCTGGGCAATCTGTTCCACCAAATCAAGCAGGCGAGTGGTAGTGACAGCGGGCTGGTCGGTGCCGGCAGACGCACGAACAATGGCGGGCAGCAGGTCTTCCAGGCGCTGGCGGCTGCTGGCCGAGAGGCTGCGCACGCGATGGCTGTCTAGCAACGCATGCACGCGCTGGCCGATGGCGGCCGCTTCTTCGCCATATACCTGGCTGAGCAGCGCGGGCAAGTCCGCTTCCTGGCGATCGCCGTCTGCCGTGCCTGCTGCCGTGCCGCCTCGGCCCGGTTTCCGAGCGACGCTGCCATTGCCGACGCTGTCATTCCTGCCGTCGCTGCTGTCGTCGCCACCCATGCCTGCAATGCGGAAGGCATTGCGGAAGGTTTGCGACACAAACGCGCGATGCGCCGCAAGTGTTTCATCGAATTGCGTGGTCGGCATGCCCATGGCTTGGGCCAGACCCTCGCATTGTGCGGGATCGCGCGGAAGCAAATGCGTTTGTTCATCTTCGCGGTACTGCAGCATATGCTCGACGCGCCGCAAGAATGTATAGGCCGCGCTCAAGCCTTGGGCCACTTCATTGGCCAGCACGCCAGCCTTGACCTGCCTGTGCATGGCATCGAGCAGGCCGCTTTGCTGGAGTGATGGTGTGCGCCCGCCGCGGATCAGTTGGTTCAATTGGACCACGAACTCGATTTCGCGGATGCCGCCATCACCCAGCTTGATGTTGTGAACGGCATCGATGCCGTTGCGGGCTGATGCGCGCCTGGCCCAGTCCTGGCGTATGCGTTCCCGCAGCCCCCGCAATGCCGCCAAGGCATTGAAATCAAAATATTTACGATAAACAAAGGGCCGACGCAGCCGTTCAAACTGCTCCTGCTGAGCACGGGAATCGCTGCCTGGAAAGGCACTGCAGGGAATAACGCGGGCCTTGAGCCACGCATAGCGCTCCCATTCGCGCCCCTGTGCCACAAGATAGTTCTCGAGTGCATCCAGGCTCCAGGCCAACGGGCCTGCGTCGCCGTCGGGGCGCAGGCGCAGATCGCTGCGGAACACCTGCCCGTGCTCGTCGGGCTCGGACAACACCGGCATCATGCGCTGCGTGACGCGGCCATAGAATTCGTGGTGGCTGATGGCGCGGCGCCCGTTGGTTTCACCTTCTTCGCCATATAGCATGACCAGATCGATATCGGATGATACATTGAGCTCGCAACCACCCAGTTTGCCCATGCCAATAATCAGCATCTCTTGCGGCAGCCCTGTGGCTGGATCCATCGGCATGCCATGTGTCTGCGCCACCCCTGCGGCGACGCTTTTATAGGCTTGCGCCACGGCAAGATCGGCCAACGTCGACATTGCCGTGACCACCTCCCCGAGGGGCGCCGCTCCGTTGATATCGCGGACCATTAGCGTAAAAAACACGCGCTCGCGCAGTTGGCGCAGCACGCGCCGCACATCGTCCACAGCCAGAGTGGTGTCGCGGGCGCCTTCGCCGGCCAACTCCGCGAACCATGCCTGCAGTGTTTCGTTTGTCACCGCGTGGCGGGCCGCCTCGCCCAGCCATTGTCCGAAGGATTCGCTCGCGGTCAGCTTTCTGCGCAATGCGCCGGACCAGCGCAGTGCGCTCTCTAATATAATGGGCTCAGACATAGTAATACCGGAAGGTGCGGGCTCAAGACTTTCGGACGATACTGCAAATCCTGCCTCACTGGCTATTGAACAGATAAGTGTTGCGCAAATCCGGCCTCCTTCTTAACGTGCTTGGCGCTCTTGCCCTGGCAGTTTATCTGCTTGTATGTGCGCTGGTGCTGGCCGGTCGATACTGGATCCTGCCTAATATCGATACTTGGCGTCCACAGATCACCGCCCATTTATCAGAGCGCTACGGCTTGCATATTCGTGCCGCCCGTATCACTGCCGACTGGAAAGGCCTGAATCCAACCATCGTACTCACCGGCGTGTCGCTTTCAAGTACCGGCAATGTTTCAAGTACCGGCAGTGCACCGCAGGCGGGTGTGCTGCGTGTGCCCCGCATTCGTGCCACGCTCGCATGGCGCAGTGTACTGGCGCGTTCACCCGTGTTCGCGAATCTGGACGCCGCTGGCATCCAGCTTGACCTCGGCCGCGACGAGCAAGGCCATTTTCATGCCTTTGGCATGTCGTTCGGCCCTGACGCCTCGCCCACCTCCGATATGCTGCCGGCGCTTCTGGGCTGGCTGTCGCAGCAGGACCGCATCGTACTGAGCGAAGCCACGCTGCGCTGGACGGACGCTTTGCGCGCCGCGCCGCGCCTGGATCTGCATGGCGTCACGCTTGCATTGGCCAGGCATGGCGGCCAGCGCAGCTTTTCGCTCGATGCTTCGCTGCCTTCGCAGCTAGGCTCTACGGTCACTATACGCGGCGTACTGCAGCATGTCGGCAACGCACCCGGCGCGCCCAGCGAGGCCGCCTCGGCCATGCCAGCCTTGGGTTTTCCTGGCGAGTTTACGGTCGATGGCGATATTTACGCACGCATAGCGGGCTTGCGGCCCGAGGCCTTGGCGCCATGGATCGATCTGCCGCGTACGCTCAGTACCGAACACACGACACTGCAATTGCGTGCGGGCGTATCGCGGGGCCAAGTCAAAACATTGACGACAGATGTCACCCTGCAGGGAAGTAACTGGCATCCTGGCCGAGGTGTGCAAGTGGCGGCGCAGGCCTTGCGGCTCTATCTCGATGGGCCCATCGAAGGGTATAGGCAGGTATTTCGGCCCTGGCAGGCAGTGGAGGATGTCAACCCTGGTCGCGCGCCCAACCGCAAGACGCCGCATTTGGCGTATAGCCTGCAGGGAACCGGGCTTTTCATGCAGGCCGATTTCCAGTTTGGCCATCCGATCAGGCTCGGCAGGGTAAGTGCCAGCGGCGAACTGGTGCGTCCGCCCGATGGTCCTTTGCGTGTCACCTATCAGCAAGCCATGGTCGCCAATGCCGACATCCAGGCAACTGTGCATGGCAGCTGGACACAGGGTGGAGAGGGTATGGCTGGAATCATCGATCTTGCCGGGCAAGCCCGGCGCGCCAGCCTCTCCGCGATCGTACGCTATCTACCCGAACGAGTGGACGAAGATGCGCGAGCGTGGATGGTGCATGGGCTGCTGGCGGGAGAGCTGGAAGATGCCGATATCCTGTTGCGGGGTGATTTGCTGCATTTTCCGTTCGCCGAGCAACCGCAGGCCGGCGACTTCAAGGTGTCGGGGCGCTATCAGGGCGGGGTGATCGATTATCTGCCGCCGCATGACGGCACGAAGGGCTGGCCTCGTCTTGAGGCCATGCGCGGTACCGCCTCGCTGCATCGCGCCGACCTTCGCCTTACCGCCACCGAAGCGGTCGTGCGTCCGGCGGCTGGCGCGGCCATCGTGCTGCGCGATGTTCAGGCCCGCATTCCTAATATAGAGCATGAGCCCATTCTTACGGTAAAGGGCAATACCATTGCGTCGGCATCAGCTTATCTTGCGCTCATGAAGTATTCGCCGCTGGGTGGGTTGCTGGACGACTCTTTCAATGACACCTCGGCAACAGGCGAGTGGCGAGTGCCGTTATCGCTGATGATTCCGCTCACGCGCGGGGAAGACACCGAAGTGGACGGCGCTATTCATTTCGATGGCAATGCGGTGCGACTGCTGCCCGATATGCCAGTCCTTTCCGATATACGCGGCACGCTCAATTTCTCTCATCGGTCCGTTCAGGCCGATAATCTCGCCGGCCGCTTTCTTGGCGGCAAGATGACCATTTCCGGCGAGATTGGTGCGCAAGGGAAGGGCTTGCGCATGGAAGGCGTTATCGGCACACGGGCGCTGGCCCAGTACGGCAACGCTAAAGTGCTTACCCGATTACAGGGTGTGATCCCATACAGTGCCGTATTACGTCGAGGGCCGGATAAAAGTCATGCACTCACGATTTCATCATCCTTGAAGGGGTTGATGGTCGATCTGCCTCAGCCCTTGGGCAAGAGCGCCGATACAGCCATGCCCCTAAAGGCTGTTTGGCGTCGCGAGCCCCAGGAAAACAGCCGTCTGCTGTCTGTTGAGATCGGCAGCCACACTCACGCGCTGATGCGCAGAGACCAACGGGAACGCGGGCCGATCTTCGCAGCGGTCTCCATCGGCGTCAACCAGGCGCCGCGGCTGCCTGCAACAGGTTTGCATATTGATGCTCAACTTCCCGAAGCATCGCTGGACGTCTGGCACCAGGTGCGTCGCGACATCGAAACGCCCTTGCGGGCGACGCCAGTACGCAGCTCCGCGAACGTGCAAAGCGTAGATGGCACCGCAGCGGACGGGCATGCACTTTTCCCGCCCTTGTCGCGCCTGCGTCTGCAGAGCAAGCACGCTACTTTCCACGACTTGGCCCTTGATCAGGTCACGCTTACTGCCCAGCAATCCAATCCAGGTGTATGGCGCGTGGATGTCAGCTCTACCCAAACGGCTGGGGCAGTGCAGTGGCGGGAGGTGGGAAATCGTATCGAAGGCCCCGTCAATGCCCGCTTCAACCGCATGGCGATTGGCACGTCGTCGGAGAAACCGGCTGACGATGGAAGCAATAGCGATGACGCCATCCGCTTGCTGGACGGCGATGAGCCCCTGGATATTCCCGCCATCGATCTGCATATCCAGGATCTCAAGCTTTATGGCCACCATGCAGGCTCGCTATCGCTGCGCGGCGTGAACCAATCGCATGGCCGATTGTGGCGGCTTGACGCCCTGCATCTCGGAACCGGTGATGGCGAGCTGAATGGCTCGGGCCTGTGGCGCTTGTCCGGCCCGCAGCGGGGGCTGACCATCAAGGCAACTGCCCGGTTCAAGAACCTGGGCAACTATCTCGAGCATGCCGGGTTCACCGGCCTGGTTGTCGGCGGCTCGGGTACGGTCGGCGGGGAGTTCGAATGGCGCAACATGCCATGGGCGTTCAGCCGCAGTGATCTGAACGGCAAGGTCGAGGTTGATCTCGCCAAGGGGCGCTTCAGTAGTATCAACTCAAAATCCGCACGATTGCTCGAATTATTGTCGCTGCAATCGGTCAATCGGTTGGCGCGCGGCCAGGCCAACCCCGCAAGCCTGGGGCGGGACGGGTTCCCCTTCGACAATCTGCGCGGTAATCTTTCCATTGGCGGCGGCATGGTGACTACGCGCGACTACCGCGTCAATGGGCCCGCGGGTACGATCGTGCTCGAAGGCAGTGCCAATATCGTCGACGAAACTCTGGATATGCAAGCCGCTGTCGTTCCCAATCTCGACATCAGCGGTGCAGCGATTGCCGCTGGCATCGCCATCAATCCTATTGTTGGCGTGGGGGCGTTTCTCACTCAGTTGCTGCTGCAGACGCCATTGGCAAAAGCCATGGCCGTGCAGTACCACATCACCGGCCCGTGGTCCGCGCCCGTCATCAACGAACTTGCCGTTCCTGAAAAACAACCGCCCTCCGCACCTCGGGCGCCTGCGCTGAACAACTGACGATCAGGTCACCAGTGCACGGGCGCATACCATACGCCGCACCATAAAAAAGGCCCTTCCGAGGAAGGGCCCTTACGTCAGCAAGCCTGGGGCCTGGACACCGGCGGGTAGCCTGTGTCAGTAGAGGCCTTGCTGCAGCATGGCGTCGGCAACCTTTACGAAACCAGCGATGTTTGCGCCGTTTACGTAGTTGATGCTGCCGTCGGCATTGCGGCCATAATTAACGCAATTCTCGTGGATATTGCGCATGATCGCATGCAGCTTCGTATCGACCTGCTCACGCGTCCAGCTCAGGCGTTGGGCATTCTGGCTCATTTCGAGGCCCGACACCGCGACACCGCCTGCATTTGAGGCTTTGCCTGGCGCATACAGAATGCCCGCATGCAGGAAGGCATCTACCGCATCCAGGCTGGTGGGCATATTGGCGCCTTCGGCTACGCAGCGCACGCCATTGGCAAGCAGCGTACGTGCATCTTCAAGCTCGAGCTCGTTCTGGGTGGCGCAGGGCAGCGCGACATCGACCGGTACGTGCCAGGGGCGTTTGCCAGCTTCGTAATTCAACCCAAGGCGCTTGGCATAGGTTTCCACACGACCACGTTCTTCGTTTTTGACGCGACACAGTTCGGCCAGTTTTTCGGTCGTGAAGCCAGCCGGATCAATCGCCACGCCGTGGGAGTCGGAGACCGTCACCACTTTGGCACCCAACTGCATGCATTTTTCGATGGCATATTGCGCCACGTTGCCGGATCCGGATACAGACACGGTGAGGCCTTCGATGGACTGGCCGGCCTGCTTGAGCATTTCTTCCGCAAAGTACACCGCACCATAGCCTGTGGCTTCTGGGCGGATGAGGCTGCCGCCGAACGTCAGGCCTTTACCCGTGAATACTGAAGCGGCCGAATTGGACAACTTCTTCATCATGCCGGCCATATAGCCGACTTCACGCGCACCCACGCCGATATCGCCCGCCGGTACGTCGGTGTCCGGGCCGAGGTGGCGGTATAGTTCAATCATCAACGCCTGGCAGAAGCGCATGACCTCACCATCGGATTTTCCTTTGGGGTCGAAGTCGGAACCGCCTTTGCCGCCGCCCATGGGCAGTGTCGTCAATGCGTTCTTAAACGTTTGCTCGAAGGCCAGAAACTTGAGGATAGAAAGATTGACGGAGGGATGAAAGCGCATGCCGCCCTTGAAGGGGCCGATGGCTGAGTTGTGCTGAATGCGAAATCCGCGGTTGATTCGGGTTTGGCCCTGGTCGTCGACCCAACTGATGCGGAACTGGATGGCGCGCTCCGGTTCTACCAGCCGCTCCAGTATGCCCTGGGTCGCATAACGCGGATTTTGCTCAATGAACGGCCACAAACTAGTCATCACTTCTTTGACCGCTTGCATGAATTCCGGCTGATGCGGATCACGCGCGCGTACCTGGTCTAGGAATTGATCGAGTGTTGGAAGTTTCATCAAGGCTGCTCTAAAGGGGTTTAAAGGAAAGTGGTTAATTACTTCTTCATCATGTCGAAGAACTCGGCATTGGTCTTGGTGGCGCGGATCTTGTCCAGGATGAATTCCATGGATTCGATCTCGTCCATGTCGTGGATGAACTTGCGTAGCACCCAGACTTTCTGGAGCAGGTCCGGCTTGATGAGCAGCTCTTCACGGCGCGTACCCGATTTGTTCAGATTGATGGCCGGGTACACGCGTTTTTCAGCCAGGCGGCGCTCCAGGTGCACTTCGGAGTTACCGGTGCCTTTGAATTCCTCATAGATCACTTCGTCCATCCGGCTGCCAGTTTCAACCAGGGCTGTACCGATGATGGTGAGCGACCCGCCTTCTTCCAGATTGCGCGCCGCGCCGAAGAAGCGCTTGGGCCGCTGCAGCGCATTGGCATCGACACCGCCTGTGAGGACCTTGCCCGACGCGGGCACGACGGTGTTGTAGGCGCGCGCCAGTCGGGTGATAGAGTCGAGCAGGATGACCACGTCTTTTTTGAGCTCGACCAGGCGCTTGGCCTTTTCGATCACCATTTCGGCGACCTGCACGTGGCGGGTGGCCGGCTCGTCGAAGGTGGACGCCACGACCTCCCCGCGCACCGTGCGCTGCATTTCGGTAACTTCTTCGGGGCGTTCATCCACCAGCAGCACGATCATGACTGCGTCGGGATAGTTGGTGGTGATGGCATGGGCAATGTGCTGCATCATCACCGTCTTGCCTGACTTGGGGCTGGCGACGATCAACGCGCGCTGGCCCTTGCCAAGCGGCGCGAAGATGTCGAGGATCCGGCCAGTGATATTTTCTTCGCTCTTGATATTGCGTTCGAGCGTCATGACCTCGTCGGGGTGCAGCGGCGTGAGGTTTTCGAACATGATGCGATGCTTGATCGCCTCGGGCTGCATGCCGTTTACTTTGTCGACCTTGACCAGCGCGAAATACCGCTCCCCGTCCTTGGGCGTGCGTACCTCGCCTTCGATCGAATCGCCCGTGTGCAGGTTGAAACGGCGGATTTGCGACGGCGAGATGTAAATGTCGTCTGTGCTGGCCAGATACGACGTTTCAGGCGAACGCAGGAAGCCGAAGCCGTCAGGCAGCACCTCGAGCACGCCGTCGCCGAAGATCTGCTCGCCTTGCTTGGCGCGCTTTTTCATGATGGCGAACATCAGCTCTTGCTTGCGCAGGCGGCTGGCGTTATCGATGTCCAACTCGGCGGCCATTTCCAGCAGCTTGGAAACGTGCTGTGCTTTTAATTCGTTGAGGTGCATGGGGAGAAGAAGGGGGAGGGGGTATTTGCAAGGGGGTGGCGAGCCCAGACCGGGCTCGCGCGCGAAACAGCAGTACAGGTGTGGTTACAGGGATTCGTCCAGGAAGGCGGCCAGTTGCGACTTGGAGAGCGCGCCTACTTTGGTTGCGGCAGCCTTGCCGCCCTTGAACAGCATCAAGGTGGGGATACCGCGGATGCCGAACTTGGCGGCAGTATCCGGGTTCTCGTCGACATTGACCTTGGCGATGATAACACGACCGGCATACTGCTTGGCCGCATCGTCAAGCAAAGGCGCGATCATTTTGCATGGGCCACACCATTCAGCCCAGTAATCGACCAGCACGGGCAGGTCGGAATTCAGCACATCGGCCTCGAACGAGGCGTCGCTCACGTGTTTGATGGAGTCGCTCATGATAAAAAAGAAAAAGAATTGGACGTATGGAGAGACTATACGGGACAGCGCCACAGTCGCACAATGCGATGGGCCGATTCCGGCCGCTTGGGTGCCTGCCCGCCAGCGGTATGTTGCAGTATTTCGACAAGCATACCACCTGAGGCGGCCGGGCGCGGTTCGCGGAGTCCGTAAAATAACGTATTCACCTGATCTGAATTGGGAAGAAATTGGCTATACCACGTTACGACGAAGCATCGATAAAGGTACTCAAGGGGCTGGAGCCGGTCCGTCAGCGGCCCGGCATGTATACCCGCACAGACAACCCGCTGCACATTTTGCAGGAGGTCATCGACAACGCCGCCGATGAGGCACTCGCAGGCTTCGGCAGTGAAATCGGCGTCACATTGCACACCGACGGCAGCATTTCCGTGCAGGATGACGGGCGCGGCATTCCTGTGGGGCTGCATCCCGAAGAAAACGCGCCAGTGGTGGAGATCGTCTTCACGCGTCTTCATGCCGGCGGCAAGTTCGACAAGAAGCAGGGCGGCGCTTATGCGTTCTCGGGTGGTTTGCACGGTGTCGGGGTTTCGGTCACCAACGCCCTGTCCACCCGCCTGCATGTGCGCGTGTGGCGTGATGGCGCCGTGCATGACCTCGAATTCGCCAACGGTGAGGTCAAGCGGCCTCTACACCAGGTTGACACCGCGCCGCGCCGCAAAACCGGCACACTGGTGCGTATTTGGCCCGATCCCAAGTATTTTGACAGCGCCGCCATTCCGTTGGCCGAGCTCATTCACGCCCTGCGCAGCAAGGCGGTGCTGCTCAGCGGCATCAAGGTGACACTCACCACCGAGAAATCCGGCGAGGTGCGCGCGTGGCAGTATGACAACGGCCTGCGCGGCTACCTCGAAGCCTCGCTGGAAGGCGTCGAAAAAGTCATCCCTGTTTTCGAAGGCCGCCAGTATGCGGGCGACGATGATGAAACGTTTGCCGAAGGCGAAGGGGCGCATTGGGTGGTGGCCTGGACTGCCGAAGGCCAAGTCCTGCGCGAATCCTATGTCAACCTTATATCCACCACGGCGGGCGGCACGCACGAGGCGGGCCTGCGTGACGGCCTGTTCAATGCCGTCAAGGCATTCGCCGAACTGCATGCGCTCATCCCCAAGGGCGTAAAGCTGCTCGCCGACGACGTCTTCGCCCGCGCCAGCTTCGTGCTGTCGGCCAAGGTGCTCGACCCGCAGTTCCAGGGCCAGATCAAAGAAAAACTCAACAGCCGCGACGCCGTGCGCCTGGTCAGTGGCTATGTCAAGAACGCGCTGGAGCTGTGGCTGCATGCCAATGTCGAATACGGCCGCAAGCTGGCCGAGATCGCCATCCGCCAGGCCCAGGCCCGTGCCCGGTCGGCCCAGAAGGTTGAGAAACGCAAGAGTTCGGGTGTGGCGGTGCTTCCGGGCAAGCTTACTGACTGCGAGTCATCCGACATCTCGCAAACCGAGATCTTCCTGGTCGAAGGCGATTCGGCGGGCGGTTCGGCCAAGATGGGCCGCGACAAGGAATTCCAGGCCATTTTGCCGCTGCGCGGCAAGGTGCTCAATTCCTGGGAGGTCGAACGCGACCGTCTGTTCGCCAATAATGAAATCCACGATATTTCCGTGGCTATCGGTGTCGATCCGCACGGCCCCGCCGACAATCCCGATCTTTCGGGCCTGCGCTACGGCCGCATCTGCATACTTTCCGACGCGGACGTCGATGGTTCGCACATTCAGGTGCTGCTGCTAACGCTGTTCTTCCGCCATTTCCCTCGTCTGGTCGAAGCGGGGCATGTCTATGTGGCACGCCCGCCGCTGTTTCGTGTCGATGTGCCAGCCTCTGGCAAGCGCCCCGCCCGGAAGGTTTACTGCCTGGATCAAGCCGAGCTTGAGATCGTGCAGGACAAACTGCGCACTGAAGGTGTGCGCGAGTCAGCCTGGAGCATTAGCCGGTTCAAGGGCTTGGGCGAAATGAGCGCCGAACAACTCTGGGATACCACCATGAATCCCGACACGCGGCGTTTATTGCCGGTCGCTTATGGCGAGCCTGGTGTTGAGGCCACTGTGCGCATGTTCGACATGCTGATGGGCAAGGGCGAATCAGCGCAGCGGCGCCACTGGCTCGAAGAAAAAGGCAACCTTGCCGACGTCGACATCTGATTTCCGGAGATAACGAATGGATAGTACCCAACCTGGCCTGTTTGATCAGGGTCCGGACAGCGATAGTATTACGTTGGCAAACTACGCCGAGCAGGCCTATCTGGACTACGCGGTGTCTGTCGTGCGTGGCCGTGCGCTGCCCGACGTCACCGACGGCCAGAAGCCGGTGCAGCGCCGCATCCTGTATGCGATGCAGGCAATGGGCCTGGGCCCGGGTGCCAAGCCGGTCAAGTCGGCCCGCGTGGTTGGCGACGTGCTCGGCAAATATCATCCCCACGGCGATCAGGCGGCCTATGACGCCATGGTCCGCATGGCGCAGTCCTTCACGCTGCGTTACCCCTTGGTCGACGGTCATGGCAATTTTGGTTCGCGCGACGGCGACAACGCAGCCGCCATGCGCTATACCGAGGCGCGGTTGACGCCATTCTCGCGTCTGTTGCTCGATGAACTGGACGAAGGCACGGTCGATTTCATCGCCAATTACGATGGCAGCCAGCAAGAGCCCTTGAACCTGCCGGCGCGATTACCCATCATGCTGCTCAACGGCGCGTCGGGTATTGCGGTGGGCATGGCTACCGAGATCCCATCGCACAACCTGCGCGAAGTTGCTGCCGCGTGCGTAGCGCTGATACGCGATCCGTCGATGGCCGACGAAGCGTTGTACAACTACGTGCCGGGCCCCGATTTCGCGGGCGGCGGGCAGATCATTTCCGCCCCCGAGGATATCGCCGCAATTTACGAAACGGGCCGCGGCTCGATCAAGGCTCGCGCCCGCTGGAGCTTCGAAGAGCTGGCGCGCGGCCAGTGGCAGTTGGTCGTTACTGAGCTGCCGCCAGGCACGTCGGCGCAAAAAATCCTCGAAGAAATCGAAGATCGCAGCAATCCCAAGGTCAAGCCAGGCAAAAAAAGCCTTTCCGCCGAACAGCAACAGACCAAGGCCCTGGTGCTGAGCATGCTCGACGCTGTGCGCGACGAATCGGGCAAAGAGGCCGCTGTGCGGCTGGTGTTCGAACCCAAAACAAGCCGCATCGATCGTGACGAGTTCGTCACGATGCTGCTCACACAGACTGGCATGGAAAGCAGCGTGCCGCTCAACCTGGTATGCATCGGCACCGACGGTCGGCCGGGCCAGCGTTCGCTCCGCAATATCCTTACCGAATGGCTGGAGTTTCGCGCGCACACCATGACGCGCCGTACGCGCTATCGGCTTGACAAGGTTACCGACCGCATCCATGTCCTCGAAGGCCGCATGGTGGTCTACCTGAACGTCGATGAAGTGATCCAAACCATCCGCGAGTCCGACGAGCCGCGCCCAGCCTTGATGCAGCGCTTCGATTTGTCAGAACGGCAGGCTGAAGACATTCTCGAGATGCGTTTGCGCCAGTTGGCCCGTCTAGAAGGCTTCCGCATCGAGAAAGAGCTGGCCGCCCAGCGCGAAGAGCAAGCCGCCCTGCAGGAATTGCTGGAGAATCCGCGCGCCTTCAAGCGCCTGATGATCAAGGAAATCGAGGCCGATGCCAAAACCTATGGCGACGACCGCCGCACATTGATCGAGGTTGCTGAACGCGCGGTCATGGAAGTCAAGGTTGTCGAGGAGCCAGTCACTGTCATCATCTCCCAGAAAGGCTGGCTGCGCACGCGCCAGGGGCACGGCCACGATGCCGCGCAGTTCAGCTTCAAGTCGGGCGATACACTCTACGCCGCTATTGAATGCCGCAGTACAGACGATCTGGTGGCATTTTCCGACAGGGGCAGGGTCTATAGCGTGGCCATTTCCAGCCTGCCGTCCGCGCGTGGCGACGGCCAGCCCATTACCTCCATGATCGAACTCGAGCCAGGCGCTCATATTGTGCATATGGTGGCTGGCGACTCGGCGCGCCGCTATGTGCTGGGCACCCGCGCGGGCTACGGCTTCATCGCCGCGCTCAAGGATCTCACCACACGCCAGCGGGCCGGCAAACAGTTCATGACGCTGGAAAAGGGCGATGTCATGCTCAGGCCGCTTCCCTTGCGCAACAGCGACACCCAACTGGCGATGATGGCGCACAAGGGGCGATTCCTGGTGATTGATCTGGCCGAACTCAAAACCCTCTCGGGCGGTGGGCGCGGTACCATCCTGATGAGCCTGGACGACGGCGACTTTCTGGAACAATGGGTGGCAGCCGGCCAGCAAGGTCTGGAAGTGCATGGCATCTATCGCAACAAGCACACCGTCGTCGAGCTCGAAGGCACGACGCTCGCCGACTACGTGGGCAAGCGCGCGCGCAAGGGCAAGCTGCTTGACGTGAAGGTAAAAGGGGCGACGTTGCATCCGCGTTGAGGGCATACGCTTCGGCGCGTTCCGGGGCGGCGCCGTACGCCTTCATCGCGATGGCGCTGTCCGGCTTAAAATGGCGGTATTTTTCTCTCGACAACCTAAGGCATAAAAAGCGGGCATATGAGTTTCAAGGTTACTGTTCTTCCTAGCAAGCACGAATTCGAAGTGGCGGATGGCCAGACCGTGCTGGATGCGGCCCTGGCTGCGGGCATCGTGCTGCCCTATAGTTGCCGCAACGGCGCGTGCTCTACCTGCAAGGGCAAGGTGTTGTCGGGCACCTACGACGCTGGCGCCGCACCGGGGCATATCCTCGAGGCGGAAGACCTTGCGCAAGGCTACACCTTGTTCTGCCAGGCCCGGCCCGCATCTGATCTCGTCATCGAGGCGCACGAAATCCGCATGGCCAGCGACATCCAGATTCGCAAGATGCCTGCCCGCATCATGGGTCTGGACAAGGTCGCCGACGATGTCATGGTCGTCAAGGTCCAGCTACCGCCTGCGGATCCCTTCCGGTATTACGCGGGCCAGTATCTCGAATTCATCATGCGTGATGGCCGCCGCCGCAGCTATTCAATGGCCTGCCCGCCGCAAGAAAACAACCTGGTCGAACTGCACATTCGCCATACCCCCGGTGGCGCTTTCACCGACCATGTCTTCGGTGTTGGCGACACGCAAATGAAAGTGCGCGAAATTCAGCGTGTCGAAGGGCCTTTCGGCTCTTTCTTTCTGCGCGAAGATTCCGACAAGCCCATCATCTTGCTGGCCAGCGGCACGGGCTTCGCTCCCATCAAGGCCATTGTCGAGCAGATGATCGCCACTGGCAGCCAGCGTAAGGCGTTCTTGTATTGGGGCGGGCGCCGCCCGCACGACCTTTACATGGACGAGCTGGCACGAGAATGGGCCCAGACGCTGCCCGGCTTCCGCTACGTGCCCGTGGTGTCCAATGCGATGCCTCAGGACGCCTGGGCGGGCCGCACCGGCTTCGTGCATCAGGCCGTGCTGGACGATTTCCCCGATCTGGCGGGCTACCAAGTCTACGCCTGTGGCGCCCCAGTCATGGTCGATGCGGCCCGGCGTGATTTCACCCAGCAGGCGGGCCTGCCGGAACATGAGTTCTATGCCGACGCTTTCACCACAGAGGCCGACGCTGCATAGCGAGGCTGGGGCATCCCGCCGGCGGATGGCTGCCGGCCGGCACCGACGGGAGGATCAAGCATGAAAGTAGCGGTATTGGGTAGCGGCATTATTGGTGTGTCGACCGCATGGTGGCTGCGCCAGGCGGGCCATGACGTTGTCGTCATCGACCGCGAGCCCGGGCCGGCGCAAGGCGCCACGCGTGCCATCGGTGGCCATGTTTCTGTTTCCGGTGCCGGGCCTTGGGCCAATCCGCAGGCACCGCTGCAATTGCTGCGCTGGCTGTTCCGCGATGATGCGCCACTACTCTTCCGGCCTCGGCTCGATACCCGTCAGTGGCTATGGAGCCTGCTGTTCCTGCGCGAATGCATGCCAGCGCGCGTAGCGGCCAATACACGTGCCATGGTCCGCTTGGCCGAATACAGCCTCGCCACGCTGCGCGCCATGCGCCAAGAACTCCAGATCGACGATCAGCATGGCGAGTCCGGCATCCTGAAGTTTTACCGCAGCCCTGTCGAATTCGAAGCATCCCAGGAAATGGCCGGGATTCTGCGCGATTTTGGCATTGACCGGCGCGTTGTCACGCCCGACGAAGTGGTGGCGCTCGAGCCGGCGCTGGCGGGTGCAAGAAACCAGATTGTGGGTGGCGACTACGCGCCCGGTGACGAAACAGGTGATGCGTATCTTTTTGTTACCGAACTGGCGCGTAAAGCGGCGGAGCAGGGCGTAGAGTTTCTGTTCAATACGCAGTTGAGCCGCCTGTCCGCAGCCGGCGGTGAGATCACCGGGGCCGAGGTGATCGGTCCGGACGGCTTGTATCGTACTGTCACGGCCGACGCCTACGTGGCGGCGCTTGGCGCTCACACGCCGCAATATATTGTGCCGCTGGGCGTGCCGTGTCACGTGTATCCGGCCAAGGGTTATTCGGCCACATTCGATATCATTGACGCCGGCAAGGCGCCTGTCATCAGCCTGAACGACAGCGCCAACCAGGTTGTGTATACGCGCCTGGGCACGCAGTTGCGCGTGGCCGGCACGGCCGATCTGTCGGGGTATTCCCGGGCACTGAATACAATCCGTTGCGATAATATGGTGCGCCAGGCACAGGCTTTATTCCCAAGCGCCCTCGATTTTGCTAATGTACGTTTCTGGTCGGGCTTGCGGCCCGCCACGCCCGCCAATGTTCCGCTTGTTGGCCGGGCAAAAATCCGTAATCTCTACCTGAACACAGGGCATGGCACTCTGGGCTGGACAATGGGCGCGGGCTCTGGCCGCGCACTTGCCGATCTCATCTCCGGGCGCTCTCCCGAACCCGAGTTTCCTTTTTTAGGCTGATTCTTTCTATGAAGCTACTTCGCTTGTGCGGCGCCGCTGGCGCCGGGCGTGCCATTGCGTGGCTGGGCGTTGGCGCGCTCGCCTGTTCCAGCAGCGCCGCATTCGCCGCCACCGACATCCAGGTTTGGCACACGCTCAACGGGCATAACCGGGATGTATTCGAAAAACTGGTCAAAGACTTCAATCGTGGCCAGAACGATGTCAACGTCAAGGTCAAGGCCTTCGATAACGGGGCCGCCATCGAACAAGCCCTTTCGGGCATAAAAAAGGCCGACGATCGCCCTCAACTTGTGCAGCTCGAAGACCAGCACGCCGCCGACAGCACCGCGGGGCGCAAAGACATCAAGCCCTTGTACAGCTTGCTCGCCGCACACCCCATCAAGAATGCCGACTGGTTTCTGTCCGATAAAAACACTTTTGTACGCGACGCCAAAGGGCGGCTGGTCGCCTTCCCTTACATGGCCGAAGTGCCGGTCATGTACTACAACATCGGCGCGTACAACAAAGCCGGCATCAAACCAGCCGAGCCACGCCGCCCCTGGGCCGAACTCCAGGCTCAGCTCGTTACGCTGGCCAACAATGGCTCGCGCAAGTGCCCAGCCACGTCCGACCAGCCTGTTTCGATCAACCTCGAGAACCTGGCCGCCGTCAACAACCAACTGTACGTCAGCAACGGTAACGGCTTGAAGGGCAAGGGCAACCCAGCATTCAGCTTCGATTCGATGTATATCCGTCATCTGTCGATGATGATCACCTGGGTACGCAGCGAGCTCATGGTCAAGCCCGAGTACGACAGCGTCGCAACCAAGCGGTTCGCCAACAACGAATGCGCCGTCCTGTTGTCCACATCGGGCAACCTCGGCTGGTTCGATGGTGCCAAGGGCCTTGATTTCGCAGTGTCTGGTCTGCCGTACTACCCTGAGGTCACGCGCACCCCGGGTCTGCCCTTTGTAAGCGGCTCGGCGCTCTGGGCAACCAGCGGCCATGCCAAGGCCAGTGACGCGGCCAGCGCAGCATTCCTGTCCTGGCTGGCGCAACCCGAGCGCGCGTCGGCCTGGTTCCAGAAAACCGGCTATCTGCCTCTCACCGCGCAAGCGTACAAGGCGACGGATAGCAACTACTTCAAGAGTTTGGGCGGTTGGCAGGAACTGGTCGCTGCCTATGGCAGGGCGCCCACTGACAACAGCCGCGGCTTCCGGATCGACAACTATCCGAGCATTCACGCGATGTTCAAGCAAACGCTCGAGCAGGCCCTCGACGGTAAGCAGCCAGCTGTTACCGCGCTCAAGACTGCGTCGGCGCAGGCGAGCAAAATGATGGCGACCAAGTAAACGCCTAAGCGCCGGCGCAAGCAGGCTTGCGCCGGCGCCGGCGTCGACCAGCACCGACGTGCTTAGCGGCGCGGGCAAGGTATTTTCCGCACGCTATGTCATCCCATGTGATCTTCGATCACATGGGATTTTTTTGGCGCAGACAGTTCCATCCATTCGTACAAGCCGGTCTGGCGGCTACGCAGGCATGACGGCACCATGCCGGGACGCACCACCATTCCGTGCGGTTCCTCCTCATTGCCGTCATGTGCCGCTTGTTCTTCCTTTTTGTATTGTCCAGCCTCCTTGCCGCTTGCGCGACGACATCTTCCCGGTTCGGTCTGGCGCCGCATGCCACGCATGCGCACGGTGCCCTCCGAAATGCGTCGCCTGCGGCGCCCACCATGCTCCAGCCTGGCGCGGCATTCAGCTTCGATTGGCATCTTTCGGGCAACCGTGCGGTTGCGCCATTGCAGGTTTTTGATGACGGGCGGCGCGTCTGGCTGCAGTTTGCGCCAGGCCAACCCTTGCCCGCGATATTTGCCCGCACAGCGGCTGGTGATCAACCTATATCGCCAGCTATCGAAGGTGCTTACGCCGTCCTGCCTGCCTACTGGCCAGAGATCATCCTGCGCGGCGGCCACCTCGTTGCATACGTGCGCCGCAGGCAGCACGCGCCCGAGGCGCCGCTTGCCCACACGGCGACGGCCACAAACGCGTCCGGCCCTATAGCTGATATCGATGGGGGTGCGCCAATGCTGCGGCGGTCGGATGGGGCATCGCCCACTGCCGCCGCACTGACGGTAAACCAAGCCCCGGCGGCGGGTCCGGCCAGTTTGGGCCCTGGCTCTGCTGGCACGGTCCGTGATAATGCCCCGTCTGCGGCCGTATCCCCGGAGGCCGTGCCATCCGTGGCTTTCCGCGTTACCCCCGATGATCGCAATTTTCGGCTTGCGCTTGTACGCTGGGCTGGGCTGGCGGGATGGACCTTCCGGCCCGAACATTGGGCGGTGGAGGTGGATATCCCCATTACCGGGAGTGCCAGTTTCGATGCCGAGTTCAAATCGGCGGTGCGCGATCTGATTGCGACGACCGAAATGGCCGAACGTCCCCTACAGCCCTGCTTCTATGCCAATCAGGTATTGCGCATTGTTGCCTATGCGCAGCCGTGCGATCGCGCCGCTGCCAAAGGGGCGCAATCATGACTATCAGCCGCGGCTTTTTTCCCCTTCTTGTCAGAGGCGTATGCTGCGCCGCCCTGGCAGCCGCCGTATCCGGCTGCGTCCTGTCCAACCGCATAAACAAAGCCATATCGGCTTTTCATAAAGCGGGCGAACAGGCATCGTCAATGCGCCAGGATTTCGAGCGCACCGTGCATGACTCGGCTCGGCGCGAGGCCGCTCAGGATGTCGCCCGCCCCTGGATCGCAGGGCGTCCGCAGCCATTGGCGCGTGACATTGTCCTGCCGCCGGCGCTGCGGGCCGATGTCAATACGGCGCTGCTGTTTTCAGACGGTCCACTCGATCTCACAGAAATTGCGCGCCGCATTACAGTGGCAACCGGCATTGCCGCGAACGTGCAGGCCGAAGCATTGCTGCCGCCTCAGGCGTTCATGCCGCGCCTCGCGGAAGCCGGCTCGGGCGGCAGCGCCACCACAGTTCCAGCCGCCATGCATGCCAAGCTGGACGGAGCGCCCGAGCCGCTGGCGCACGTGCTCGATCGGCTCGCTGCCCGCTTGAATGTGCGCTGGCGCTATCGCAACGCGCGCATCGAGTTTTATCGCACCGAGACACGAACCTACATCGTCCGAGCCCTGGCGCTGAATGCCAGTGTCGAAGCATCCATGGGCGTCGCGGGCAATGGCACTCCTGGTGGTTTTGTTGGTGCGTCCCGCACCCGTCTCGAAAGCGGCGCCCACGATGCGTTGGCTACAGTGCGCGCTCGTATCGAACCATTTCTGACCCGCTCGGGTGTGCTGGTGGCCGAACCAGGCGCGGCTGGCGCAATTGTCGTCACAGACACCCCTGACGTGCTGGACCGGATCGCGGCTTTTATCGATCAGGAAAACCGTGGCCTGACGCGACGTGTTCGGCTGGTGTTCGAAGAGCTAGCCGTGCAGGCACACGACAACGCAGAGGCTGGCCTTGACTGGAGCGTCGTGTTTTCTTCCGCGCAAGCGGCACTCAGCGCCGCAACGCCGGGCGTGGGTGCAGGCCGGGCAGGGGCGGCCGGGTTGGTGGCCCATGCGGCGCAAGGTGCATACGGCGGCTCCGAAGCCATTGTCCGTGCGGTGTCAGAAGTGGGCCATGTGGTGCGCCGAAGCCGGTTTCCGGTGCTTACGCTCAACAGGCGCCCCGTTACCCACGCGGTACGTACAACCTTCTCTTATATCGACAAGGTTGAAACGCTATCCGTGGGCGCCATCCATGGCAATGCGGTGCCTAAAGTGTCCGTCAGCCAATCCGAGCAAACAGTTGGCTCTCTGCTGACCATCGTGCCCGACGCGCAGGAGGATGGACAGATTCTACTGTCGATCGCCTACGACAGCACGGTCGCACAGCCACTGCGTTCTGTGGCGCTGGGCGATAAGGATCATCCTCTTCAATTGCAACAGATCACGATTGACGGCAATGGCATTGTGCAGCAGTTGGCGGTACGGCCGGGTCAACCGGCGTTGATCGCAGGGTTTGATCAGGTCAGGCACGAAACCAGCGGCCGGCGGCTCAATCCGGGCTTGCCGATGGCGCTGGGCGGGGAAAACAAAGTCGCGGATCGCCATGTCACCACGATCGTCATCGTCACGGCACAATTGGAAGAAGGCTGACCCAGATATGTCCACGACACAACCCCTGGTGTTAATGGCGCCGGGCCAGCCTGGCCTGGTATTTGGCATCCAATGGTTCGCCACATTGGATGCCACGCCCGAAAGCTCGTTGCGGCGTCTTGCCCGTGAGCACCATGCCACTCACACCGTTCCAGGTGCTTATGGCGCGGGCACAGTTGGGCTGGCACGCCTTGCTACCTATCCGTCGCCGGCCCATGGCACATCATATTCTCTGAGGCGCGGAAAGGGGCTTTGCCTGCGTATCAATCGGTATATACAGCGGGGATCGACGCGGGCCAGGCTGCCAATGTATTCGGCGGCGCAGGCGCTGGCTGGCTTACTTCCCACCGGCTCCCAGGCGTTTGTCATGCAGCTGGAAGACGGTGTGTTTTGGCTGGCAGGAGTGCACGAAGGTGCTGTCATTACGCGTGCCGACCGCTTGTTTACGTGCCGTGGGGACGCCGAACAAGCGGTCGCTGATCTACGTCTGGCCTATCCGGCGCTTGGGGGTGCACCTTGCGGCGGGCCTTCAGCCTGCCCTGATATCCAACAGCTTCGACGGGCCATTGGCCCGGCAAGTCAGCTCCAACCGGCGCCAGCCCGGCGTGCCTGGCCACATCGGGCGATCCTGGTGTTTCTATTGGCGTTTGCGTTCGCCATCTACTTGCCAGACCGCATGGGTGCATTCTCGTCGCCCCCGTTGGGTGTGAGTCAATACACTACTAGTCCGCCGATGCACGCTTCAACCCAAGGCTTGGCGCTGCGGCAGCCAGGCGCTGCCTTCCTGGAGCCCTTGCTGGTCATGCTGCAAAGGCTGCCAGTCGTTCATGCGGGTTGGGTGTTCAATCATGTCGATTGCGCTGCAGTTTCCGCATCTGACGCTTCTATGATGCAGTGGCATTGCACGGCGGCTTACGACCGCAGGCCGCTGGGCACCAGCGCCTCGTTTGTCCGCAACGGATTACCAGGGTGGTCAGTGAGTTTCCCTTCTCTTGACGAGGCGAAGGCAAGCTGGACTGCAGAGCCGGAGCGTGCCTGGATCCCTGGAGTCAATAAGGTTGCTGCAGCGCCCGTTCAGCTTCAAAGCGCACTGCAGGAAATCGCACCGGCGTTCAGCTCACTGGATTTGGGGTCTGGTGGTGAGGCCATGATCCGTGCATCGCCCCAGGGTGCGGCAGGCGGCGCAATGGTCCCGCGGTCGTTGCATCTCGCCGGGCCACTGCGATCGCTCGCACTCCTACTCCCTCATGAAAGCCACATTGCTTGGCATCGCGCCACGCTGCGCCATCAACCCGCGGCGATGCCGGGCCTGCGCAACAGCCGTCTGCACGTCACGCTCGAAGGAACTGTCTATGAAGCCTCAACGATATCTTCCACGCCTGCGCCTGAAGAGAGGCCGCCAGCGAATCCGTCTGGCTACGTCCAGGCGCGTTGAGCGCGCTGCCTCAGGCTTTATGTTCTTTGTTCTCGCGGCTGCCGTGCCGGTCGCGGCCCAGCCCGCGGCGGTTCCGTCCATACGAGATCAATGGCTTCAGGAACAACAGTCCGTACGTGAACTAATGCGTATGGAGACCGAAGAGGCATCAACCCGATTGCAGCCCGCCGATCAGTTTGCGCCTCACGCGACGCAGAGCGATGCGCGCGGCGAAGCGGCGGACGATGCCTTGGTGCTGGTCGGCATTTACGGATTCGGCAAACGGATGACTGCACAGGTTCTGATCGATGGACGGCCGCATCTGTATCGTCAAGGCCGCGCGCAGCCGCTTGCGCAAGCTCGGCTTGCGTTGCACGGCGCCGACGCGCCCCTTGAAGCCGTTTATACCTTGCAGGGGATGAGCGATTCATGCGTGCGGCTTGCTCGCGGGGAGCGTCCCGTTACGCTATGCCTGCATCCCGAACTCCAGCGGCCTTCGGAGCAACCATGAAGGCGTTATTGTTTTCGCCACTGAATCGCTTGCGGGCCCAGGCCCCCGCAAGGCTGTCGCTGCGTTTCGACGCCGCTGCGGCTGTGGCCCTGCATCACAGAGATGAAGTGCAGGCGTTGCGGCCAGGGGTAATCCGGATACTCACCGACACCTTCGATGTCGCTGCATTGGCTGGCAGAATGGTGCCGGCGCTTATGGAAGACGGCAGCGTTGCCATTTTTTCGCTTGCAGCCCATGTTGGCGGCGATCAGGCTGATGCGTTGGCGCGCCGGATAGTTCTGCGGGGGCATAGAGCGGCATCTCCACCACGTTATGCGGTCACTGCGCCCCTGCTGCTGGCGCTCAGCCGCGGCCAGTGCGCCGTGGGTGATGCGCCTGCAGGCGCTGATACCGGTGAACGGCAGTCGAGTACCGCACTAGCTGCCGCGTTTCACGATCTGATTGCATGGGGTGTCCGCCACAAGGCCAGCGATATCCACTTCAACTTGCGTGATCGCGAGCCGAATTCTGAAGTCCGTTACACGATTGCTGGCCATTATGTGGCGCCGGAACGCTCGCGCTGCCTGTCCACAGCCATGCTTCGCGACATGCTGGCTGTGGCATGGATGGATGTGCGGGGTGGCAGCGGCGCGGTCTTCGATCCTCTGCGAGAGCAGCAGGGGTCACTGCAGATGTCGATCGATGGTGCGCTGTATCTCCTGCGCTGGGCATCCATGGCGGCGGAAGCCGGCGC
This sequence comes from Paracandidimonas lactea, assembly GCF_021653995.1. Classification (NCBI taxonomy): domain Bacteria; kingdom Pseudomonadati; phylum Pseudomonadota; class Betaproteobacteria; order Burkholderiales; family Alcaligenaceae; genus Paracandidimonas; species Paracandidimonas lactea. Next base: position 166,171 of record NZ_JAJJOZ010000001.1, read on the forward strand.
CAGCGTCTGCCTGCGCATCCTCACGCGCGACCTCGCCGTTGCGAACAGTGGGTTGGCACAGTTGGGCTACTTGCCGGCACAGTGCGCCCAGATCGAGCGCGCACTGCTGTCGCAGGGCGGCGCGGTCGTGTTTGCAGGTACTGTCGGTTCGGGAAAGTCGACAAGCCTGGCGGCGCTGGTAAGTGGCTTGGCTGCGCACCGCAAAGTCCTGACGCTCGAGGATCCTGTCGAATATCTTATTCCGGGCGCTATTCAGAATGCCATCGTGCGCAACCTTGACGAGGTCGCGCACGATGCCTATGCCGCCAAGCTGCGAGCGGTGAAACGATCCGCCATGAGCGATGTATTGCTGGGCGAAGTACGTGATATTGAAACGGGTCGGGCGTTTATGGATCTGGCTATCTCGGGTGTCAATCTCTATACCACCGTGCATGCGCCCAGCGCCGCACTGATACCGGCTCGCCTCGCGTCGGATTTCATCGCGATCCCGAAGAGCTTCCTGGCCACTCCAGGTGTGCTCAAGCTGCTTGTCTATCAGGCCTTGCTGCCTGCGCTATGTCCACATTGTTCCCTGCCTGTCCAGTCACTGACTATAAACGGGGGAGCGCATCCCGGTGGTGGCTGGCGCGATGGCGCCCAGTGGCGTGCATGGCTCAACGTATTGGCAGGGTTGTATGGTGAGCGCGTTCATATCACGCGCATCCGCAACGCCGAAGGCTGCGATCGCTGTCGGGCGGGCAACCTGCCTGAACTATACGGCTATAACGGCCGAACGCTGGCCGCCGAGGTCATGGAACCATGCCTGGATCGGCATCCCCGTCCCGATGCCATGGCGTGCGCGGTGGGCAAGGCATTGCAAGGCGAAATTGATCTGCGCGACATCGAATGCCGATTCCATGCCTTTGAAACAATACGGCGGCGTGCGGCTGTGTCGGACGATCACCGGGCTGCATCATGAACATTGTTCCACCAATCTCAGCCCGAGGCGGCCGTTCCTTCATGCAAGGCATTAGGCTGTGGCGTGATAACCGCCATATGCGCGCCAAGCGCGGGGATTACTGCGATTACCTTGGCGCTTTGCTTTCGGGGCAGCGTGGTGCGCGAACCCTGCGCGCCATATTTGCCCAGGATGCCGCGCGCCACGGGGCAACGACCGTGCGCGGAAGGCTGTCTGCGCACTGGATGCGCGCCTATGAGGCCAGCGGCGGCGATCTGTATATCACCTGGCAGGGCAGCTTCCCGCAGGATGAGCGCGCCGCGCTGCGGGTGCTCCAGGCCGCCGGAAGCGATGCGCTGATCGATGCGTTCAAGGCTCTCTCGGCGGACTGCGACCTGATGCGCAGGATACGTGACATCTACGTTGGCTCGCTTTGTTCGGCTGGTGTTGCAATGATGTTGCTGACGGCGATGTTGCTCGCTGTCGCCTGGTGGACCACGCCCCGGCTGTTGCATGCGTTCTCGGCCCTGCCGCCGGCGTACTACGGTGAACTGACGCACGCGTTGACACGTTTGGCCGAATGGGTGCGGGCAGGCTGGCTGGCGGCGCTCGTAACTGCGACCGGCGCATGGGCATTCATGATCTGGTCACTGCCCAACCTCGTGTGTGGTGTGCGGGTTCGGCTGGACCGTCTCGGTCCATGGCGTCTGTACCGCCAGTATCAGAGCCTGCGCCTGTTTGGCCTTCTGAGCATTCTGCTGGGGCAGGGTGAAGGTGGCCCCACGCGGTTGCGGACGGCGCTGCAAGCCTTGGGTACCGGCGCTACACCGTGGTTGTCGTCTCAGATCGAGCGCATGCTGGCCCGTATCGAGGCAGGCCATACGGGCGCCGCCAGCTTCGATACGGGCTTGCTGGCACAAGAACACTATTGGTTTCTCGCAGACCTCATCACGGCACGCGGGCTCGGCGCGGGCCTCCCACTGGGCGCGGGCCGCCTGCGCGAACAACTGCTTTCGGCTGCTGGCCGGCACGCGCTGCGCTTGCGCTGGGGCCTGTTGCTTGGGGTGTTGTTCTGCATGCTGGGGCTCGGCGTGTGGCATTACGCGGTCATCGACGAACTTCGTCGCGCGCTTTTGCTGCTTTACGCCGACCAGTAGTTGGCGCATTTCGCTGGCAGCATCAGCCACGGTTTCCAATCGCCGGCGCGGCCGCTGCGCGCCGGCATTCCTTTCCAGAGGTGTTTATGGCATCACATTCAGCTTCCCAGCGCGGCTTCTCGCTGCTTGAGATCTCCATTGTCAGCGCGGTGATTCTGTTGATCGCCGTGATCGGGATTCCTGTCATTGGCAACTATATTGTCGAGAGCAAGGTTCCGCGCGTTGGCGAGGAACTTGCTCGTTTTATCATGCAAGTGCGCATCAACGGCCAGGTGGCGGGGCAGTTTCCTTATCGTGGCGTAAATACCGTTGCTTTGGCAGAAACGGCGCGCGAGTCTGGCGTGCTGACGGTGGCGGGCGACAGAGGAGCGCCGCGTGTGCTGCATGGCCTGGGAGACGGTGGAGAAGTCCAGGTGGCGGCGTCCACTGACGGGGCGTTGCTCACCATCACTCTGTCCGGCGTCAGCCATGTCGCATGCCCAGGCATTGCAACGGTCCTGCAACGCCTCGCCTCCGTTGTTGCTGTCGGCAACGACAGACAGGCGCTCGCAGTGGTCAAGAACCAGACTACGCCATACAGTCCGATACTGGTGCGCGGCCTATGCGGCCGCGGCAGTGTCAATACCTTTGTGTTCACGTTGGCTTAGGGACTGGTATGCACGCGCAACGGGGTTTCGCACTGCTTGAACTTCTGCTGGCGACAATGGTGGCCACCCTTATCGCAGTGTGGGGGGTGAGCACACTCGTCGATAACATGGACGATGCGGGCGCGCGCGCCGCCGCTCGCTGGATGTTGGCCGTGCGCGACGCGGCCGGCCGTTACCTTGCCCGGCATGGGCCCGAACTCAGCCTTGCCAATGTGCCAGCCGCCTTGCAGCATGAAGGCTACGCGGATTGGCGCACACCGACGCCGGCGGAGCTCAAGCGCGCCGGGCTGCTTGCGGAGGGGTTGCCGCTCACCGTCGCGATGGGAGCTGGCGCCCATATACGTGTGGTGCGCCGCGGCCTGTGCCCCGGCCATGCGTGCCGCCCCAATGCGCTTGTATACAGTGCCCAGCCTTTTGTACGAGAGCGGGGTAGGGTTGATGAGCGCGCTGTGTCGCAGTGGTTGCTGGAAGCGGCGGGTGCGGGCGGCTGGGTAAGCCCGGGGGCGTCGTCGCAGTTGCGCGGCCCCCTGTTCACTCTGCCCAATCCTCCTTGGCCGGGTGCCGCATTGCCGCCCGGGACGGTTGCCATGCTGGCGGACGATACTTTGCGTACAGCGCAAGTGGTGCATATCGGTGATCGCCGGGACCCGCAGCTTCAGGGTGCGATGACTGTAAGCGGTGATATTCGCGCCGGTGCCAATTTGGCTGTGGAGGGATATGTTCGGATCGGCGCGAGGAGGGCGCCAGGCCAGGCTTGCAATGTCGACGGCGCATTAGCGCTGGCGGTGCAGCCGCATAAAAGCCTGCTGGCGTGCCAGGGCGGCAGTTGGACTGCGTTGGGCGTCGCTGCGGCGCCCGGTGGCAGTTATTCAATCAATTCGGTAACTGGCTGCAAAACGCATGCGGGTCAGTCCACTGCCAATGTCAATACCGGAACCTGCGCCTGCCTGCCGGGCCAGAAAGCGATCAAGGTCGGCGAGGATCCCCCTAATCTCTTGCAGCGAGGCCGCATTAGCCATTTCATCTGCGTAAATTGATGGCGCGCAGCCACATTGCACAACACGTCGGCAAAGACACCCTATAATTAACAGTTACCTTTTTATCTCGTGTTTTTCTCCAATGAAAACCTCCGAAATACGTCAGAAGTTTCTGTCTTTCTTCGAGTCGAAGGGCCATCAGCTCGTCCCTTCGTCTTCCCTGGTGCCGGGCAACGATCCCACGCTGCTCTTCACCAATGCGGGGATGGTGCAGTTCAAGGACGTATTCACGGGCAAGGACAGCCGCCCCTACAGTCGTGCCACTACGTCGCAGCGCTGTGTGCGTGCCGGCGGAAAGCACAACGACCTCGAAAACGTCGGCTATACCGCGCGGCATCACACTTTCTTCGAGATGTTGGGCAATTTCAGCTTTGGCGACTACTTCAAGCACGATGCCATCCGCTACGCCTGGGAACTGCTCACCAAGGTGTACGGCCTGCCTGCCGACAAGCTTACCGTCACGGTGTACCACGAAGACGACGAAGCCTACGACATCTGGGCCAATGAGATCGGCGTGCCCCGCGAGCGCATCATCCGCATTGGCGACAACAAGGGTGCGCGTTATGCGTCTGACAACTTCTGGCAGATGGCCGATACCGGCCCCTGCGGCCCCTGTTCCGAGATTTTCTATGATCACGGCCCTGAAATCTGGGGAGGCCCTCCGGGCTCGCCCGAGGAAGACGGTGATCGTTTCATCGAAATCTGGAATCTGGTTTTCATGCAATTCGAGCGCGATGCCCAGGGCAACATGATGCCGCTGCCGCGTCCATGCGTCGATACGGGCATGGGTCTCGAGCGCATCGCGGCGGTGCTGCAGCATGTGCATTCCAACTACGAGATCGACCTGTTCCAGGCGTTGATCAAGGCCGCCGCACGCGAAACCGGTGTGTCCGACCTTTCCAATAATTCGCTCAAGGTAATCGCCGACCATATCCGTGCCTGCAGCTTCCTCGTCGTGGATGGCGTGATACCGAGCAATGAGGGGCGAGGCTATGTGCTGCGCCGCATTGTGCGTCGCGCACTGCGGCATGGCCACAAGCTGGGCCAATCGGGCCTGTTCTTTCATCGCCTGGTGGGCGATCTCGTGGCACAGATGGGTGACGCCTATCCCGAGCTCGCCGTGCAGCAGTTCCGTGTCGAGCAAGTTTTGCGCCAGGAAGAAGAACGGTTCAGCGAGACCCTTGAGCACGGTATCAAGATTCTTGATGCCGCGCTGGCGCAGGTGCCTGAAAACGGCACACTTGATGGCCAAACGCTGTTCACGCTGTACGACACCTATGGCTTCCCGGTCGACCTTACCGCGGATATCTGCCGCGAACGCGATGTACAGGTAGATCACGCGGGCTTCGAGGCCGCCATGGCGCATCAGCGTCAGCAGGCCAGGGCGGCGGGCAAGTTCAAGACTGCTGGCAACCTTTCCTACAGCGGTGTTGAAACGCGCTTCGATGGCTACGAGCATCTCCAGGGGCTGGGCAAGGTTACCGCGCTTTACGTCGATGGCACCTCGGTTGGCAGCATTCATGCGGGGCAGGACGCTATCGTTGTGCTGGATGCTACGCCTTTCTATGCCGAGTCCGGTGGTCAGGTAGGCGACATGGGTGTGCTCGAAGGTGGCGGCGCTCACTTCACCGTACACGACACGCAAAAGATTCAAAGCAATGTATTTGGCCACCATGGCCACCTCGAAAGCGGTTCACTCAATTTGGGCGATACGCTGGATGCGCGTGTCGACGCCACACGGCGTGCCCGCACGGTACGTAATCACTCCGCGACGCACCTGATGCATAAGGCGTTGCGCGAAGTCTTGGGCGGGCATGTCCAGCAGCGCGGCTCTTTGGTCGATGCAGATAAAACCCGTTTCGACTTCGCCCATGATGCGCCTATGACACCGACGCAAATCGCCGAAGTCGAGCGCATCGTCAACGATGAGGTGCTGTCCAATCATGCAGCCGCGGCCCGCGTCATGACCTATGATGAAGCGGTACAAGGCGGCGCTATGGCACTGTTTGGCGAAAAATACGGCGATACCGTCCGTGTTCTGGATATCGGTTTCTCGCGCGAGCTGTGTGGGGGCACCCACGTTGCCCGCACCGGCGACATCGGCCTGTTCAAGATTGTGGCTGAAAGCGGTGTGGCCGCAGGCGTACGCCGCGTTGAAGCCATCACGGGCGATAACGCCGTGCGTTGGGTGCAGGAAACCAATGAGGTGCTGCTGCGTGCCGCGGGCCTGCTGCGCACCCAGCCGGCGGATTTGGTTGATCGCATCGCTCAGTTGCAGGGCCAACTGAAGGCCCTCGAGCGTGACCTCGACCAGGTCAAGAGCAAGCTCGCCGCGTCCGCAGGCAGTGATCTTGCGTCTCGCGCCATTGCGCTGCCCGGTGACGCGCGGCTGCTGGTGGCCAATGTCGGCGGCGCCGATCCCAAGGCGCTGCGCGGCATGGTCGATCAGCTCAAAGATAAGCTCAAGTCCGCCGTGGTGCTGCTTGCCACTGTCGCCGACGACAAGATCAGCATCGTGGCCGGCGTTACGTCCGATCTCACTGGCAAGGTGAAGGCCGGCGAACTGGTCGGTATGGTGGCCGCGCAGGTTGGTGGAAAGGGGGGCGGCCGTCCAGACATGGCCATGGGCGGCGGATCCGATGCCCAAGCTCTGCCAGCGGCAATAGAAAGCGTGCAGGGCTGGGTCAGCGAACGCCTGGCCTGAGTCCGGAGCATAATATGGCCACTCCCGTTGATTTCACGCCAGCCTTCGACCTGGAGGTCGATGCCCGCGGGTTGAAGTGCCCGCTGCCCATACTGCGCGCCAAGAAGGCTTTGGCACAGCTGGAAAGCGGGGAAATTCTGCGGGTGCTGACCACTGACACGCATGCCGTGCAGGATTTCGAAGCTTTCTCGCGGCAGACCGGCAATGCGCTGGAAGCACAAATAGACGAAGGCGAGTACACGGCGCATTACCTGCGCCGCCGCTAGGGCAAGGGGCGCTCGCCAGGGCGGGCGGGTTCGGTGCAGGTGCCGGGGTGACGCCAACGCGACATATATTCGCGTGGCCATGCGTCGTCAAGAGCGGGCCGGCTGCTGGCCTTCTTGCCGGTGCCTGTCGCTTTTTGCCCCGTACAGCGGCCAAAAGCGGCAAAGGGTTTGCCGGTGCCTGCCAAATAGTGCTAGAATCTCTTGTTTTTCACCGTATTTTCAAAGGATTACCATGGTTGTGATTCGTCTGGCCCGTGGCGGCTCGAAAAAGCGTCCGTTTTATAACGTTGTGGCAGCCGATTCGCGTAATCGCCGCGATGGCCGCTTCATCGAGCGCGTGGGTTTTTACAATCCCGTGGCGGCTGAAGGCGCAGAAAGCCTGCGTCTGGCAATGGATCGCGTCCAGTACTGGACCGAAAACGGCGCCCAGCTGTCGCCCGCCGTTGCGCGCCTGGTCAAGCAGGTTTCCGCCCAAGCCGCTGCCTGAGCGCATTTTGCGCCACAGCGCGTAGCCTGCCCGCGGCAGGGCGCGTTTGTGTCTGGCCCACCCGTATGCCCAGCAGCGTCGACGCACCCCTTGGCACCACGCCAGAAGATCTGGTAGAGCTGGGGCGTGTTGCGTCCGCCTATGGTGTGCAGGGGTGGGTCAAGATACAGCCGCACGCAGCAGGCGGCGATGCCCTGCTCACTGCGCGAGTCTGGTGGTTAAGAGCGCCCATCCTTCCTGGGGATGTTGGCGCTTTGCCTATTGCGCGGGCTTATCCGGTGCTGGCATCCCGCAAGCATGGCGCAACGGTTGTGGCGCAATTAGGCCTGGTCAACGACCGTGACATGGCTGATGCGCTGAAGGCTCATACCGTTTGGGTCCCGCGCGCCAATTTTCCCGCTTCCGCGCCAGACGAATATTACTGGGTTGATCTCATCGGCTGCAGCCTGTATGGCGAGCACCAGGGTGCGCCTGCACTCATCGGTGTGGTGCAAGATGTGGTCGATAACGGCGCTCATGCGGTGTTGCAGGTGGCAAGGCAAAGCCTCGACGCCTCGGGCCTCGCGCAGCCTGTCCTCAACAGCAAGGGCAGGTCTGTCGAAGTGCTGGTGCCCTTTGTGGCGGCGCATGTGCACACCGTCGACATCGCTGGCAAGCGGCTCGACAGCAATTGGCCGGTCGAGTGGTGATATGCGATTTGATGTCATCACCTTGTTTCCGGACATGTTCTCCGTGGTCCGGGATCTCGGTGTCACGGGTCGCGCCCACCGGCAGGCGCTGTGGTCTCTGCATCTCTGGAATCCGCGTGATTTCACGCACGACGTCCATCGCACGGTAGACGACCGCCCCTACGGTGGCGGGCCGGGCATGGTCATGCTGGCCGAACCCCTCGAGCATTCAGTCGATGCTGCGCTGGTCGCGCGCGGCGCCGCCGAGCCGCCACCTGTCATCCTGATGAGCCCTACAGGTCAGCGCTTCGACCAAAGCATGGCGCAAGAATTCGCCGCAAGTCCAGGGGCTGTCATTGTATGTGGCCGTTACGAAGGCATCGACCAACGCTTCATTGACCGGCGCGTCACGCATGAGATTTCCCTGGGGGATTTCGTGTTATCCGGGGGGGAAATCGCCGCGCTGGCCATCATTGATGCTGCCGTGCGGCTTCTGCCGGGCGCGCTCAACGATGCTGGCTCCGCGCCCCAGGATTCTTTCAATACTGCGCTTACGGGCTTACTCGACAGCCCCCATTACACGCGCCCCGAGGTATACCAGGGCGTATCGGTGCCCACGCCGCTGCTGTCGGGCCATCATGCCAATATCGCAGTTTGGCGGCGCCAGCAGTCGCTGGCATTGACGGCGGCGCGTCGTCCGGATCTTATCGAGCATGCCCGCGCTTCTGGGCTGCTGTCAAAGGCTGACGAAAATTATCTCGCCGCCCTGCGGCGGGAGGCCGGCCAGGCCTAAGCCGTGGCCGGCAGGCACAGCGCCCGCCGCAGGGCGGGCGGCCCCTTCAAACCAGGCGTGCCAATTGCGCTTTGACTTTCTCAAGTGTTTCGCCGAACTGAACCACGCGGGTTTTTTCCTGATCGATCACCGCGGCAGGAGCACGCTCGATAAAGCTGGCGTTGCCCAGTTTGCTCTGCGCCTTGGCGATTTCACGCTCCAGCCGTTCAACCTCTTTGCCCAAGCGGGCGCGTTCAGCATCTTTGTCGATCTCGACTTTCAGCATGAGCTGGGTTGTGCCGACGACCTGGACCGGCGCGCCCAGATCGGGAAGCTGCGTGACGACATCGACCCCTGAAAGCTTGGCCAGTGCCATGAGGTAGATGCTGTTGGCTGCCAGCACGCTGCTATCGCCCTGGGCCACAAGTGGCACGCGCTGGGCGGGCGAGATACTCATTTCACCGCGCAGTGCCCTGACGACATCGACCTGGGCCTTGAGCTCGGCGACCTGGGCTTCGGCCTGCTCGTCGATGCGTGTAGCATCTGCCATCGGATAGGGCTGTATGGAAATGCTGATCACGGTGTCGGCATCGCGTACGCCAGCTACGACGGAAACCTTCTGCCAGAGTTCTTCGGTGATGAAAGGGATGATTGGATGTGCAAGGCGCAATACGGCTTCCAGCACGCGAATAAGGGTGCGCCGGGTACCAAGCTGCTGGGCTGGTGTGCCGTTTTGCAACTGCGTTTTGGCCATTTCCACGTACCAGTCGCAGTATTCGTCCCATACGAAGTGGTAGATGGCATTGGCGATGTTGTCGAACCGATAATCGGCGAAGCCTCGGTCGACGTCCTGCTCCAGCCGTTGCAGTTGGCTGATGATCCAGCGGTCGGCGAAGGAGAGTTCAGCCTGCACGTTTTGGCCGTCGACGTAGAGGGTATCCGACGAGAGCGCATGCCCTTCGGTATTCATCAGCACGAAGCGCGTGGCGTTCCACAGCTTGTTGCAGAAGTTGCGGTAGCCTTCGCAGCGCTTGAGGTCGAAGTTGATGTTGCGGCCCAGTGTGGCGTAGGCAGCCATGGTGAAGCGCAGCGCATCGGTGCCGTAGGCGGGAAAACCGTCGGGGTAGTCTTTGGCGGTTTTCTTGCGGATGCTGGCGGCTTGCTTGGGATTCATCAGGCCCGTGGTGCGTTTATCGAGGAGCGCGTCCAGACCTATGCCGTCGATCAGGTCGACCGGATCGATGGTATTGCCCTTGGACTTGCTCATCTTCTTGCCGTCCATGTCGCACACCAGGCCGTGCACGTAGACACTGCGGAAGGGTACTTGGCCGGTCATGTGCATGCTCATCATGACCATGCGAGCAACCCAGAAGAAAATAATGTCGAAACCTGTGACCAGCACGCTGGATGGCAGGTAGCGCGCCAGGTCGGGTGTTTGCTCGGGCCAGCCCAAATCGGTGAACGGCACAAGTGCAGACGAGAACCAAGTGTCCAGGACATCCGGGTCGCGGGTCAGCGGGCCTTTGACGCCGGCGGCATCAGCCCTGACGCGGGCTTCTTCTTCGGTGCGGGCAACGAATACCTGGCCGTCTTCAGCGTACCACGCGGGAATCTGATGGCCCCACCAGAGCTGGCGTGAAATACACCAGTCCTGGATCTTCTCGAGCCACTGGTTGTAGGTGGTGGTCCAGTTTTCAGGGTAGAACTTGACGCGCCCGTCGGCTACCGCCTCAAGCGCCACATCCGTAATGCTCTTGCCAGGATGGAGGGTGCCGGCCGGCGCGGGCTTGCTCATGGCCACGAACCATTGATCAGTGAGCATGGGTTCGATCACGGTATTGGTGCGATCGCCGCGCGGCACCATGAGTTTGTGAGGTTTGATACTTTGCAGCAGGCCTTGTGCGTCCAGGTCGGCCACGATCTGCTTGCGCGCGTCGAAGCGGTCCATGCCGCGGTAGGCTTCAGGGGCTTCGCTGGACACCTTGGCGTCCAGCGTCAGGATGCTGATCATGTCCAGGTTGTGGCGCTGGCCTACGGCGTAGTCGTTGAAATCGTGCGCAGGAGTCACCTTTACGACACCCGTGCCGAATTCACGATCGACATAGTCGTCGGCGATAACGGGGATGCGGCGCCCCACTAGCGGCAGCACCACATCATGTCCGATCAGATGGGCATAGCGCTCGTCTTCCGGGTGCACCATGACAGCCACGTCACCCAGCATGGTTTCGGGGCGTGTGGTGGCAACGACCAGGTGCGTGATCCCGCCCGCCGGTTCAGCCAGTGGATAGCGGATTTCCCACATGAAGCCGTCTTCTTCCTCGCTGACCACTTCGAGGTCGGACACTGCGGTGCCCAGCACAGGGTCCCAGTTCACCAGGCGCTTGCCGCGGTAGATCAGGCCTTGCTCATACAGGCGCACGAAAACCTCGGACACGCCCCGGGACAGGTTGCCGTCCATGGTGAAGTACTCGCGCTCCCAGTCGCACGAGGAGCCCAGGCGACGGAATTGCTGTGTGATGGCGCTACCCGATTGTTCTTTCCATTCCCATACTTTTTCAAGGAATTTTTCGCGCCCCAGGTCGTGGCGCGAGATGTTCTGTGCGTCGAGCTGGCGCTCGACCACGATTTGCGTGGCGATGCCCGCGTGGTCGGTGCCGGGTATGAACACCGTGTCGTGGCCGCACATGCGGTGATAGCGCACCAGCCCGTCCATTACGGTTTGATTGAAGGCATGGCCCATGTGCAGCGTACCGGTGACATTGGGCGGAGGGAACTGAATGACGAAGGGTTGGCTGCTGTCGCGGCCTGACGAGGCGACATGTTTGCCGCCCTTGAAATAGCCGTGCTGCTCCCATTGCGCGTACCAGCGGGATTCAAGTTCCTGCGGTTCAAAGCTTTTGGAGAGTTGGTCGGTGCTGATTGATGCGGGGGATGAGGTCATGGCGGTGAAATAAACTCGTGCGATACGGGCGGTGCGGGCAGTGAAAGCGTGCGCAAGGCGGGCTGCGGCGGCGCGCGGCGAGGGCGGTGCGCCTCGCATGCGTGGCGGCGCGCCCCCAAATGCGAATCCTCTATTTTATGATGGAGTGACAGCGCATGGGCGTGTTAAAATGCCCGGTTAACATAAACTTTACCGAAGTTGTTGTTTTTATTGAAGAAACCATTTCGGCAACCCTTGGTCTGAGCCTTTTCGCGGGGCCGGGCGGGCGCCGTTGGCGTTGCCCGGTCTTGTGCCCGGGGCAGGAACAAACCTTTCTTTTCTGGAAATTTTCATGGCAATTGAACGCACCCTATCCATCATCAAGCCCGATGCCGTCGCCAAGAACGTAATCGGCCAAATCGTCGCCCGCTTCGAGCAGGCCGGCCTGAAGGTCGTGGCGGCCCGTTTGCAGCAGCTCTCGCGCGACGAAGCCGAGCGTTTCTATGCAGTACACAAAGCGCGTCCCTTCTACAAGGATCTGGTCGATTTCATGGTGTCGGGTCCCGTGTTCGTGCAAGTGCTCGAAGGTGAGAGTGCCATCCAGAAAAACCGCGACCTGATGGGCGCCACCGATCCCAAGAAGGCCGAGAAGGGCACCATCCGCGCCGATTTCGCTGACAGTATCGACGCCAACGCAGTGCACGGTTCCGACGCGCCCGAGACCGCTGCCGTGGAAATTGCTTTCTTCTTCCCCGAAAGCAACATCCACAGCCGCTGATCCGGCGCTATAGGCAAGACGCAATGCAAGGTCCCACCGTCGTTCCGGCCAAGGCCGAACTCATCAATCTGCTTGGCATGGATGCCCCCGCGTTGGCCGACCTGGTCGGCCAGTGGGGCGGCAAGCCGTTTCGTGCCAAGCAACTCCAGCGCTGGATACACCAGCGTGGGGTCGATTCGTTCAACGACATGACGGATCTTGCGCGCGTCTTCCGTGAGCAGCTATCTGCGCATTGCGCGATTCACGCGCCCGCCGTCGTCACTGAGCAACGCTCTTCCGACGGCACCCGCAAATGGCTGTTCGATGTCGGCCGCAACAACGCGGTCGAAGCGGTCTTTATCCCCGAAGACGACCGCGGCACGCTGTGCATTTCCAGTCAAGCCGGCTGCACGGTGGCGTGCCCGTTTTGTTCCACGGGGTATCAGGGTTTCAACCGTAACCTCACAACGGCCGAGATCATCGGGCAACTCTGGTATGCGCGCCGCGCGGTCGAGGCCGAGCGCGCGGGCGCCCGCATCGGCGAGGCCAGCGCCGAGGCGCCCGACCGCGTCATCAGCAACGTCGTGATGATGGGCATGGGCGAGCCGCTGCTCAATTACGACCAGGTGCTGGGCGCTTTGCGCCTGATGCTCGACGACAATGCCTATGGCCTGTCGCGGCGGCGCGTCACTGTTTCCACTTCGGGTGTGGTGCCCATGATGGACCGTCTCAGCCGTGACTGCCCCGTGGCGCTCGCGGTGTCGCTGCACGCGCCCAATGACACCCTGCGCGACCGCTTGGTGCCGCTTAACCGCAAGCATCCTCTTGCCGAACTGCTCGACGCCTGTAATCGCTATCTCGAGCACGCGCCGCGCGACTTCATCACCTTCGAGTACATCATGCTCGACGGGATCAACGACGCCGACGAGCACGCCGACCAACTGCTGGAGATCGCGCGCCGGGTTCGGTGCAAGTTCAACCTGATACCATTTAATCCTTTCCCGCAGTCGGGGCTGAAACGTTCTCCTCCCGCACGGGTTCGGCTTTTTGCTCAACGCCTGATGGACGGCGGCGTGGTCACTACAGTGCGCAAGACGCGCGGCGATGATATTGCAGCCGCTTGCGGGCAATTGGCGGGTGATGTCAAAGACCGCACACGCGTTGCCGAGCGTCTACCCGATCGCGCCGTTATCGCCATCAATCAGGAGCGTGGATGAATCAACCTTTGCTGAGAGAAGATCCGAACGGCGCCGGGCCCGGTCCGGCGTTGCCTTCAGACATGCCCGCTCATGCGGCGAGGCCCCATGGTTCCTCGGGTGGCGATTCGGTGCCGTCCACCGCGCCGTCTTCAGCGCCCGATGGCAATGGCGTCGGTCCCACGCTGCGCGGCCTGCGGGAGGTGCGTGGCCAGAGCGTGGGTGAAGTGTCGGCCCGCCTGAAGTTTTCCACCCGCCAGATCGAGGCGCTTGAAGCAGAGCGCTGGGAAGCCCTGCCTCAAGGGGTTTCGCTGCGCGGGTTTGTAAAAAACTATGGCCGTTTCCTGGACGCCGATATCGACGCGCTGCTGGCCATGCTCGACACTCAGGTAGGCGACACGGCGCCGCGTGCGGTAAACGTAAGCCGCGCGGCGCCGCTGGGCGCCGTCGATGCTCCGCTGCAAGTCGAGAGCGTTTCCCGTCCATGGGGATGGCTGTTGATCATTCTCATTCTTCTGGCTGTCATCGGCTTTTATGCGCTGGAGCGAGGTTGGATCCCCGATTCATGGCTGGTCTTCGACTGGCTCAAGATGCTGAAAAATGACTGATACTTCCAATTCGTACGAGGCAGGGCAAGCGTTGCCAGTGGGTGCCGCCGTCCGGCGCCGCACGCGCCCGGTTGTCGTGCGCTGGGGCGATCGCAAAGTCCAGGTAGGTGGTGACGCGCCGGTCGTTGTGCAGTCTATGACCAACACCGATACGGCGGATCCGATCGCCACCGCCATACAGGTCAAGGAATTGGCGCTGGCAGGGTCTGAAATTGTCCGTATCACGGTCAATACGCCCGAAGCGGCGCGCGAGGTGCCCGCAATCCGCGAGCAGCTTGATCGGATGAACATCTCTGTGCCGCTGGTGGGAGACTTCCACTACAACGGCCACAAATTGCTGTCGCAATTTCCCGAGTGCGCCCAGGCGCTGTCCAAGTACCGCATCAACCCCGGCAATATGGGGGGCGGAAAAAAGCGCGACGACAATTTCGCGCAGATGATCGAGATCGCTTGCCGCTACGAAAAGCCGGTGCGCATCGGTGTCAACTGGGGCAGCCTGGATCACGAACTGATGGCCCGCATGATGGACGAAAACGGCCGTCGCGCGCAGCCTTGGGAAGCCCAGGCGGTCATGCGCGATGCCTTGGTTGTGTCTGCCATCAGCAACGCGCGCCGCGCCGAAGAGCTCGGCCTGTCACCTAATGGCATCGTCCTGTCGTGCAAAGTCAGCCATGTGCAAGACCTGATCACGGTCTATCAAGACCTTTCCAGCCGTTGCGACTACCCTCTGCACCTGGGGTTGACGGAAGCCGGCATGGGCAGCAAAGGGATCGTCGCTTCCACGGCAGCACTGGCGGTGCTGCTGCAGCAGGGCATTGGCGATACCATCCGCATTTCTCTCACGCCAGAACCTGGCGGAGACCGCCGTCGCGAAGTAATCGTCGCCCAGGAGATCCTCCAGAGCATGGGCCTGCGGGCTTTCACGCCTATGGTTGTGGCCTGTCCTGGTTGCGGGCGCACCAGCAGCACCGTATTCCAGGAGCTCGCCGATGACATCCAGCGCTTCCTGCGCGATCAGATGCCTGTCTGGAAGTCACGCTATCCAGGGGTAGAGAACATGAACGTCGCTGTCATGGGTTGTGTGGTCAACGGGCCGGGCGAAAGCCGGCACGCGGACATCGGCATCAGCCTGCCCGGCACGGGCGAGATTCCCTCGGCCCCGGTCTTCATAGACGGCGAGCGCACCATTACACTCAAGGGCGACAACATTGCCGTCGAGTTCCAGGCCATTGTCGAAGACTACGTCGAACGCCGCTACGGCACCGGCGCAGCGCAGTATTCCGGTCGCGGCTAGCCCGCGCATACCCAAGTAACCATGACATCAACATTTAAGAAGGTTCATGCCATCACCGGCATGAAAGACGCGCTCCCCGACACCAGTGCTGCGTGGGAAAGCCTGGAAGCTACTGTCCGGGAGTGGCTGGGCGCTTACGGCTATTGCAATATGCGCACACCGGTGCTGGAGCACACCCGCCTGTTTACGCGCGGCATCGGCGAAGTCACCGATATCGTCGAAAAGGAGATGTATTCCTTCACCGATGCGCTCAACAACGAGCATCTCACCATGCGGCCGGAGTTCACGGCCGGCATGGTGCGCGCTACCATCGAGCACAATCTGCTGTACGAACGCCCGCATCGCGTCTACGCAATGGGCCCGGTGTTTCGTCACGAAAAACCGCAGCGAGGCCGCTACCGCCAGTTCCATCAGATCGACGTCGAGGCCCTGGGTTTTGCCGGCCCCGACATTGATGCCGAACTCATTGTCATGCTGGCCAGGCTCTGGAAGCTGCTTGGGCTCACAGACATCCGGCTCGAGCTCAACTCGCTGGGGCAGGCCGAAGAGCGCGCCGCCCATCGGGCAGCCCTTATCGAACATCTTCAGAAGCATATCGACGTGCTCGACGAAGAGGCTCGGCGACGCATGCACACCAATCCGCTTCGCGTACTTGATACCAAGAATCCCGCGATGCAGGATATGGCCAACAGTGCGCCGCGCCTGTTCGACTTCCTTGGTGCAAAGTCGCGGGAGCACTTTGCCGGCGTATGCGAGCGCCTAGCGGATGCTGGTATTTCTTACAGGCTCAATCCGCGCCTCGTGCGGGGCCTGGATTACTACAATCTGACCGTTTTCGAGTGGGTCACAGACCGGCTCGGTGCCCAGGGCACGGTATGCGGCGGCGGTCGCTACGATGGTCTGATCGAATTGCTGGGCGGCAAGCCTGCGCCGGCCGTGGGCTTTGCCATCGGCATGGAGCGCTTGCTCGATCTGTGCGAACAAATCGGTGGCCAGGCCGAGCGCCCGGAGTGCGACGTCTATCTGGTTCACCAGGGCGAAGCCGCCCAGCGCCGTGCTGCGCTATTGGGCGAAAGCTTGCGCGATGCCGGATTGCGTGTCATTGTTCATGCCGGTCCGGGCAGCTTCAAGGCACAGTTCAAACGTGCCGACGCAAGCGGTGCGCGCGTGGCCGTCATACTTGGCGATAACGAGCTTGCCAGCGCCAGTGCCAGCGTCAAGTGGCTGCGCGAGCAGGACGGCCATATCGGGGCACAGCAAGAAACCATCCCGCTCGATTGTTTGGTAACAGAGTTGAAAAACAGGGTCTGAAGAAGCATGGCATACGATTTGGAAGAACAGGAGAAACTCGACGCCCTGCGTGCGTGGTGGGACCGCTACGGCACGCTTTGTGTCGTCCTGGTGTTCGTCGCCGTCGCGGGTGTGCTCGGCTGGCGTGGCTGGCAGTGGTACCAGGAACACAAAAGCAACCAGGCCATGAGCTACTTCGAGGCGCTCGAAAGCGCCACGGGGCAGCAGGGTGACGAAGCCGTCGCCCGCATCAAGGCGGCCAGCACCACCTTGCGCGACGACTTCCCGTCTTCCGGCTACACCTCGCGCGGCCTCCTGGTGGCTGCCATGGCCCTCCAGCAGCGCGGCGACCTCGACGGTGCGCGCCAGCAACTCGAATGGCTGGTCCAGCGCAGCGCTGATCAGGCGTTGGTGGCGCTGGGCAAGTTGCGCCTGGCTGGCATATTGCTGCAGCAAAAACAATACGAGCCCGCGCTTGCCTTGCTTGGCGAGCCACCCCCAGCGTTCGCCGGCCTCTATGAAGACCGGCGCGGCGACATCCTGCTCGCGCAGGGCAGCAATGACCAAGCCCGTGCGGCCTGGGAAAGCGCGATCAAGGCATTGGGCGCCGACCCCGCCGCGCAGATCGTGCAATTGAAAATCGACGCCTTGAGTGGAAACTGATCCATGCGTAACACCGCTTTCCGCCGTTCATCGTCCCGCCGCTTCTTGCGTGGCGCCATATTGGCACTGAGCCTGGCCGGTCTGGCTGGCTGCTCCATGTTTTCCAGCAGCGATCCGCGCTACGAGCCCACGCCGCTCACTGAGTATGCGCCGGGCGTTACTGCGGCGGTAGCCTGGAGCACGTCCGTTGGCAGCGGCGGAGGCTATGGTTTTGCACCCACCGTCGTGGGCGAATCCGTTTACGCAGCTGCGCCGGGTGGGCGTGTCGTCAAGGTGGCGCTTGGTTCGGGAGTGGTGCAGTGGCAGGCTGATACCGGCCGCGAGCTTTCCGCCGGGGCGGGTTCCGACGGCACCAACACCGCCGTTGCAGCCAATAACGGCGAGGTTATCGCCTACGACGACAAGGGCGTCGAAAAATGGCGGGCCAAGGCCTCCAGCGCCATCAACATCCCGCCTGTGGTTGGTGCCGGTGTCGTCGTTGTGCGCAGCAGCGACTACCGCATACAGGCGTTCGACGCCCAGACGGGCGAGCCTCGCTGGCAGGTGCAACGGCCAGGCCCGGCGCTGGCACTCAAAACCAATATGCAACTGGTCATCATCCAGGGGCTGGTTGTGTCCGGCATGCCTAGCGGTCGCCTGATGCTGATCGAGGCTGCCAGCGGCAACGTCCAGTGGGAAGGCCAGGTCGCCAGTTCCCAGGGCGCCACAGACCTCGAACGCATCCGTGACGTGGTCGGTACGCCGCAGGTCCAGGGGCCGCTGCTGTGCGGCGTCGCCTATCAGGGGCGCATGGTGTGCTTCGATGTCTCCCAGGGTGGGCGTCCAATCTGGGAAACGACCTTCTCCAGCAAAACCGGCATGGCCACCGACAACGTGCATGCCTATGCGGGCGATCAACGCGATGTGGTGCATGCGTTCAATCTGGCAAGCGGCAGCGAAGTCTGGAAGCAGTCCGCATTGCGCAATCGTCGGTTGACGCAGCCGGCGGTTGTACCGCAGGCAGTTGCCGTCGGTGACCTGGATGGCTATGTCCATTTTCTGTCCCGTGAAAACGGGCATCTGCTGGGCCGCGTGAGCGTGGGCGGCGGCGCCGTGCTTTCTCCGCCGATCGCCACCACGCGCGGCGTGCTGGTGCAAACTGGCAATGGCAATCTGGTGCTGGTTGGTGTCAATTGAACAAATCTGTATTCAAGCCCGTTATCGCCCTGGTAGGGCGCGCCAATGTGGGCAAGTCCACATTGTTCAACCGCATTACGCGTTCGCGTGCCGCGCTGGTAGCCGATTTTTCCGGCCTTACGCGGGATCGCCATTACGGCGAGGGCAGGGTGGGCAATCATCCCTTCATTGCCGTCGATACCGGCGGCTTCGAGCCGGTTGCCAAAGAAGGCATATTGCTCGAAATGGCGCGTCAGACGCAGCAGGCGATCGCTGAAGCGGACGTGGTGATCTTTCTGGTCGACGCCCGTGCTGGTGTCAATGCGCACGATCATGAAATCGCCCGCCTGCTGCGCAAGAGCGGCCAGCGTGTATTGCTGGCGGTCAATAAGGCCGAAGGCATGCGCTACGGCTCGGCGGCGGCTGAATTCCACGAACTGGGCTTGGGCGAACCGCATCCCATTTCGGCCTCACATGGTGATGGCGTCGTTGATCTCATCGAAGAAGCACTTTCTTTCATGGATGCGGCCGAGGCGGGCGGTTCCGACGACAGCGTCGTTTTTGACGCCGATGCACTCAGTGATGACGATATCGACGCCGTCTTAGCGGCTGGTGACGAGGCCGGTGCTGAAGCCGCCGACGAGGCTGACGCTGAAGCTGGCGTGCAGCACCGGATAAAGCTGGCTGTTGTAGGCCGGCCCAACGCAGGAAAATCCACGCTCATCAACACGCTCGTGGGCGAGGAGCGCGTTATTGCCTTCGATATGCCGGGCACCACGCGCGATGCCATCGAGATCGAGTTCGAACGCGGCGGCACGGCTTATACCCTGATCGATACCGCAGGTTTGCGCCGTCGTGGCAAGGTGTTCGAAGCCATTGAGAAGTTTTCCGTCATCAAGACGCTGCAGGCCATCGAAGCCTGCAATGTCGTGCTGCTCATGATTGACGCCCAGGCGGGTATTTCAGATCAGGATGCCCACATCGCCGGCTTCGTGGTCGAAACCGGGCGGGCGCTAGTGGTTGCCATCAACAAATGGGACAGCGTCGACCGCGAGCAGCGCGAACTGCTGCTGCGCGAGTTCGAGCGCAAGCTGCGGTTTCTCTCTTTTGCGCGCATGCATACGATATCCGCCACGAAGGGGCAGGGCATCAATGCACTCCTCAAATCGGTCAATGCGGCGCATGCCGCTGCGTTTTCCAGGTTGTCCACGCCTCGCCTTACACGCGAATTGCGCGATGCTGTCGAGCAGCAACCGCCGCCGCGCAAGGGGATTTTTCGCCCCAAGATGCGCTATGCGCACCAGGGCGGCCAGAATCCGCCGCTCATCGTTATTCACGGCAATGCGCTTGATGCCATACCGGATTCGTATCGCCGCTATCTCGAAACGCGCTTCCGTACCGCATTCAAGCTCGAAGGCACGCCGTTGCGCATCGAGTTCAAATCATCCCAGAATCCTTACATAAAGGGGGCACAGTGAGCCGTTATTGGAGTGACGACGTATCCAGCCTTTCTCCCTATGTCGCAGGGGAGCAGCCAAAGATCGAGGGCCTGCTCAAGCTGAATACCAACGAAAGCCCCTATGGGCCGTCCCCGCGCGCCATTGAGGCGATACGCGCCGCTGCCGGCGATCGCCTCCGGCTGTATCCCGACAACGAATCCAAGGCACTGTGTGAAGCGGCTGCACGCGCCTACGGCGTGGATGCCAGCCAAGTTTTCCCCGGCAACGGATCGGACGAGGTGCTGGCCCACATTTTCAATGGGCTGTTCCGCCACGAAGGCAGGGCGCTTTGGCTGCCGGATATCACCTACAGCTTTTATCGTACATTCTGCGGGTTGTTTGGTATTCCGGCTCGGCTTGTTCCGCTGGCCGACGACTATGCCATCCGGCCGGCCGACTACATCGGGCCGCACGCCGAGACGCCCGCCGGCATCATTTTTGCCAACCCCAATGCGCCTACCGGGCTGGCCATGCCACTGTCAGACATCGAGGCCATTGCGCATTCCAATCCTGATGTCGCGGTCGTCGTAGACGAAGCCTATGTCGATTTTGGTGCTGAATCCGCCGTATCATTGCTGGGTTCATGTCCAAACTTGGTCGTTGTGCATACGTTGTCCAAGTCGCGCGCGCTGGCGGGGCTTCGGGTCGGGTACGCCATCGCGGGCGTTCAAATCATCGATGGTCTGAATCGCGTCAAAGATAGCTTCAATTCCTATCCGCTCGACATGCTGGCGCAGGCGGGGGCCGTAGCGGCGCTTGACGACGGCGGCTATTTCGACCAAACGCGCCGAGCCGTCATGGATACCCGGCGGCAGTTGTCGGACGCGTTGGCGAAACTTGGTTTCGAAACATTACCGAGCTCCACTAATTTCGTTTTCACCCGTCATCCGCGCCACGATGCAGCAGACATCGCTGCAAGGCTTCGGGCACAAAAAATCCTTGTGCGCCATTTCAAGCAACCGCGTATCGAGCAGTTTCTGCGCATCACCGTCGGTACGCCCGAAGAATGCGATCGTCTCTGCCTGGCGCTGGCAGATATCGTGAAGTAATTGCAACTCATTTTTTTTCGTATTGGCCGGATTATTTTGCAAGGGGGCCGTGCCAATACCGGGAAAACCCTGTAAAGTAGATATCTCACCAAACCACCTAAAACAACACAATTGGAGCCTAGCCAATGAGCAACAAAGGGCAAACACTACAAGATCCATTCCTAAACGCCCTGCGCAAAGACCATGTGCCCGTGTCTATCTACCTTGTCAATGGCATCAAGCTGCAAGGTCAGGTAGAGTCCTTCGATCAGTATGTCGTCCTGCTGCGCAACACTGTCACGCAAATGGTATATAAGCACGCGATCTCCACGGTCGTTCCCGCTCGCCCTGTCAATTTCCAGGTGGATGATTCCGCTGAATAACCCGCGCACTCTTTGCACCTGGCTGCCCGCCAAGCGCATCGCGCTGGCGGGTGTTTCGTTTGGAGGGCGCCCATGAGCATGAAAGCCCTCATTATCAGTGTCGACCTTGGCGAGCCCGATTATCAGGCTCATGCCGATGAGTTTGTCATGCTTGCGAAGGGCGCGGGGGCGGAGATTGTCGGCACCGTCGCCGCACGCCGGGCGAGGCCCGATGCGGCGCATTTCATCGGCAGCGGCAAGCTCGAAGAGGCAGTGCTGCTGGCCCATGAAACCGGTGCCGAAATCGTTTTGTTCGATCAGCCATTGAGCCCCGCACAGCAGCGCAACCTCGAGCGCGGCATCAACCTGCGGGTTGTCGATCGGGTCGCGTTGATTCTCGATATCTTCGCGCTGCGAGCCAAGAGCCACGAGGGCAAGCTGCAGGTCGAACTCGCGCAGCTGCAGCACCTGTCCACGCGTCTTACACGCATGTGGACCCACCTCGAACGGCAGCGCGGCGGCATCGGCATGCGGGGGCCGGGCGAGTCGCAGCTCGAGATGGACCGACGCATGATCGGCGACAAGGTGCGCCTGTTGCGCGCGCGGCTCGATCGCGTGCAGCGCCAGCGCGCCACGCAGCGCCGCGCCCGGGCGCGCGGCAATACGCTGTCGGTATCGCTGGTCGGTTATACCAACGCCGGCAAATCGACACTGTTCAACGCCTTGACGCGAGCCGGCGCCTATGCGGCTGATCAACTCTTTGCCACGCTCGATACAACGACACGCCGCGTCTGGATCGAAGGAGCGGGGCAGGTGGTCATTTCCGATACGGTAGGCTTTATCCGGGACCTGCCGCCCACGCTGATCGCAGCTTTTCGTGCCACACTCGAAGAAACCGTGCAGGCGGATCTTCTTCTGCACGTCATCGATGCCTCAAGCCCTCAACGCGATGAGCAAGTCGCTGAAGTCAATAAAGTGCTCGCCGACATTGGCGCGGCCGATATCCCCTGTATTCTCGTCTACAACAAAATCGATCAGGCTGGTTACGAGCCCCGTGTGGAACGTAACGAACATGGTACGATTGCACGAGTTTTCGTAGGCGCACTGGAGCGCCTGGGTTTAGAGGGTTTGCGCCAGGCAATCGTCGAAACAGGACAAATCGCGGGAAACAATGCGTTTAATATCAAAAATATTCAATCTGAATGATCCGGGCTGGGGGCGCGGCAATAACAACAATAGTAATGGCGGCTCCGAACCCCCGCGCCGGCCTGGTCAAAACGAGGGCCCTCCCGACCTTGACGAGGTCTGGCGCGACTTCAACAATAAGCTGGGCTCGCTGTTCGGCCGCAAGCCGCGTCGCGGCGGCGGTGGTTTTGGCGGCGGCAACGGTTCGGGGGGCGGCGTCAACCTGCCCAAGGGCTCGCCCAAGCTATTTGTTGTGCTGGGCGTGGTCATTGTGGGTTTGTGGCTGGCCAGCGGTTTCATCATTGTCCAAGAAGGCCAGGTCGCGGTCGTCACCCGCTTTGGTCAATACACCAAGACACTCAGCCCCGGCCTGCAGTGGCGTTTGCCGGCGCCCATCGAAAACCACCAGATGGTCAATATTGCGCAGCTGCGCACCTTTGAGGTCGGCTACCGCGGCAACACGCGCAACAAGGTACTGCCCGAGTCACTCATGCTGACGACCGACGAAAACATTGTCGATCTGCAGTTCGTGGTGCAGTATCGTCTCGAGCCGAACGGCGCGCCCGACTACCTGTTCCGCACCAACCAGCCGGATGAATCCGTGCGCCAGGCCTCAGAAACGGCAATGCGCGAGATTGTGGGCAAGAAGCCTATGGATTTCGTGCTTTACTCGGGCCGCACCGAGGTCGCCGCTGAGGTTCAGAAGCTGGCCCAGAATATCCTCGACCGCTACCAGACGGGCATCCAGATCAGCACGGTTGCCATCCAGAACGTCCAGCCGCCCGAGCAGGTGCAGGCTGCGTTCGATGATGCCGTCAAGGCCGGCCAAGACCGCGAACGTCTGATCAATGAGGGCAACGCCTATGCCAACAAGGTTCTGCCTGAAGCGCAAGGCCAAGTGGCCCGCATGATCCAGGATGCCGAAGGCTACCGCGCGCGCGTCATCGGCAATGCCGAGGGTGATGCCGCGCGCTTCAGCAGCGTCGAAGCCGAGTACGCCAAGGCGCCCGAGATCACGCGCCAACGTCTATATCTGTCCACCATGGAAAGTATATTGGCCGACGTCAGCAAGGTGGTGGTGGATACCGATTCCGCCAACAACATGCTGTACCTGCCGTTGGACAAAATCATGAACGACGCGGCGCGGGCGCCGCGCAATACGGGCGACCAACCCGGCGCCGCCGCGGCTGGGGCAGCATCAGGCCAGTCTACCGAGGCTGCCAACGGCCGGGCGGCAGCAGGCCGAACCGGGAAGGCTGCTGCTTCCGGCAGTTCGTCGCTGTCCGTAAACCCGTATTCGCGCTGAGAGGCATAGATGCAACGCTCCTTTCCCATACTGATTGGCCTGCTGATTATCCTGGCAGTGCTTTCTTCGTGCGTCTTCGTTGTGCGAGAGCGTGATTCGGCGCTGGTTTTCGCCCTGGGTGAAGTGCGCGAAACCATCGTCAAGCCAGGCCTGTATTTCAAGCTGCCACCACCGTTCCAGAATGTCGTCTTCCTCGACAAACGTCTGCAAACCATCGAAAGCAGCGACCCCGAGCGCATCCAGACAGCCGAAAAGAAGAATCTGTTGATCGATTCCTACGTGAAGTGGCGCATCGCTGATCCTCGGCTCTTCTACGTGACGTTCGGCGCCAATGATCGTGGAGCGGTCGAGCGGCTTTCAGCACAGATTCGCGATGCTCTCAACGCTTCCGTCAACGTGCGCACCGTCAAGGAAGTAGTTTCCAACGAGCGCGACAAAATCATGAGTGAAGTGCTCGATAACGTTGCAGCCCGGGCCAAGCCGCTGGGTGTCGACGTGGTCGACGTTCGCTTGCGTCGCATCGACTTCGCCCCTGAAATCTCCGAATCCGTTTACAGGCGTATGGAAGCCGAGCGCAAGCAAGAGGCCAATCGCCTGCGTGCAAGCGGGACGGCTGACAGCGAGCGCATCCGCGCCCAGGCCGATCGCGAGCGTCAGGAGATCCTGGCCAAGGCTTATGCGCAGGCGCAGCAGGTGAAGGGCGAGGGCGATGCCACGGCATCGGCCATTTTTGCTGATGCATACGGCCGCAATCCCGATTTCTTCAAGCTTTACCGTAGCCTGGAGGCCTACCGTACTGTCTTCTCGACCAAGGGTGACACCATCGTACTCAGTCCGCGCTCCGAGTTCTTCCAGTACTGGGGGGCGGCACATGGTGGCGCAGCAGGCGCGTCAGTCAAGCCCTGATGCGTCCGTAATCAGGTTTTGGCGATGTCTTCGTACGTTGCCAAAGCCTGAAGCGGCACCCGAAGTGTGCACGTACCCTCGTTGCGTGCCATGTGGCTTCGAGTTCGCGCCCTTGGCTTGGCGGCTTTCATTTCCCTTGCTTATTCGTTTATACTAACGCGTAAGTTTCGATTATCTTTTCCGCAAGCGACTTGGCGGGCTTACGCCCCAGGTCGCTTTTTGTTTGGCATAGCCCATTACCGTTCTCACCGGGACTGCACAATGTCCACATGGTTGTTGCCAGAGAATCTGGCGGATATTCTGCCGGCCGAGGCGCGCCGTATCGAAGAGTTGCGGCGCACACTGCTCGATCTATATCGCACGTATGGATACGAGATGGTAGCCCCGCCGCTGGTCGAGTATCTTGATTCACTGCTGTCGGCTGGCGGAGATTCGCTCAGCCTGCGCACATGCAAGCTGATCGATCAGCTTTCTGGCCGCACGCTTGGCGTGCGTGCCGACATGACCCCCCAGGTATCGCGCATCGACGCGCACCTGCTTAACCGCGAAGGCGTCACACGGTTGTGTTACTGCGGCCCAGTGCTGCACGCGCGGCCCGCCGGCTTGCTGTCGGATCGCGAATTGCTGCAGATCGGCGTCGAGTTGTTCGGCCATGCCGGCTTCGAGGCCGACATCGAAGTCATCGAGCTCGCGCTCGAGTCCGTGCGGCGCGCCGGGCTGGCTACCGCGCGTGTCGACCTCAATCATCCCGCAGTGCCGCACGCCATCATTGCGGCGGATGCGGCATTGGCTGACGCCGCCGCCGATATCCTTTGCCTTTTGGGTACCAAAGACGCCCCCGGCATCGCCGCGCTGGCCGAGCAGTATCCAAATGCGCGGGCTGACAGCATCGATGCGTTGCTTGCACTGTTGTCCCTTTACGGCGGCATGGACGTCATCGAGCGTGCGCGCAACGAACTGCCACCGCTGCCGGCGCTGCGCGCCGCCCTTGATGATCTCGATGCCTTGGTCCGCGCGCTGCCAGGGCACGATTTCACGGTTGATCTGGCCGATGTTGCCAGTGGCTACGGCTATCATTCGGGTGTGGTGTTTTCCATTTATGCCCAAGGCTGGCACGATGCGCTCGTGCGCGGCGGCCGCTACGATGGCGTAGGGCGGGCATTTGGCAGGGCGCGTGCTGCCACCGGCTTCAGCCTCGATTTGCGCAAGCTGTCCTCGGGCCTGCCGGCGGCACAGCCGGCCAAGGCTGTGCGGGCGCCATGGGGTAGCGACGCAGCACTGGTTCAAACCTTGCGAGCCTTGCGTGCGCAGGGCGAGATCGTGGTGCAGATGCTGCCCGGGCAGTCTCATGCACTGGATGAATTTACCGTCGATCGCGAGCTTGTGCTGGTCGATGGGGCATGGACAATAAAAGCGATACACTAAGTCCTTTCGCGGGCAGTGTATGTATATGGGTTAACCCTGTACCGGGCGTGCGCGTACCACCGCGCCGGTCGGCACTTTTGTGATACGTAACATGAGCAAGAACATTGTTGTAATTGGCACCCAGTGGGGCGACGAAGGCAAGGGCAAGATTGTGGACTGGCTCGCCGAGTCTGCACAGGGCGTTGTGCGTTTCCAGGGCGGCCACAATGCCGGTCATACCCTGTGGATCAATGGCAAGAAAACCATTCTGCGCCTGATCCCTTCGGGCATCATGCATTCGCACGTTATCTGCTATATCGGCAACGGTGTCGTCTTGTCGCCGCAAGCGCTGCTGCAAGAAATCGGCGAACTCGAAGCTGCGGGCCTCGATGTGCGAAGCCGTCTGCAGATTTCTCCCGCCTGCCCGTTGATCCTGCCGTATCACATTGCCGTTGACCAAGCTCGCGAGGCGCGCAAAGGCGAGGGCAAGATAGGCACAACGGGCCGCGGCATCGGCCCCGCCTACGAAGACAAAGTGGCCCGCCGCGCGCTGCGGGTGCAGGATCTCTACGATCCGGCTATCTTCGACGAAAAACTCGCTGAAGTGCTCGATTACCATAACTTTGTGCTCACTAATTACCTGGGCGCCGCTGCAGTGTCCACCAGCGAGGTTCGCGATCAGGCCATGTCCCTGGCGCCCCAACTGCAGCCCATGGTTGCCGACGTGGCCAGTACCCTTTACCACGCCCAGAAGGGCGGCCACAAGCTGTTGTTCGAAGGTGCGCAGGGCGCCTTGCTGGATATCGATCACGGCACTTACCCCTATGTCACCAGCAGCAATTGTGTCGCTGGCGCCGCATCGGCGGGTGCAGGTACAGGCCCGCAGTCGCTGCCCTATGTGCTGGGCATTGCCAAGGCCTACACCACGCGTGTGGGCGGTGGGCCGTTCCCCACCGAGCTGCTCGACGACACGGGCGCGCGCCTAGCTACCGTCGGCAAAGAATTCGGCTCGGTCACAGGTCGCCCGCGCCGCTGCGGCTGGTTCGATGCGGCAGCAATGAAGCGCTCGGTCATGATCAACGGCATTTCCGGGCTGTGCATCACCAAACTCGACGTGCTGGATGGCGTCGAGCAGATCAAAATCGGCGTTGGCTACCGTTATAAGGGCGAGTTTCTTGATGTGCTGCCTTATGGCGCGCATGCCGCAGCCGAAGCCGAACCGGTGCTCGAAGAAATGGCCGGCTGGACGGAGTCCACGGTGGGCATTACCGAGTACGACAAGCTGCCCGTCAATGCGCGCCGCTATCTGGAGCGTATCGCCGAGGTTTGCGACGTGCCCATTGATATGGTTTCCACTGGCCCCGATCGCCTCGAAACCATTGTGCTGCGCCATCCGTTCGGCGGCTAAACACCCATGTTGCCGCTTCAGGCGGCAGCGGTGGCTTTTCTCCGGCGGCAGACGGGTTTATCATTACGCTCCTTTCAACTTACCGGAATCCGCGTTATGACAATGCCGCCAAGCACTGACCGTGATCTTTGGGTGAGCTGGGACGCCTATCATCAGCTCATCGAGAAACTGGCGCTCGCTGTCCATGACTCGGGTTGGCAGTTCGATAAAATTCTCTGTCTGGCGCGCGGTGGCGTGCGAGTGGGTGATGTGCTCTCCCGCATCTACGATCTGCCGCTGGGTATCCTTGCCACAAGCAGCTATCGCGAAGCGGCGGGCACGCAGCAGGGCCAGCTCGACATCGCCCAGTTCATCACTATTACGCGGGGCACACTCGATGGCAAAGTGTTGCTGGTAGACGACATGGTCGATACTGGCACCACCTTCATGCGGGTGCGGGATCATTTGCTCAGGCAGTTTCCTGCCATCACCGAGCTTCGCACGGCGGTGTTGTGGTGGAAGGGGCACTCCCAGGCCACGCCCGACTATTTCGTTGAAAAACTGCCCACCAATCCCTGGATACACCAGCCTTTCGAAGACTACGACAGTCTGCGTCCGCATCAGCTTGAATCCTGGGTGCGTAAAGGTGAGCGCGCATAAGCCAACCACGGTGGTGTCATTCATGATAAACTTGCTGGTTGTCGCCTAACCCACTAACTTTTTAACCAAGGCTCTTGATTACATGCCTATTGTTCGTCTGAAAGAAAACGAGCCGTTTGAAGCCGCACTGCGTCGCTTCAAGCGCACGATCGAAAAAAACGGCCTCTTGACCGAACTGCGTTCGCGCGAATTCTACGAAAAGCCCACGGCTGAACGTAAGCGCAAGCACGCTGCTGCCGTCAAGCGCCACTACAAGCGCATCCGCAGCCAGCAGCTGCCCCCGCGCCTGTACTGATTTTTTCGAAGGCGGGGCACGCCGCTCGGCTGTACCCCGTATCGCACTGCGGCGAGGGCTTTGATGATACCTGAGTCCTTTGTCCAGGAACTGCTCGCCCGTGTCGACGTTGTCGACGTCGTGGGGCGTTACGTGCAGTTGCGCAAGGGTGGCGCCAATCTGCTTGGCCTCTGCCCATTCCACAACGAAAAAAGCCCTTCCTTCACGGTAAGCCCCACCAAGCAGTTTTATCATTGCTTCGGTTGCGGCGCGCACGGTAGTGCCATCACCTTCCTGATGGAGCACACAGGCGCCAGCTTTCCCGAGGCGGTTCGCACGCTCGCGGGCAGCGTCGGCATGTCCGTGCCTGAAATGCAGCGCAGCCCGCGCCAGCAGGCTGCCGACAGGCGACGCAAGGAAGAAGTCTCTCGCCACCAGCAGGTGCTGGATATGGCCCAGGCGCACTACGCTCGAGAGCTCAAAGGCTCGCAGAGCGCCATCCGTTATCTCAAGCAGCGCGGGTTGTCCGGTGCGACGGCGGCCCGCTTTGGCCTGGGCTGGTCTGGCACAGACCGGCGCGGCCTGGCGGCTGTGTTCCCGCACTACGAAGATCCAATTCTGGTCGAGTCGGGCCTGGTGATCGAATCCGAAGACGGACGCCGCTACGATCGCTTTCGCGAGCGGATCATGTTTCCGATTCGCAATGGCCGCGGCAAGATCATCGGTTTCGGTGGCCGCATCATTGGCAAGGGCGAGCCCAAGTATCTCAACTCTCCTGAAACACCGCTGTTTTCCAAAGGCCACGAGCTGTATGGCCTATGGGAAGGGCGAACCGGCATACGCAGCGAAGGCTTTGTGCTGGTGGTCGAAGGGTATATGGATGTGGTCGGGCTGGCCGAGCACGGTATTGGCAATGCCGTGGCAACGCTGGGTACAGCCACCACGCCGTATCACATCCAGAAGCTGCTGCGCGCCAGCAACCGCATTGTGTTCAGCTTCGACGGCGACAAGGCCGGGCGCCGGGCAGCATGGCGGGCGCTCACCACCTGCCTGCCCTTGGTGCGTGACGATGTCTCGATGCGCTTTCTGTTCCTGCCGGCGGAGCACGACCCAGATTCTTATATCCGCGAATTCGGCAGTGAGGCGTTCCGGGCTACGGCTAACGAGGCGATACCGCTGTCGCGCTTCATGCTCGAAGAGCTTGCCGGGCGCCACGCCATGAACGAAGCCGAGGGGCGCGCCGCCTGCGTACATGAAGCCAAGCCGTTGTTGGTCACGCTGCCGGAAAGCGCCCTGCGGCTGCAGATCGAGCGCGAGTTTGCGCGCATGGTGCTGCTTACGCCCGAAGAACTGGCTCGAATGCTGGCTGAGATGCCCGCCCCGGCCGGCCGAGAGAGTGCAGTGGAGCCTGTGGCGGATGGCCTGGTGCAGTTGCCGGCCCGCAGGGGGCCTGCTGCGCACGGCGGCTCGGTCGAGGCGCCTGCTGCTGTCGGCGGCGCCGGCGACGAACCGCCCGGCTTTATGGACGACGCCCCCGATTTTGGCGGCGTCCCCGCCGAGTTCACGGCTCACGATATAGAGCCGTTCTATGATGAACCGTCGGCTGCGGAATATGGCGGCGGATACGGTGGCCCATCGGGGCCGGCTGCTGGCAGCACATGGAAGGGCAGGCGAGAACGAGGCGCGGGAGAATCTGGCGCGCGTGCGCGTATGGGTTTTCGGCAGGGTGGTCGCGAGCCGCGCGGCGGGCAACGGCCGCATGCCGGGGCGCGGGCAGTCACGCCTATGGCAAAACGTCTGCTGCGTCTCTTGCTGGCGCATCCCGAGCTTGTTTCGACGCTAGGCGACCAGCAGCTTGAAATTTTGCATCAAGGCCCCCATCTTGTCCTTGTACGAGAATTGATCACGCTGGCAAACATGAGCGGCGCGCGCCATGCGGGTGCCTTGCTGCAGGCGGCCGAACCCGGTTCCGACCTGGCAGGCGTACTGGCATCGCTGTCTCCCGAACTGCTCGCCGGCGAGGAGTTGCCCGACCCTCAAACTGAATGGAATGATGCGCTGCGGCGTATTGAACTGGACGCCATCAAGGCAGAGCAATCGGCATTGATTGACGCAGGCCTTGCCGACGATTTGTCCAGAAGGCGGTATCAAGAGTTGACGCGACGAATTGCATTGATCACCAATGCCCCGTAGCATTTAATTGCAGTAAAATAGATAGTTTTCGCGCATTAATGACGGCTTTAGATGGCCCACAGGTGCGTGATCCAGCCAGCCACCATTGCCTTGCGTACGATTAGCCAAGGACAGCATACCCAGCACAGGCGGCCAGGATCCGTGTCGGTGTGTCACACCACAGCCGTACGCGGCGCGAATGAGTTTGCCCTGCAGTCCGCGCCAGGCGTCCCGCCTGCGGCGCGTATCTGCATTTACGGAAGCGACTTATGAGCAAAGTGACCGGTAAAACCCCTCAGATGGCCGAAGAGGTCGTCAAGAAAGCCAAATCGCTGGCGGCGGCCAAAGGTGTCGACAAGGCATCGGTCGAGGCTGGGGCAGGTGCGGATGCGTCCGCCACCAAGGCAGCCAAGAAGGCGCCCGCCAAGCGTGCGGTGCGCAAAGCTGCTGCGCCAGAGGGGGCCGCCAAGCCGGCGCGCAAAACCGCCAAGGCTGCCGATGACAGCAAGGGGCCGGCCAAGGCCCGCGCCGGCGCAACCGGCCGTCGTCCTGGGCGCCCGGCCAAGAATGCCAATACCGATTCGGTCGATTTCACCGACGACGACAACGGCGACGCTGAAGTCATTCCAGAGCTCAAGCCGCTGCCCAAGCGTGGCAAACGAGGCAAGGGTGACAAGGATGCGCCGTCCCGCAGCCAGATGACACCCGAAGAACAGGAAGCGCGCCGCAACCGGCTCAAGATCTTGATCAAGCTGGGCAAAGAGCGCGGCTACCTTACCTACGGTGAAATCAACGACCATCTGCCCGACGATCTGGTGGACGCCGAAGCCATCGACGGCATCATCAGCACCTTCAGCGACATGGGCATCTCGGTCTACGACCAAGCGCCCGATGCCGACACCTTGCTGATGAGCGACAACGCCCCGGTTGCCTCCAACGATGACGACGTCGAGGACGAGGCCGAGGCAGCATTGACGACGGTGGACTCCGATTTTGGCCGCACGACGGATCCGGTGCGCATGTACATGCGTGAAATGGGTACGGTCGAGCTTCTCACCCGCGAGGGCGAAATCGAGATCGCCAAGCGCATCGAAGATGGCCTCAAGCACATGGTCATGGCTATCGCTGCGTGTCCCACCACCGTCAACGAAATTCTCCAGCATGTGCAGCGCGTTCGCGATGGCCAGGCTCAGATCGATGAAATCGTTGACGGTCTGATCGACCAGGAAGGCGAAGAGTACGCCGGCGCCGGTGTGTCCGTGGATAGCGATGAAAGCGAAGACGGTCCGGCCGGTGGCATGAGCAGCAAACAGCTCGAGTACCTGCGCACCAAATCCCTCAAGAAGTTCGAGGTGATCGGGACGTGGTTCGAGAAAATGCGCAAATCGTTCGAGCAGGACGGCTACCGGGCTGACGACTACAACCAGGCCCAGGAAGCCATTCTCAATGAGCTGATGGGGGTGCGCTTCACCGCCAAAATGGTCGAAAAGCTTGCGGATACGCTGCGCGAGCAGGTTGCCCAGGTACGCACCCTTGAGCGTGCTGTACTGCATACCTGCGTAGATCGCGCCGGCATGCCGCGCGCACACTTCATCAAAGCTTTCCCGGGCAACGAGACGAACCTGGAGTGGGTGCTGCAGGAAGTGGCCGCCGGCCATTCCTACTCAGAAACGCTCGAGCGCCACGTACCGGCAGTGCATGAGCTGCAGCAGAAGCTGATTGACCTGCAATCAAGCGTCGTGCTGCCGCTGAAAGACCTGAAGGACGTCAATAAGCGCATGGCCACTGGCGAAGCCAAAGCTCGCAAGGCCAAGCGTGAAATGACCGAAGCCAACTTGCGTCTGGTGATTTCGATCGCCAAGAAGTACACCAATCGAGGCCTGCAGTTCCTGGATCTGATCCAGGAAGGCAATATTGGCCTGATGAAGGCGGTCGATAAGTTTGAATACCGGCGCGGCTATAAATTCTCCACCTATGCCACTTGGTGGATACGCCAGGCCATTACACGGTCCATTGCCGACCAGGCGCGCACCATTCGTATTCCGGTGCACATGATCGAAACCATCAACAAGATGAATCGCATCAATCGCCAGATCCTGCAGGAAACCGGCGCCGAGCCCGATCCAGCAACCTTGGCGCAGAAGATGGACATGCCCGAAGACAAGGTGCGCAAGATCCTCAAGATCGCCAAAGAGCCGATTTCGATGGAAACCCCAATCGGTGACGACGATGATTCGCATCTGGGTGATTTCATCGAGGACACGGGCACGTTGTCCCCGTCCGAGTCGGCGCTGCACGGTTCTATGCGTGATGTGGTGAAAGAAGTGCTTGATTCGCTTACGCCTCGCGAAGCCAAGGTGCTGCGCATGCGTTTCGGCATCGAGATGAGCACCGACCAGACGCTCGAAGAAGTCGGCAAGCAGTTTGACGTGACGCGCGAGCGCATCCGCCAGATCGAGGCCAAGGCGTTGCGCAAGCTGCGCCACCCCAGCCGTGCCGACAAGCTCAAGAGCTTCCTGGAAGGGCAGTAACCATAACGGTGTATACCAGTGCCACTGGCAGGGCGCAAACATTGCGCCTTGCCAGTGTCTGGAAGCCATCGCCCCGCACGCCCTACAGGCATTGCGGGGTTTTTTTCGCTGCGATGCTACATTGGCGTCATGGCATCATATGTGGACGATGCATGCGTGATGATTGTCGGTAATCGTCTGGTGCTCACTGAAGGAGACGGCAGTATGTCCTGGACCATAGATCTGAACTGCGACATGGGCGAAAGTTTCGGCGCATGGCCGATGGGTAATGATGTACAGGTGCTGCCGCATGTTACGTCTGCCAATATCGCCTGTGGTTTTCACGCTGGTGATCCTACAACGATGCGCAAGACGGTGGCCGAGGCGTTGCGGCATGGCGTTGCGCTGGGTGCGCATCCAGGGCTGCCGGATCTGGTGGGTTTTGGCCGCCGCAATATGGCCATCAGGCCCGCTGAAGCCTATGACATGGTGGTGGTGCAGATCGGTGCGCTTGCCGCGGTCGCGGCCACCCGAGGCGCCCGGCTCCATCATGTCAAGGCACATGGCGCGCTGTACAACATGGCTGCGAAAGACCGCGCGCTGGCCGAAGCCATTGCGCGCGCCGTGCGCGATGTAGATCCTGCCCTGGTGTTGTATGGTCTGGCAGGCAGCGAATTGGTGCGGGCAGGTGAGGCTGCGGGGCTAGTGGTAGCCCAGGAAGTCTTCGCAGACCGCACCTACCAAGCCGACGGCAGCCTGACACCGCGCAGCCAGCCCGGCGCGATGATTGTGGATGTGGACGAATCGCTGCGCCAAGTGCTGCGCATGGTGAAGGAAGGGCGCGTGACGACGCTGCAAGGTGAAGATATTGCCGTGCAGGCCGACACGCTGTGCGTGCATGGCGACCAGCCTGGAGCGGTGGCGTTTGCCCGTACGATCCGGGATGCGCTGGCGGCGGCAGGGGTCACTGTTTGTGCGCAGGCGCGGCGGGTTTCCTGAATGTTGCCAGGGCGTGTGCCGCGCCCCCTAGCACCAAGCCCCAGAAGGCGCTGCCTACTCCCATCAGTGTGAGGCCGGAAGCGGTGCATAAAAATGTGATGATTGCAGCCTGGCGGCCATCTTCATCCGCCAGAGCTGCGGTAAGGCTATTGCCGATGGTGCCCAGCAGTGCCAAGCCGGCAATTGCGGCGATGAGCTCCGCCGGAAACGCCGCGAACAATGCCACTACCGTCGCACCAAATATCCCGGTCAGCAGGTAGAAAACCCCGGCCCATATCGACGCTTTGTAGCGCTGGGCGGGGTTCGGGTCGGCGTCGGGACTCATGCAGATAGCGGCGGTAATAGCAGCCAGGTTGAATGCAAAACCCCCGAAAGGGGCCAGCACAACCCCGAGCGCCCCCGTCCAACTGATCAGGGGCGACGCCGGTGTCTGGTAGCCGTTGGCCCGCAGTACGGCTAGGCCCGGCACATTCTGCGACGTCATGGTAACGATGAACAGCGGAACCCCAACCCCAATCAATGCCGACAACGAAAACTCCGGTTTCATGAAGACGGGCGCGGCGGGACGCCACGAAAGGTTATCGAGGCGTATCAGGCCTAATACCGCCGCGGCCGCGATGCCAGCCACCAGCGCCAGCGGCACGGTATAGCGCGGCGCCCAAATCAGCGCGCCTAGAAACACGGCGACCATGAACAACACCAACGCCCATTGTGTCTGCATGGATGAAAACAGGGACATGCCGAAGCGCACGAGAATGCCGGCCAGCATGGCCGCCGCGAGATGGCGCGGCATATATTGCATCAGTTTCTGGAACCAGCCGGTCATACCGCTGAGCAGGATCAGCAGCGAAGAAAACAGAAAAATGCCCGTGGCCTGGCCCATGGTCAGGCCCGCCAGGCCAGTAACCAGCAGCGCTGCGCCCGGGGTGGACCAGGCAGTGAGGACCGGGCTGCGATAGTGTGCGGACAGGCCGATGCAGCTTGCCGCCATCCCTATGCCCAGCGCCCACATCCAGGAGTTGAGCTGGTCGGGGCTTGCGCCGGCTGCATTGGCAGCCTGGAAAATGATGGCCACTGAGCTGGTGTAGCCGACGAGCACGGCGATGAGGCCAGCTGTTAAATGTGAAACCCTGAACCCCTTGCCCACGCTGTTTCCTTTTATGGAGTGCGCCGCGAGCCGCCGGGTGGCAATGGCCGTGCGCGGCGGCCGGGACAGGGTGCGGCGTGAAAGCTGGGTATCCTAACGCGGAGCGGCACGATTGGCAATGACGATATGTTATAACATAACAATTTTATTGCCCGGAGAAATGCCGTGATTGCAAAACCCGCTCCCTTCGCCGCTTTTCTGGGTCTCGCACTCGGATGGGCGACCTCTGCCGCCGCACAGGACGCCGTTCAAATGCTCGATGCCGTTACCGTCAGCGCGTATCCGCTTGCGCCTGGCCGCAGCGATACGCTGGCGGTGCCCGCTGCCGCGCTGGATGGCACGGCCCTGGTGCTCAAACGGGAGGCGACACTGGGCGCCAGCCTCTCGGGCCTGCCAGGGGTGCATGCCGATACTTTTGGTGCGGGTGCCAGCAGGCCGGTTATTCGCGGGCAAACAGCGCCTCGCGTCAAGGTCCTGTCGGCGGGCTCGGCGCTCATGGATGCCTCATCGGTATCGCCGGACCATGCCATTACCAGCGAACCGATGCTTGCCGAGCGCGTCGAGGTGCTGCGTGGGCCGTCAGCGTTGCTGTATGGCGGCGGGGCGATCGGGGGTGTGGTCAACGTTCTC
This sequence comes from Paracandidimonas lactea, assembly GCF_021653995.1. Classification (NCBI taxonomy): domain Bacteria; kingdom Pseudomonadati; phylum Pseudomonadota; class Betaproteobacteria; order Burkholderiales; family Alcaligenaceae; genus Paracandidimonas; species Paracandidimonas lactea. The sequence continues at coordinate 202,198 of NZ_JAJJOZ010000001.1, forward strand.
GACAACAAAATCCCTACCGCGATTCCCGAACAAGGCATTGAAGGCTTTGGCGAAGTGCGTGGTGCAACGGGCTCGAAAGAGCGGGCAGGGGCGTTCGGCATGACCGCCGGAGAGGGCAATGTCGCGGTGCATGTGGAAGGGGTGAGGCGCAAGTCGGGTGATTATCGCGTACCCGATTGGCCCGGTGGGCGGCTGGAGGGCTCACACGAGGAAAGCACAACCGGCAGCGTCGGGCTGTCCTGGATAGGTAGCCGGGGTTATACAGGTCTTGCTTACACGCACACCCGAAGCCGCTACGGTTTGCCTGGGCACGAGCACGAATACGAGAGTTGCCATCCGCACGGCAGCCATCTGCATTGCGGCAGCCACGGCCACGAGGGCGATGCGCAGCACGATGAGCATGAGCATGGCGGCGAGGATGCCCATGCGCACGGTGCGCCGTATATCAAATTGAAATCACAGCGCCTGGATGTGCGCGGCGAGTACCGTGATCCGCTGGACGGTCTGCGGGCGATCCGTTTCCGGGGCGGCGCCACCGATTATCGTCATGACGAGATCGAAGGCCATGAAATCGCCACAACATTCAGAAACCGTGGCCAGGAAGGGCGCATAGAGTTAGCGCATTATCCGATCGGTGGCTGGCAGGGGGTGGTGGGGCTGCAGGGCGCGCGCAGCCGCTTCAGCGCGCTGGGTGAAGAGCGTTTCATGCCCGAAGCCGTTACACGCAGCGCGGGCATTTTTGCCCTTGAAGAATACCGGCTTGGTGATTGGCGTTTCGAACTAGGCGCGCGGCACGAATGGCAGCGCATTGATCCAGAATCCGCACAAGCTTCGTCCAGGCTGCGCGGCAATTCGATGTCGGCTGCGGCGGTGTGGCATTTCGTCCCTCAATATGCGTTGGCCTTATCGCTGTCCAGATCCCAGCGCCTGCCCAGCGCACAAGAGTTGTACGCCCATGGCATCCACCTTGCCACCAATACCTATGAGCTCGGCGATGCGGGCCTGACGGCCGAAACCTCGCGCAACATCGACCTGACACTGCGCAAGCTTGAGGGTGATGCGCGCTTCAGCCTGGCGGTGTTCCACAACAGCGTGAAAGACTACATCTATGCCAACACGCTCGATCGTCACGAGGATTTTCGCCTTATCCAATACACCCAGCGCGACGCCCGCTTCACCGGTGTGGAGGGTGAGGCGAGCTACCGCTTCAGCCCCCATTTCACCGCCGGGGTATTCGGCGATCTAGTCTACGGCACATTGCGTGGCGGCGGCAATCTGCCGCGCATACCGGCGGCCCGTTTGGGCGTGCGGCTCAATACGGTCTGGCACCAATGGTCAGGCGGGCTCGAGGCCTACCGAGTGTTCAGGCAGAACCGCGTCGCCGACCATGAAGCGGAGACGGCGGGCTACAACATTGTGAATGCGGATGTTGCTTACGATGGGCGGTTGGGGGCGATGGATTACACCACCTATGTACGCATCAGCAATTTGTTCGATAGCTTAGCCTACAACCACGCTTCATTTGTATCCACGGCAGCGCCCCTGCCGGGGCGCCGGGTCATGGCGGGCATACGGGTGGCTTACTGATGCGAGGGGGGCTCAGGCGCGGCCGAAGCAATTGAAAAATACCCGGCAGAAATGCCGGCGCAACCAAGCCCGCCAAGCACGTCGCTGCGTGGCGTCGGCGCCGGCAATGGCGACCATCAGCAGTAAAAACACTGCACCGACGCCCAGTGTTGCAAGTGTCACAACGAAAAGAGGAACAAGCAATTGATTCATGTCGAACCTCCTAGGGGTTACCCTGATTCTACGCTAAATCTGTAGATCTGACAGGGTAGGACGGGGGGGCCTGCGCCGTCGTGGGGTGCAGCGCACGGGCTGCGTTTAGCGCAGCTTGACGAAGGTAGGAAAAACTACGCCTTTGCCGCTGGAGTACCACCATCCGGAGCAATCTAGAACTCGTAGGCAGCCACGGCGATTGCTCCCGCGGATTGGCGGCTCTTCCCCGAAATCGGCCATGTTGCGCGTGATCCCCGCGCGATGCAAAGCAAAAAGGGGTTGCGCATCCGTTTGCGTAACCCCTTGTTTTTGCTGCAAAATTCTGGTGGGCCCCCCGAGAGTCGAACTCGGCACCAACGGATTATGAGTCCGCTGCTCTAACCAGGCATGAGCTAGAGGCCCGTGAAACTGGCCACATGGGCGGGTGCGTTAAGGCTTGGGAACCTTTGGACAACACCCGCTACCGAGGTCGTGCAGGATCTGCACGACCGTGGCGGTCTGCAATTATTACACAAAAATCGGAAGGACTTTCCACATCCAGTGCTGCAGAGATGCCGCGGCGCAGCCCTTGGGTGCGTTGCATGATGTGCATAGTTGTCTTGAATTGCGCAACAGGTATTTATCCGACGCTGGTTGACGGATCGAATAGGACGAATAGCGGGTGCCGGCAGGCACATAACTTGCTACGGAGGTTTTCAATATATCAATAACCGATACAGGCGGCACCGGGAGCTTCCAATGGACTACTACTACGTCCCTTTCGTTTTGTACGGTATCAGCATGGGGTTGTTTGGTGCGCTTGCCCTGCTGTTGCACAGCCAGGACAGTCAGGATGTGGCGCAGCGTCCTCGTCGCAAAGCGCAGGTGCGCGCCCGCGTGTCTGCGGCGCCCCTGGTGTTGAAAAGCATGGAAACCTGCAGCCCGATATCGGGCGATGCCGCGTTGGTGCCGCGAAAAAGCGGGTCGCCGCGGGATTTGCCGGGTACGCTTGCGGGCGTATAGGGGCTCGCATCAGCTACACCTCCATCGTCGTGTGCGCATCATGCGGGGCGCGATTGGGCGGTCCATATTAGAATCGTGCCGTCGGCCGGGATACCCGGACGCCGGAGAAAGAAGCAATGGTGATACGCGCAGCAGTGACAATCTGTCTGACCGGTATGCTGGCCTGGGCGCAAGGCAGCTATGCCGCTGGGGGGGGGTGCACCACCCGATCGAGTGGTGATATCACGGGCGACACGCCCGCAGGTTCGTCCATGGCCGCAGGGCAGGTATTCGATGTTCCGTGCCGGGGCGGGATACGGGGCGAACTGCAGGTGTTGAGTGGTCGTTTCTTTGACGTGACGCTGCAGCTCGAACAATACGCACGTGATGGCTGGCGGGTTGTGCAAGGTGGCCAGCGCATTGCCTATAGTGCCATGCCTGGCATGTATCGGTTCACTGTGCGAAACAGTGCTTCTGACAACCCACAGGCCGCGCCCGCGGTGTGGCGTCTTCGTTATTCCCTTCCATTCTGATGCGCGGCGAACCGGCTCCCGCGCTTGCCTATCTGTGCCTGGCGACCAGCATGATGCTGGTGGGCAGCTATGTGGCACTGAGTAAACCGCTAGCTGCGGTGTTCCCACTGTTTCTGCTGGCATGGCTGCGATTTGGTATTGGTGGTGTGGCCATGCTTCGCTGGCTACGCAAGCCTGCACATGAACCCGTCCTGACACCGCGTATTCGTATGCTGGTGTTTCTGGAGTCCTTCCTGGGCAATTTTCTGTTTACGCTTTGCATGATAGGCGGCGTCAAGCTGACGGGCGCGGTGGCAGCAGGGGTGATTCTGTCGTTCACGCCCGCGGCGGTGGCCTTGATGAGTCGTGTGTTTCTTCAGGAGTCGATTTCACCAAGGGTATGGGTGGCAGTATGTCTAGGGGTGGTGGGCATAGGCCTGCTTTCCCTCTCGGCAGAGCACGGGGCGGCGCCAGCGGCAACGGTTGACTATGCATGGCTGGGAAATCTGTTGCTGGTGGGTGCGGTGTTTTGCGAAGCCGCCTACGCTGTCATTGGCAAGACACTTACGGCAGTGCTGAGTCCGAGGCGCATCAGTGCGATCATCAATCTATGGGGGTTTGTGCTGACATTACCGGCGGGCGTCTATGCGGCCTGGTATTTCGACTTCGCGTCGGTTGGGTTGGGTATATGGGCGTTGCTGCTGTTCTATGCCTTGGCGGCCAGCGTCTGGACGGTGTTGTTGTGGATGACGGGACTGCGTGGTGTGCCTGCGTCGCGGGCTGGGGTCTTCACGGTGCTTATGCCTGTGACAGCCGCGCTGGTGGGGATGATGGTATTGGGTGAAACGCTCAGTGGTGTGCAGTGGCTTGCATTTGCGCTTGCCTTGGCCGGGTTGATAACAGCCACGCTGCCGGGTAAAGGCGGCCGGGCGGGGCGGCAAGGATAAGAAAACTTGCGATTCTGACGGCTTGATACCTGGCGTTGCGGGGTACTATCTGACAAAAACCAAAACGCTGGAGGTGTGTGTGTATCGCCCGGTTTGCCTGTTGTTCGCGTCGGCATTGTTATTCAGTGCTCCCGTGCCCGCTGCACAGATTGCGCGCATGGTGCCACAGGGCGAGGTGGCACAGGTCAGGCAGGTGGAGCTCGCGTTCGATGCGGACGTGGTTGTGTTCGGCCAGGGCTCACAGCCGGCACCCGTGCTGCTTGATTGCGGCGGGGGTGTCGCGGGCAGTGGCCGCTGGCTTGATGCGCGGCGCTGGACATACGTATTCGATACACCGCCCGGCCCCGGCGTGTCGTGCGACGTGCGTATCGATCCGAGGTTCCGTACCCTTGCGGGCGAGGCGGTGACGGGGCAGACGCATTTTCATTTCAGCACCGGCGGGCCAGTGGCCAACATTGACCGCCCTTACGGCGATACCATTGCCGAAGATCAGGTGTTCGCGCTGCGCTTCAATGGTGCGGTGGATGAGGCATCGGTGCTTGCCCATACGCACTGCACGGTGCAGGGGTTAGGTGAAACCGTACCGGTGCGAACGATCACCGGCAAAGACCGTGCGGCGCTGCTGCAGGCACTTTATGGGCCGCGCAATGATGCGCGCACACAGTTCGTCGCTCTTGTGCAATGCAAGCGGCGTCTGCCTGCGACGGCTCATGTGCGGCTTAGTATCGACCCTGGTGTCACGACGCCGGCCGACGACGGGCGCAGGCCGGTCGAGGCCACGCAGGGTGCGCATTTCGACTTTACCGTGCGGCCGCCTTTCTCTGCGACGTTTTCATGCCTGCGCGAGCGCGCCGACAAGCCCTGCACGCCCGTATCGGGCATGGCGCTGTCTTTTTCGGCGCCTATCGCTCGCGATGATGCGGCGCGGGTGGTGCTGCGGGCAGCAGCGGCAACGTTCGCGCCGAATCTGGGCGGCGACGATGGCGATACGGGGCCGGTGTCGCGGCTTGACTTCAAGGGGCCGTTTCCACCGGACGCCGTGCTGGAGCTCGGGCTTCCGGAAGGCTTGAGAGATGACGCCGATCGTGTGTTGGCCAACGCGGATCAGTTTCCGATGCGAGTCGCTACGGGGCCTTATCCCCCGCTGGTAAAGTTCGCCTCAGGCACTTTCGGTGTGATCGAACGTTTTGCCCATGTGCCACCGGGCGGCGACGAAAGCGCGCATCCGGCAGCCGTGCCGCTGACTTTGCGCAATGTGGAACCGGCGCTGGCCACGAAGGCATTGGCTGTTTCAGCGGGCACGGTGCACGATTATCGTCCGCGCGACGATGTTCAGGTGCTGCGCTGGTATGCCAGGTTGCAGCAACTGGACGGCGCGTATTGGACTGATGGACAGTTGAAGAATATTATCGCCGGCAAGGCGCCTGGCGACAGCAAAGGCAAGCCGGTGGATACTCGCGCAGTATCCGTGCTGGCAAACCAGGAAGGTGTGCGCACGCTTACGCTCCCGGGGGCTGTGTCGGGCACCGGTGGGCAGGCTCCTTTCCAGGTTGTCGGCGTACCGATCGCCGAGCCAGGCTTTCATGTTCTCGAAGCCGCATCGCCACGGCTGGGGGCGTCGCTGCTTGGTCATGATGGGCCCATGTATGTGCGTAGCGCCGCGTTGGTCACTAATCTTGGTGTGCACATCAAGACCGGCCGCGATGATGTCCTGGCGTGGGTCACTACGCTGGACGATGGTAAACCCGTCGCGGGTGCGGATGTCAATGTGCTTGATTGCGAAGGCAAGCATCTGGCGGCGGGACGTACAGATGCGCAGGGCTTGCTGCACATCGTTCAGAACCTGGATGCGCCGCAATACTGCGATGCCACCGGTTTGAGCGGCTTGTATGTGTCAGCGCGCGTTGGCGCGGACCATCCTCAGGCGCGTGGCCGGGCAGACTTTTCTTTTGCGTTGTCCGGTTGGGATGCAGGCATCGAGTCTTGGCGCTTCAATGTGCCGGTTGACACCCGCCCCGAGCCAACGTTGGCAATGCACACGGTGTTCGACCGCACTCTGTTGCGTGCCGGCGAAACCGTATCCATGAAGCACTACATTCGCATGCAGACGCGCGATGGCCTCGCGTCGCCCGATGCCGGGCCCAGGCTGCCCGACCGGCTTGTGGTGGCGCACGAGGGCTCCGACGAGCGCTTCGAACAGCCCGTGCAATGGATCCCGACGGCAACTGGGGGGATGTACGCCACCAGCGCGTTCGCCATCCCGCGCACCGGAAAATTAGGGGTTTACTCAGCCACGCTGACGGACGCGGATGGAAATTGGTATGGGCGCGGCACTTTCCGGGTTGAGGCTTTCAGGCTGCCTCTGCTGGATGGGCATATTACGATCAAGGCGGCAGGGCAGGACGCGGGCGGCGCATTGGTCGCGCCGGAAAGATTGGAAGCGGATGTGCAATTAGGCTACGTGTCGGGCGGCCCGGCGGGCGGGGTGGGCATCGGCCTGTCGGGCGTGATGCGCGGCCGTGGTGTGTCGTTTCCCAATTACGATGATTTTGTTTTCGACGCACCGCGTGCCGGGGGCGTTGAAGAGGGCGCCGATGCGCCGGCCGCGCAGACGTTGTTCCTCGATAAGAAGCAGGTGAGGCTTGATGCGCAGGGCGGTGGGCGCATACATATCGACGAGGTCCCGCAGGTACGAGGCCCCGCCGAGTGGCTGTTCGAAGCCAGCTTTTTCGACCCTAACGGGCAGGTGCAGACGCTCAGCCGGACGGTGCCCGTATGGCCAGCATCCGTACAGGCGGGCTTACGGGCGGGAAACTGGCTCAACAGTGGCAAGCCAGCCGCCATTCATGCGTTGGCGCTGTCCACGTCCGGTGTGCCGCAGGCCGATGTGCCCATGACAGTGCATGCGCTTGCGCGCACCGTCTACTCCACCCGAAAGCGCATGGTCGGCGGCTTTTACAGCTACGATCATCACACCGAAACCAAAGACCTGGGGCAGGTATGCGAAGGCAAGACGGATGCGTCGGGCATGCTGGCCTGCGAGGCAACGCTGGCGCATACCGGCGAGGTCACGCTGGTTGCCACGGCGCGGGACGCGCAGGGGCGCGCCTCGCAGGCAGCTGCCTCGCTGTGGGTCACCGGCAAAAATGACTTATGGTTCGGCGGTGGCAATGATGACCGGATCGATGTGATTCCGGCGCGCAAGCAATGGAAGCCTGGCGAGATTGCCAGCTTCCAGGTGCGCATGCCGTATCGGCGCGCGACGGCGCTGGTGGCGGTGGAGCGGGAAGGGGTGCTGGAAACCAGGATTGTTGAACTCGCGGGCGCTAACCCTGCGATCGAGCTGCCTGTCAAGGCCGAATGGGGCCCCAACGTATATGTGTCTGTGCTGGCCTTGCGCGGCCGCGTGCGTGAGGCGACATTGGGCAGCTTCCTTGACTGGGGCTGGCGGGCGCCGCGTGCATGGTTCGAGGCATTCAGGCGCCGCGGAGATCCGTATACGCCGCCCACAGCACTGGTCGATCTGGCCAAACCCTCGTTTCGCTTTGGCCTTGCGGAAATCCGCGTCAGCGATGACCGGGACCGGCTGCACGTGTCGGTCAAGGCCGACCAGACATCCTATCAAGTCAGGCAGAAGGTTACCGCCAGGATCAAGGCCACGTTGCCGGACGGCACGCCCGCCGCCCATGGCTCGGTTGCCTTTGCCGCTGTCGATGAAGCGTTGTTGGCCCTGATGCCGAACAAGAGCTGGGAGGTGTTGACGGCTATGCGCCAGTTGCGCAGCTATGGCGTGCAGACCGCGACGGCTCAGATGGAAGTGGTCGGGCGGCGCCACTATGGTCGCAAGGCGCTGCCCGCCGGCGGAGGTGGAGGGGCAAGCCCGACGCGTGAGTTGCTGGATGCACTGGTGCTTTGGGAGCCTGTGGTGGACTTGGACGAAAATGGCCAAGCCACCCTGACGTTTCCATTGAACGACACGCTTAGCCGCTTCAGGCTGGTGGCGATCGCCGATTTCGGCAGCCAGCGGTTCGGCACCGGGTCGACGGACATTGTGACAACACAAGACCTGCAGTTGATTCCGGGCTTGCCGGATACGGTGCGCAGCGGCGACACCTATCAGGCAATGGTCACCTTGCGCAATAGCACTGCGCGTGAAATGCGGGTGCGTGTTGCCGCGCGCTACGAAGGCGAGGGTATCGAAAGCGCCAGCCTGAGTGAGCGCGAGGTCAGCATTGCGCCGGGCCAGGCAGCCACAACGCAATGGCGGATTGAAGCGCCGCAAGGCAATGAAAGCGCGGCTGGCACGCGGCTGCGCTGGACTTTTTTGGCCAGTGAAACCGGAGACAGCGCGGCGTCGAACGATGCTGCCGCTCCGGCGATGGATCGCCTGCGAGTGAATCAGCAGCTTGTACCCTCGGTTCCCGTGCGGACATGGCAGGCCAACCTGCTTGCGCTGACGGGCGGCGAATCGGCCGTGACGCTGCCGGTGGCCCCGCCCAAAGGGGCCCTGGCCGATGCATCGGGACGGCCACGTGGTGGGTTGCAGGTCGATGCGCAGCCCACCCTGGGAGGCGGCCTGCCGGGGGTTAGGGAATGGCTGCGCGCATATCCCTACACTTGCCTGGAGCAACGCAGCGCCAAGGTCATTGGCCTGGGCAGTACGGCGGACTGGCAGTCCGTCATCGCTACGCTGCCCGATCATCTGGACGAGAACGGGCTTGTCGCCTACTTTCCTGGTGGCGGCCAGGGCAGCGATATCTTGACTGCCTATTTGCTTTCGGCCAGCCATGAAGCTGAGGCGCTCGGGTTGGATTTCATCATTCCGCAGCCCTTGCGCGACCGTATGGCCGCCGGCCTGGAGGCATTTGTTCAGGGGCGTCTGACGTCGCCGCATTGGTCGCCTGTTCGTGATCTGGATATGCGCAAACTGGCCGCGCTGGATGCATTGTCTCGCTATGGTCTTGTCCACCCGCGCATGCTGGACAGCATCGCGGTCGCACCAGACAGATGGTATACATCCGCGGTGATCGATTGGCTTTCAATGCTGCAGCGTGTGCGGGGGATCGATCGGCGCGAGCAGTTGATGGATCAGGCCAGCCAAGTACTGCGTGGCCGAGTCGCAGGGGGCGGAACCGCTCTGGCGCTCCCGGCTGGCGGCCTGAACGATAGTTGGTGGCTGATGGCGGGCCATGAGGTCAACCAGGCCAGGCTGATGCTTGCTGTCAGCCAGCGGCCCGATTGGGTCGACGATATGCCGAGGCTGGCGCAGGGCCTGCTCGCCAGCCAGCGCGAGGGCGCTTGGCGCACAACATCGGCCAACCTGTTCGGTACGCTTGCAATGCGGATGTTCGCGGCAAAGTTCGAAACAGGGCAAGTGGCAGGCGTGGTACGCCTCGCATTGGCGTCGGGTGGCAAGGCGTCGATTGCTGTGAAGGATGCGAGTGGCAAAGAGGCTGGCAAGGCTGGAGACGCGTATCTGCCATGGGCGTCTGCGCAAAACGACAGCCTTGTGTTGCGCCAGGATGGGAAGGGCAAAGCATGGGTGAGCGTGCGGGCGCAAGCGGCGGTGCAGGTGCGCGAGGCGGTGTCGGCGGGCTATCGCGTGCGGCGTGAAATCACGCCTGTGTCCCAGGCGGAGCAAGGGGTGTGGCGGCGGGGCGATGTATATCGCGTGAAGCTGACGATACATGCCGCGGCTGGTATGCCGTGGGTCGTGGTCGATGATGCTATCCCCGCCGGCGCCACCATTCTGGGCAGTGGGCTGGGGCGGGATTCGGCCATCGCGGCCGATGGCGAAGATGACGATGCGAACCATCGTCCGCCTCGCTATGTCGAACGCGGCGCCGACGCCTACCGGGCCTATTATGATTTCCTGCCGCAGGGCGAGAGCACACTCACCTACACAGTCAGGCTCAACACCGCCGGGCGGTTCTCGCTGGCGCCAACACGCGTGCAGGCACTGTATCAGCCGGACGTCTATGGTGAGCTTCCTGCCGCTGCGCCTCTTGATGTCGCACCCGCGCAGGGGGCGTTACCGTGAGGCACGGCGCATGGGCGTTGGGGGCTTGGCTGGCGGTGTACTGCATGCCGCTGTCTGCCGCTCAGTTTCCCGCTTATGAGCAGGTGCGCGCGCAGTATGCGTCATCGGACATTCTCGTGCTCGATCGGCAAGGTCAAGCGGTAGCGCGCGTTCGTCACGATCTGCAGGCCCGGCGCGGCGACTGGCTGGCGCTCGACGACATATCGATTGCTCTGCAGCGGGCGGTCATCATGTCCGAGGATCGGCGTTTTTATGCGCATGGCGGTGTCGACTGGCAGGCTATGGCTGCCGCTGCGTGGAGCAACGTGGTGCACGACCGGCGGCGCGGAGCATCCACGCTGAGCATGCAACTGCTGGCGTTGATGGATCAAGACTATCGGCGCGAGCCTGGCGGCCGCGGCATGGTGCAGAAATTCGATCAGGCGGTTGGGGCGCAATCGCTTGATGCGCAATGGACAAAGGCGAATATTCTGGAGGCTTACCTGAACCTGGCCGCCTTTCGGGGTGAACTGGTCGGGGTGGACGCGCTGTCTCGCGTGATGTTCCAAAAGCGGGCCAGCGCGTTGAACCTGCGCGAAGCCGCGTTGGCGGCCGCCATGCTGCGTGGGCCTAATGTGTCTGAGGTCTTGCTGGCCAAGCGGGCCTGTGCCCTGTTGCGGGAGATGGGGGTGCCGCAGGCTTGTCTCGGGCTGCGCGAATTTGCCGAGGTGGTGTTGCGCCGTGGTTCGTATCCCTTGGTCGGTACGCCGGGCATTGCCCCGCATTTTGCGCAGTTGGCGCTCGCCGACCTGCTGGCCCCTCCCCGAGTGGGGGCGCGCGTTGCCACGTCGCTGGACGCATCGCTGCAGCGATTGGCGGTGGCTGCCGTGCAGGCGCGTTTGCACGCTTTGGGCGATGCCAATGTACGCGACGCGGCAGTGGTGGCGATGGACAACTTAACGGGCGAAGTGTTGGCGTATGTCGGCTCGTCGGGCGCAATGTCGGACGCGGGACAGGTGGATCATGCGCGAGCGCTGCGCCAGGCGGGTTCGGCGCTCAAGCCTTTTTTGTATGCCCAGGCGATTGGGCAGCAGCGCATCACGGCCGCATCACTGTTGGAGGACAGCCCGCTGAATCTGTCGACCGGCGCGGGCCTGTATATCCCCCGCAACTACGATGCGCATTTTGCGGGCTGGGTCAGCGTCCGTACGGCGTTGGCTGCATCGCTCAATATCCCGGCCGTGCGTACGCTCATGATGGTGACACCCGATGCGTTTGCGCGTCGGCTGGTGGCGCTTGGACTGCCGTTGACGCATCATGGTGATTACTACGGCTATAGCCTTGCTTTGGGTAGTGCGGATGTCACGTTGCTGACGCTTACCAATGCGTATCGCGCGCTGGCGAATCTGGGGGATTTCAGCCTGCCGCGATATCGTGCGCAGGCGGGTGGGCAGGATGACGTGTTCGCGCACCGGCAGGTGGGTACCCCTGGCGAGGCGTGGATCGTGGGCGATATTCTGTCCGACCGCCAGGCCCGTGCACGTACATTCGGGCTCGACAGCCCGCTGTCCACGCCATTCTGGACCGCGGTCAAAACGGGGACTAGCAAGGACATGCGCGATAACTGGTGCATAGGGTGGTCGTCGCGCTACACCGTAGGCGTATGGGTGGGCAACAGCGGTGGCGCCAGCATGCGGGACGTCTCGGGCGTATCGGGGGCGGGGCCGATCTGGCATGACGTCATGGCAGCCCTGCATAGGCATCAGCGCAGTGATCAACGGGGCCCGCCGGCGTCGGTCACGCGCCAGCCGGTGACGTTCGAAGAGCGTCTCGAACCGTCCAGAATAGAAGCGTTTGTGGGTGATACCGCGGTGAGCCGGGTTGCATTGGCGGAGCGCGCATCCGCATCCGGTCCCGCATATGTGCGGATCGAACAGCCAGCGGACGGCGCCTTGCTTGCCCTCGATCCCGACATACCGCCGGCGCGCCAGTGGCTGCGACTGCAGGCGCGCGCAGAAACAGGGGGCGATACGGGTAGGCTGCTGTGGCGGGTCAATGGACGGGTGATTGGCGAAGGCACGAGTGCGCGTTGGCAGCCTACACCGGGCAGCCATAGGGTCGAGCTTGCGGATGCAGCAGGCCGCCGCCTGGATGTTGTCCAGATCACGATACGTGGCCTTCCAGGCACAGTGCGTGCTGATTCGATCGATGAAATGACATTTGATGCAATACACTCTAATTTTGTAGAGTAAATTGATAGACTTTGTGCCGATCCGGAATCCGCAGCCGCGGCATACCCAACCGTCACTCATAGCAGGGGAGAAGCGATGAAATCCATACGTACTTTGAGCCGTCTCGCGGCACCGTTGGGTCTGGTTATTCTGGCAGCTTGCCAAACACCGGCTCAGAAGACGGCGACGGCGCCTGCTGCGGCAGACACGACGGCCCCTGCATCCGCACAGCAGCAACCCGCACCGCAGCCTGCCGCGCGCCAGGGTGCTCCTGTCGCTGTGTTTCTTGCCGACACCGCGGTGCAAACGGGCTGGACGCCCGTTGATATCCCGGATGGCAAGCTGTACGTCAATCCCCAGCCGGTCATCACGCGCGCCGATCTGAGCGGCGTGCAGGCAGGCACCAACAAGGCGGGGGATGGCCTGCTGGCACTGGGCCTGAACGAAGAAGGCAAGCGCAAGATCGTCGATATAACCACCAAGAATCCGAACAAACGACTAGCGCTGGTAGTGGGCCGCACGATGCTGGCGGCGCCCGGTTATTCCACGCCTGTCAATACCGAACACTTGGTATTTGTGGTTGGTACTGAGCAGAACGCAACCGCAGCGGCGCGTGCTATTGCCGGTGTGCCGCAGGATGGCTCCGGGGATGCTGGCGCGCAGACGGCGCCTGCGCAGCCTGACAGCAAGGCGCCCGCCGGCGGCGGGGCCTCGACAACGCCCGTCCGGTAGCCTGGATCGTGTCGGCGGAATTAGCCATACCGGCGCTCGAACGTACACTGGTTCTCGGATTCAAGAGTCTCGTGTGGTTGAACGGCTTGGGCATTGCAGCAATCACCCTCTGTTCGGCCGGTGTGGTGCAGCTCGATATTGCGACGATCTGGCTGCGCTTTCCGCTTGCCCTGTTTCTGTCAGGGTTGGCGCTTGGGCTGCTGGGGTTGCTGTGGTCGTATCCTTTGCAGAGCAGCTTGGCCGCGCGGCTCGCAAGTGGGCGTCGCCCTAAACTCTATTGGGTACCCATGCTCTGTACCACGCTTGCGTATCTTCTGAGCCTCGTCATGTTTGCCGGCGGCTGTTGGTTCTTCCAATTGCTGCTCGAATCGCTCCAGACATACTAGCTGGGTCGCGAGCCGCCGACACCCGGCTGTGTAGGTGCGTCGGCTATCTTGTTGTTTTAATGTGCGACATGCAGAAAACACTCGCACTGCAAGCGCGAAAAAAATAAACTATACGCACTGCGTATAGTTTATTTTCCCAACAGGATTCTTATCATGACCGTATCGCAACAGGTGTTCCTGCGCGACGCCATGCGCCGTCTCAACCTGACCCGGGACGTTTTTGCTGGCCGTATCGGCGTCAAGCGCCGTGCTCTGGATACTTGGCTGTTGCCCGAAGGCTCCCAGGAATTCCGCCCCATGCCTGAGGTGGTCAGCCGTTTCGTCACCGAAATCGTCGAAAACGAAGCCTTGCTGCAAAAGTATGCCGAGCGCGCGCAGTCGGGCCCGCTGCGCACCCGCCTCGCGTATGAAGGCAAGCACCAGTTGCTGTCAGTGGATCAGTTCACGCGCGAATCCGTGGAGGAGTTGTTCCGCATCGCCGACCAGATGCAGCCCATCGCACGTCGCCAGAAAGTATCGCGCGTGCTTGAGGGCGCTGTCCTGGGTAACTTGTTTTTCGAAGCAAGTACACGTACGCGCGTCAGCTTTGGAGCGGCTTTCTGCCGCTTGGGTGGTTCGGTGTGCGACACCACCGGCTTCACATTCTCATCCATGGCCAAGGGCGAATCCATCTACGACACCAGCCGCGTGATGAGCGGCTACGTCGATGCCATGGTGATACGCCATCCCGAAAAAGGTTCTGTGGCAGAATTTGCCGCGGCCACCAACATCCCTGTTGTCAATGGTGGTGATGGCCCAGGCGAGCACCCCAGCCAGGCCCTGCTCGACCTGTACACCATCCTCACCGAGTTTTCGCGCTTGGGCAAGCTGTTGGATGGCGCGCATATCGCCATGGCGGGCGACCTGAAATATGGGCGTACCGTACACTCGCTGATCAAGCTGCTGGCCTTGTACCGCGGCCTGAAATTCACGCTGATCTCGCCGCCTGGCCTGGAGATGCCCGATTACATCGTCGAACAGGCGGGTAAGAATGGCCACGTCATCGAGCAAACCCATTCCCTCGAACAGGGCCTGCGCGGTGCGGACGTAATCTATGCCACACGCGTCCAGAAAGAGCGCTTTTCATCGGAAGAGCAGGCGGCGGGTTATACGGCCGATTTCCAGGTCAACAAGGCGATCATTGATCAGTGCTGCGGGCCGGATGTGATCGTGATGCACCCGCTGCCGCGCGATAGCCGCGAAGGCGCCAACGATCTGAGCGTGGACTTGAATCATGACCCGCGCCTAGCCATTTTCCGCCAGACCGACAACGGCATCCCGGTGCGCATGGCTATTTTTGCAGTGCTGTTGGGGGTGGAAGGCTTGGTGCAGCACTCGCTGCGCGATGTCACGTGGAGCCCCCCTTCACACATAGGCCCCGACGACAGCGTGTTCCACGGGCTGGATTAACCCCGCCAGTGGTAGTACGGCAAGGCTCCCTCACGCAGCCTTGCGTTCGCCGCCCAGCGCCTCGACCAGGTCGTCGATCAGCCGAGCCAGTTCGCCGGTCATGAGGGTGAAGTCCGAATCAAATTGTTCGGCATCGTTCAGCCCGGCGCTTTCCTGGCCTTCCTTGATCACGTCCAGCGGCGCAAGCCGCTTGATGTCCAGCCCCTCAGTAAGCACAAATGACACCCGATCGGCCCAGGTAAGCGCGAGGCGCGTGCACTGTTTGCCGGCCTGGACGTGTTTGCGCACATCATCGATCTCCACAGCCTGGCGCACATAGCGCACCGCAGCGCCGCTGTCGCTGGTGGAGCGAAGTTCAGTATCCTGGTCGATGGAAAAGCCGGCAGGTGGTTCGTCGCCGATCAGCCAATTGGTCATGGCAGCGGCGGGTGACTGCTCCACATGCAAAGGTGTAACCGGGAAGGTGTCGAGCGACTTGGCCAGCAGGCCCAGCACCTCGTCGCTTTTTGCTGACGCTGCGGCGTCGATCACCAGCCAATGATTGCGGGTATCGAGCCAGACGCGGGTGTCGCGGTACACACTGAAGGCCTTGGGCAACAGCTCGTCAGTGACTTGCTCTTTGATTTCCTTCATTTGTTTGCGGCCGGGCTTGAAGCCTTGCTGCTCTTCAATTTCCAGCGCCTTGGCCTTGGCCACCTGGTTGATCACAGTGGTAGGCAGAAGCTTTTTTTCAGCCCGCAGGCTCAGCATGTATTGGCCGTTTTGCGTGTAAACCAACCCGCTGTCCTCGCGCGGCGCGATCCAGCCCAGGCTTTGCATGTCGCGGCTGCCGCTAGGGCGGAAAGCCTGTTTGGCCAGTGCCGCTTCAAGCGTATCGGGGGTGCATTTCCAGGAAGGGGCCAGGCGATAGATCTTGAGATTCTTGAACCACATATATTGCTTCGTGAGGGACGGCCGCGCTGATGCAACCATGCGGGGCGGCGCGCGGACGGCCGTGAAAGGGAAAGGGCGATTGTAAGCCCAATCGGTTGGACAAAAAAATGGCCCGGCATGCCGAAGCATGGGGGCCAACAGGGAACACACTGAGCTGTGCATAAAAAGCTCGCGGGGGGCACAGCACAGGTGATAAAAAGAACCACCTGGCCAGACCGGGGGATCAGACGTCGGGCGTTGAAACGGTGGTGCTCTCTATGGGATGCATTCTACGGAGCAATCGCTGACGTCCGCCTGAATCGGCGCATGAATATCAGGGGGCTGCGTCCCGGGCTCGGCGGTCGATGCCGATGCCAGGAGGAGACCGTTTACGCATTGATATCGTTGCGATGGGTTTCTTTCACGCACGACATGCCCACGGCCAATGTAATGAGCGCGATCACGATGGGGTACCAGAGCCCATAGTAGATATCGCCCGTTGCAGCCACCAAGGCGAATGCGGCCGGTGGCAGAAAACCGCCGAACCAGCCATTGCCGATATGGTAGGGCAGGCTCATCGATGTATAGCGTATACGGGTGGGGAACATCTCCACCAGCATGGCGGCAATGGGGCCGTAGACCATAGTGACCAGTATCACCAGCAGGGTCAGCAGCAGTACAACCATGGCGTAGTTGATCTGGCTTGGATCAGCCTTGGCGGGATAACCGTGGCTGCGTATGGCGTCAGTCAGCTGGCGCCCCAGCAGGTTTGAACGGGCGGCGAATTCAGCCTTGCTCAGTGTGGCCCCCTCGAAAGACTCGAATACGTCCTGGCCGATATGCGCACGTGCAATGGTACCCGGCGGGGCAGTGACGTTGGTGTAGTTCACCGCATTGCGGGCCATGAAGGCCTTGAGGATATCGCATGAGCTGGTGAATGCCGTCGTGCCCACCGGATTGAATTGAAAAGAGCACGCCTGCGGGTCGGCCACGATGGTGACCGGTGCGTTGCCCAGGGCGCGTTCCAGGGCCGGATTGGCAAAGTGCGTAAGGCCCTTGAAAACCGGAAAATACACCAGCGCGGCCAACAGGCAACCCGTCATGATGATGGGTTTGCGGCCGATGCGATCCGACAGCGCGCCGAATATCACAAAAAAAGGAGTTCCCAGCAGCAATGCCAGGCCGATCATGATGCTGGCGGTGTTGGCCTCGATGGCCAACGTCTTGGTCAGGAAGAACAGGGCGTAGATTTGCCCGGTGTACCACACTACGGCCTGGCCCGCGGTCAGGCCGAACAGGGCGAACAGCACGCGCTTGAGATTGCTCCAACGCCCAAAGGATTCACGAATGGGGGCTTTGGAGCCTTTGCCTTCCTCTTGCATTCGGCGAAACGCGGGCGACTCGTTCAAGCGCATCCGGATCCACACTGAGATGACGAGCAGGATGGCGGAAATAAGAAAAGGAACCCGCCACCCCCAGCGCAGGAATGCATCTTCGCCCAGCGTGGCCCGAAACCCCAGCACGACAAGCAGTGACAGGAACAGCCCCATGGTTGCTGTAGTCTGTATCCAGCCAGTATAGAAACCGCGCCGGTGTTGAGGCGCGTGCTCGGCCACGTAGGTGGCCGCGCCGCCGTACTCGCCGCCCATTGCCAAGCCTTGCAGCAGACGCAGGCCGACCAGGATGGCGGGCGCCGCCATCCCGATTGAGGTGTAAGAGGGCAGCACACCCACCAGAAACGTGGACATCCCCATGATCAGAATAGTGATCAGGAATGTGTACTTGCGGCCGACGAGGTCGCCGAGCCGCCCGAACACCAGAGCGCCGAAAGGCCGTACGGCGAACCCAGCGGCAAAGGCGAGCAAAGCAAAAACGAACCCGGCGGTAGGATTGACCCCGGAAAAGAAATGCCGGGCAATGACAGCCGCGAGTGAACCGTACAGGTAAAAGTCGTACCACTCGAACACCGTGCCTAGCGACGAGGCAAAGACGACGCGCCGTTCCTGGTGTGTCATCGGGCGCATACTGTCGTCTGGCGCGGGTGCGTTCTGCGCGGACGAGTAGGTGTTCATCTGGAGCTCGCGGGCATCATAGGGCATAGACATTGGCTGGGAAGGGCGCTCAGGGATCATGGGCACAGGCCCCGACTATTGCCGCCGGGCGGAGCGGCCTGTTCATGCGTAATCACGCCGCATGGCTTCAATACGGCTGAAGGTGATGCGTATGCAAGTACCCTGGGTGACAGGCATGAAGGCCGCGCTGGCCTGGTGAAGGTCGGCGATCTCCTTGACAATGGACAAACCCAGGCCGCTGCCGTCGCGGCCGCTGCCCAGCACCCGATAAAAGCGGTCGAAAACATGCTGTTGTTCGTCGAGCGGGATGCCAGGGCCCGAATCGCGAACTTCGAGATAGGCGGAAAGGGCGTCGCCGCCAATACGCACCGTGACACTGCCGCCCTCGGGGGTGTAGACGATGGCGTTCTCGATCAAGTTGCTGATCAACTCCGTCAGCATCAGGCGATCGCCGTTGATCAACGCGGGTTGCGGGGATTGTTCCAGGCCAAGGTCGATGTGCCGGCCAATCGCGTTTTCGACCCAGTGTGTGGTTTGTGTCGCCGCCAGCGAGTTCAGATCAATCTCTTCAGCACCCAGGCGTGTACGGGCTTCGGCGCTTTCCGCCCGCGCCAGTGTCAACAACTGGTTGACCAAGCGGGTGGCGCGCTCGGACCCGCGCACCAGTTGGCGAAGGCTGTCGTGTTTTTTTTCAGTGCTGTCTTCGCGCAAGGCTAGCTCGGCCTGCGTGCGCATGCCCGCCAGCGGTGTTTTGAGCTGATGCGCGGCATTGGAAACGAACCTGCGCTGGCCGTCGCTGGCGGCCGCCAACCGGGCGAGCAGGCTGTTCATGGCTGCGATCAGGGGCACGATCTCCGCCGGTGCGAGTTCGGCGCTGATGGGCGAGGTGTCGTTGGCGCGGCGGGCGCGTATCCGCTCTTGCAGAATACTGAGCGGCTCCAGGCCTTGGGTCAGGCCCAGGCCGGCAAGCAGCGCGGCCAGCGGCAGCACGATAAGCTGGGGCGTC
This sequence comes from Paracandidimonas lactea, assembly GCF_021653995.1. NCBI lineage: Bacteria > Pseudomonadati > Pseudomonadota > Betaproteobacteria > Burkholderiales > Alcaligenaceae > Paracandidimonas > Paracandidimonas lactea. Next base: position 221,224 of record NZ_JAJJOZ010000001.1, read on the forward strand.
AGCATGCCAGTGAGAATCTCCTGCTGCAGCGTTGCCCGCATCTCGTTCGATTGTGCCACCACGGTCAGGAATGGCATGCCCGTGATGTCGCGCCCGCCCCAAAGGTAGGCGACGCGTATGCTTTGCCCCTGGTATGTATCATTGCGCAGTTGGATCCGGTCTTCGTCGTAGGTCCAGTTGTCAGGCAGCGGGATGTCGCTGTTGCCGCCCAGAGAGTGCCCATTCGCATCGCGGATCTCCCAGCGGATGATGTGTTCGGTGTCCCCCTGCAGGATGGTGATGGCCGAAGGCGGCAGGCGCAGCCCGTTCAGAATGGCCTGGCGTTCGACTTCATGCCGCAGCATGCGCAGGTGGTCAGATAGCGTGCGGTCGTAGGGCGCGTTGGCGATGTTCTGGGCGATGAAGTAGGTAATCACCAGGCCGATGCTCCAGAGCAGGAACAAAGGGCCGAACATCCAAACGATGATTTTGTTGAGCAGCGAGCGGTGGGTCCGTCGCCTTGGCCCGCTGAACCAGCGCCGTCTTGCCGCAGCCTGGTCTTCGGTGCGTTCGAGAATGTCAGGATCGATCAGCATGCGCGGCGACGGTCACTGTACCGGTGTGGCGGTACAGTGTTCGGGTTCTAGGTAGTAGCCCAGGCCACGCACCGTCACGATGCGGGCGCCGCTGGGCTCGATTTTTTTGCGCAGACGGTGCACATACACTTCGATGGCATTGGGTGTGACCTCTTCGTCCCATTCGCACAGCAGGTCAACGAATTGATTCTTGCTGATCATGCGCCCGCAACGCGAGAGCAGGATCTCCAGCAGCCCGGTTTCCCGGGCCGAAAGCTCCAGCGGCTGGCCGTTGATGCTGGCCATGCGGCCATTCAGGTCGAAGGCCAGACCCTTGTGCACCAGCACCGTGCCCGCGCGCCCCGCGCTGCGCCGAGTAAGCGCGCGCACACGGGCCTCGAGTTCGGTCAGCGCGAAAGGTTTCGCCATGTAGTCGTCGGCACCAAGGTCCAGGCCCGTTACCCGTTGCTCCACCGCGTCGGCGGCCGTTAGAATGAGTACCGGAATCGGCGTGTTGCGAAGGCGAAGCTGGCGCAGCACGGCCAAGCCATGCATCCGAGGAAGGTCCAGGTCAAGAATCAGCAGGTCGAAGGCCTGCAACTGCAGGGCAGAATCGGCGCTGCGGCCGTCGTTGACCACATCCACCGTGTAGCCGTCGTAGCGCAGCGAGCGCGAAAGCCCGTCGGCCAGGATACTGTCGTCTTCTGCAATCAGGATGCGCATGGCATGTCAGGGCGTGGCCCTCGCAGTCGGAAACAGCCCTCCGCAGGTGTGCACGCATCGGCGGAAGGGTTTGCCTCATTCTGGCACGTATGCCGCTGGCGAGCCAGTCAGGGATAACGATGGATATCTGTCTATACATACAGTACAATCTGATGCAATAATTGTTCTATTCTGTGTGCCCAGTGGGCAGCCAACAGGTAAAGCTTCTCGTTGGCGCTGCGTCGAGCAACCCGTTCCACTCAGTTATCGGGCGCCGCATGCGGCGGCGCTCCTCCAGTATTTATGCCTCTTTAGCCAAGGATCCTATGGACGACAAAAACAGCAAAGCCGCCAGCGAACGCAGCAAGGCGCTCGCCGCAGCCCTATCCCAGATCGAAAAGCAGTTCGGTAAGGGGTCGGTCATGCGTTATGGCGACGACTCGGTCGAGCACGACATCCAGGTGGTTTCCACTGGCTCGCTCGGGCTGGATATCGCCCTGGGCGTAGGCGGTTTACCGCGCGGGCGCGTCATCGAAATCTATGGCCCTGAATCCTCGGGCAAAACTACGCTCACGCTGCAGGTCATTGCCGAAATGCAGAAGATAGGCGGCACGTGCGCCTTCATCGACGCCGAGCATGCGCTCGACGTCCAGTACGCCAACAAGCTTGGCGTCAATCTGTCCGATCTGCTTATTTCCCAGCCCGATACCGGCGAACAGGCCCTCGAAATCACCGACGCGCTGGTGCGCTCGGGTTCCGTCGATCTCATCGTGGTCGACTCCGTCGCCGCCCTGGTTCCCAAGGCCGAAATCGAAGGCGACATGGGCGACTCCCTGCCGGGCTTGCAGGCCCGGCTCATGAGCCAGGCGCTGCGCAAACTCACCGCCACCATCAAGCGCGCCAATTGCATGGTCATCTTCATCAACCAGATCCGCATGAAGATCGGCGTCATGTTCGGCAACCCCGAAACCACCACCGGCGGCAACGCGCTCAAGTTCTACTCCTCCGTGCGTCTCGACATCCGCCGTATCGGCGCCATCAAGAAGGGCGATGAGATCGTCGGCAACGAAACCCGCGTCAAGGTTGTCAAGAACAAGGTCGCGCCACCCTTCAAGCAAGCAGAGTTCGACATCATGTACGGCGCCGGCATTTCGCGCGAAGGCGAAATCATCGATCTGGGCGTGCAGGCTGGCATTGTCGACAAGGCGGGGGCCTGGTTCAGCTACAACGGTACGCGTATTGGTCAAGGCAAGGACAACGTGCGCGAGTATCTCAAAGAGCGCCCAGAGCTCGCCTTCGAAATCGAAAACCGCGTGCGCGATCAGCTTGGTGTTGCACCGCTGGCGGCGCCTTTGGTCAAGCCTTTGGCCAAACCAGTGTCGGCCACCAGCGAAGCCGGGGCTGAAGACTGATACCGGCTGGGGCGGTCGCCATGTGTCCGGGTTCCGACGACGATTTCGAAACCATGGCGCCAAAACCGGTGGCGCCCGTCACCGGTGTACGCAGTATCCAAGCTGTTGCTCGCGGTGCCGCCCAATCGCAGCAACCGCAGCGGGGGCAGCAGTCCCCGCAGTTGCAAGAGCGGCAACGATCGCAACAGCCGCAAACGCAGCAAGAGCCAGATGCAAGGGCAAGCAGGCGTGCCGGCATTAGCCTGAAAGGGCGCGCCATTGGCTATCTTTCCCGGCGCGAGCACTCGCGCCTCGAATTGCAGCGCAAGCTCGCGCCGTATATCGACGCCGACGATCCCGAAGCACTAAAACGCGTGCTCGATGAACTCGAGCGCGAAGGCTGGCTGTCCGATACGCGCTTTGCACAAAGCCTGGTGCATCGTCGCGCGGGCCGTTTGGGCGCTCGCCGTGTTCTACAAGAACTACGCCAGCATGGCGTGGCCGACGACACGCTGGCCGAGGTTGGCGATACTCTGCGCGATTCAGAATGCCAGCGTGCCCGCGATGTCTGGCAAAAAAAGTTTGGCCAGCGGCCCGCCAATGCTAAAGACTACGCGCGCCAGTATCGTTTTCTTGCGTCCCGTGGCTTTCCGGTCGATATCGTTCGCCGCCTTCTGGGTGATGTGCCCTACGGCGACTGACCCACCCGCGCGGGCGTGTTGTTCAACGGGCGGCTTTGATCCCATTCAGCGTCTTGAAGCATGTGTCGCGTGCCTGCTTCACGAATGCCTGCACGTAATCCGATTGCGCATCTTCGATACGCGTTGCGGCATAGAGCGTGCGCCACACCCCTTGCTCTCCCAGACGACAGGTGCGCAGCCAGTCTTGGCCCAAGTACTCGGTAAGTGCCCAGTTGGGCAAGGCGGCCACGCCGCGTTGGCTGGCCACCAACTGTACGATCATGGGGGTTAGCTCCGCCTTGCGTATGGCGGCGGGCTCAACGCCGGCTGGGTCAAGGAACACGGTAAACACATCCATGCGCTGGCGGTCTACCGGGTAAGTGATCAGCATCTGGTCGGCAAGCTGCTGAGGCTCGATGTACCGATACTGTGACAGCGGGTTGCCCGCCGCTACAGCCAGTACCAGTTCGTAGCGAAACAGCGGCAGGTATTCCACCGCTTCCATGGGTTGGGGGTCCGAGGTCACCACCACATCGAGGTCGCCGCGCAGCAGCGCAGGCAGCGGGGCAAAAGAAAACGCCGCCGACAAGTCCAGCTCAACTTCAGGCCAGTCGTGGCGAAATGCGTCCAGTGCTGGCATCAGCCACTGAAAGCACGAGTGACAGTCAATCGCCAGATGCAAACGGCCGCTGCGTCCAGCGGCGAGTCGCTGCAACTCGCGCTCTACCGCTCTGATTCGCGGTAACACGTCATCAGCCACCGCCAGGATGCGCAAACCTGCGGTCGTCAGCCGCGCAGGGCGGGTGCGACGGTTCAGTAGGGGCGTTTTCAGCCGTACTTCGAGATCACGCAGTTGATGCGACAGGGCGGATTGCGTCACATGCAGCCGCTCTGCGGCTTCCTGCAAACTGCCTCCGTCGCGGATGGCGGCCAGTGTTTCGAGATGGCGTATTTCAAGCATTGGTCAACAGAAGAAACAGCGTTGGAAGGGGAAGCGTATCGATAGCATCCGTCGGTTATCCGCCGGTGCAGGCGAGATGCAGGGAGCCGGCCCTGGAGGGACAGCATAGCGCTGCGCTGGCGCGGATACTGCTATGTGCCAATGCAGCTATGCCAACGCCGCTTCCGGCGAACGGAAACTCAGCCGAGTGATATGACAGGTATTTTATATGAAATTCATTCATTGTAAGAATGTTGGATTTGATTTTGATTCAAATAAAGCAGCCGGCACAATGATGTTCTTCGCAAAACAAATTCATTCAGCAAGGGTTTTTCATGATTACCACTCATAATCTTGGTTTTCCACGCATTGGTGCGCAGCGTGAGCTCAAGCGCGCGCTCGAAGCGTATTGGGCGGGGGAGCGCACACTCGAAGCCCTGGAGGCCGAAGGCCGCGCATTGCGCGCCCATCACTGGGCGTTGCAGGCCGAGGCGGGCCTGGCCTATGTGCCGGTGGGCGATTTTGCCTGGTACGACCATATTCTTGAATGGACGACTCTGCTGGGTGCGGTGCCTGCGCGTTTCGGCCAGCCGGATGGCGAGTCTGTAGGGCTGGACACGTTGTTTCGCATGGGGCGGGGCAGGGCGCCCACAGGCAGGCCGGCGCCCGCCTGCGAAATGACCAAATGGTTCGACACTAACTACCACTACATCGTCCCCGAACTCACGCCAGGCCAGTCCTACCGCATCGCACGCAGCTATCTGTTCGACCAAGTGCGTGAGGCGCAGGCAGCTGGCCACAGCCCCAAGCCGGTGATTCCGGGCCCCTTGACCTGGCTTTGGCTGGGCAAGGGCGATGCCTACACCGGCGGGCCTGGAGACAGCGCCAAGCTGGCATTGCTCGATGCGCTTTTGCCTGTCTATGCCGAGGTGTTGGCAACACTGCATGCATTAGGCGTGCAGTGGCTGCAGATCGACGAGCCCATTCTTGCGCTCGATCTGCCCGACGCCTGGCGCGAAGCATATGCCCGCGTCTACACAACCCTGGCTGGCGGCCAAGGGCTGCGTCCGCGCATTCTGCTGGCTACATACTTCGGCCCGCTCGGCGATAACGCCAGCGTATTGCGCGGTTTGCCGGTCGATGGCGTGCATATTGACCTGGTGCGTGGTGCCGGCCAACTTGACCAGGTTCTCGATGTTATCGAGCGCGAGCAGGTACTCTCGCTGGGGCTCATCGACGGCCGCAACATCTGGCGTACCGATCTGGATCGCGCCGCGCGGATTGCCGGCGACGCCCTGTCGCGTCATGGGGACAGGCTCTGGCTCGCGCCGTCCTGCTCCCTGTTGCATGTGCCGGTTGATCTCCAGCACGAAACCGCCCTTGATCCCGAACTCAAGAGCTGGCTGTCGTTCGCCGTCCAGAAACTGGATGAGCTTCGGCTGCTCGCCGCGCTCGCGGCCGGCGACACTGATCAGCAAGTTCAGCAGGCCTTGCAGGGGCAGCGCGATGCGCTGGCAGCCCGCGCAGCATCACCGCGTATCCATAACAAAACTGTCCAGGAGCGCATGGCGCAATCCGACGCCTTGTCGCGTGAGCGCCCCCCCTTCGCGGGCCGCATCGCGCAGCAGCAGCGCAAGCTGGGGCTGCCTGCATTCCCAACCACTACGATTGGATCCTTCCCGCAAACCACTGAAATCCGAAAGGCGCGACGCGACTGGAAGCAGGGTGCCATCAATGATGGCGCGTACGAAAAAGCGATGCGCGAAGAAATCGAGCTAGTCATCCGTTTCCAGGAAAAAATCGGTCTTGATGTGTTGGTTCATGGTGAACCCGAGCGCAACGACATGGTCGAGTACTTTGGCGAACTGCTTGGCGGTTTCGCGTTCACGCAAAATGGTTGGGTGCAAAGCTATGGCTCGCGCTGCGTAAAGCCGCCAGTGATCTTCGGCGATGTGGCGCGTCCCGCGCCCATGACAGTCGGCTGGTCTGCCTATGCCCAGTCGCTCACGCAACGACCGGTCAAGGGCATGCTGACCGGGCCAGTCACGATTCTGCAGTGGTCGTTTGTGCGCGACGACCAGCCGCGTGCAACCACGTGCCGCCAATTGGCGCTGGTGCTGCGTGATGAGGTGCAAGATCTCGAGGCGGCGGGCATCGGTGTCATCCAGATCGATGAGCCGGCTTTCCGCGAGGGGCTGCCGCTGCGCCGTGACGATTGGCAATCTTATCTGGACTGGGCTGTCGACTGCTTCCGCCTGTCCACCGGCGGCGTCAAGGACGATACACAGATCCATACCCATATGTGCTATTCCGAGTTCAATGACATCATTGCGTCCATCGCGGCGATGGATGCCGACGTCATTACAATCGAGACGTCGCGCTCCAACATGGAACTGCTGGGCGCCTTCGAAGATTTCCACTACCCGAACGATATCGGGCCCGGTGTCTATGACATACATTCGCCCAATGTGCCGCGGCTGGACTGGATGGTCGATCTTATGCGCAAGGCGGCGACAAGGCTGCCCGCCGAACGCCTCTGGGTCAACCCGGATTGTGGCCTGAAAACACGTGCCTGGCCCGAAACCGAGGCTGCGCTCACCGCGATGGTCGAAGCGGCAAAGACACTGCGTTATACTTAGCAGGTTTGCACTTGTGAAGTGTTGTTTTGTAAATGCCGCTGCCCCCCTCCGAGACCGCACGCGAGCCTCTCCATTCGCGATCCATCCGCGTGAATTCGTTCGCCCGGGCGGACGGCCTCTGGGATCTCGAGGCTGAACTCATCGACGTCAAGGCATACGACTTCCCGCTCCGGGGCGGCGCGACGCATCGCGCCGGCGACCCCATCCACCACATGCATCTGCGCATCACGATCGATGAGAACTTCACGATCGTCGATGCCGCCGCGGCTTATGATGCCGCCCCCTATGGGCCGCACTGCATGGCCATCGAGCCGGATTACCATGATCTCATTGGTATGAACCTGCTGCGCAACTTCCGCGATGCGGTCAAGGCGCGTTTCGGCAGGGTAGCCGGCTGTACACACATGAGCGAGCTGACGTATGTGCTGCCCACCGCGGCGGTACAGACCATGGCCAACCGGCGCCGCCAGGAAGCCCAAAGGCCTGACGCCCGGCGCCCGTTCCAGCTCGACGGTTGCCATGCGCTAAGCGTCGAAGGTGAGGTGGTAAGGCAGTATTACCCCAAGTGGTATGTCACTCCGGCGGCAGAAACAAAATGCGAGTAGGCAACATCCAACCACGCGCCTTGCTGTGATCCGGCATAGGCGCGTTTTCCGTAATTTCCACGTTCTGACAGGTAACAAATGAAAATTCACGAGTATCAAGGCAAGGAACTGCTGAAGAAGTTTGGCGTCACCGTGCCGCGCGGGATTCCTGCTTTTTCGGTCGAAGAAGCAGTCGCCGCGGCGGAGAAGCTGGGCGGCCCAGTGTGGGTGGTGAAGGCCCAGATTCACGCGGGCGGCCGCGGCAAGGGCGGCGGCGTGAAGCTGGCTCGTTCCATCGACGAAGTCCGTCAGCTTTCCTCCGAGATCCTCGGCATGCAGCTGATCACGCACCAGACCGGTCCGGAAGGCCAGAAGGTGGGCCGCCTGTTGATCGAAGAAGGCGCCGACATCAAGAAGGAATACTACGTGGGTATCGTGACCGACCGCGCTTCGCAGCGTGTGTGCGTCATGGCATCGAGCGAAGGCGGCATGGAAATCGAAGTGGTTGCCGAAGAATCGCCCGAGAAAATCCTGAAGGTATTTGTCGATCCCAAGACTGGCCTCACCGACGCCGAGGCTGCCCAGTTGGCTCGCGGCATTGGCGTGCCCGAAGCTTCGGTTGCCAAGGCTGGCGCCGAATTCCAGAAGTTGTACAAGGCTTACTGGGACACTGATGCGTCCTTAGCCGAAATCAACCCGCTCATCCTCACGGGTTCGGGCGACATCATCGCCCTGGACGCCAAGTTCAACTTCGACTCCAACGCCCTGTATCGTCACCCCGAGATCGTCGAGTACCGCGACCTGGCCGAAGAAGACCCATCCGAAGTCGAAGCCAGCAAGTTCGGCCTGGCATACATCCAGCTCGACGGCAACATCGGCTGCCTGGTGAACGGCGCCGGTCTGGCCATGGCTACCATGGATACCATCAAGCTGTTCGGCGGCGAGCCGGCCAACTTCCTGGATGTCGGCGGCGGTGCGACGGCTGAGAAGGTCACCGAAGCTTTCAAGATCATGCTGGCCAACAAGGGCGTCAAGGCTATCTTGGTTAACATCTTCGGCGGCATTATGCGTTGCGACGTCATTGCCGAAGGCGTCATCGCCGCATGCAAGGCCGTGAACCTTACCGTTCCTCTGGTCGTGCGCATGAAGGGCACCAACGAAGAGCTGGGCAAGAAGCTGCTGGCGGAATCCGGCCTGCCCATCATCAGCGCCGACACCATGGCCGAAGCGGCCACCAAGGTCGTTGCCGCCGCCAAATAAGAATTCTGAGGATTTGTAAATGTCGATTCTGATCAACAAAGACACCAAAGTCATCACGCAGGGTATTACCGGCAAGACCGGCCAGTTCCACACCCACATGTGCCGCGAATACGCCAACGGCAGAAACCAGTTCGTCGCCGGCGTGCATCCCAAGAAAGCAGGCGAAAACTTCGAAGGCGTGCCCATCTACGCCAGCGTGAAAGAAGCCAAGGAAGCCACTGGCGCAACCGTTTCGGTGATCTACGTGCCGCCCGCGGGCGCTGCCGCCGCCATCTGGGAGGCCGTCGACGCCGACCTGGACCTGGTCATTTGCATCACCGAAGGCATCCCTGTACGTGACATGCTGGAAGTACGCAACCGCATGCGCGACGAAAACAAGAAAACTCTGCTGCTGGGTCCCAACTGCCCTGGGCTTATCACGCCCGACGAGCTCAAGATTGGCATCATGCCTGGCCACATCTCCAAGAAGGGTCGCATTGGCGTGGTCAGTCGTTCGGGCACCCTCACATACGAAGCCGTGGCGCAGCTCACCGAGCTGGGCCTGGGCCAGTCAACCGCAGTTGGTATTGGCGGCGATCCCATCAACGGCCTGAAGCACATTGATGTGCTCAAGTTGTTCAACGATGATCCCGACACCGACGCTGTCGTGATGATCGGCGAAATCGGCGGGCCCGACGAAGTCGAGGCGGCACGCTGGGCCAAAGACAACATGAAGAAGCCAGTGGTCGGCTTCATCGCAGGTGTTACGGCGCCGGCCGGCAAGCGCATGGGCCACGCCGGTGCCTTGATCTCGGGCGGCGACGACACGGCTGACGCCAAGCTGAAGATCATGGAAGAATGCGGTATCCGCACCACGCGCGATCCTTCCGAAATGGGCCGCCTGCTTAAGTCGGTGCTGTAGTCATTGGTACTGCCGGGGCGCCGTGCGCGTACCGGCAAACACATAATATCGGGGGCGGAAAGCTCGGCATCGGCCGTACCCCGATACACGCAACACCTGCAGCATCCTGTGGTGGCGCCTGCCCTGTAGCGGGGCGCCGCCACAGGCTTTTCATTGCCTTTAATGAAGGGGGATCTTCATCTTAGGACACATGAAACATGGATGTCGGTTCCACTCAGTTCTGGTTGGCCCTGCTTGAAATCATCTGGGTCAATATCCTGCTCTCTGGCGACAACGCCGTCGTCATCGCCCTTGCGGCACGCTCGCTTCCCCCCAATCAACAGCGCATGGCCATTGGTTTTGGTTCTACGGGCGCCATTGTGCTGCGCATTATCCTCACCATTGTGGCGGCCAAGCTGCTGCTCCTGCCCTGGCTCAAAGTTGTGGGCGGCCTGCTGCTGCTTTGTATAGGCATAAGCCTCTTGCGCCCGAGCGACGACGCCGAAGACGGCGTACGCGAACATGGCAGCCTGATGGCCGCCATACGCACGATACTGCTAGCGGATCTCGTCATGAGCCTGGACAACGTCGTGGCCGTCGCGGCGGCGGCGCATGGTGATTTTGTGCTGCTGATCTTTGGTCTTGCAATCAGCATCCCGTTGGTGATCTTCGGGAGCACATTACTGCTCAAGGTCATCGAACGCTTGCCGGTCATTGTCTGGCTGGGAGCGGCGCTGCTGGGCTATATTGCGGGCGAAATGCTCGTGAGCGATCCGGCGATGGTGAACACAATAGATGGTGCGGCGCAGCAGCTGCATACGTCGGTGCACCAGTTTGCGGTATTCATCGGCGTGGCGGGGGCAGTTATTGTCCTTGCCACCGGTAAGGTTTTGCGCCTGCGGGCTGCCGGCTGAAGTCAAGCTGAACTAAAATAGTCCCGGCTATATGCTGCCACCCCGGCGCAGGGCTGCGCCGGGGTTAATTTATTTCACGCGGCCAGGCCTGCCAGCCGTGCAGGCCAGCACTGCTCAACGGGACAACTAATGTTAGCCTTTCTAGATTCCCTGCATTGGGGCGCTGTATTCCAGATCATTCTCATCGACATCCTGCTGGGGGGTGACAACGCCGTGGTGATTGCGCTGGCGTGTCGAAACCTACAACACAGCAAGCGTATGCAGGGCATACTCTGGGGTACGGCGGGGGCCATCGTACTGCGCGTTGTCCTGATCGCCTTCGCACTCACCTTGCTCGATATCCCTTTCCTCAAGATTGTCGGAGGTGCACTGCTGCTGTGGATAGGTATCAAGCTGCTTGTGCCTGAGGAAGACGCCCACGGCAATATCAAGAGCGGCAGCTCGGTATGGAGCGCCGTCAAAACCATTATCATCGCCGACTTTGTCATGAGTCTGGACAACGTGATCGCCATTGCGGGCGCTGCCCAGAGTACCCATCTGGATCATCAGTTGTACTATGTCATATTCGGCCTGCTGGTCAGCGTGCCTATTATCATCTGGGGCAGCACACTGGTGCTCAAGCTGATCGACCGCTTTCCACTGGTTGTTACCTTCGGCGCTGGCCTGTTGGGCTGGATTGCCGGCGGCATGCTGGTCACCGATGTCTTCGTTTTCAATCGTTTTGGGGAGCCCAGCCTGGCTGTTTCCTATACTGCCCATATTGCAGGCGCGCTGTTTGTGATCGCGGTCGGCAAATGGATATCAAGCCGCAAAGGCCCCAAGGAATCAACATGAGTTTGTTCAAATCGTCCGCTGGCAAAAAGCATTTCGAATCCGGCCTGTCTCTGCTGCAAGGCCTGGGCATTCTTGCTCTGATCGGCATCATCGCCGCCGTCGTCATCAACTACTTCATCTGAGGCGATGGTGGCTCAAGCTTTAGCTCCCGAACGGCTGGTCATTGCCACGCGCGCCAGCCGGCTTGCCCTGTGGCAGGCCGAACATGTGCGCGATCGCTTGCGCGCGCTGTATCCCGCTTGCGAAGTCAGCCTGCTGACCATGACCACGCGCGGCGATCAAATTCTGGATCGCAGCCTGGCCAAGGTAGGCGGAAAAGGGCTGTTCGTCAAAGAGCTTGAAACCGCCTTGCTCGATGGACGGGCTGATCTCGCCGTGCATTCGCTCAAGGATGTGCCTGTAGACCTGACACTGCCGTTTGCCCTGCCTGTCATCATGGAGCGCGATGATCCGCGCGATGCCTTCGTCTCCAACGACTATGCTTCGCTCGACGAATTGCCCGCTGGTGCCGTCGTGGGTACTTCCAGCCTGCGCCGCGAGGCGCAGCTGCGCCGCCGTTATCCGCACCTTGCCGTACAGGCGCTGCGCGGCAATCTCGACACACGGCTGGGAAAGCTCGATCGTGGCGATTATGCCGCCATCATCCTGGCCGCCGCCGGCCTGCGTCGGTTGGGGCTGCAGGATCGTATCCGCGGCCTGATCGAACCCGAGCTCAGCCTGCCCGCTGCAGGGCAGGGTGCACTTGGGATCGAAACCCTGGCTTCGCGGGCTGACCTGCATGCCTGGCTGGCGCCCCTGGGTGATCCCGCCACGACGGCCTGCGCATTGGCCGAGCGTGCGGTCTCGCGCACGCTTGGCGGTTCCTGCCAGGTTCCGCTGGCGGCTTATGCGCAGTTGCGGGGGCAAACCCTTTTTGTGCGCGCACTGGTGGCCGAACCCGACGGATCCCGGTTGCTCAGCGCCGAGGCGAGCGGCAGCGTTGCGCAGGCTGAATCGCTGGGTCAGCAGGCAGCCCAAGCCCTGCTGGGCCAGGGTGCCGATGCAATTCTTGCACGGCTGGCGGCTGCCAGCCCGCACGCCTGAGGGGCCGCGCCCCAGGCATATGCAGCTTACGCGCGCGTTCGTTCTACTTACTCGCCCCCAGGGCAAGAACGCTGCGTTGGCGGGCAGGCTAGGCGATGCCGGCCTGTGCGTCATGCAGGCGCCAGCGCTCGTCATCACACCATTGGCCGTCACCATGCAGGCGGTTCGGCAGGCGCGGGCGGCCCAGCTGGCAGTCTTCGTCAGCGGTACTGCGGTTCGCGCCTACTTTCGGGCGATGGATCAGGCTCTGGGCGGGCAGGGGGCGTTTCGCTGGCCGGCGGGCCAACTGGCTGCCGCAGTCGGCGCCGAAACCGCGGCTGCCCTGCGCGGCAGCGGTCGAGTCCCCGAAGATGCCATCCTTTATTCCCGCGCGCCCGATTCCTCTCACGACTCCGAGTCCTTGTGGCCACTGCTCGCCGCCCGCTTGGGCAATGTGCGTCAGGCACTGATTGTGCGCGGGGAAACCGGGCGCGAATGGTTGGGCGAACAACTGACGGGCGCCGGTGTGCAGGTTGAACGCATGGCACTCTACCGGCGTGAGGCGGCTGTGTGGGGTGAGCGCGAGCAGGCATGGTTGGGCAGCGCGCTGATGCCCGGCCATCGATGCATCACGCTGTTGACCAGTAGCGAAGGGGTCGATGCCGTATGCGCCAACATAGCAGCCTTCGGCCTGCTTACGCGCTGGCGGCAAGCCTGTTTCCTGGCCATCCATCCACGTATCGCAGAGCGCTTACAATCGGTGCTTGCGGTTTCTGGCAACGGGCAGCCGCCAATGGTACAACTATGCCAACCGGGCGAAGAATCCGTCTATCGCGCTTTGTTGCAGATGGCATCCGGCCCGTCAGGCTCCTAGGGATTACAATCGCGCCATGACAGAAAAACACACCGAACTCCCGCAAGATTCGAAGGCGGCGTCCACTTCCGCCGTCCCCAAGGCTGATTCGGGCTCACGTCCCGCCCCGGGCGCTGTGCCAGCAGGCAAGTCCGCTCGTGGCGTCAGGCGCGGCGGCCTGGCAGGGCCCGCCCTGATCGTGGCGGTCGTTGTGGCACTGGTTCTGGCGGCGGCCTTGTGGTATCAACAGCGGCGTTTCGAAGGTATCGCTGCCCAATTGCAGCAGCAGGCCGCCAGCAGCGCCGATTTCTCTCGCGAAGCCGACGCACTCGCCCGCCAGGCACGACAGCAGGCCGACGAACAGGCGCAGCGTGTCCAGGCGCTCGAATCCGAGCTCGCCGATACGCGCACCGAACTCGATGGCCTGCAACAGGCCTTCCAGTTGATCACCGACAGCGGTTCCGAGCTTGTGCTGCTCAACGATGTTGATCACCTGGTCACGATTGCCCAACAGCAATTGCAGCTTGGCGGCAACGTCGCCAATGCGATCATCTCGCTCGAAACTGCCCAGGCCCAGTTGGCTCGCGCCAACCGCCCTGGCTTGGCTTCCTTGCAACAGACCATCAACGGCGATCTGGATCGTCTGCGTGCCGCTTCTACCATTGACGTCGCGCTGCTTTCTTCACAGCTCGACGAATTGGCCAATCTGCTTGGCGACGCACCACTCATCGTGCCCGATGATGCCGCGCCCGCTGCTACGGCTGCGCCCGCAGCCAAAAGCGCGGCACCAGCGCAAGCGGGCACACCTGAGCCCTCGGACGCCGATGCATCGTGGTGGGCGCGCAGCGCCGGCGCCGCCAAAGGCTGGGTGCAGTCCGCATGGGGGGCCGTGCGCCAGGACCTGGGTGCTTTCATCAATGTGCGTCGTGTGGACGACACAGCCGCCTTGCTTATGTCGCCCGATCAGGCGCGTCGTTTCCGCGAAAGTCTGCGTCTGCGCATCATGACGGCGCAGTTGGCGATCATGATGCACCAACCAGGCATCTGGGCTTCTGAAACGCGCGCTCTGCTCGAGGCGATAGAGCGCCGCTTCGATCCCCAGTCGGCAAAAACCCGTCAAGCGCTCAAACTGGCGAGGCAGTTCGCCGATACCCCCATCGACGTCAGGCTGCCCACGGTGGACAACAGCCTGCGAGCCATCGAAGCCTTGCGTGCAGAACACCAGCGCGACGAGGCCCGGGATGGCACGCACGAGGGTGCCGGTGAGCAGCCTGGGCAGCAGCCTCCCGATGCCAGCGACAAGCCCGCTGGATCCGCCACGCCGGCTGTTCCTGATACGCCCGTCACCCCGAGTGGCTCGAGTGCACCGGCGCCCGATACGCCGCCTCCCGCCGTGCCTTCAGCCGGCACGGGTGGCCAGGCGGCTGGCGCACCGTTGCAGCCTAACCTGGGTTGAGGTGTTGTCATGAAGACTTGGTTCTGGACGCTCCTCGTTTTTGTTGCCGCAGTCGCGCTTGCGCTGGTGCTGCGCGAGCACAGCGGCAACGTGCTCATCATTGCCCAGCCGTGGCGGATCGAGCTTTCCCTTACCCTGGCGGTACTGCTGCTGGTGGCAGGCTTCGTTGTGCTGTATATCCTGCTCAGGGTGCTCGCCTGGATAATAGGCGGCCCAGAGCGCTTCCGCTCCTGGCGTTCGCTGCGTGCCGAGAAGCGTGACCATGAACTGCTGGAAAGTGGTTGGATCAAGGTGTTGGAGGGTCGCTACGCCGACGCCGACAAAGACTTGTCGCGCCTCATCGGGCGCACCCGTTCCGGCGGACGTCGTGTATTGGCCGCCCTGGCTTCAGCGCGCGCGGCGCATCATATGGGCGAATTCGCAAAGCGCGACGAAGCGCTTGCGTTGGCCACTTCCAGCGCAAAGAACGACTTGCATCTGCGCGAGGCCACGAGCATCGTCGCCGCCGAGCTTTACCTCGACCAGAACAGACCCAACGACGCCCTCCAACTGCTCAAACCCCTGCAGGATGCCAGCTCGCTGCATTTGCAGTCCACCGGCTTGCTGTTGCGCGCGCATCGCCAGCTTCAAAACTATGACCGCATCTACGACCTGACTCGTGTGTTGCTGCGCCGCGGGGCGCTGGACAAGACCGAGGCGCGGCAACTGATCGAGCTGTCGGCGGCTGCCCGCCTGCAGGCAGGCGGGCTTGAGCAATTCAAGAGCACATGGGGTGACCTCAAGGCAGATGAGCGCACCTTGCCAGACATCGCGCTTGCGGGGGCGGCAATTCAGTCGGGCGCCGGCAACCACGATGAAGCGGCACGTATTCTCGAGGCAGCGCTCGCGGTCAAACTGGATGCCCGTGTCCTCAATGCCTATGCGCAATGTCCGCAGGAGCATGTTGCCCGCCGCCTCAGCAAGGCCGAAAGCTGGCTCAAATCCCATCCCGACGATCCCGCGCTGTTGGCCGCCCTGGGCAAGCTGTGCCTGACAGGCGAGCTCTGGGGGCAGGGCGAGCATTACCTGCTTCGCAGCATGAAGCTGCGCAGTGACATGCGTATCCATTCTCTGTTGGGCAGCTTGTATGATCGCTTGGGTCGAACCGGCGATGCCATGAAGCATTGGCGCCGCGCAGCGGGCGTGGCAGGCGCGTTGCCGGTACTGCCCGACATCCACCGTGCCTTGCCGGCGGCCGATACGCACAACGATCCGCTGCTCGTCGATGCAGATCCCTTGCAATCGCCTTCCGTCACTCAGGATGTACATGTGCCGGTTGCGGCCAGTGCCGCTGATTTCTTCGATAGCGATTATGCCGCTGTACAGCCGGCGGAGCCGCCGCTCCCCGGGTCGGCGGCCACGGCCTCCGCGTCTTCGGGCGCACCGGCGCCGCAAGGCGACAATAGCGGGCTGGACGAGTACTTCGACAGTGCTCCCATACCAGGGGTAGACTTGTCCGAGGCGCCCGACCTTGCGGGGCGCAACCGGCGGCGCGATTGACGCTTTAGCGAACGCATACATCCGTTGATTGCATTGCGCCTTATTCGCAGATTCTGTTTTTCCTTACTGAACCTTCCTACCTCACAAGGCAAGACCAGCATGAGTTTAGATCGTGTACCGCCCGGCGATAATCTGCCGGATGAATTCAACGTCGTCATCGAAATCCCCATGAACGCCGACCCAGTCAAGTACGAGGTCGACAAAGAGAGCGGCGCCGTATTCGTCGACCGCTTCATGCTGACGGCCATGCACTATCCCTGCAACTATGGCTATATTCCACAGACACTGTCGGAAGACGGCGATCCGGTCGATGTGTTGGTGCTGACGCCTTTCGCCATCCAAGCCGGTGCGGTGATCCGCGCCCGGGCCATCGGCGTGCTCAAGATGGAAGATGAGGCGGGGCTCGACGCCAAGCTGCTGGCGGTGCCCGCCGACAAGCTCTATCCGCCGTATAGCGTCATCAAGACAGTGCAGGATGTGCCCGAGCTCGAGCTCAAGCGTATTCAGCATTTTTTCGAGCACTACAAGGATCTCGAGAAAGGAAAATGGGTCAAGGTACAGGGCTGGGAAGGTCCTGAAGCCGCCCGCAAAGAGATCGTCGATGGTGCCGAGCGCTGCGCCAAGGGCGGGGAATGACAATGGAAACCGTCATTCCGTTCCCGCAACAGCCTGTGCTGACGGTCGTTGGCAGCCAGGCCGTGTTTCCGGTTCGCCGCGTCTACTGTGTCGGGCGCAATTACGCTGAGCACGCCAAGGAAATGGGTTTCACGGGCCGTGAAGATCCATTCTTCTTCTGCAAGCCCGCCGACGCGTTGGTCAATGTCGCCGATGGCGCAGTCGGCCAGATGCCATATCCGCCGCGCACCGCTAACCTGCACTATGAAATCGAGCTGGTTGCCGCGCTGGGCAAGGGCGGCCGCGATCTGTCGATCGAGCAGGCCGCAGAGGCCATTTGGGGCTATGCGATCGGGCTCGACATGACGCGTCGCGACTTGCAGGGCGAAGCAAAAAAGCAGGGCCGTCCCTGGGAAGTCGGCAAAGCCTTCGACTATTCCGCGCCGATCGGCCCATTGCATGCTCGCGTGTCCACGGGCGAGCTCGAGGCGGGCGCCATCACCCTGACGGTAAATGGTGTTCAGCGCCAGTCTGGCGATCTGTCCGACATGATCTGGCGCACCGCCGAAGCCATTTCTTATCTCTCCAGTCTGTTCGAGCTTCAGGCAGGCGATCTGGTCTTTACCGGCACGCCCGAGGGCGTTGGCCCGGTGGTGGCGGGTGATGTCATGGTGGGCGCCATTGCCGGCCTGGGCGAGCTGCACGTAAAGGTCGGCAACCCCGCCTGACCACTTTCACCGGCCACAGTTGCCCAGTGGCCGGTGATCCGGCATCGCCGCTCACTGCCTGGGCCGATGCCGAATCACTCGCGTAGCGCCCATCGCGTGTCTGGTTCAGACGCTATGCTGCTGGGATTCGACGAGCCTTTCACCACCGCCCCCGACGGGTGGACTTAATCATCCATTTCGGATTCTCCGAATTGGAACACGTGCAGATGCAGAGCACACTGGCTACTCCAGTAATTTCCGGAGTAGCAGCTATGCGTTTTTCAGTTTCCACGCGCCGCAATGCCCAACGCGGCCAAGGGATGACCGAATACATGACTGCCCATACTGGCCAGTGTTTATGCGGGTCTTTGTTGTGCAGTCTAATAGACGTCTAAAACCCTGTGTCCAAAACTGAACGGTTATCCAGCCTTTTTTGTCGTCGCATCGGCAACCTTCTTGGTCGGCCCCTGGACCACTTTTGCGGACTTGTCGCGCAGATAAATCTCGGTGGTTCTGCGGTCGGTATGGCCGAGTAGGGCGGACGGGTCTTTGCCTTGGCGATCCGCATCGGTGCCCGACATAGCGCGCAGGTCATGCAACGTCACGTCTCCCAGTCCGACACTTCGTGCGGCCTCCTTGAAGCTGCGCCACACGTTGCTGTGCAATCGCATCTTTCCGGCCCTGCCGGCGACCAGGTACTTCATGGACCTCACTGGTGTGCCAAGGGCCTTGGCCCGCGCAACTACGTCGCGCAGTTGCGGCGTCCAGGCGACGATGAGGCGCTTGCCGGTTTTCTGTTGGTCGACAAAGATGCCCTCATCCAGTAGGTGCGCGTGCTCGATCTTGAGCACGTCACCGATGCGCTGGCCAGTCAGATAGCACAGATCCATCACAACCTGCAGCCAGGGCGCCACGACGGCGTAGATGCGCTGATACTCTTCAGGCGTGATCAGCCGGTTGCGCTTGCCCTGTGGCAATCGTTTGACCGTCAGGCACGGGTTCGTCTCCACCAGTTCGCGATCCAGCGCCCATTGGTAGACGAGCTTCAGAACCGTCAGCATACGGTTGGCTGTCATTGGGCTGTGCAGGTATAGATCCATCATCTGCACGATGTCGCCGTGCTTGACCTGATTGGGACGAAACTCCGCGAACACCTCTTTCAGCAGTCCCGCACAGTAGCTGTACTGCTTTTTCGTCGAAACAGCGACATCCTTGGTGACCTGCGGGAGCGCTTTGTCGATCAGGGCTGGAACGCCTTCGGTCGGTAGCGCGACGATGCGTGCATACTCCATCAGCGCCTCGTGAAGATCTGCACCCAGCCGGCGCCACTGGTTATTCTTGACGTAGTAGTACGCCCCGTGCTTTAGGTACACGGATGCGGGGAGATGACGGTCCTTTGTCCGTGGGCGCATGGCCGAACGAAGCCTCCATAGCTGCTCGCAGCACAACCGGTGTGCCGTCGGGCCTGATCTTGTAAGGGATACCCAATTGTGCCAATACGTGGCACTGGCTGGATTTGCGTGTTTTGCCGGTAACGCTCTCCAGCTCGGCTGGCGATAGTACGAGCATACTGCTTCTTCCTCCGTTACTCGGCCTGCGCATCACGTTTGCCTGCTTGATAGCCCGCCTGAAACCCCGCGTCGTAGCACTGGGCTGCATAGGTCGTGACGCGCGGTTCGTTCCAGACCGGGAGCGCCGATTTGTCGCGGTAGCACGGTTCGGGTAGGGGTGGTAGTTCTGGGGTGCTCATGGCGCCTCCCGGTCAGGTGCTCTCAGCAGCATGTTTTCGATCGCATGTTCGAGAATGGTCCTGCCGCTGGGCAGCAAGATCTGGCCGAGAAACGCACCTTCGAAAGACAGAATGCCAGTCTCAATCGCAGTGATCTGGCCTTTGATCCAGTCGCGAAGGATCGAATACACGGCCACGCTGGCAATGTCCATCGCCTTGCGTTCGTATTGCTGCTTGGTTCCTGATCGGCGCGAGTTCCACGGGTTCTCTTTCAGCCAGGCCGCCGCGTAGCCTTTGGTCGATGCTTTGACGCTGACCATCTGCCCCCGGTACTCGAATTGGACGAGCAGCTCGCCGGCGGCATCGTCGACCATGGAACCGAACTTGGAGCAGCCGAAGCCGCGCAGTAGTTTCTGGATCTCGCCCAGGGCCTTTTCGCCGCTGGTGGCGGTGCTGTAGGGAAGGGTCATGCTACGATCACCTCGGACGATTGGAGATGACCATGACCGCTTGCGATTCGTGCCTGAAGTTGGACGGAATGCCGTCCAGCACTCCGCCGCATGACAAACTTTCTCCTTCGGGCGTGAGCGCCTTCGGAATCCCGAAGCAGGATATGGTCAAGCGAGATACTCAATGGAAATGCACGGCTTGCGGGACGTGGATGTATCAGGCCACTGACGCCGGCGATCCACCGAACTTGTGGAGGACAGGCGAGCGCCCGCACGATTGGCCGGTCACATAGGCCGTTCTTTCGAGTCTTCATAGGAACTCCACCGGATCTGTCATCGACAGCAGGAACAGAAAGCCGTAGCCGAATCCCGCAGCGAAGATGCCAATAGCGGCCAGAATGAGAAGTGCGATTTTCATGGCTCACCCCGCGATCCGGTGGCGCGTCACACCGACTACGCCTGGTGGCAGGTTGTCGTTGCCCACGGCCTCCAGAAATGGCGTCTCGCCGCCATTGTTGGCTTTGATGTAATCAACCTCGACCTTGGCCGCGTTGATGACGACCTGGCTCATTTCGCTGATGGCTTTGGCTTGCTCGACGGTCAGCTTGCCGTCCTTGAGCATCTGCATGGCCTCGAACAGGCCATCGCGCAGATCACTGATGTTTTTCGACATGATTGATTCTCCGGTTTAGGACGGCGCGGGCGCGGATGGCGTCGCCAATTTCCTTGGGGTAGCGGTGCAGGCTGTTGCGACGCATGTTTTCGGCCAGGCTGATGCATTCGACTCGGTCTAGAGTGATCTGCTCGAGGATGTTGGTTCGCATGCCAGGCTTGAAAACGACGATGTGTTTAGGTGGCACCGGTCCGTTGGCTTCGACCCAGACGAGCTCATGCACGCCGCGCCAGCGCATGCTGTTGCTGCCCTTGTTGTTGCTGATCTTGCGTTGCAGTATCCCGCTGGGGTCGAGACGGTAGGCGCCAATTGGAAGGGTGTTGTGTGGGTTCTGTCCTACCTTGAACTGGGTGTGCGCCATACGACCAGGTGCATAGCCCGGCCGGCGGATACCCTTGTTGGCCGGTATCAGTCCCGGCTTGAACCTGTACTCGGCCCCTAGGTTGTCGCCATGGCGCAGCCGGCATGCATGCGGGCTGTCCAGATACGCTGGCGACTTGACCAATCCCAGCCTACGCGCCTTCGCATAGACCTGCGTGAGCGGTCTACCCAGTGCCTGGGCGATCCGTTCGGTGGGGCTGTCTGCGTAAAACTTGCGCAGGATCTTCACCTCGATCTCCGTCCAGGGCTTGCGCGTCATGCCAGGCCTCGCTCGAGCTGGCGCAGTCGGCGTTCGATTGCTCGTACGACCGTTTTTTGGAGGTCGGGTAGGGCGAGGGCAGCCAGACATTGCGCGCGGTCAAAGTGCTTTACGCGCCGGATGCGATCCTCGGCGGCGACCTCGTAGCAGTCGCGCCCGCTGTAGGTTGCGACATAGAATGGATGCGTTTCGGTGTTCATGCTGCCTCCTTCACGGCCTCTGACTGGGCGATCGCGCCGCCGGCGAGCCATTGGCACTTGACTTGGGGAAAGCCGCTCATATTGGGCGCGGACTTGAATGTGCCAAAGAGCAGCGCCGTGTCGATCTGGCCGTCAGTAGCCATGGCGTCAAGCCCATCGATGAGGTCGGCACGCCCCTGCAGATCCAGGACGTCTACCCGGTCCAGTGCCACCATACGCAAGCCGGACAGTGACGCTAGCGCCAGTGCAATGATGGCGTCGGCGCGCCAGCGCTCGGACTCGGACAGCAGGCCGTACGGACGCTCGCCAGCGGCGATCATCATGTCTGTGTCGATGGTGAGGTGGGGCCAGTACAGGGCCTCGGACACGTAGCGCAGCGCCTCGCGCATGGGTTCCAGCGCGCTTTCCAGGATCTGGGCGGGGATGCCGGCCGGAGACAGGGCGTCGATCGCTGACTGCCAGTCCAGCGCTTGCTGGTGCGCGGCGGCTGCCGTGGCGGTGCGGTGCTGCGCTTGGGCGGCGGCCTGTTGATTGGCCACCAGCGCCTGCAGTTCGCCGCTAACCTGCGCGAGCTCCTGCTGATACCCGGCCAGGATCGTTCGCACGGACTCAACCTCGCTTTCGCTGCCTCGCTCAATCGACTGCTCCAGGCGGGCGCCAGCGGCCTGGGCGGCAGCGATATCGCGTTTGTCGTTGTCCACACTGCGTTGCATGAGGTCACGTGCTTTACGCGCCTCGGGCAGTTTGGCGGCGGCTTCCGGGTTACCCTGGGCGTCAAGTGAGCCATGCTGGGTCTCGTACTGGCCAAGAGCCACCAGAATGCGGGAGTCCAACGCCGCCGGAATGTCGAAGCTGTTATTTCCTTGGTTGTATACGTCATCCAGGCACGCGGCCAGGTCATGCACAAGCCCCACACGCGGGCCCGTACCAGCCTGGCCCTCCAGGATCTTGACTTGGTCAGCCCACTTGAGCAGCTCGTCCTGATCACGCTCGAGCTTCGCTTGCAGGCTCTCCAGTTTGGCGAATGCCTTGCCGTCGGCTTCGCGGCTTTCCTCAGCGGCCAGCCAGCTTTTAAGTTTCTGCTCGGCGGCGCCCAGTTTCGTTTGCTCGGTACCAATCTTGCCTTTGAGGATCTCGGCGCGCGTCTTGAGTTGCTCGATCGCGGTGGTATCCACGTCAGGCGAGATCGCTTTCCACGACTGGGCCTTCACGTGGCCATACGTTTCGCCGGTGGCAGCCTTCCAGGAAGCTTTGGCGTCGCGACAGCGCTCCTCGGCGAACTTCGCGGCAGCTGCGAAGCCGGCGCGCAGCATGGGTGTAGAGGCGTCGATGATTTCGTCAGTCAAGCCACGCTCGCGCATGGCCGCGATGATGTCTTCCTTCTTGCTGCTAGCACCCGTGAGTGCGAAGAGCAGCTGGCGCCGTTCGTCGGGCGAAGCCGCCGCGAATGACGCTGGCTCCAGACAGTAGGGCAGGGCGAGAGCCATCGGCTCCCACTGCGCCTGGGTGTGGCCGTGGCGCAGCTCCTGCTTGCCATCGGGGGCGGTGAAGGTGGTCGCGCCACCCTCAATCTCGATGGCCACGGACCCGGCCTGCTCGCCAGCGTGCACCAGCTGGCCAAGATCCTTTTTTCTAATGACGCGTTCGGGCATGCCGAGGAAGGCGGCGCGTACGGCCTCGCGGACGCTGCTCTTGCCGGCGGCGTTCGCGCCGGCAAATAGTGTCACGGGCGTTGTGAGGGCAGTCTCAATGTGCGTCACGCCGAGCAGGTTGTCGATGCTGATGCTGGTCAGTTTCATGACGCGATCTCCGCATAGTCGCCATCGGGCACGATGACTACGTCGCCGCGGATCGCGTGCGTGGTGCCGGGGCGGCAGTTCTCCCAATACAGCTCGGTCGCCTTCTGGTTGATCGGCAGGTCGTTCAGGTAGCCCGCGTCGTCGATCAACATGACGTGCAGCGGGTTGCCAAGGTGGCGCAGCATGACGGGCTCGAGGGTGTCGGCACCGATCATCAGCTTGACGTCGTCCAGGGCGTGAGGCCCTTCCAGGTGGATCTCGGTTCCGTCGGTGCGGATCAGCTTGCGGATGATGGTCATGATTGCTGGCCCTCCGTTTCGTCGGCGTCTTGCTGCTCGCCCGGGTTCTCTTCATGCCAGGCCTTCCAGCCCTTGACCCACTGAATGCACAACGGGCCGGCCATGACGGGGCAGTCAGTCTGCGGCTTGCCTTCTTCGGCCGCGTCGTAGCCGTCATCCCAGGCCTGGTCCAGTTCTGATTGCAGGGGCTGGTGCTCGATCGCTGCAGGCTTGAATTCGGCGTCCACGACATCGCTGTCATCGTCCATGCCGTCGCCATCCTGGTCGGTGTATTCCTTGCCCAGATCCATGGAGCGCTGGTCGCTCTCGCCCTGGACGTCATCCATCCCGCCGGTGTGCTCGCTGGCGTCGGCCACGACGATCAAGCACGCATGGCCCACGCTGTCGAACAGGTGGTGGCGCCCCTCGCTGTTCTGGTTTATCTTGAACTGCGCCTTGATACCGTCCTTACTGGTGACCGATTCAAGGTCGCCGATGACGGTCGTGCGGTTGTTGCTGGCAATCAGGTGCACCGCCATCTTCACGTTGTATTCAACGCGATCGCGCAGCCGGTCGATGATGTCATCCTGCTTGGATTTGGTCAGGCTCGCCCACGGCTTGGGCAGCAGCTTGATCTCCTGGACCAGCGCGGAGAGCAAGTCGCGCCCCAGGCTGTCGGCGGTCATTTCGCGGATGTCTTTGGGCTGCTCGGGCTGTTGTTCGGGCTTCTTCTTGGCCATGGTCGTTTACTCCAGGTTGGCGGCTTGGCGGCGGCTGCGCGCCGCCGTGGCGGTGGGTTGCGGTTTGGTCTGTTCGGGAGGGACGTGGCGCACGCCGTCGAGCTCGTCCTGGCGCTGGCGGTAATACTCCTGCAAGGCTGCGTGATGCTGCGGGTTGGTGTCCTGGATGAGGTCGGCGGCGACGTCCAGCGTGTCGTGGTCCTGCGCGACGCGCAGCGCATGACGGACCTTGGCGTGATCGGTGTACTCATCCGCAGTAGGTGCCGCGTCGGATTGCTCCGCCTGTGGCGCCGGTTTACCGGCCTCGCCTTGAGCTTTCTCGCGGGAGGAGGTGGTGACTTCGCCGGTGTCCGGGTCGATGGCCTGATCCTCGTCTTCCTCTACCGGCGTGATGTAGTCGCCCTCCAGGACGTTATCCAGCGCCTGAGAGCGGCCGGTGCTGCCGACTTCGTCCAGCGCTGCAGCCTGCGCAAGCTCAATGGACACCGGTAGGTATTTCACCAGGCGGCGCAGCGCTGTTTTGCGGCCCATTTCGGCGTAGTGCTGGCCCCAGACTGTGCTGGACTTGTCGCGGGCGAACTTGTAGTTCTGGCTGGCGTCGCGGATCTCGTTGATCTGGTCCGCGCTCATGACCTCGAAAGCATGCCCGCCGCCCACGAGCTTGGCGACCGCATAGAAGGCGATCACCGGCCCGCGTCCGCTCATGGCTGGCTTGTGCACGAGCGTCTCTTCCAGCCCGTAGCTGTACTCGAAGTGGTCGTTCGCGCACACTTCGTGCGCGGCGATGCTCACGATCTGGCCAGAGCGGCGCGCGAGGTCAATGAGGCCCTTGTAGCCGAGCACGATCTGCACTTCGGTGACACCCTTCCTGCGATTCTCGAAGGGGATCAGGTACGCGTGGCCGAGCGGCGTGTTCGGCTCCAGCCCGAGCTGCGAGCAGTGAACGACGGCGCCCATGAGCGATTCGACGCTGCAGTTCATGAGCTTGGGGGTTGTGCGCAGCGCGCCCAGCGCGATCTTGAGCATACGGTCCGCACTGACATGCTTGGGCAGTACCGCTGCGATGGCGCCGCGCTGACTCTCGAAGAATTTCTTCACACTGCCGATGCCGGCGTCGCGCGCGACCATCTTGGAGGTCTGCTTCAGCTCTGCGAGCGAGGTAGGATTTGCAGCCATGGTGTAAAGCTCCTTGTCTGATTAATGATCGATGTCTGTCATTGCCCATGCGGGCAGGGATACGGGCTGGATGCCCTCGGGGTAGCCGGGCCACTCCCCCGAGCTCAGGCACTGCGCGTAAGCGCTGACGTTGCGCCGGTATTCCGCGCGGCCCTGTTCGAGACTCGCTTCGTCCAGCATCACGGCGCTGGCCGCGTATGGGTATTCGGTTTCAACCGCCAGGAACACGAACGCCAGGACATCGACGTTGGCAGCTGCTGCATAGCCGTCGGTGTAGTACGCCGCCTGCACGTGATATCTCATGCGGGCAATCTGACGGGCGAACTCGACGGGGGCGGCATTGCTGTACGTTTTGACGTCCACCAGGATTGCGCGCCCCGGTCCCGCGTCATGCACCCAGTCCGGCCGACAGCGGCAAAGCACGCCCGTGCCCGAGTCTCGCCAATAGGCGGACACTTCCGGGCGCCCGCGGTCCAGTGCATCGCGAATGTCTGGCAGCCGACGTACACTCTCGGCCTGCCGCAGCGCCGTCTCGCGCTGCTCGTGCGTGATGATGGTGCGACCTTCATTGTTGGCCAGCCATTCGCGCCACCAAGCCATGGCACTCAAGGAATCGCTACTCGGATTCTTGGCGTTCCACTGCGCGCTGGTCGGCTTGCGCGGCGCGTCTGCAGGCAATACGGCATAGCGCTTGTCGAACTCGGCGGGCTCCAGAATGGCGCAGTGCGCGAGGTGCCCGGCCAGACGCGCGGGCGTCTCGTCGTTCTCTTTGGGCGGGCGGTTCGGGTCCAGGTACTCGGCAAAATAGTGCGCCGGGCTGCGTTCGATGAGGTCCAGGCCGGTCTTGCTGATGCCGGCGCCGCGATGGTATTGCTCGATGTCCTGGTCCTCGATGATGCCAAGTGGCTCGAGGCGGTCTGTGAGGACGTTCATGCTCACACCCCCATCGGCACGTTGGCCGCAACGAACCAGATGATCAGGGCGACGGTGCAGTAAACGGCCACCAGCCCACGTGTAGACGGTGCCGCCTGATGCGCCGGCTGCGGGACCGGAATCGTCAGCAAACGATCATCATTGGCCGCCTTGCGCCGGGCGCAGGCGGGGTAACCATAGATCTCTGTGGGGAAGGCCGGCTTGGCCTGGACGGCCTTGGCATAGGCCGGGTGGATGACATGGCACGCACGCCGGCGGGCCAGAGTAAAGCGGGGGTTGGTTTGCATGGCATCTCCACAAATTAAGCGTATCGCTTAACGTGAATATTAAGCGACACGCTTATTTAAAGTCAAGCGAATCGCTTAATCTGTGTGAGGTGCCGTATTGCTAGATTGGGGACACTGTTTTGACTCGATCTAGGCTTCAGCTGTCGATCTGTTCGGGATGAAGAGCGGCGAAGGCTTTCTCATACGCCGTGACGAGCAACGCACGCTGCGCCGGCTCTGCAAGGTTTACAAAGCATTCTCCATCGTGACTGCTTGCAAGCAGGAGAAGGGCCCAGAGCTGGGCCCGTGGGTCGTGTGGGTTGGTCGCGGTGTAACGTCCAGACGCCCGATTGCGTTCAGGCAATTCTTCCGTACAATTCTGCATTGCTGCCTCGTCCTTCAAAAACAGGGGTAGTAGATGTATTCACGCCCCGGAGCTCTGAACCTCCGGGGCGTTTCTTTTTGGGTAGCTCTATATTGCACTGTGTAAATATCCAGTGCAATAGGCGTCCGGAAGCGACATCGAAAAACGCCAGTGGTTATGCGGGTTTTTTGAAATGTAGGTATTTACCCTATGCGCAGCAGGCGCTCCTGTCGCTGGGAAAATTATCGGCCGGGACTGCCGGCGCCATTGTGCGGAACAAAGGCCAATACCGGCACTTTGCACGTATATTGCCGGTATTATGCGCGGCTATCCTGCGGCGCATGGACAAGAAAGAAGCGCCCGAAAAACTGGATGTTCGCCTGCCTGGCGACCTGCGTGACCGCTTGAAGGAAAGGGCAAAGCGCGAGAACCGCTCGAGCAATGCCCAGGCGGTGCATTACATCGAAGCCGGCCTGAATGGCATGGACGCCGAGGAACTCGCGCGCAGGATTGCCAGCATGGACGCCAAGCTAGATGAGCTGCTGCGGCGCTTGGACGGCCGGCGCGGGTAACAGGCCCGGTGGCTCGTGTTTTGGCAACGCCACACGACATACCGGCAACGTACATTCAGGAAAGATCCGAAGTGCTGCGCCGCCTTGCCGATTCCGTATTCCTTCCCCTAAACTACGTCGATGCTTCTGCGATGGCGACGCATTTCGCCGCCTGCGTCATACGTACTTGGAATAACTGTATTGCGAGCCATCAGATATGTCTGTACAAAGCAGCGGTGCCGAGGACCTTCAGGGCGTAGCCTCGTTTACACATGAGTCCGAGCAAGCACGCGAGAACGGCAGCGAAGGTGGTCGTTCGACGAGCATGACCAAGTCTGAGCTGACACGGAAGATCTCAGACCTCGCTGACAAGCTGGACGAGGCGGTGAGGCGCTGGCTGGGAGACTGAAGCCGATCAACGAAGCCCTCCGTCGGGCCGCAGGTGTCGCCAGTCGAAATCCAGCCGCTCAGACCGGTGTATAACTTCCTGAGCCGATTACGCCACAACAGTGTGACATCGGACGTCATCGCGGGCCCGCTTGGCCGCTTGTAAATCACTTTGACGCATTCAAACTGCGTCGCATATCGCACGACGGCCTCGCGAATGTCCGCGAGGAATGCTGAATCTGAGCTTGCAACCTGGCGGCCCTCATGACGGGCGATCAAACCGGCCCGCGCGTGATGGATGGTGATCGTTTCCATAGCAACTCCTGAGCATTAATGAGTTTTGATTTTTACACCAGGTCAAGCAATCTCGGGATTTTTGATTCCATGGCGTGCGGCGCTCGTTGGTGATGGTCGCTTCTGGGGGGGGCCTACTCCAGCGGGTGGCGAATATTCGCGGCAGCCAATTTATTCCAAGGCTTCTGGTGCGGTAAGCGCAGGAGGCTAACGCGGGCGAACATGAAAATAGCCCCTCACGGAGGGGGCTATACTTCAAAGGTGGTACGAAAGTTACACAGTAGTGTTTATGATTGTGCCTTGGGTGAACGACCGTGTGGATGATATTTTAATCGTCGGGTGGGTATGGCCAAGGTCGCTTAATCTGTGTATCGATGTAGATCGTTTCCAACACATTGAAGAGATCTGCCTGTGCAAGAGCGATTTTCATAACGTCGACGTGATCAATCGAGAATTTTCTCGTATACGAACGGCTTTCGAATTTTTCATGACCTGTAATAACATCCATGAATTTTCCGACGGATGTCGAGGCCTGATCGAACCGTTTTTCCATCTTCACAAGTACTTGAAGTAGTGAATCGAGTCGCTCCAAACCTTGCTTGATCTTGATTTCTGCTGATCTGGCGTCGTCGGTGCTATTCTTCAGTTCACAAAAATAGTACTGAGCCTCGTCGGTCAGTTTTTCAGCACGCTTTATCAGTTCATTTATCAGGCTACGGATTTCTTTGCGTGTCTCTCTGCGGTCATTATCACGTGAGACAACGACCCATCCGATTGCGACGATCAGTGGCGCCAACGCGGGTGCGATATACGAACGAAATATCTCTACACTACTAAGCGGATCGGGGGTCATAGCAATTACTGCACTGTTGCTAGCTTGCCATCCTCATCCTGAATGTATTGCCAGGCTCGATCGACGTACATGCGCTTCCGACCGGAAACTATGAGGCGTTCACGCAGCACATTCAGGCGGTAACCCGAGCGGACCAAGCCACCAAAAGCTTCCTCAAGGAAAGAAGACCCTAGACCTAAGGTCCCATCGAGATTTACCGACACCTTGTCGAACGAGCCCAGTGCTGGCAACAGAACCTCTTGGAGGAATTTTTCTCCGGACCATGGGCCGTCAGTACGATACCTTCCCGCGGCGAATGGCGAAAAATCGCGAGCGATGTTGATCACTTTATCCATTTCCTGAACTCTGCGAGCCAAGCGCTTTAGCGTTGAAAGTCCATTGAATTAAGGTCCCCATGATGGACATTTCATGGTCAAGAATTTTTTCCACGCCCGAGCTACCACTATGCGTAAAGATGCCGCGATCGCTGAAAATTCGCAATCCGCCGGATCCTGCAGATTTGACTAATTCTAGCATCTCGTGCAGCCCCTTGCCCCGATTGTCTTTCCCGGTTCTCGTGGCTCCCAATTCGATCGCTGCTTTTATGTACTTGGCATCTAGAGAAGTGTCCGCGCCAAGGCGCTGGAGTATCGCTTCAACAGCGTAACTAGCCCATCTGCCGATGATCGGAAGGGTGCGACGAATGCCAACTCCCAAGTCACACACAGACAGATAGACCACGCCTTCTTCATTGTATTCAGAAAAGAGCCACCAATCTTTTTCAGTACGTATCCCGTCGCCCCGCGGTTGTATGTACGCATGATGCACGGCATTCGTAATGGCTTCCTGCATGGCGCTGAGTAAGTCGAATGCCAAGTCTTCTCCCAAGTGACGTTCAAGCTTATTCTTCAAGGGCGCTAGGCTTGTTATGTCAACATCGCGACCAGCATGATATGTCCAATTTCGAACGCGATTGTGGCCAATGTGGAGTCGTGGAGAGACACCAAACTTCGAAAGTAGGCCGATATGTTGAAACAATTCTTCTACAACTCGATCCCGTGGGCGGGATGCTCTAATGGTGCAGCGTCCTGAACGTGCGGAGATAAGTCGTTCAACTTCGGCTACAAACAGTAGGGTGCCGCATGGATGTAATAGCCGAACTGGCGCTAAATCCAAAAAAACGTCGGAGTAAGATCGAGCGGCCCGATGGATGCGTCTAATAAAGGTCAATAGCTTTTTTCTATCTGACAGAACTATCAGTGAGAAAATCTGAGGCGCGGATATCCGCGCTGTTCGCCCATGGCGACGAACCTTTGATGTTTTGGACGTGATCGTGAACAGAAGACAGCGTTTGGCAAACTGCCGATACATCTGGCGCCGCTGCGCTCGCAGCATACGTTCTTTAGCAAGTTGAATTCGCCTTATTTTTGCCTTAGAAGTAAGCTTTTTCATTGTTCTGAGATCATCGTTAATGCAATAACAACGGCTTTCGGCGGGGGCCGTCAAGCCATCATTTCCGTAAGAAACTCTTCCGCCCACTATCGGTGACGCAATATGTCCCGCCCCGTGTCCCTGTGCAGAACGTCCCGCTGCGGCAGTCGCAGCTCGTTGCTGACTTTCCTTTCGGCTTGGTCACCAAGCTCTGTGCGGGTGCGCGAGACGTCGGACATATCTTCTTGCTGGCGCTGATCGACCCGTCGTTGCACACGAACTTGCCGGCGGCGCAGTGCGACACGCCGCCTTTCTTGCCGGAGCAGGGCGTGTTGCGGACTTCAGCTGGGTTCGCCAACCAGGACCCAACGAACAGCAGCATAGCGCCGGATAACCGCCAAGCCGTTAGCTTGTATGGCATGCGTTGCAACACCAATAACAGCCGTTGATTTTTGCGTTTGGCCATTGGTATTTGGCGTAAGCGACTGCACCATAGCAGTCGTGATGCATGCCGAGATCTTTCTGGCTCGAATTCAAGGGCATGTATGAGCAGCCAATCGTTGCGTTGTGCACCTCAAAGTCGCCGTTCGCCTGTTGGTTGGTGTTGATGATGAACCTTGGCACGTGTGTCTCCTTGTTGAGTTCTGAATAAATTCTGATCGCCATTTGGCGAGGAAAACTGATCCTTACGGTTGTCGACAAAGCCGACGATTGCAAAGACCGCCAGAGCCAATAGGGCGCCGGCCCAGATCCCGGCCAGTAAATAGTCCTCGTTCATTCCTTAACGTGTATGTCAGGCGCCCGCCGGAGCATGAAACAGCACACCGGCGCCGGATCCCGTCAGTGCGGCCTGCACCGACACGTCGGAGAGCATCACCTGAAAGGTGCGGTCCTTGTGCGAGGTCATGCTGGAGTACACGATTGGCGAGCCGTCAACGAAGGCAGACATGGCGTCGAACTTGAAGTCCTTGCCGATATCATTCTTAACACTTACCCCAAGGCGGATATCAAGCGCGGTTGCGTGCATCTTCTTCTTGGCCCCGTCCAGGCGTTGCTGGATCTGCTCCGGCACCACAACGCTGAGCAAGACCGACTCGTTGGATATCAGGTTGATGTGCGCCGGCGATGCGGGCTTTCCTTCCTTATCCTTGTCCAGGTAGACGGGGATCTTGAAATGGGCGTACGAGTCCATTTTCTGGCGAAAGCACTCGACGAATTGCGCATCCTGAAAGATCCCGGGAATTTGTTGCTGCGTCTCGACCAGGGAGGAGGAGGGCTTGCGCGAGTCCTGGTAGTCCGCACAGCTGGCCACTTCAACGTACAGCGCGCCAGGCAACACCTTTGTGGGGCCGCTGAGCAACTCGCTCAGACTGACCTGCGTTTCTACCGTTGCCTTGCAGCCGGCCAACGCCAGCGTGGATAGCAAAACAGCAGCGAATTTTCCTGTTCTCATATGCGCTCCGTCGATCTACACCTTTAACAATTATTTAACATGTTTTGTTACTAGCGAGGTAAAAAAATCAGCCCTTGTCTCGCTCCGCCTCGAAACCGCGCAGGATGATATCGAAGGCGTCGTCGGCTTGGCGTTGCTGCTGCGGCGTGAGAGCTCGGATTCTTTCCACGGTTGCTTTCGTGAGCGGCCACGGTTCGCTTGAAGGCTCCGCCTTGTGTGGCGCAGCATGGTTCGTATCCATCCAGCCTAGTGGCTTTCGCATGCCGGTTTCCAGCTTGCGCGCGGCCTGGCTGCCTAGGTTACGCGCACGGCCCGTCTTCTTGTCCACAGCGCGATTACGAATCTGGCTGATGTATTCGGGAGAAAGTCCGCATGCCTCGGCTAGCGCGTCGGCGGTTCCCGCTTCTTTCACGAGCGTTTCAAGGTTTTCGAGGCGTAGTTCGGCAGCGGATTTCATATGCACGCCATTACAAAGCAAAACGCTTAACAACTGAAGGAGCGAAATGCTTGAGATGATTAAGCGAATCGCTTAATATGTTGGCATGAACCTCCTCGACTTTGTTAATCAGGAACGCGGCAAACGCATGCAACTCGCCATTGCAATCGGCGTCCCGCCCATCCTCATCTCTCAATGGGCCAACCGGAAGCGGCAGGTCCCCGCGGAGCGCTGCCCCGACATCGAGCGGGCCACCGCCGGCGCGGTCCGCTGCGAAGATCTGCGCCCAGACATCGACTGGTCTGTTCTGCGCACCGCGCCTCCCATCACACGGGCCGAGCTGCAGGAGGGCGAGCATGCGTGAAATCCGCATCAATGCGTTCGTCTTCCACGCAAACGCGACCGTTGCCGAGATGGATACAGAGCTGGACGACTTCTGGATCAGCTTGGGCCCCGGGGTTGGATATGCGCGATTCATCCGCCAGCACCCAGGCCAAGCGCACTTCCTATTGCAGCAAGTGCGGTCGGGGTGTTCGCCAATCCCAGGTCCACTAGTTTCAGTGCGAGGTGTTTTGTGGTCTCGGCGGGCAGCTCTCGAAGCTGATCAATCCATCGCTTCTTATCGGGTTGAGGCAAGTCGGACTGAACAATCTTGTTCTCGATCAGCGTCTTCAGAGTGTCGTCATGGATCTTGATCGTGACCACTCCCAAGATAGCGGACAAGCCCCCGTCGTCGGCCAGGAAGTCCAGGCCGCGCGCCGTGATGCGAGTCGCTCCAATGATCTGGACATAACCGTCGCTGAGCGTTCCTTGCAGGCCATGCTCAAGAAGCCCGAGCTCCGCGAGGTAGAACACATTCTTAATGACCAGGTCCGTGTCCGGGTCGATAAATTGAAGTTCTTCCGGATAGCCACTTGGGTAATAGTTCGCGAGCTCCGTAAGAATCTTTCGCTGCAGATTCCGATCGAGCGTCATAAGAATCCCCCCGTCGTAGAAGAAGGTCGTGTGAGAGCTTCCGATTCTACGACGTGCGGGGATCCCCATGGCTCAGTGCACCTGCCTGACACTGTCGTCCAGCTCGGCCAGCGCCACGTAATCGAGCTCGACGCACAGCTGCCGGAACACCTCGGCCACCACCACGGCGGGCGCCCGGCCCAGCGCTGCGCGCGTGATATTCCGAGCCTGGGCCAGCAGGCCCGCCATCTTCCGAGTGTGATCGTTCGCGCCGGCGTCTCTGGCCGGCAGCGGCGTCGCGTCCATTCGAACTTCCCATCCCTCTCAATTTCTTTATGGCGCCATTGTCCGGCCGCCTGGAGCATTCGTCATGCGTAGCCTGTCGCACACCCTGATCGGAATCCTTCGCGAAGAGATCTCCGAGTACCGCCGTATCAACCGTATGTCGCGCGAGACCATCGCGGCCAATATCGTCGAAGCGCACGAGCGCCTGGGCGCTGACACGTTGGCCAACATCCGGTTCGAGCCGAAAACCACCGACGCCTTTGAGCGCATGAAGGTCAACGCCGACCGAATCTTTCGCTGGCTCGATGACGAGACCAAAGACAACAACCTGGTACCGGCCAACTTCCTGCAATCGGTCCTGGCGGGCGTGCCCGAAGAAGTGCGCCGGCGCGCGCTCGACCGCATGCTGATGCCACTGGGCTTTGCGGTACGGTCATTGACCCTTCCGCAGGCCCTGGTGCCATTTTCAGCGTCAGTGGCTGTGGATCTCATGCGCGAGCAGAACGAAGCCGCCCAGGCCGTCACCAGTCTGATTGACGGGCACGACAAGCACGAGCTCGAGCACGCGCATCAGCAGATATCCGAAGCGATCGACGCCGCCAATCGGACGCGCGCCATGATCGAGGCGCAGATGGCCGCCAGCGAAGCGGTGAAGGCAGGGTAGCGCTATGGCCGCATCACTGGCCCGCGCAGCTGCGTTGCTGTGTGGCAATCCACGATTTCAGGCATATCTCGGCGTCGACAGTGTGGACGCTGCTGCTGCCCACGTTCGACGCGTGTGCGGCGTCTCATCGCGTCGTGAGCTGGATAGCGACGCTGAGGCGGCGAAGCGGTTTCATGAGCTTCGGCGGCAGTTCGCTTATGGGGGGCACCCGTGAATTATTACCCGCACCACATCGGCGATTACATCACCGCCACGGCGCACCTGACCATGCTCGAGGACGGTGCTTATCGCCGCCTCCTCGACTTGTACTACTCGACTGAAAAGCAGCTGCCGCGCGATCGAAAGGCGCTGTATCGGCTGGCCAGAGCCCGCACCCAAGAGGAACAGGATGCCGTCGATATCGTCGTCGAGGAATTCTTCGTCGACACCGATGATGGCTGGTTTCACTCGCGCTGCGACGAAGAAATTGAGAAGGCCCGGGTTTCCAGCGAACGATCTCGCGTCAATGGAAAGAAGGGCGGTCGGCCACGGAAACAGGAACCCGCAGATATCCCGCTAGGTTCCTCTGATACTGAAAACCAAAACCCAGAAGAAACCCAGCAGGTTATTTCTAGGTTATCAAATCAAAACCCAGAACAAACCCAGGGCGAACCTAGCGATAACCTGACCCCAAAGCCCCCAATAACCAATAGCCAAGAACCAATAACCAAAGATAAAGCAGCAGCAGTTATACCTCCACCAGAATCGCGCGAGGCTGACCCGCCTGCTGCGCTGCTTGAGATCGAAGACGTTCCGAAACCGCAGGGCGACCCGGTCCATCTGCGCGCGATCGAACTGACCGCCTTGCTGCGAAAGCGCGGGGCCGCATTACAAGCCTCTGACCCGCGATTGCGACGATGGGCATCCGAAGGCGTGACCGATGCACAAGCGCTGCAGGCGCTGGAGCTCGCCCAGCAGCGGCGCGAGACGGCCGGAAGCGCCGCGCCGATCAATGCGGGATACCTGGACTCAATCCTGGCGGATGTGATCGCCGAGAAGCCGGCGACGGGGGCCGTCCAGCGGCCGGCGATCGACGACTGGTACCGCACCGACGCCGGTATCGAGCGCAAGGGGCGTGAGGTCGGCCTGTTCGCCCACGGCGGGGAGTCCTACGGCTCGTACCGCGATCGCATCTGGCAGCGTATCCGCAGCCTGGAAATCCAACCGGAGGCAACCCAGTGAGTGACTACGCAAAGGCGAGCCGTGCCGTCAAAACGAGCGCAGCCGGCAGCCCCGTCCCCATGGCTCCGACCGGGCAGTGCGTTGTGCCGGGCTGCCAGCTTCCGGCCACTATGACCGCCAGCACGACCGGATCGAACGAATGGCATTGCCGGCTGCACTTCAACGCGGACTATGCCAGCCGCGATGCAATCACCGCGATGGCAAACAATCGGATCGGCGCCTATCGGCTGGCTCTGCGGTGCATGAACGCACCATTGGCTGCACGCATACCGTCCCAGGTCAAGTCGCTGCTCGCGCAGCTCGGTCGCGAAGACCTGCTCAAAGGCGCCAAACCGCTGTTCAAGAGCGCGCCTCTGACGGCTCGGGCGCTGGGCATGCACATGCTGTCCGTTCTCGACCAGGAATGTCGCAAGGTGCCCGTTTCAGCGACGCATCTGGACCAGCGCGACGGCTACGACTCCTGGCTACGGGCCGGTGATATCGCCAAAACAGAGGTCGCGCCATGACCGTCCAGTGCATCGCCTGTCGGCATTTCAACCTGCGTGGCGCCGGACAGATGGCCCGCCAAGGCTTCGGACACTGCGCGCTACGGGGCAGCGCCGCGGTGTTCCAGAGCGCCACGTTCGAACGTCTTTGCCCACGGTTCGAGGCCGTGGACGCCGATACGGTCGCCAAGCGCACCACATGGCTGAACTGGGAAAGGCGTCGATTTTTCGAGGAGATTCTCAAGCATGACCAAACATGACCGCAGCGGCACCGCAGCCGATACCCGGCCGATACGCAGCACCCAGCGCGCCGTGAGTTTCATGGTGCCCGGCAAGCCGGTGGGCAAGGGCAGGCCACGGGCCGCCAAGCGCGGCCGCCACATCACGCTGTACACGCCTGAGGAGACGGCGTCCTACGAGTCGACGGTGGCGCTGGCGGCTGGCCAGGCGATGGCCGGGCAGCCGCTCATCGATGGGCCGGTCGACGTGCTCATGCGCATCGCTCTGCCGGTACCGGCCTCCTGGTCGCAGAAAAAGCAACGTGAAGCCCTCGCCGGCACGCTGGTACCCACGGTTAAGCCGGACATGGACAACGTCATCAAAGCCGTTTTCGACGCCATCAACGGCGTGGTCTGGAACGACGATACCCAGGTAGCCGACCTGCGGGTGCAGCGCCGCTACGGTGCCGCGCCTGGTGTTTCGGTGGTGGTGATGACGTTGGAGGGCTATTGAGATGCCGATACGGGACATAGGTCTGAAGGACCTGAACCAGGCAGAGCGTGTTGAGTACCGGGCTAAGGTGCGCGAGCTGTCATGCCTGGCGGTCCAGAAACTGCGCGAGGACTATGGGCTCATGGCGGCGCGTGATCCGCAGAAGACAGAGACCCATGCGGTTATCCGGCTAATTCTCGAGCTGACCGGCCGCACCAGGGGCTCCCGCTCGGACGAGGCGCTGCTGATCGACTTCCTGCGCGGCCGGATGGATCGTGGCACGCCAGCTGCGCCGCGCGCGCCGCGGCCATTTCGTCCGCTACAGATCAGTGCTGACATGCGAATGAACGCCGCGCGGGCCGCTGCGACCCAGCCCACGATGTACACGCCCAATGGCGTGGGCATCGCAAACCAGTACAGCGAATTTTTTGTGTTGAAGAAGGAACAGGCATGACCACGACATGCGAGCCATTGTTTCAAAGCGCGCACGCCGCGCTGGTGTACGCATTCAACTATTCTGGCCAGGCCTATGATCGGCCGATCATGAACCGTATGGCCGACGATCCGGTCGAGGCGGTGTCAAAGGGCCTGTCCGGTCTCGATGGCGCCGGCCAAGCCGGCATGATCTTCAACAAGCTGCAGCACCTGCCGCCGCTATACCAGTACATCGTGTTCGCTACCTACGCGCCGCGCTCCATTCCCTGCAGCTGCCGGTATCCATGCTGCTCTGGCCACAAGCGCAACGAGTTCTGGCATGCGTGCATTCGGCAGATCGAGGAGGCGGCGATTACCCAGGCGCTGCCCGGGTGTGTGTCGCACCGGGTGCTTCGCCGCGGCATCATACAGCGGGAGTTCGGTGATAAGTCGCTGTCGCTGGCCGAACTGGCCGAGAAAGCTGGCGTACACCGGGACACCGCCACCAATCACGCCAGCAAGATACGGGCATGGCTTCACGGACAGAAAGCGAAGTCCGGCCATGAGGCGGTGGCGGGCGTCAAAACAGCCGCGCTTCGAATGATTGCTCAGATTCTCGCCGAGGATGGACTGGTAAGTCCTTGACCATTCCGAGTTTGTATCCGAAAATAGCGCCAATTATGCAATTCTCGTAATTGCGTCCAGATAGAACGAACCCCGCCTTGAGCGGGGTTTTTGCTTAGTAGTTGAGATTCTTATTCAACCATTCGTTCACTTCGGTCGGGCCGAATCCTTGCCATGGTTGTTTGAGCGTAATGATGTAGATATGATCATTTTGGTCGAGGAGCGGCCGCAATGCGTTATACACATCGTCAGGCGTTCCGAAATGCGTAATCGCGTAGCTCGATTCGGAGAGCCTCGCCCAACTGGTGCCGGTGTTTTTGATTTTATCTACGATCGGCGGACGGTTGATTTCTCTATTCAAATCATAGGTTACTAGATAGACGGTCATCTTCTTGTTCCTATAAAGTCGTGGAGATTTCGTTTTATATCTATTTGTTACATATAGGCATGAGCGTAAACCTCAATTGACCACAAATAATGTCGTGATATATGCCCCGCAAAGACAAAGCTCGCGCCGCGTCTAGCGGCCGCATGACACCCAGGCAAAAGCGGTTCGTCGACGAGTACCTGGTCGACCTGAACGCCACTCAGGCAGCAATCCGCGCCGGGTACAGCCCCCGGTCGGCCAAGCAGCACGCCGACGTGCTCATGTCCAGGCCACATATTGCCGCTGCCATCGCAGCCGCGCA
The DNA here is from genome assembly GCF_021653995.1 of Paracandidimonas lactea. Taxonomy (NCBI): domain Bacteria; kingdom Pseudomonadati; phylum Pseudomonadota; class Betaproteobacteria; order Burkholderiales; family Alcaligenaceae; genus Paracandidimonas; species Paracandidimonas lactea. Next base: position 259,512 of record NZ_JAJJOZ010000001.1, read on the forward strand.
GGCCGCCCGCACCAAGCGCACCGAGGTAGACGTCGATTACGTGGTGCGGCGCCTGGTCGAGATCGACCAGATGGACGTCCTGGACATCATGAACGATGCCATGGATCTCAAGCCCGTCAGCGAGTGGCCACGTGTATGGCGCCAGTACCTGTCAGGGTTTGACCTGGCGGAGATGTTCGAGGGCCGGGGCGAGGACCGCGATCTGGTCGGGATTCTGAAGAAAATCAAGTGGCCCGACAAGGTCAAGAACCTGGAGCTGCTCGGGCGGCATCTGGGCATGTTCCGTGAGCATGTCGAACTCACGGGCAAGAACGGCGCGCCCATTGAACAGGTTTCGATTGACACCAAGGAATTCGCAAAGATCGCCAAGGAGATGCTGAGCAAGGTTTGAGGCCCCCGATATGAACACATTCAATGATCTGACAGATCAGGAACGGTTCGTATCGCGGGTGCTGGCCAGGGAGGACCTGTACTACTTCTCGCGGTACATGTTCCTGGCCAGGCGCAACTTCCCCTGGATGCGCTCGGATCACCACCAGGTCATCTGCGATGCGCTGATGCGCGTCTACCGGGGCGAGTGCAAACGGCTCGTTATCAACGTGCCGCCGCGCTACTCGAAGACCGAGCTGGCCGTGGTCAACTTCATGGTCTGGGCGCTGGGCAAGAACCCGGATGCCGAGTTCATCCATACCAGCTACGCGGCCACATTGGCGGTGCAGAACGCCGCCAACGCGCGCGAGCTCGTGCGTCACGAGGAATTCCAGCAGGTTTTCCCGAACGTACAGATCCGCTCGGACAGCGCCGCCAAGGGCGACTGGAAGACGGAGCAGGGCGGCGTCGTATATGCGGCCGGCTCGGGCGGCACGATCACCGGCTTTGGCGCCGGCAAGGCGCGCCCCGGGTTTGGCGGCTGCTTTCCGGTGGGCACCCGCGTATGGACGGAAGAGGGCTTATTGCCCATAGACCGTATCGTGCGCGAGCGCATGGCGATCAACGTGTGGTCTTTTGACTACGCTGGAAAAATGGTTCTTCGCCCTGTGACCGCTTGGCATGAGAACCCGCCCAACGACATTGTGCGGATTACGTTCGATGATGGCGCGACAGTTGAATGCACCCCAGATCACCGATTCTGGACCGACAACCGTGGATGGATACGCGCTGACTCACTCAGCGTAGATGATCGGCTTCCTTGCGTCCAGGGCGGCGTAGAAGGCACGGATGACGTCGGCATCGACGCCCAATGCGATAGCGGTAGGCTTGATGCCTTTGCCGTCTTTCCGTCCGGTTCGGCTCTCCCTGTTGGAGATGGCGTAGTCGGCTTGCTGGCTGGTGAGCTTGGTTCGCAGGTAGGTCTGTCTGCCTCGCTTTCTAACGACATCGATGCCGCCGGTGACAGACTTCCACGTTTCGCCTCGCCAAATTTGGAGGATGACGGCGGCGCTCACTCCGTGCGCGTTGGCAAGGTCGTCGGCGGGAACTCCGGTCGTGTGGTAGATCGTCAGGGCCTGTTCGTTCGTGAGAATGGCGCAGGGGTGCACCTCGGCTTCGCTGAAAGTGCCATGCCTCTGGCTGTCAACGATATTGGCGGCGCGGGTATCGTACCGGAGATTGCTGAGCCTGTTGTTGCTGGTGTCGCCGTCAGCATGGCACACGTCGGCGCTCTCGGATTGGGGGCCAACAAAGGACAGCATGACCAGCTGGTGAATATAGAAAACCTTGGGCTTGGCATTCCTGGACAGGTTGACGCGGAAGTAACCCTTACCGTCGTTGCTGGGCTTGAGGATTCGTTCGGGTTGGACGTATTCAGACCCGGCGCGCGGAATGATACGGCGCTCGCTTCTGACGCGCCCCAAGTCACTGACCGAGTAGAGCCCTTCATATCCGGGCACCGGAAGCCAGTTCTCGTTGAGCGTGTCAGGCATGGTGATGTTACCTTCTGTTTGACTGTCGATGAATATCATAATTTTACCGTCGAATCTGGTTTGGTGGTAAAAAATTGCATAATCATCGATGACCCGCACAAGCCCGATGAGGCAACGTCGGACGTCATCCGCAAGGGTGTCATCGACTGGTTCCAGAACACCCTGGAATCGCGGCGCAACAGTCCCGATACGCCCATCATCGTCATCATGCAGCGCTTGCATGAGGAAGATCTGGCTGGGTGGCTGCTCGCGGGCGGCAACGGCGAAGAATGGGAGCATGTGTGCCTCGAGGCGCTGATCGATGAGGGTCTGCCGACCGAGCGGGCCCTGTGGCCGGCCAAGCACACCGTAGCAGACCTTAAGCGCCTGAAGCGCTCGAACAGCTACATATTCAGCGGCCAGTACCAGCAGCGGCCAACGCCCAAGGGCGGCGCGATCATCCGCGGCGAGTGGTTCCCGCGCTATCGGGTGGTGCCGCCGCTGCAATGGCGCGCCGCCTATGTCGACACCGCCCAGAAGGCGAAAGAGCACAACGACTACACCGTCTTTACGCATGCCGGCATGGGGGTGGACGGGCGCGTGTACCTGCTCGACGTCGTGCGTGACAAGCTGGACGCCGTGAGGCTGGAGCAGACGGCGAAGGATCTGCATGCGAAGTGGAAACTAACCGCGCCGTACCAGGGCAAGGCGTTCAGATACTACGCGATCGAGGACAAGGCCAGCGGCACCGGCCTGATCCAGCAGCTCAAGACCAAACACACCATTCCGGTGAAGGAACTGCAGCGCCTGCGCGGCCAGGACAAGTACAGCCGCGTGATGGACATCCAGGGGCACCTGGAAAGCGGTTTTGTCGTGCTGCCTGAGGATGCGCCCTGGGTGGCCGATTTCATCGCCGAATGCGAGGCCTTCACAGCAACCGACACCCATGCGCACGACGACCAGGTCGATACGCTGGCAGACTGCGCGGCCGACATGCTCGGCGGCAACGACATTGACCGATTCATGGCACTTGCACAATGACCACTCTGAAACTAGACGGCTACGAGAGCGCCTTGATCGGCAACCGCCGTTTCGAATTGGCCTTGCCGTGCCACGACGCCGCGATGCTGTACGCCCGGGGCGGCCTGTACGGTCGCGTGATCGACAAACCCGCTGATAAGGCCGTGGCGCGCGGCGTGGAGATTGAGGGCGACGACGGCAGGGTGCAGGACGAGCTGGACCGGCTCAAGGTCATGCCGGCCCTGGCCGACGGCCTGCGCTGGGCACGACTGAATGGAGGCGCCGGCATTGTGGTGGTGGCTGATGATGGGACCCTCAGAAAGCCGCTGAACCCCGACAATCTTGGCGAAATCGCGGAGTTGCGCGTGTTTGACATCGTCGACATAAGTGCCGACGAGCGCCGATACAGCGACCCGGGCAAGGCGAACTTCGGCATGCCTGAGTTCTACCGGATCCACAACGGCGGCGCCACATTCATCGTGCACGAGTCTCGTTTGATCGAGATTTCGGGCGATCCGCTGCCGGCGAAGATGCGGCTGCGAGGCATCCCCTGGGAGGGCGGATCCGCGGCGTCGCAGGCGTTTGCGGCAGTGAGTCGCTACGAGGAGTCGTTGCAGCTGGCCGTGAGCATTCTCCGGCGAAAGCAGCAGGCTGTCTACGGCATGAAGGGCCTGGCCGACATGATCCAAAACGACTTGGAGCCTGTCGTCCAGAAGCGTATCAATCTCGTCGACTCGGTGCGTGGCGTCCTGAACACCGTTGCGATCGACAGCGAAGATGATTACGACGTCAAGGACATGAACCTTTCAGGCGTCAAGGACGTCATCCAGGAGCTGCAGGTCGGGTTGTCTGCCGAAACGGGCATCCCGGTCACGATCCTGTTCGGACGCTCGCCCGGGGGCATGAATGCGACCGGCGAGGCCGACTTCGACGGCTATCACGAGATGATCGAAGGGCTGCAGCGCACACGGCTCACGCCTGCGCTGGAGCGTATCGTGTCGCTGATCTACGCCCAGAGCCGATTCTCTGACCCGCCCGAGGATTGGAAGATCTCCTGGCCGGCACTACGAAGCCCGACGGACAAGGAAGCCGCGGAGGTCAGAAAGGCAAACGCCGAGGCTGAAGCGCGGGAAATGGATGCGCTGGGCGCTGCCGTGGGCCTGGGCACGGTGAGTGAGGAAGAAGCGCGCGCGCACCTGATGCAGCTCGAGCGCTATGGATTGGAAAAGGACGATGGCGCGGACACCTCAGCACAGTACGCAGCGGTCACGTAAGCCACGCAAGTGGCTGCGCCCGGCCGCCATTGAGCGCGAGTACGTGAGGTATCTGGCCACCGTAGCTCGTGACGTGAACGGCGCCGTTGAGGCTGTCGTGGTTCCTGTTCTCGTCCAGCTGCGCCAGGACGACTGGCGTGACACGCCCGAGGCGACTGGCTGGTACGAGCGGCTGCGCATGGCTATCGCGGACGCCGCAGCGGCGATCGTATTGCCGGCCGTGGCCGAGCAGGTGGCCAATTTCGCGCGCCGGGTGAGCAGTTTTAATGCGGACCAGCTGCATGCCATCCTGCGGGCTGCTTATGGCGTGGACATCTTTCAGGCTGAACCATGGCTCGTCGACGTGCTGCGCCAGTTTGAGGCCGAGAACATCCGGTTGATTCGTTCGATTCCGCAGCAGGCGCTGGATCGACTGCAGGGCAAGATCATCCACGCGGTGCGTGTGGGCACGCCCACGGCGCGCCTGAAGCAGATGATTCGGGAGGATTACGGCGTCACCGCGCGCCGGGCCGAGCTCATTGCGCGCGACCAGATCGGCAAGCTCAATGGCCAATTGACCGGGGCACGCCAGCAGGGCATTGGCGTGACCTCCTACAGATGGCGTGGCAGCCTGGATGAGCGCGAGCGCGATGAGCACGTCGCGCGCGAAGGCGAGGTGATCGCCTGGGACGATCCGCCCTCAGACGGCCACCCAGGTGAACCGATCAACTGCCGGTGCTGGGCCGAGCCGGTGTTGCCGCTGCTCGAAGACCTGCAGGGGCTCATCTATACCGACCCGCTGCCCGCCCGGGGCTTTTCCCGGACACGATTAGGAACACCACCATGACCATGCGATACGACCGGGTGCCTATCAAGGCGACGCGCAACGATGCCGGCTACATCATCGACACGCCCGTTCTCACCAGGACTGGCGTTTTTCTTTACCGAGACCCGCAAGGCCGCGAGCGACGCGAATACCGGCCGCCGGAAGTCGTATTCGCCGCTGACTCTCTAAGCGCGTACAAAGGCATCCCCATCACCGACGGCCACCCCGGCAAGGTCAACAGCAAGAACGTCAAGCAGCACATCGTCGGCACGGTGATGTCCGAGGGTCGGCAGGACGGTAACGATCTGGCGGCAGACATCGTCATCCATGACCCGTCGCCCGTGGAAGCCGGCAAGAAGGAGTTGTCCTGCGGGTACGAGGTGACCTTCGACGAAACACCCGGCGTCTCACCGCAGGGTGAGCGCTACGACGCGATCCAAACCAGTATCAAGCCGAATCATTTGGCTCTTGTTTTACGTGGCCGGGCGGGAAACGCGCGGCTTAATCTCGACGCTGCCGACGAGGCGGCCAACCACCCAGAGGAATCATCCACCATGGATAAGATCCGTCTCGACAGTGGCCTGTCCTACGAGGCAGCGCCAGAAGTCATTCAGGAAGTCAATCGCCTGCGCCAGGACCTGGCAACGGCCAATTCGGACAAAGACAAGGCTCAGGCCCAGGCAGATAGTCTGGACGCCAAGGTCAAGGAGCTCACCGGGCAAATTGAGCAGGTGCGCCAGGATGCGCATGCCGGCGCGCTTGCGCGGATCAAACTCGAAACCCAGGCCACGGACATGGGCGTGCAGTTCAAGGCCGATGCCAAGGACCGCGAGATCCAGGAGGCGGTCATTAAGAAGGTGCGCGGCGACGCGTTCAAGCTTGACGGCAAATCCGATGACTACGTTTCCGCGGCGTACGACCTGGCGCTCACCGAGAAACAGGGCCGCGACACTAATGTGGCGGCCACGCGTCAGGCGATGAACCAGGACGCCCACGGCGGCGCACCCGCCGGCGAGGGCCAACCCACACAATCCATCTCGGCCAGCGCGGCGCGCGCCAAGTATGTGGCGGGCATCCGTCATTAATCCCCCGAAGGAGTTCTCATGTACGAAGATCAAATGGACATTGCCTTTGCGGGCATGAAAGCGGACTCCGGCGCTGACCGTGTCGAGTCGTTCCCCGTCGGCGCAGCAACCCTCGCCTTTGGCGTGGTGACCGGCACCGATGCCAATGGGCTGCTGGTGGCCGGTGCCGGCACCAAGCTGCGTGGCATCACGCTGCACAGCCACACGGTTCCTGGCGCGACCTATGTCACGACCGAGTGCGCCTCGGTGATGACGCGCGGGCTCGTCTGGGCCAAGGTTACCGCTGCCCAGGTCGTCACCGACGGCGGCTCGGTCTACGCGGCCGCCGATGGCACCGTGTCGGACCTGAACACCAACACCGCAGTGCCCAACGCGAAGTTCCGCTCCGGCGCCGTCACCGTGACGGGCGGAACCATCGCGCTGGTCGAACTGCACAATCCGTTCGCCTAAGCCAGCGTCTGAGCCAATCACTCGAGGAAACCAACATGGAACACATGCACTATGATGCGGCGGACGTCGCCGCCATTCACCAGTTCGCCGCGCAAAGCCAAGTCGCCTTGCGCGAGGACGATGGCGTGTTCGCTGCGCGCCAGCTGGACTACGTCAAGGCCCGCACCTACGATCGCAAGCTGCCCGCCATGAACGGGCTGCTGCTGGTGCCGACCTCGTCGGACACGCCCGAATGGGCCGAAACCATCACCTATCGTTCCTACGATATGGTGGGTATGGCCAAGATCATCGCAAATTATGCCGATGACCTGCCGCGTGCCGATGTCTCGGGCACCGAGCGCAACGTGCCCGTTCGCACCATCGGTGACAGCTACGGCTACAACATCAACGAGCTGCGCGCTTCCACCGCCCTGGGCGCCCGGCTGCCCGAGCGTAAGGCCACGGCTGCGCGCCGCGCTATCGAGGTCAAGCAAAACCAGATCGCGATGGTTGGCGACGCCGACTATGGCCTGTACGGCATTACCAATCACCCGAACATCGGCACCACGGCGGGGCTGACGGGAGCCTGGGCCAACGCGGCGACGACCGCTGCGCAGATCGTGGCGGACGTGGACATCCTGTACGCCGCGATCACGACCCAGTCCAAGGACGTGCATATGCCCAACCGTCTGGCGATTCCCGCCACCGCGCTGGCCGCGATGAAGCGCAAGTATGTCGCTGACACCGGCGGCAAGTCGGCCTACACGGTGGTTCGCGAGAACTACCCCGACCTGCAGATCCTCGGCTTGTCTGAGCTGCAGGATGTGGGCGGACAGTCGCTCTCAATCATCGGCGAGTTCAGCGAGGAAAACGCCAGCCTGGAACTCGTGATGCCGTTCAACCAGCTGCCGGCACAGGCCCGCAACCTGGAACTGGTGGTGCCGTGCCTGGCGCGTACCGGGGGCGTGTCCGTCCACTATCCGCTGGCCTTCACCAAGGCCGTGGGCATCTAAGGAGGCGAACGCGATGAAAGTGACCAATCCGAACCCCTGCCTGGTCAACGTCCTGGTGGATAACGACTACGTGCGCATCGGCCCCAACCAGAGTGCCGACGTGCCCGAGAAAGCCGTTGCCAGCTTGCTCAAGTCCGGCGCGCTCGTTGCTGCCGGCGAGGACGCCGGCGATGACGGCCAGAAGACCGCCGGCGACATGCGCGCCGGTGAGCTCAAGGTCGAGCTCGATAAGCTGGGCGTCTCCTACGCTGGCAACGCCAGCACGGAGACGCTGCGCGGCCTGTATGAGGCGGCGCTGGCTGGCCAAGCCGGGAAGGGGCAGTAACCATGGCGGCCACCGTCGAAGATCTCGATTTCATGGCCCCGGCGGTGGCCGGCATGCCGCTGGCAGACAAGCAAAAGGCACTGACCTTCGCCGAAGCATACCGACCAGCCTGCCTGTCAGAGGCCAAGCAGGACGAAGCGCAGTTGCTCTACGCTGCCTGGCTCCTGTACGGCCGCCTGCGGCAGCAGGAAGGCGGCGTCATCCCCGCAGGCGTAAAAAGCCTGAAAGAGGGCGATGTTGCCGTGACCTACGGTAGCGGCGCGGATGGCGGCGATCTGACCGATCCGCTCGGGTTCTACGGGCGCTGGAACAAGTTGAACAGGCTGTGCGGGGTCGGCGCCATCACCGCCAGCAACTGGCGATCGCACTGCTGCTGACCATGGCCAACGTCAAAATCATCGATCACGGGCTCGATGCCCTGCTGCGCCAGACTGATGCGCTCGCGGGTTCTGGCGTGAAGGTGGGCATCCAGGCAGGAACGGACAGCCAGGACGGCACCGACATGCTCGATATTGCCATCTACAACGAGTACGGCACTCGGCACATCCCGCCGCGGCCGTTCATGCGTAATGCGGCTGAGAAGTACCGCGAGGACATCGCAACCGTCATGGACCACCTGGCCAGGAAGGTTGAAGACGGCGCTAATGCGGCTCAGGCACTCGAGACCCTCGGGCAGTGGTACCAGGGGCGTCAGCAGGCCCACATCCGCTCGGGCGAGTTCAAGCCCAACGCCCCGGCCACAATCAAAAGGAAGGGCAGCAGCGTGCCCCTGATCGACAAGGGCAAGTTGGTCAACGCCGTTCGCTATGAGGTACTGAAAAAATGAGCACGATCACTCTAACGCGCGGCGGTAAGCAGATATCTGCCAGTGAGCAGGCAGCAAGGGTTCTACAGCGCGAGGGCTGGGTTATCCAGAAGGAGCAGACCCCTGTCACGCCGCCGGCCATGGTTGCGGTGACCGCGTCCAAGCCGAAACGTAAGGCAAGAAAGTGACCATCCGCACCCCACAGACCATCATCCCGCGCAGCGAAGGCTCGCGCGTGAACGGTATCTGGCAGGACGGCGCCGATCTGCCGGCCATCACGATTCTGGGCAGTGTGCAGCCCGCTACCAAGGGCGACTACGACCAACTGCAGGCCGAGCAATCGGGGCGGCGAATTGAGCGGCTGGTGCGCCTGTACACCGACGCAAGGTTGCCTGTGGCCGGCGAGGACCGCACCAACGGCGCCATTCTGCTCTGGGAAGGCGAACGGTACCTGCTCGTGGCCGTCTCCCCGTGGCGCTCGACGGCGCTCAAGCATTACCGCTATCTGGCCGGCATGATACCGAGGTCGCCATGAGCATTGATCTGACCTTCTTCCAGTTCTTCGAGTCGCTGCTCACGGTGCCGCTCGTGCAGCTGCCCGACAACGGGCCGCGCGCAGCGCCGGTCTTTGCCACGATCCAGGTCACACCAGGCACGCCGCTGCCGGTGCACAAGGGCGACGTCGGCGCCGATGGCCTGCGCACGCTCTACGCCTATCGCACCGTCCAGATCCAGATTCAATGCTACGGCCCGGGCGCGTGGGACGTGCTCGACACTTTGGCCATGGCGCTTGCGACTGATGCGGCCACCACCGACGCCGAGGCGCGCAATATCGGCATCCTGTCCGTCGACCTCCTTCAGTCGGTACCGGCGCTGATGGACAACCAGGCCTTCGAAGATCGTGCCATCCTGGACATTACAGCGAACTACGTCGGCTCGCTGGTCGAGGACGTAGGCTACATCGAAACCGTCATCGGATCGGTGCAGGTGGACGAACTTCCGTCACAGCCATTCGAAGCAACCCTCATCGTTTAACCACATACCTCCGTCTCACCCATAGCCACCCGCCAGGTGGCTTATTTCATTGGAGCCACCTATGGCCAAGCTGAACCGCATCGCTGATGTCGTGATCTCGCTGGGGACCACCGCCATCACCGAACGTTCCTTCAACGACATGCTGATTCTTGGCAGCCATGTGCTGTCTACCACGCGCGCTCTGGTCATCACCGGCGCGGACGAACTGCTCGATCTGGGCCTGCCGTCCACCGATCCGCTGTACTTTGCCGCACGCGATGCGTTTTCGCAGATCCCGGCCGTGCGCCAGGTGTATATTGGCCGCCGGCAGACCAACGAGGCCAAGATCACGGTCAACGCAGCAGCCGTAACGGCCTACTCGGTGGCGCTCAAGTGGCGCGACATCGCCGGCACGCAGCAGACGACTACAGCAACCTACCCCGGGCTGGTTTCGGACACAACCACGCTGATCGCAAGCGGCCTGGCCGCAGCGATTAACGCTACGGCAGCCCCATTCACTGCCGCGGCCGTCGGAGCTGTGGTCACGATCACCAACGACGTCGCCGGTGCCGCGATGGCGCTGCAGGTGTCAGCCGGCGATATGACTATGGCGCTTACGCCCAGCACCGAGACCACCACAGACGCGCTGGCGGCGGTAAACAGCGAGATGGAGAACTGGTACGGTCTGGTCATTACCAGCCGCGACACCACCGACGTGAAGAACGCTGCAGCTTGGGCCGAGGCCAACGAGAAGTTGTTCGGTACCGCCTCGAGCGACCCGAACGTGATTGACTCGGGCTCGACGGCCGACATTGCCACGGAGCTGAAGAACAACCAGTACTTCCGCACCTTCGTCATGTTCAGTGAGCAGGCCGCAACGCAGTACCCCGAAGCTGCGCTCATGAGCAACCGCTTCACGTACTACGCTGGCGCGGAATCCTGGTCCAACGTCCAGATGGCTGGCATCACGATCAGCCCACTCTCCGAAGGGCAGTACCTGACGGCCAAGGGCAAGAATGCGACCACCTTCGAGATGTTCCGCAACTTCGCCGTGACCCAAGGCGGGCGCGTGGCCGCCGGCGAGTGGATCGACGTCATCCGCCTGCGCGACCAGCTGGTGGAGCAGATCAAGGTGGCCGCTGTGGGTGTCATCGTGCGCGCGACGAACTCCACAGGCAAGGTGCCCTATACGGACGAGGGCATCCAACTTATTGGCAACGCAATCCGAGATCCGCTGGACCTGAACGTGCGTCGCGGCGGTATCGCGCCTGAAGCACTGGACGAGAACGACAAGATCATCCCGTCCTACACGATCACGCTGCCGCGCGCGAGCCAGGTGCTCACCAACGACAAGGCCAACCGCATCCTGCGCGACGTCAAGTTCACCGCCCGCCTGGCTGGCGCAATTAATACTACTGAGATCAAGGGATCTCTGGTTTACGACTTCTAAGCGGAGCAATGAAAAATGGATTTTTCGCCTATAGCGGACATCAAGCCGTCAGATGAAATTAGGTTTTGGGCCAAAGTGCATCGTGACAATGAGCCAGCTTGCTGGGAATGGCGTGCGCATAAAAATTCATTCGGATACGGGAAATTTTTTCTTAATGGCATGATTGTCTATGCGCACCGCTTCGCATGCGCTTTGCGCGGGGATGACATCACGAGGAAAATCGTAATGCACACCTGCGATAACCCGTCTTGCGTCAATCCCCGCCATCTTGTGGCCGCCACACAAAAAGAAAACGTAGTCGATATGTTCGATAAGGGGCGCGAAGGCCGCTTTCGGGGAGGCGCTTATTGTTCTGCTTCAGTATCTGCAGAGAAAATCGCGGGAATGCGAAAGGCGTATCGCGACAATGGGAGCATCAGAGAGACAGCGCGATTGTTCGATGTCAGCTATGACATTGCACGTCAATCAATACGCGGAGTTACATGGGCCCGCGCTGTTTGTGGGGAACCACCGGTAGAACTTGGTGCGACGCGGCGGGCAAATATCGGCGCAAGGGCGCTTACAGATACTCAAGCGGCGAGCATCAAACGATCACTTCTTGCTGGCTGCAGTCGCGCAGAAATACGCACAGCTCACGGAATATCAAAAACACTCCTGTCTGACATATCGACCGGAAAAGCTTATCAATGGATATCTGTTTAATAAGGAACAGTTATGGCTCAGGATCTCAAAACGTATTCCCCCGACCAGGTCAAGGTCATCATCGGGCCGCATACGGTGACCGGTACCGCCGACGGCACGTTTATCACCATCGAGCCGATGGGCGATGGCGTGACCAGCGAGGCGGGCGCCTACGGGGACGTGGCACGCGCCATGAGCCTGGATCCTCGGCACACCATCACAGTGACCCTGCAGCAAACCAGCCGTTCGAACGACGTTCTGTCGGCGCTGCATGATGCCGATCGGCTCTCTGGAGGCAATGGCGCCGTGCCGATCGCAGTTACTGACCTGCGTGGCACCACGCTCTTTGCCGGCACCGGCTGGGTGGTCAAGAAGGCGCGTGCGACCTTCTCCAAAGGCCTGGAGGCCAAGGAGTGGGCGCTGGAGGCCGTCGGCCAGTTCACGAACGGGGGTAATGACTGATGGCAAAGCCGATTGAAGTGACGGTTGGAGAGACCCTTTTCTTCGTCACGCCCATGGACGCGTTCGAGGCGCTGGCTGCGTTCGGCGACCTGCAGAAGGACCTGCTGCCGGCGCTGGGCGAACTCATCTCGGTTGCGGCCGGTCAGGATGATGGCGAAGCGGCCATGGGCCGGGCCATCGAAAAGCTTTCAACCAAGCTGGACGGCAAGCAGCTCAAGTACTGGGCCGACCGGCTGCTCACGCGCGACACGATCTCGGTCGAGATCAACGGGGCGGATATGCCACTGGACGTTGCGGCCAAGGCGATGGCGTTCCGGGAGTTTACCGACATTCTGGAGCTGCTGGCCCACGTCATCCGGATCAATTTCGCCGGGCCTTTTATGCGCTGGCTCAGCCGTACTGGTCTGGACCTGAGCCAGCTTCAAGCAGGCCTGTCGGGCGCTATCGCCCAGAAATAGAGCGCGAGTTCCTCATCTGGCGTCCGGTGTTGGCGGGCAAGGCTTCGGTCGGCGAGATCCGCCGACGCGAGGTCCTGCTGCTGGACCTGATCAAACTCAATCACCTGTTGGACGCCCAGGCTGCCGCGGAAGCGGCGGCCTATGAGAAGGGAAAGTAGAGATAGCCATGGCAATTGTTCGCGAGCTTGTCACACTGCTGCGCTACCAGGTCGATCGGAGCGGCCTGACGGAATACGCCCAGAAGGCGCAGACTGTCGGGCGCCAGGTAGGCGGCATCGGACGCGCGGCCATGCAAGGCTGGCGCGAAGGTGTGCGAAATGCCTTGAACGAGTACGGCTTGGTGCCGGGCAAGGTATGGCAGGGCATTCGTGAGCAGCGCCGTTTGAACCGCGAGCAGCGTCAGTCTGTGCAGAACGTGCGCGAGATTGGCGGCGGCTACTCGATGTTGGGCAGCTACATCCGGGCAGCACTTGCCGGTGTTGGCGTGGTAGCCGTCGCGCAGTTGGCGGACGAGTGGTCAGGCGTGCAGGCACGCATCGGACTGGCCACCGACAGCGTAGACGAGCAGCGCATTGCCATGGAACGGCTGTACGCAACGGCCCAGTCGTCCGGCCAGGACTTTCTTGCTACGGGCGACCTGTTTACCAGCATCAGTCGCAACCGCAAGGAGCTGGGGCTGGCGCTGGACGATTCGCTGCAGTTGACCGACACCATTGGCAAGCTGCTCACCATCGGCGGGGGTTCTGCGGCAGGCCAACAGGCCGCGCTTACCCAGCTTGGCCAGGCGCTGGGCTCGGGCACGTTGCGTGGCGATGAGCTGAACTCCATTTTGGAGCAGGCGCCGCGCCTGGCCCAGGCCGTGGCCGACTCCTTTGGTGTATCGGTTGGGCAGTTGCGGGCGCTGGGCGAAGAGGGCAAGATCACCAGCAAGGCGCTGGCCGACGGGCTGCTCAAGCTGGGCGCGTCGATCAACGAAGAGTTCGACCGCATGCCAAAGACGTTCGGTCGGGGCATGACGCTCATTCGCAACGCCTGGGGCCGGTTCATTAACCAAATGAACCGCGCCACGGCCGCCAGCGAGTCGTTTTACGTGGTCGCCCGGCTCATCGCCGAGAATATGGCCGAGATCGTGCGCATCGGTGCTATGGCACTCCTCGCCGCCGGCGTGATGAGGCTGCTGCCGTTGCTCAAAGCTATGCGCGGGGCCTCAATGGCGGCGCTTTGGCCGTTCCTGCGGATGTACACCATCTTGGAGTCTATCCGGCTGATCGGTGACGATGTACTCACGTGGCTGCACGGCGGAGAATCTGTGCTGGGCACCATCATTGGCCGTTCCGAGGCTTGGAAAACGCAAGTCGATGCGGTCAAAGGTTTCCTCGCCTCTATAAAAGACGCGTTGGGCGGTGCTTCCGAATCCCTCGGTGAATGGCTCTCGAAGTGGGGCACCATCGGCACGGTCATCGCTGGCGTTGCGTTGCTCATTGGTTGGATACCTACGGCCATTGGCGTTGTCGCGCTCATCCTGATTCGCTATTGGGGCGATATCAGGCAGGCTGGTGAAGACCTGTGGGATGCCTTCACCGAAGGCGCCGCCCAGTCCTGGACCGAGATAAAGTCCGACTTTCAGCGGCTACTCGACTGGTTCAAGGAGCAGGGAGCATGGCTCAAGAGTTTGTTTGCCGGCATGGTGCCGGACTGGCTATCGAATGGCGTGAGTCGAGTAGGCGACTTCTTCGGCGTCAGGCCGTCGACGATGCAGCGAGGTGGTAGTGCTCCGATTTCGACCACCGACAATAGGCGTACCGAGATCATAATCAACGGCGTTGCCGGCAATCCCGCGACGGTAGGAAAAGCCGCCGAACAGGGTGTCAACCGGGGCTTTGGCCCGGCAGTTCCCGTCGTGCCCCCCGGCTTTCTGACCCCAAATGTCGAGGCAATGCCTTAGAATGTAGCGAATAATTACAATTTGAGGGGTTGATGTGAAAGTCGTCGCTGGGGATTTCCCGATTACGGTCCCATCTTGGGCGTCGAGTGACTGCTTCATTTTTGGTGATAGAAAGAAGGGCGAGACTGTTCTCTACGTCCATATCGAAGAAATCGAGCTGCAAGAAGAGACTAAGAAGGGCTCCCTTGTGAAGATTCGCTTCCTTGATGGACGCCGGCTGCTTACCCAACTGACCGAAGATGAGTACCTCCGCATTCGAGGTGCGCTGTTCGACGTTCAGGAAGACCTGGACAGCAGGCGCGCCGACGCCGTTGCACGTTCGGATAGCTACAAGCTATACGTCCAAAAGAGGCTCCTGCGCCAAAAGCGAATCAAGCAGATTGCTCTTGTTGGAGCATTAGCCATCGTCGGCTACGGCGTTTTATCGCCAAGCTCCGAGGAAGCGGCGCCGGCTCCTAGTTCTCCCGCGGCCAGTTCAACGAGCGCCGCCATCGCCGCTCCGAAGGATTCGGCGACTTCTGCTCAATCGGCGACACCGGTAGCGCCCGTCAAAGATTTACGGCCTGCGCCTGCCGAGCCGAAAGGTGTAATTGCTGATGGCGCGATCCAGAAGATCACGAAGGCCCAATACCCAAAGACCTTCAAGCAATGGGGGCAAAAGGGCGTGGATCGCATCAATAGTCTGACGCCGGCGGCTGCACAGCTGGTGATCGATTCCGGCACATGCGACAGCCTTGAGTTGATCGAACTATCGGGGCGTAGCAAGCCGCCCAGCAGCATTGTTTTCTTTGCTGATTGCAAGAACGGTAATCGGTTCTACGTAAGTGACGCTGACATCAAGGCTAGTCAGAAGTTGATGTCTAAGAACGAGACGACTTCAAAATACAGCGACAGTGCAATGACGGAGATGTGCACAAAATCTATCCGGTCTGGGTTGCAGTTTCCCTCGACGTTTGACGCTAATTTTGGTGGCACGACAGTCTATAGAGCGCCGGGCGGCAACGTTGTTGTGAATATCGACTTCGAAGCCAAGAATGGGCTGGGCAACGTGCTCCCTCATAGAGGCCGCTGTGTCTTCGATGATCGAGGAATGTCTCCACCCGAGATATCTCCACGCTGAAACAGAGACCGCCTTCGGGCGGTTTTTTTATGGACGACTCTCATGGCATTTCTCTCCCTTCTATTCGGCCTGGGCGGCGCGCAATCAATGATCGGCAGCTTGCCGCTCGATGCACTGCTCTCCGAGGACACTGAGCTCACCTCCACTGCCACAAAATACCCGGTGGAGGACGGCACGAACATCTCGGACCACATAACCCGCGAGCCCGAGCGCCTGGCGCTACATGGCACGGTGACGGCCGCCGGCATCCTTCTTCTGGGCGCCGGCGGGCGTTCCAAGCTCATCGCGGCTAAAGAGGCCATGCGGCTGATCCATGAGCAGAGGCTACCTGTGACCGTGGTGACCGGCTCCGATGTGTATGCCGATTTCGCCATGGAGAACGCCAAGATCTCGCGCACCAACGAAAGCGAGAAGATCACGCTCTCGTGCGAGTTCAGCAAGATCGATAAGACGCAGCTGCAAACGGCGGACATCCCGCCTGAGAAAGCCCAGGGCAGCGCCAAGGGCAAGGCTGGCAAGACGGCCGAGAAGGGGGGCAAGGTTGCCTCTGGTGGCAGCGGCGCGGCCGGCAGCACGCCGCCTCCTTCCGAACTGGCCAGAAAAACCGGGTGGGGCACATGATCACGATCCCTCTGATAGACCAGAACTCATTCGTCATCGAAGCGAGCCTGGAGGACCGAACCTACTTCCTGCGCTTTGATTGGAACAGCGAGGCCGGGATCTGGACCATGGCGACCCAGGATGCAGGCAGCCAGGCCGTGCTGACCGGCGTTGTGCTGGTGCCCAACTCACCGCTGCTCGACCAGTTCCGCCACCTGGCTGTGCCGCCCGGCGAATTCATTGTGTACGCCCTGAACAATGACCTGGTGCTGGGTCGAGATACGTTTCTCGCCGGCGCCGCGACGCTGTATTACCTGACGGAGGCCGAGGTTGCCACGCTTCAATCGTGATTATCGGCTGCTTATTGGGCCGGCCGGTGGCAGGGGCGTCGAGATTGTGCCGCCGCTGCGCATGACGTTCGATATCTCCAAGGACACGAAGGAGGAGCCCAATGAGATCAAAATCCGCGTCTGGAACCTAAAAAAAGAGACGCGCGACGCCATCGTCGAGCCGGACAATGTGGCGGCTCTGTATGCCGGGTACGCCGAGGAGGATGGGCCACTGCTCATCGCCTACGGTACCGTGCTGCAGGGCTGGACGTATTTTGACGGGCCCGACGTCGTCACAGAGCTGGACGTCCTGGACGGCTACGCGCAGATCCGCGACACCGTGGTGAGCCTGGGCTATGGCCCTGGCACGCGGGCGCGGCTCATCATTGCCGACATGGCTCGCCAAATGGGCCTGCGCCTGGTCATGGCCGATGATGCGCCGGATCGGGTCTGGCAGAACGGCTTTTCCTACTACGGCGCGGCCCGGGTGGCGCTACACAAGGTGGTGCAGGGCACTGGCCTTGAATGGAGCATCCAGAACGGCGAGCTACAGGTGATCTCCCGGCGCGGCACGACGACGCGCCAGGGCTTTGTCCTTTCGGCGAGCTCTGGCCTTATCGGCCACCCCGAGCGCACGCGCCAGGGCGCCAGGGAGAAGGCAAAGGTCAGGGATCAGAGAACGGGCGACAACAGGAACATCGTGTCGGCCCGCCAGCAGGTGGATGGCTGGCGCGTGACATCCCTCCTGCTGCCTACGCTGAACCCGGGCGACCTGGTCAAACTGGAGTCGCGCACGGTCCAGGATTGGTTCCGGATCGAATCGCTTAAGCATGTCGGCGACTGGGGCGGGCCGGGCGACTGGCAGACGGAACTGGAACTGGTCGAGCGTAACGCTCCCCCGAGGAAGCAGTAATGAACGAACTGATTGCAGCCGTGCTGGCCGACCTGAATGTTTGCCTGCCTGGCGTCATCGTCGCCTATGACGGCACGACCGCCACGGTGCGCCCGGCCATGCCCAAGCAGTTGGCCAACGGCGAGACCCTCGCAGCGCCACAGATTGTGCAGGTGCCCGTGTGTTGGCCGATCGCCGACGGTGGCCGAGCCCAGATCACGGTACCGCTCAAACCAGGCGACCCAGTGCGGCTCACGTTCTCCCAGCGTAGCCTGGAGAATTGGCTGTCCGGTTCAGATCAGGCCCCTGATGATCCACGACAATTCGACCTGACCGATTGTTTCGCGTCCCCGGTGATGCGTCCGGGCGTGTCCGCAGATCCGGACAATGTGACGGTCCAGTATGGCGCTGGTACGCTCAAGATCGCTCCGAGCGGGGACATCACGATCGATGCACCGAGCCTGACGATCAACGCACCGACGACCGTGAACGGGCTGCTGACCTACACCCAAGGCATGATCGGTTCTGGCGGCACGCAAACGGCGCAGATCAACGGCGACGTCATCGCCAACGGCGTGAGCCTGGTCCACCACAAGCACCCGGGCGATAGTGGCGGCACGACTGGGGAGCCGCTCTGATGGGTATCGACATCAAACTGGACCGCAGGCACGACCTCGCGCTGTCCAAGACAAATGACCTGGTGCTCATCGATGGCGCGCAGCGCGTGCGCCAGCAGATCGAGGTGACCCTCCTGACGTTCCTCGGCGAATGGTTCCTGGATGTCTCCTGGGGCATCCCGTACCTGGAAAAGATCATGATCAAGACGCCCAACCGTGCCGAGATCGAAAACATCATCCGCGCCAAGGTTCGCGATGTGCCGGGCGTGACGGCTGTGCCATCTGTACAGGTCGAACTCGACGCTCGGGCGCGCCAGGGACGCATCACGCTGCCCGACATTCAGACTACCGAAGGGCTGATATCAGTCTCGGTAACACGATAGGAAACTTCAACGATGGCCGATTACGGAATCACCCCCGATGGATTCGTGCGTCCGCGCCTGCCCGAGATCCGGGCGGAGATCATCGACACCATGCGCGCGAATCTGCGCGCCAAAGGGCTGCCCGACGACATTGAAACTCGGCCCGATTCGGTCATGGGCGTGGTGATCGACACGTTCGCAGACCGTGAGGCGGCGCTTTGGGAGATGGGCGAGGGCGTCTACTATGCGATGTACCCGGGCTCTGCAGTGGGTGCCGCGCTTGATCGCTCGGTGTCCTTTTCTGGGGTCAAACGCCTGCAAGCCGAGCGTTCCCAAGCGTATGTGGTGGCCTATGGCATTGCCGGTACCGTCATCGGCGCCGGCAGCCAGATCCGGCACCGCAGCACGCAAAGCATCTGGGAGACGACCGCGCCCGTGACCATCAGCGCCGCGGCGGCTGCCGATGTGCGTATCGTGCCCACCATTCAGAGTTCGAGCACCTACACCATCACGGTGGACGCCACGGCCTATAGCTATGTCTCGGATGCCACAGCGACGGGGGGAGAGATCCTGGCCGGCCTGACGGCGGCGCTCGCGACCAGCGGCTTGCAGGTCGCCAATGACGGTGCGGCGCTGCGCTTGGTATCCACGGCCAAGGTAGGCGTGAACATCACGCTGACCGCCAACCTCACGTTCTCCGAGCTGGGCTCCGCGGTGCTGGCGCAAACGGTCGATGTCATCCCTGAGGTGGCCGAGCCAGGCGATCTGAATACGATCGTCACTCTCACCACCGGCTGGACCCGCGTGACCAACCTGCAGGAAGGATCCGTTGGCCGGCTACAGGAGACGGACGCCCAGTTGCGGGCCCGGTACCGGCTGGGGGTCTTTCGATTTGGCGCGGGCACTCTGCCAAGCATTGGGCCGAACATCCTCAATGACGTGCCGGGCATCACTGACATTCGCGTGTTCGACAACAAAACTGACATCGTGGATGCGGCCGGCAGGAAGCCTCACAGCGTACATGTCATCGTGGACGGAGGCATTGACGACGATATTGCAGTTGCCCTCTACAAGTACAAGGGCGGCGGAATCGATACGAACGGCGCTGTCACTAGGACATTAGCCACGGCCGAGGGCCAGCAGATCATCCAGTTCGATCGACCGACGCCTGTATACGTATGGGTCAAGGCGGTGGTGACACTGCTGCCGCCCGAAGAGCAGGCGTTTCCCTCGGATGGTTTCGACCAGATTCGCGCAGCGATCCTTGCCACTGGCCAGGCCCACGTAATCGGTCAGGATGTTCGCCTCCAGCGCTTTTTCTGCGAGATCTACAAGACGCCCGGCATTGCCAATGTGGAGCTGACCTTTGCCAGCACCGGTAACCCGGCCTACACGCCGGTCTCGGGAGACTATTCGGCGGCCAACATCACGATTGCCGACATCGCCAAGGCACTTTTTGACGCCAGCCGTATCGAGGTGACCTGATGGATCTGGATCAAGACCATGCCGACATTGCATGGGGAAACTTCCTTGCGCAGTACGGCGATTCGCCACGGCTCGAATCGGTGGTCCGGGCGTTATATTCGCCGCTCTCGCACAAGCAGCTCAAAGCGCTGTACGACGAGCGCTGGCTCGATACGGCCGTGGGCAGGCAGCTGGACGGTATCGGTGAGATCGTCGGTCAGTCTCGCGAGATAGACGATACGCTTTTTGTGCAGTTCTTCGGTTTTGATGGCCAGCCAGATGTGATGGGGTTCGGCAAAGCCCGTCTGCGACGGCAGTACGAGCCCGCTATTGCGGGGTCTACTCGTTTGCTCGACACCGAGTACCGAAAGATCCTGTACTGGAAGATCGGCCTGAACAACGGACACGGCACGGCGCCCGAGATTGCAGCATCCGTCAAAGCCATTTTTGACGCATCGGTCGTTCGGGTGCGGGATATGGGCAACGCCAAGCTGGGCGTCTGGTTCAACTCCACGCCCGACACGAACCCGGCGCTGCTGGTCAATCCCATGCGATGGGTACCAGCGCTGGCCGGAGTCGGGGTAGATCTGCTGGCTAACACGGACGAAAAACCGTTCGGGTTTATCAGCCAGGGCCTGTACGGCTTTGGCGAGGGCGTTCTGGCCCACAGCGTCTGACCACACACAACATTGACTGATCAGCCATCTTCGGGTGGCTTTTTTATTGGGGCGAACATGGCCGCTGTCGAATTCTTTACCGGTTTTAATTACAAGTGGGCGCAGGACGGGACTGCTTTTGCCTGGGATGAGGCGCAGTACAAGCAGGGCTGGGCCACCATCGGCTCGGTCCCGCCGTCGGTTGAGCAGTTCAACCGAGCTCAGCAGTTCCTGGACGAAAAGGCGAACTATTTGTTCGCGCACATCAAGCAGGCGGCGACCGATGCCAGCCTCACAATGACCGCCAGCGACACAACGACTCTGTCCAAGGTCATTCGCGCTTTGTCCCTTCCGATCTACGCGACGGCGCCAGCGGTCAATTCGGGTCCGATCATTTTTGCACTCGACCGTCAGCAGATCCTGCTCTGGCAGACCATCGGCACCTTCACGGGCTACGCATCGGCGGAGGTCGGCGACTTCCACTGGGGCACGTCGATTTCCCCGAAACCGTACCAGGAGCTGCTCATAGGACAGAACGTGGATCGCACGTTGCCCAAATATGCAGCGCTGATCGCGTGGGCGGAAGCCAACGGGCACATGAAGGCTTCGGCTTCCTGGGTGAAGGGAGCGTTTCATTTCAGTGACATGGGCGCGAACCTCATCCGGCTGCCCGATCTGCGCGACCAGTTCATCCGGGCGACCGGTACTGACGCTGACACTGCAAATGCGAGGGAGTTGGGTAGCAAACAGACAGGTGCCATTGGAACTCATGGTCACCAGATCAATCAGGACGTTCGAAGCGTAGGCCTTGCCTCCCTGGCTACCGGTACCGCCCTGCAACTATTGGATGTCGAACCCGGCATCACCCAGCAAATTTACGCCACCAGCACCGGAGGTGCTGAGACACGCGGCCCCAACGTGGCTCTTCATCCAACTATAGTGTTATGACTGGATGAAGTGCCGTATTAACTGACCGAGTTTCTGCGCCGCCTGTCAAGCCAGTATTCCGAGCGCCAACGCCGAAATTATTGGTTCCGCCTGTGTAATTGCCAGTTGCGGAGTCGGTTCCCGTCAGGTTGGGAATAAGGCTGTGTAAGTGCGCTTTGAGGGAGTCCAGCTGCTTGCTGCCAAGCACACGTGCATTTGCAGATAGATGGCCACATTCCTGCAAATGCTCGTGCGCTCGGATCAAAACAAATTGATGCCATCCAGAACATCGTTGGCACTGTCGGGGCAATGATTGGTGGCACCACTGTGGATGGCGCGTTTTCATACGTGACTGAAGCTCGCCAGATCCAATCGGCGGCCAGTGGTCTGGGAACATTTAGGTCAGTATTTGACGCGTCGCGCGTTGCGCGCACATCTGTTGAAACCCGTACCCAGAACACGGCTCTGCACCCCGTCATAACGTTATGACTGGATGGAGCGCGGTGTTTCCTGGGCGTGTGTCTGCGCCGCTACCCACTGAGAAACTGAGTATCGAGTTTCTGTAGAAATTTGGAGCCCCTTGGGCGACATCAGCGATCACTGCGCCGGACGCTCCGTATGCGGACACAATGTGATCGGCGCCGCTGCCTATCAACTGCAGCTTTTGAACCGCTTGGGCTTGGCTCGAACCAAGCGCACGAGCATTTGCAGTCAGAGGCACACGACCGGATGCATCGCGGTGTTTTTCGCCCGTGTTTCACTACCGCCCTCATTGAAGGTGGAGGCCAAGTAGCCTGGGGCCACCTGGTCATTGATAGCATACGAGGCGACCTCCACCCAGGGTGATTTGGCGGAGCCATAGTCTGCGAATACCATCTCGCCGAAGCCGGTTCCGGCCTCCGTTTTTAGCCTGTGGTAATGCGATTTGAACGCGTCTAACTGCTTGCTGCCAAGCACACGCGCATTTGCAGTTCAATTCCCACCCAATAATCAACCGCCCCGTCGGGGCCAGGAGTACTCATGTTTTTCCAAACCGATGCCACCGGCCTGCTGAATGGCCCGTCTCCGTACAACATGAAGGGCCACGGAGATGTCGCTGTGTCGCCCGCGCAGATTCCGGCCAATCACGTTGCCCGCTGGACGAGTACGGTCGAGCGCGGCGCCGCCAATTACGGCGAGCCCGGTACCGGTGAGTGGCAGTTTCTCGAGGATCACCGTGGCGACACGCTGTACACGGCCGACGGCCAGTACGAGTTGGGCACGGACTATCAGGAGCAGTCATTTGACGGCCTGGGCCCGCTGCCTGCATGGTTGACCATGAACGCGCCGTCGGCGCCAGAACCCACACTGGCCGAGGCGCAGGCCGGACAACTGGCGCAGATCAATGCCGCGTTCGAAAAAGCGGCCGGCGCGCTGACAGCCGGCTACCCAGAGGCCGAGCGCCTGACGTGGCCCGTGCAGCAGTCCGAGGCGCTCGCCTGGGCGGCGGATCCGGCGGCATCGACGTCGTACCTCGACGGTCTGGCGACTGCGCGCGGCATCACGCCGGCGGAGATGCGTCAGCTAACGCTCGACCAGGTCAATGCGTTCATGGCTGCCAGCCAGCAGCTGGTCGGAACGCGTCAGCGACTGCGCGACGCCATCAATGTGGCCACTACCGTCGCCGGCGTGCGCGCCGTGGTCTGGCCGGCGTAAATCAGGCCACCATGCGAAGTTGCTCGGCCTGCCAGCGGCCCAGTTTGGACTGCGTGAGCTGCCGCGCCAGATCCCGACCGTGCGGGTTGTAATAGCGCATGGTCATGCGGGTATCGCGGTGTCCGGTGAGCTTGGCCAGCTGTTGGATCGCGAACACAGCCGCAAGTCGGGACGTGGCCTCATGGCGCAGATCGTGAAAGCGCAGGTCATGAAAGTACGCCGTCACCGGCCGGCGGCCATGCAGGCGGCACACTTTGACGTAGGCGCGCCGCGCACGCTCGCGGGCCCGCCCGAACGCTTTTGATACCGCTCCCGGTGTGATATCGAAGATCGGCCCACGCATGGGCCGGCCCGCGAGCCATTTGCGCAGCGCATCGCGCGCGAAGGGAGAGAGCGGCACGTATCGGCTGTCACCGTTCTTGGTGTCGTGCAGCGTCACCACGCCGTGCGTCAGATCGATCTGTTCGCGCGTGAGTGTGACGATCTCCGATCTGCGCATCCCGGTTTCGACGGCCAGCGTCACGATGGTGGGCAGCGCTTCGGACCGTGTGTATCGCAGGATCCAGTCGATCTCGGCGCGCGGGCATTCTTCAGTGGAGACTCCGTACAGGCGGATCTGCGTGAATAGACGCCGGTCCCGGGCGTCGGCCACTGCTGGCCGGCGTACCAGCTGGACCGGGTTGGCCAGCCAGTGCAGACCCCAATCCTTGCGGGCAACGGTGTACAGGTGCGAGAGCAGCGCCAAGCGCCGATTGACCGTCGCTGGTTTGCGATCCTTCAACCACTCATCGCGCAGGCGCTGCAGATCGATCTGGCTGACCTTCGCCAGATTTCGATTGATGAGCAGCGTGCCGCGCCAGGCGCGCGCGATCGACTGTTCCTGATACGCGCTCTTCTTCTTTACGGACACCTCGGCCAGATAACGGTCGAGGGCTTCGGCGAGAGTGGGGCAGGAACGAAACAGGCGGCGCTGACGTGAGTTCATGGCGGGCAAAAAGTCTCGTTGTATCAGCAGTACCAATTTTCAAAGCCCCGAGTAGAGGCATTCCATCGCCCGGTTTGCCGGGCTTTTTTTCGTCCAAAGGAACGTGATGCAGGACATTCAAGAAATCATCGAAAGGGCGCTGCCCGGAGTGTTCGGCTCGGCCGGCGCTTTGTTCTGGCTCAAAGGGGGACCCATTCGGAAGTTGGGGCTGTTCCTGTTTGGCGTGATCGTCGCCTACTACGTCGGTACCGCGTTGGCGCAGTGGGCAGGCGTGAACGAGGCGGCTACCGGCCTGGTGCTGGGCCTGTTCAGCATGAGCATCGTCGATCGCCTGTTCGATGCCATCCAGCAATTCGATTTCAACGACCTGTTTGACCGCATCGTCGACAAGTTCCTGGGCCGGAGGTAATCATGGATTGGTTTCTCATCTACATCATCGCGCTGTACGTGATCATCATCCCGCTAGCCAGCTGGGGCGCGTTGTCGCCACAGTTCGATGCCAATATGCTGCAGCGCATTGCGCTGTGCATGGTGGCGCTTTGGGCCGCCTGGCGCATCTCGCTGATGCTCCAGCATGGATGGGGATTTCCTCATGAGCCACTGGTGGCCACCGCGCTCGCGCTGTATGCACTGGGAACGCTGCAGAAGGCGTTGGGGTACCGGAGGCGGGCATGCCGCGAATAACTCCTGACCAGGCCGGCGGCCCGAACATCTGTGCGTTCCTCGACGCCATCGCGTTCACCGAGGGCACCGACAACAACCGGCAGCCGACGCGCGATCATGGCTACGACGTTCTGGTCGGCGGTGCCCTGTTCACCGACTACAGCCAGCATCCCAACCGCCTGGTGCGCCTGAACGCGAAACTCTCGAGCACCGCCGCCGGCCGGTATCAGATCCTGTTCCGATTCTGGCGGATCTACCAGTCGCGCCTCGGGCTCCCGGATTTCTCACCGCTCAGCCAGGACCTGTACGCCATCAACCAACTGAAAGAGCAGGGTGCCTACGGGAGGCTCCAGGCCGGGCAGTTTGAGACGGCGGTGCTGCGGGTCAACGACATCTGGGCCAGTCTGCCGGGGTCACCCTATGGGCAGCACACATACAGCATGGACGAAATGAAGGCGATCTACATCATGCACGGGGGCACTTATGTTTAAAACCGCTCTGGCGATGCTGGGGGGCTGGAAGGGCTACGTCGCGGCGCTGGCGGCCGGCGCGCTACTGGCGGGTATTGGGGCGTGGACGGTGCAGGGATGGCGCACCGATGCGCAGCTGGCTAGCCTGCGCGCCGACCACGCCGCCGTGCTCGAGCAACAGGCGCAGGCCGTGGTGGCGTCCGTGCAGGCCGCCCGGGATCTGGAACAGCGGCGCACTGCCGCAGTGGAGAATGAACGTGATAATGCCATCGAACAATCGACGGCCCTGGCTGCTGACGTGGCTGCTGGGCGTACTGCTGCTCAGCGGCTGCGGCGCGAACTCAGTGCGCTACGTGAGCGCCAGGCCGGCGGCGATACCGCCTCTGCCCAGCGAGGCCCGGGTCAGTCTGGTACCGACGCCATCGGTTTGCTCATCGAGCTGTACGCAGGGTTGGACGGCGCTGGCCGAGAGGTCGCTGAGTACGCTGATAGGCTCCGAATCGCCGGACTGACGTGCGAGCGCAGTTACGACAGAGTGCGTCGCTAAAACGTCAGCCAGGTCCAGCCTCCACCTCTTTGTATATCCGCGCATTGCAGCCCGTAAGGTCCGATAGCCTCAGAATGGCCATATAGTTATGATTAATAGCACCACAGCGCCTACCGAAGATAGGCCAGACAACCAGCCCGTAATTACTGAGGCAGCGAACCACCTGCGCCCAGGCTCAATGTATGGTTTTGCGGTAGCAACAAGCGCACTCCAACTGTCAGCTTGACGGATTTCTCTGGCCCGCGTATCAAGGGCGGTCGCTTGTTTAACGTACCCGTTCTGTACGAGCCAGAACTGCAAAACTGACGCCAAGAGGCCAATTGTAAACGCTACTAAAGAGATCGATAACCACAGGCTTTCGATTCTCTGCAGCAAAGCTGCAGTGCCAGCTACGCCGGCTACTGCGACGATAGATAAATGTTTTGCCGTTTCAATCGACCATTTGCTCTGCTGATCCCACGCTCGCGCTGCAAAATTCGCAAATACGCCGTATTGGTCGCCTGCGAAATTCGCAAAGTGTTGAAGAGAGGATTCCAGCATTTCTTTTGTGTAATCGATATCCCCGCGTGTTCGAAATATGCTTTCGCCTATGTTGCTGTAGATCACCGCGTCGTAACCCCGAGAGACTGCCCAGGCGTGCCCAATGTATCTGGCCTCTGCAGATTGGCGAATCAGGTTTGACTGCTGTTGTTGTGGTTCCATACCGCCCCTAGCTTTTGAAAAGTAATCACGATTCTACTGGCTCGTTAGCCAGCGGATTTTGGTGTCGAGAATTCCCCATCGCTCGCGTGACCTGCCACCATTGGAAGGCGGATTCCGGACGCGGTGTCGATAACAGCTCGAACGCAGCGTCTATCGGCGTCTCTGGGTCCAGCCACGCCAGCGCATCATCCAGGAGCAATGCAACCGGTCGGCGATCATGCAGATCCATCATGCCGTGCGCGCCCAGCGCGAGCAGCTCGGGCTGCAGCGGATCCGGGATTGGCCTGGGCGTGTCTTTGCCGCCATGGGCGTGGCGCACGACCTGCAACCGGGGAATGTACCGGTTCAGTACGGCATGCCGATACATATCCATCTGCACAGGCCCCGGAACAGGGGCATCCCATTGTCGCTCGGGCAATTTACGGCCGTGCCGGTGCGTGCGGGTGATGGTGCAGTTCTGCATGGTAATACTGTATCGATGAACAGTATTTGTAGCACAAAAAGGCCCGCCCGATGGGGAGTTCAGGCGTCTAATACTCGGGATGGCAGTGAATGAAATCAATGTGTTGCAGGGACCGTTCTATCATCGTCAATTAGACAGAGCGACCATCGTTTCACTCTGTATTCAATAGGTTAGGTTGCTTTTCCGAGCAATTGACCGAATACATTGTCGTCGTCGCCTTGGTGGCAGTGGCCGCCATCGCTGTCTACCAATCTTTCGGCCAGGTGGTGCGCTCGCAAACCGCCGCCATGGCACGCGAACTCGCCGGCGAAGACGGCACGCGCCAGAGCCGTAGCGCGCGCAGCGCAGCCGATACGGCTGCCGGCCAAACCTCTTCCAAGTCACTCAAGTCGTTCACCGGCAATGCCGGCGCCAGCAAATGAGCGGGCATGCCTCGCAAGGCTGGAGGCAGCGCAGCCCTTGCGGCAGCCGTATGGCGCGGCGGGGTTGCGTGCGTACACGTGCTGCGGGGCAGTGCGGCCAGTCGCTGGTACTGGGCATGTTGCTGCTTGGCGTACTCGCGATCGCCTTTACGCGCTTTTTTGCTGTCGGCCAGGTGGCCGCCGCACGAGCGCGGCAGCTTCACGCCCTGGATGCCGCTGCATACAGCGGCGCGCTGGTGCAGGCTCGTGCGCTGAACATGATGGCGCTCATTAACCGCTCCCAGGTTGCGCATCAGGTCGCCATGGCGCATCTGATCACGCTGGCATCCTGGCAAGCGTATGGCGCCACGCAGGGGGGGCGGGTACGCCGCGGCAATCCGCCCGCCTACCTCATCGGCATGATGTTCGGGCCTCAGCATGGTATGGCGTATCGTGCTGCCGGCCATGCGGCAAACTTCACGGGCAGCGGGGCGCTGGCCGGTACGTTCATCCAGCATGATGCAACGGTTCATGGCCTGCTGGCCGGAGCGCAACGGGCGATAGCCCAGACGCTGTCGGCCGTGCGCCGCCAAGCGATGCAGGAGGTGCTGGCCGCCAACTATCCGCACCACGCGCCGGGCAGCTTTGATTTTGTGATCCACGCGGATACGCTGGCCGGCTACTTGCAGGCCAGGCCTGCTACACATAGCGGTATGGCGAGCATGCGCAATCTCGTGCTCCAGGCTGCAGGCGCCTATGGTTTTCTCGCGCCGCGCGACCATACGGCGCGCAATCCCTGGCTCGTTCATCCAGCCTGCCCGCATTTGCGCCACGAGCTCCGCCGCCGCGGCCACACCCGACTGGACCGCAATGGCCGCTGGCAGGCCAACGATACACAATCATTTCATGCGCTGCGCTTCAATCGCTACCGCTGGTGCTATCACCGCGAATATCCTATGGGCTGGGCATGGACCACGTCGGGCGGGACATGGTTGTCGGGCGGCGACGTGGTGCGGCGAGTGAGCGGCGATCGCCTTATTTCGCACGAAGTCAGCGAGTTCATCGCAAAGCGCATCGTTGGCGGCATTTCCCTTGGGGATGGCAATATATTTGCCGGGCTGCGTGCGCGGCTGGCCGTGTCGCGCTGGCCTGCACGCGGCATGCCGGGCTATGTCGATATTGCAGAGGCCAGGCGCACACATACGTTGCGATTTGCTGTCGCACTGAGGCTCGCCGGCCCCGAAGGGTTGAGTATGCGGGTGCACAGCGCGGCCGAGACCTTTTTCGACCGTCCTGTCGCTCGCAGCGACGGGCGTTCTGAGCGTGCCCATTTGTTCCAGCCATATTGGCAAGCCCGCTTGGCGCCTCAGCCTGGAGGGCGCCCGCGTGGGCCAGCAGGCCGGCGTCCAATACCACGTTGGCGCCGGCGCTCGGCGGCGTCAGCGCGCCGATACAGCGGGGCGCAGTCGGGTCAGGCGCTGGCCGAGGGTATGGTGGTGCTGGCAGCGCTGCTCGTCTTCTGGTTCGCCATTGGGTGGCTCTATCGCCTTCAGGGTGACGCCCTGGAGGCCCAGCACCACAGTCGTTATCTGGCTTTTTTGTTGACGCGTCATCCAGGCCGTGCAGCCACCCATGAAGGTAAATTGCGGCTGCCCGGCACTGCTCAGCCGGGCGCAGGTAGTGCGGGCACAAGGGCATTGCTGCGCCAATGGCAGGACGACCCAGTCGGTATTCTTGTCGTGCGCCGGTATGTTGGCACCGGTATACGAACGCCACAGGCGCTGTCGCGGCATATCGCAATACTGGCTGGTGCTGGGCACGCCAGTCATGACGCAGCCGCGCAGCGCATGTTGTTGCGTTCGCAGGCCGCTTGGCGGGCTGTCGCCCACTCATCCATCCAGTCCGCATCGAGCGCCGCGCGCCGTTTGGCGCGCATTGATCAGGGCTGGCTCCGCCCGGGCCCAGTGTTCGATTGGGTCACCCCCTGGGCCGGGAGGGTGCCGCAACACATGACCCAGCGACTCGCCGCCGCGGAACACGCGGGGACAGCCCGATATTCCTCTGCTTCAGGGGCGGCACATCATGCTAAGTAAACGCGGAGGGACTTTCATGCAACGTGACTGGTTGTGTTTACCCAATGCTCGATGGCGTGCGGCGGCGGGTATCGCTGCTGTGCTGTGCCCTGCCATATCTCCTCACGCCTATGCAGGGCTGAACGACGGGCAGGTGGAAGCGAGTCGGGCGGTTGTTATCGCCCCCGCCGTTGCCAATGCCTTTGCCCGTGTTGAAGCACTGGCGGGGCGCGCCTTCGACTGGCAGGCGCCGCTGTCGCTGGTGGCCAATGGGGTGGCCTTTCATATTCGTAGTTTCACGGCGTCGATGGGGTTGGAAGCGGCGGCACAGGTATTGGCCCGTCATGACACGCTGTTTCAGCGTCTTCTGGCAACCCCTGGTCTCGTACGCTTGTCGGGGCTGGCGAACGGTTCGCATTGGCTAGTCGAAATACAGCCGCACTCCGATGGGCAACCTGGCGTCAGCGGTCGCTTGTCGGTGATGGCGCTCCCCGGGGGCCTCCGATCGGCCCACGCGCCAGCCATCGTCTCCGTTCCCGCAATCGGCAGCCATCCCGACCTGTCTTGGCTACCGGCGGGCGCAGTGCCCTTGTTCGCTCACACAGACACGGCTGTGGCGAATCGAGGCGGACGCTATGGGTTCCGCGTCGACATGCAGGCGGATGCGCTGGCGGCAGGCATTGCAGCTCGCCTTGTGACGCTGGGATGGACGGCGCAGCACGAGGCGCCAGCCTTGCGTCGCGTACAGATGTGGCGGCGAGGGCCGGTACAGATGTTGATTTTTTTATGGGGCCGTGGCGATGGCACGGCCTTGTATGTTCATTTTCATTAGACAGCCATGAATCTGCCCCGTGTTCCTTCTTCCTGGTTATTGGCATTTTTTGCTGTTGCGGCAGGCGGCTGCGCTGCTTGGGCGGCCCAACGCTATCTGCACCAGCAGGCTGCCATGTTCGAGGCACGCCACAGCGTCCAGATGGTGGATCGCATCGTCGCAGCGGACGATCTCGCTGAAGGTACAGTGCTGCACGCCGGCCTGTTGGCGGTACGGGCGTTCCCGCTGCCGCATGTGGCGGCGGATAGCATTGCGCCAGCGCAGAGCGATACGCTGGAGGGTGCGGCGCTGCGGGCGGCAGTGCGGGCAGGCGATGCGCTATTGCCCGTTCATGTCGGCCCGCCCCGCTCGGCCGGGCTCGCGGTGCAGCTGCAGCCCGGCCGTCGTGCGGTCACGTTGCCTGTGGACGCCAGCAACATGCCGGCTGGGCTGATACAGGCCGGTGATCTCGTCGATCTGTATGTTTCGTTCAGTCATCAACGCCGAAAAGTGACCGCACCTTTACTGCAGCGTGTGCGGGTGCTAGCAGCAGGAGGGGACACGGGGCCGAGCACGGAGGCGGGAGCGACAACGGGCGCGCTCGACGCATTGACGCTTGATGCATCGCCAGCCGAGGCCATGACGCTCATCGCCGCGCGTGATGCAGGCACGATTACGGCAATGTTGCGCGCTCCAGAGGATACCGGCTCCAGCAATCTCGCCACACGCGGCGATCTGGCCAGCCTGCTGGGTATAGGGGGCCCGGCCGTCCCGGCAAGGCCTCAGGTTATCTATGGCAACAAGGCTGCGCGCGGCTTGTCGGCGCTGAACAGCAATCAGGCCGCGAAATCCGCTGGCGACAGCTTCTTCCAGCTGTCTTCAAATGCGCTTGCGTCAGTTGGGCAGGGCAGCGTCGAAAGACGGGAGGGCAACACAGAACTTGCATTTGCAAGGCATACCGTGAGTGCCATTGAGGCGGATTCACCGATGAGTGATGAGGACGCTGTGAGTCTGACGAGCATGTCCGATGATGATCAGGAGGAGTGATGTTGGTCCCGAGCAAGACGCAGTGGCGTGGGGTGCGGCATGTCCGGGGGCGTGCCGCGTGCGTTGCAGCTCAGATGCCGACGGTTGCGTGGCTACGCGGCGGTTCGGGCGCGACGGTCGCGCACCGGGCGATGGCTGTGGCGGCTGTTTGGATGGCGGGATGGCTTGCAGTGCCGGACGTGTTCGCCGCGGAGCCCGCCCCGTCGGCCGTGGCCACGCGGGAAGAAGGCTCGATGTCGATGCAGGTTGGCGAGGTACGAGTGCTGAAAGCGCCGAAGATTGCCAGGGTTGTTGTGGGTGACGGTCACGTCCTGCGTGCTCTGACAACTGATGAGAATGAAGTCATCGTATTTGCGCGCAACGAAGGCTTCAGCGCGCTTGGATTGTGGGCTCGCGACGGCACGCGCCGTCAACTGCGTGTACAGGTGGCGCCCGAAGGCGCAAAGCGGGCACAGGAAGAACTGCGCAGCCTTCTGGCGCGGATTCCGGGTGCAAGTGTTGTGGTGGTGGGCGAAAAACTGGTGGTCGAGGGCGACAACCTCGGTGAAGACGACAGGGCCCGGATCGCAGCACTCGCGCGTCAGTATCCGCAACTCGTGAACCTGACTGGGCAGGTTGGTTGGGATGACATGGTTCTGCTGGATGTGCAGGTGGTTGAAGTGCCGCGTTCGCGCTTGCGCGAGCTGGGCGTGCGATGGGGTGCGGCGCATGACGGCGCGGCCTATTTCGGGGCCGCGTGGGACGGCGGGAGCGCCGGGCTTGTTCAAAGGCCGGGCGCGCCGCCGCTCGCCTACCCGCTTAATCCTGGCACCTGGGCGACCTATGCCGGCGTCAACGCCTTGTGGTCAGCGCGCCTGAGCCTTATGGAGCAGCAGGGCCAGGCGGTGGTGCTGGCGCAGCCGCAATTGCTCGCGCGCAGTGGTGCCACGGCCGAGTTCCATGCCGGCGGCGAGGTTCCCTATTCTTCCGTCACGAGCGACGGTAAGCCACGCACTGAGTTCAAGCCTTATGGTGTGCAGTTGCGCATCACGCCGCAGGTCGAACGCAACGGAACGGTGCGCTCGCGCATTGAAGTTGAAGTCAGCGCCGTTGATCAAGCCTTGTCCGCGCCATCGGGTCCGTCGCTCAAGACTCGGCGCGCAGCGACCGAGTTCAATGTTCGCTCCGGCGAAACGCTGGTGCTGGCTGGCTTTCTTTCGCGCTCAGTGGGTTGGCATCAGGATGGCCTGCCCGGCCTGGCGGATATCCCTTTGGTTGGAAGCCTCTTCGGCGCAAAGCGCAGCTCGCATATAGAAACCGAGCTGGCGATTTTCGTTACGCCCAGCGTGGTTGCGGGCGATCATCCAGATCTGCGCGATCGGGTGCGGCGCGGCAAGGATCTGCTGGGAACAAGCTTCCCCGACGCCCCCTGGATCAATACCCCACTGCAAGCCCGGCAAGGCTTGCCGCACCCTGTTTCAGCGCCTGATGATGCAGGATGGCGCCCCTACGGCAACGGTACGCAATGGGCGCCTGACGACGATGTCGCGGCCTCGACGTCGCGAATGGGGAAAAACGCGTTTGAGTTGACGGAGTAAGGACATGGTTGAACTGGAGTTGCGTTTGGATGCGGGCGAGTGGGTGAGTCGCAGCGTGGTATTGCCTCTGCATATAGGCCGAGGCGCGGAGTGCGGCCTGCGGCTGCGGTCATGGCGGATCGCACGTCGCCATGCCTGCCTGGATCAGCGGCCCCTTGGTGTCTACGTCAGAGATCTGGGCAGCGTGGCGGGCACGCAGGTAAACGGCGCAAATGTGATTGAATACGGGCCCTTGGGGCTGGCTGACGAGATTTCCATTGGTCCCTGCACGCTGCGTTTGGGCAGTCGTGGCCGGGGCACGCTGGGCGGGATGGGCACAGAGCAGGCGGCTGGCGGCTGCGTTCCGGATAGGGGTTTGCCCACAGGGCGGGGCGGGCTTGTGCTGCACGCAGACGGCGAGCTGTGCGCACAACCTGAGCAAGGTAATGAATCGGTGCGTGGCCCGGTCGCACAGGCGGACGCGGAGCGAGGCGTCGGCGTGGGAGTAGTCTCGCCCGCCGAACGCTTGCCTGACAGCGCAGACACACTTGGCCTTGCGGCGCAGGACATGCATCTGCACCGTCGGCGGCTCCATGCTCGCTTGCTCGAAGCCCTGGATCTGCGGCGCAGGGATGTAGCCAGTCTCAGTGACGAGGCCTTGCGCGGCGAAGCTGCGCAGGTGCTTGCCGAGCTGATCGCCGCCGATACCCATCTGCCGGTTGCTGTCGACCGAGCGGGGCTCTTGCACGCGGTGGTGAATGAGGCGGTAGGATTGGGCGTGCTCGAGCCCCTGCTGGCTGATCCTGCCATTACCGAGATCATGGTCAACCGCCACGACGAGATTTTTGTTGAAATCGCAGGCCGGCTGAGCCGCCATGCCGGTACCTTCAGCAGCGAGGACGCTGTTCGCGGAGTGATTGACCGTATTGTCTCGCCGCTGGGTCGGCGCATCGATGAAAGCTCACCCATGGTCGATGCCCGTTTGGCGGATGGCTCACGCATCAATGCTGTGATTCCGCCCGTGGCGCTGCGGGGCGCGAGCCTGACAATACGCAAGTTTGCGCAGTCGCGGTTGGGCATGGATGATCTGCTGAATGCCGGTGGGCTGAATCAAGCCATGAGCGAGTTTCTGGCGGCTTGCGTGGCCAGCCGCAAAAACTTGATTGTGTCGGGCGGCACAGGCACGGGCAAGACTACTCTGCTCAACATCTTGTCCAATTGCATCGGCGAGCATGAGCGTATCGTCACGATAGAAGATGCCGCCGAGTTGCGGCTCAGCCATGGCCATCTGGTTGCTCTCGAGTCGCGGCCGGTCAATTCGGAAGGCACGGGGCGCGTCGATATTCGCGATCTGGTGCGCAACGCGCTGCGTATGCGGCCCGACCGCATTGTGGTGGGTGAGTGCCGCGGTGGTGAAGCATTTGACATGCTGGCGGCGATGAATACCGGCCATGAGGGCTCATTGACTACCCTGCACGCCAACAGCCCCCGCGATGCGTTGGCACGCCTGGAAACCATGATCCTGATGGCGGGCATGGATTTGCCGCTGCTTGCGGTCCGCGAGCACATCGCAGCAAGCATCCATTTTATTGTCCAGCAGGCCAGGCTTGCGGATGGCCGCCGCCTGGTGTCGTCGATTGTGGAAGTCACCGGCATGGAAAGCGGGCGCATCCAGACGCAGGAGATCTTCCGCTATCAGTCGCGTCCTGTACCTGGCTTTGCCGGTTGTGGTGTCATTCCCGAGTGCTTCATGGATGGCGCTGGTGCTGCGGCTGTCCCGTTATCGCTGTTCACTGCTCACACCGTACTCGCGCCTGCGGCGCCACTGCAGGGTTGATGATGTTTATTGCATTCTGCCTGTTGGCTGCGGCAATCGCGGGAATAACCGCCGGCTGGCTATTGCTGCAAACCATGTCGCGCGGCTGGTCCGCATACCGGCGCGCCTTCGGCCAGGATGTTGCCAATCGCATGGACGAATTCTTCCTGTTTTTCGATCCTTCCAGGTTGCTGGCGGCCAATCTTCTGGTGAGCGCAGCGAGTGCCACACTGGGCTTTGCGTTGTTGCGTACGCCGTTCGCGGCGATCATCGCCGGCGGGTTGGCACTTGCCGCGCCTCGCTGGCTGGTGGCGGCGGCGCATCGGCGCCGTTTGCGACGCTTCGATGCGCAATTGCCCGACTTGCTCATGGGCTTGGCGGGTGCATTGCGTGCCGGTATGGGGCTGCAGGCCGCGCTGCGGCAAGTGGTGGCGCAATCGGCCGCTCCCCTGTGCCAAGAGTTTGGCTTGCTGCTACGCCAGCAGCGCATGGGTGTGTCTTGGGACGAAGCGTTGAAAAACCTGCGTGAGCGCACGCCGACAGAAGGAGGGGCCTTGGTCGTATCGGCGTTGGCTATTGCGTCGCGCAGTGGTGGCGCGGTCGCTCAATCGCTCGATACGCTGGCATCTACGATGCGCACGCGCCAGCATCTGGATGAGCGTGTACGCGCACTGACATCTCAAGGCCGCATGCAGGCATGGCTGATGGCCGGGCTTGCCCCCGCAGTCGGCATGGCCTTGTACCATCTCGACCCGGATGCTATGCGACTGCTTTGGGAAACACCGCTGGGCTGGGCAGCGCTTGGCCTTATCACGGTGCTTACTTGCGCCGGCATGCTGCTGGTGCGGCGTATTGTTGCAATCGATGTATGAAAGGGGAAGGCATTGGACTGGCTCAGTTGTGCCGCCGCGGGGGTGTTTCTAGGGCTGCTGGCCTGGTATACCGGTCGCTGGGCGGTTATGTTCCGGCACGGTACGCGTCCGTACACGCACTCGTCGGCGCCGCATTGGGCCTGGCCTTGGTTGGAGGCGCTGCATCCTATCGTCGATGCCATGCTGCCGGCGGCGACTCGCGCCTATCTGGAGCGATTGCTGTCGCGGGCGGGCATGGCGGGGCAGGGCTGGCGCGCGGCGCATATTGCCATATTGCAATGCATGGCGCTCGCTACGCTTGCCCCAGCCGCGCTGGCGATGGCGGCGTGGGCAGGCGCTGGCGGCATCGCCGCGGCAGGCATCACTGCAGTGGCGGGCATACTAGGCCTGTGGTGGCCCTGCCAGCGCTTGCGCGAACGCGCACGAAAGCGCACTACATCGATTCTGCGGCAACTCCCTTTTATGCTTGATATGGCAAGCCTGTGCGTAGAGGCGGGCCAGAATCTGCATGGCGCTCTGCAGCAGGCTGCGTCCCATGGCCCACACGGGCCGCTGCGAGATGAGCTGCGCCATGCGCTTGCAGACATGCGTGGCGGTGTCCCGCGGATTCAGGCGCTGCGGGCCATGGCGCAGCGTACAAATGTGCCGGCGCTGCATAGCCTGGTGGCTTTGCTTGCACAGGCCGACCACATGGGTATGAGTATCAGCCCGGTGCTCAGGGCGCACGCAGAGCAGCGCCGGGCTGAGCGTTTCCTGCGGGCTGAAAAGCTGGCGCTGGAGGCGCCTGTGAAGATGCTGCTGCCGCTGGTGACCTGCATTTTTCCGTGCACCTTTCTGGTTATCGCTTTCCCGGTGGGGCAGCGCCTGCTGCTGGCAGGGGCGTGATATATGGGCAGGCCAGCTTCCGGCGGGAGTGGCGCTTTGCGGCCGCGCGGCGCGCTGGTTCTTTATGTGGCGGATACCTTCTTTAAACGCTTGTTCGGCCTGTTTGCCTGCCCGCCCTTGGTCTTTGGAACAGGCCTTTGCATCAGGCCATGCCGCGCAGTGCATACCTTTGGTGTGCGTGCGGCCATTGATGTGCTGTTTCTGGACATGCACGGCGGCCTGCGCCGTTGCGTGCACCGGCTTCAACCATGGCGCGCAGCGCTATGCCTGAAGGCTGGCATGGTAGTCGAGCTGCCGGGAGGCTACTGCGCTGCTCATCCCGACTACTTGCTACGCGTCCATCTCGCTCTCGGCCTGGTAGACATTGCCGAAAACGCTGACGTAGGCGGGATAGAAGCTGCAGTACAGGATGGCCGCCACAATGATGTTGACGGGCGTGAGGAGCACCTGCATGGCTGCGGCCGATATGCCCATCGACACAATCATGCCCGCCGCAGTCTGGATGGCGAAGAAGATGGCGGCCCAACTGGCGCCATAGGCAAGAAAGGGTAGCTTGTTGCGCCAGCAGGCCACCATTGAAAAGAATAAGGCTTGCGGCATACGGATGCCATGCCAGCCGATCAGTGCGGGCGCGTGCCAGAATAGGGCCGAAATGAGCACATACAGCAGGCCGAAGGTAATGAAGGGCCCACGCATGGCAAGCAGCAGGGCGTGCTCGTTGATAGCGCCGTCGGTGTTGAGTACCGCGGATAGGTCGCCCAGAAAGGGTAGGGTGGCGGCAAAACCCGCCGCCAGGCAGACCAGCAAGTAGGCCAGGCCCAATGCGAGCAGCCGTTTTCGGGTGTCACGCTTGCGCAGGGGCTGCAACCACATAGACAACAGCATGCGTCGTCCGTCGGCGATGTTGCGGCAGGCGCAGAGGGTGATGAACGTGAGGATAGGGGTGCCGGCGATCAACGCCATCTGCCCAAGCAGCGGAATGAGGTAGCTGATTGAGATCAGCACGCTGGTCACCATGCTCCAGAAGAACATGGCCATGGGCTGGCGGCGGAACAGGCCAAAACCGTCCTGGATCCAGGACCATCCGGCAGTGATCGGCAGGGTAGCGGCTTGCATGCGACGAACCTTTGTGTACGGCTTATAACGGGCGCGGCGCTACGGTGCGGCGCAGACGAAGGATGCGTTCGAAGTGGCGCGGATCGTGCGGCTTGAGGGTTTGCGCCGGCCGCGGCAGGAAGTAATCATACAGCCGTGACGTCCAGAAACGCAGCGCGGCGCCTTGCAGCATCAGTGGCCAGGCCTGGCGTTCTTCGGGCGTGAAGGGCCTTACGGCGCGGTAAGCGTGCAGCCACGCATGCAGCTTGTGGTCGTCGAAACCACCTGTTGCGCGGTCGATGCACCAGTCGTTGACACTGACGGCCACATCGAACAGCCAGGTGTCGCACCCGGCGAAGTAGAAATCGATGATGCCGCCCATGCGGGGCATCTCGAAGGTGCCGTCGAACAATACGTTGTCGCGGAACAGGTCGCAGTGCGCCGGGCCGTTGGGCAGCTTGGCGTAGGCGGCGCTGGCGGCGAATTCAATCTGCTCGGCCAACGTTGCGCGGATCATTTCTGCCTGTGCCTCGTCGAGGAAAGGCAGAACCTTGGGCACGGTCTCGCGCCACCACACCAGCCCGCGAAGATTGGGCTGGTGGATGGGGAAATCCTGTGCCGCCAGGTGTGCACGCGCCAGCGTCTGGCCCGCCAGCGCGCAGTGCGCGGCGCTTGGCGCTGGCTCGTAGCCGCCCGACAGGCGTGTAACAATGGCGCAGGGCTTGCCGTGCAGTGTGGTGAGCCGGCCGCCCTCGCGCAGAGTTTGTGGCTCTGGCACGGGGATGCCGCGTGTGGCCAAGTGGTGCATGAGCTCGATATAGAACGGCAGTTGCTCATGCGTGAGCACTTCGAACAGTGTCAGTACGTACTCGCCCCGGGTGGTAGTGAGGAAGTAATTGGTGTTTTCGATGCCGGCCGTGATGCCCCGCAGTGAAACGAGGTCGCCAAGGGCGTAGCGGGTGAGAAGCGTGCTGGCGTCGCTATCGCTGACTGGGGTGAATACGGCCATATGGAACTGGATGTGAGACGGTTTGGATGCGCAAGGGATAGAACGGCGGGTGTCGCTAATGTGCAGGGGAGATTATCGCCCCGCAGGCGGATTGTAGTCGCACCGGTCAGCGATGGCGGGTCGGCCGGCTGATTTTAGTGCATTGGGCGCCCGCCCCATGCGCGAACCACGGGCGGGCGCGTGCCAAACACGTGGTCACGGGGGCGGGGCGGGTATCATGCGCCGGCCAACTGCTGGGCGTGATGGCGCAGATGGTCTTCGATGAAAGTCGAGATGAAGTAATAGCCGTGGTCGTAACCTTCGTGCTCGCGCAAGACCAGTGGCTGGCCAACTGCGGCGCAGGCCTGCCCGAATGCCTGCGGGCGCAGTTGTTCGGCGAGGAATTGGTCGGCCAGGCCCTGGTCGATCAGGATGCCGCCCGGAAACACGGGCTGGCCAGCCTTGGCGATGAGCCGGGTGGCGTCATAATCGTGCCAGGCATGCCGGTCTTCGCCCAGATAGCCGCTGAAGGCTTTTTGCCCCCAGGGGCAGTTGGCTGGTGCGGCGATGGGCGCGAATGCGGACAGAGAGCGGAAGCGTGCGGGATTGCGCAGGCCCAGTACCAGCGCGCCGTGGCCGCCCATGGAGTGCCCCATGATGCCGATGGCGTTTGGGCGCACCGGTAGCGCGCCAGCGACGAGATCGTAAAGCTCCTGCACGATGTAGCTGTACATGCGGTAGTGGCTGCTCCAGGGGGCGCGGGTGGCGTCAAGGTAAAAGCCGGCCCCGGCGCCGAAGTCCCAGTGATCGGTCTCACCGGGGATGCCTGCGCCGCGCGGACTGGTGTCCGGGGCGATCAGGATCAGCCCTTCGCGCGCCGCGGCGCGCTGTGCACCGGCCTTGATCATGAAGGTTTCTTCAGTGCAGGTCAGGCCCGCCAGATAAAACACGGCGGGGCAGGGTTTGCCCTGTACCGCATTGGGCGGCAGATAGACGGAAAAGCGCATCGGCAGGCCGATGACGTCCGAGGCATGGCGGTAGAAGCGTTGCATGCCGTCGAAACAGCGGTGTTCGCTGATGAGTTCTAGAGGCTGATGCGTCATGTCTGGAGTCTCCAGCCGCTGGCGCGGGCTTGGCCCGACGCCAGTGGAACTGATTGGATTGAAAATGCCTCGCTAGAGGGCGTACAGGGTGCGCTGACTGGCTGCCGCCGTCAGCGACGCCGGATCAGTACAGGACGACGGACCGGATCGACTCGCCGCGCTTCATTAGCTCGAAGCCTTCGTTGATGCGATCAAGCGGCAAGGTGTGTGTGATGAGGTCGTCGATGTTGATCTTGCCGTCCATATACCAGTCGACAATCTTGGGCACGTCGGTGCGCCCGCGCGCGCCGCCGAAGGCGCTGCCTTTCCAGACGCGGCCGGTGACCAATTGGAAGGGACGGGTGGAGATTTCGGCACCCGCCTCGGCCACACCGATGATGACCGATTGCCCCCAGCCGCGGTGGCAGCATTCGAGTGCCTGGCGCATCACTTTGGTGTTGCCGATGCATTCGAAGGAGTAATCGGCCCCGCCGTCGGTGAGTTGGATGATATGGTCGACCACGTTTTCGACGTCATTGGGATTGACGAAGTGTGTCATGCCGAATTTACGCGCCATGGCTTCGCGTTCGGGGTTCAGGTCGACGCCGATGATTTTGTCGGCGCCGACCATTTTGGCACCCTGGATGACGTTCAGGCCGATACCCCCCAAACCGAACACCACCACATTGGCCCCAGCCTCTACCTTGGCTGTGAACAGCACGGCGCCGATCCCGGTCGTTACGCCGCAGCCGATATAGCAGACTTTGTCGAAGGGAGCGTCGTCGCGGATCTTGGCCAGGGCAATCACGGGCACTACGATATGGTTGGAGAAGGTTGATGTGCCCATGTAATGGTGCACGGGCTTACCTCCGACCGTGAAGCGCGAGGTGCCGTCTGGCATCAGGCCTTTGCCTTGGGTGGCGCGGATGGCCGTGCACAGATTTGTCTTGCGCGATAGACAGGATTTGCACTGGCGGCATTCGGGCGTGTACAGGGGGATGACATGATCGCCAGGCTTGAGCGAGGTGACGCCAGGGCCTACCTCGAGCACCACGCCCGCGCCTTCGTGCCCGAGAATTGCCGGGAACAGGCCCTCGGGGTCGGCGCCGGACAGCGTGTAATAATCGGTATGGCAGATGCCCGTGGCCTTGATTTCGACCAGCACCTCAAAGGTTTTGGGGCCGGCCAGCTCGACGTCTTCGATGGTGAGGGGCGCGCCTGCCTTCCAGGCGATTGCTGCTTTTGTTTTCATGGTTTCGCGTCCGTGTGACTTAAAATAGAGAACCCGTCGGGCTCATGCAAGTCTATGTGAGTCCGCAGGTTCATTCAAGGCCGCTGCGCCTGGCGCGGCGGCGGGCATGATACACGTTATCCGCCCCGCGTCCGATATTGGCTTTTTCTTGTGACAACAACATCGCTTTCCCCTACCGCATGGCGCCTGTGCGTCGCACCGATGATCGACGTAACCGACAGGCATTGTCGTTATTTTCATCGTTTGTTGTCGCCGCATGCCCGTCTGTACACCGAGATGATCACGACCGGGGCGCTGACACACGGCGATGCGGCCAGGCATCTCGACTTCAACGAGGTGGAGCATCCCGTCGCACTGCAGTTGGGTGGCAGCGAGCCCACTGCACTGGCGCGTTCGGCGCGCCTGGGCGAGCAGTGGGGCTACGACGAAATCAACCTCAACTGCGGCTGCCCCTCCGAGCGGGTGCGGCGCGGTGCCTTTGGCGCCTGCCTGATGGCTGAACCCGCGTTGGTGGCCGATTGCATCAAGGCCATGCAAGACGCAGTTTCAGTGCCCGTTACCGTCAAACACCGCCTGGGTCTGGACTACAACGACGACCACGGCTTCGTGCACGATTTCGTCGGCAAGCTGTACGATGCGGGGTGCCGAGTATTCGTGGTGCACGCGCGCAATGCTGTGCTCAAGGGCCTGTCGCCCAAAGACAACCGCGAGATCCCGCCGCTGCGCTACGAGCGTGCGGCGCAATTGAAGGCGGATTTCCCAGGCTGTGTATTCGTGCTTAATGGCGGCATTGCCACGGTGCCCGATGCGGTGGCACTCATGGCGCGCTTTGATGGGGTAATGCTGGGACGCGCCGCGTGGCATAACCCGGGCATCCTGGCAGCGATCGAGCATGAACGTGACCCCGGCTTTGCGCTGCCCGACCCTGACGCAGTGGTTGCCGACATGACGCGTTACGCCGAAGCTCAGGTTAAGCGCGGCGTGCCCCTGCGCATTATTGTGCGCGGCCTGCTGGGGTGGATGGCGGGCACGCCTGGAGCGCGCGGTTGGCGACGTACGCTGTCGGATGTCGCGCTGCTCAAAAACAATGACCCGGCCTTGATAGGCCGGGCCTGGGAGGCGTTTCGCAACGCTGCGGGCACGGCGGGGCACCTGCTGCCCGACTGAGGCGGCAGGAGGCCAAATGGCCCGCGCGACGGCCGCTGGCGCGGGCCGACGGCCTTATTGGCCCGTGCGTGCGGCCTCGGTATCCGACGGCCAATCGCGGATGTACGCCTTTAGCATGTCGTTCTCGAACTGTTGCGCCGCCACGATAGCCTGCGCCATGTCGTAGAACGAAATCACACCCAGCAGCGTCGGGCCATCCATGACCGGGATGTAGCGCGCGTGCTTTTCGAGCATGAGGCGCTGCACTTCGTCGGCGCTGGTATTGGGCGATACACTGACCGGTGCGTCGTCCATGATGCTGCGAAGCGTGTTGTCGCCAGTGACGCCATGGTTGTCGTGCAAGTGCCGGATGATTTCCCGGAACGTCACCATGCCCGTCAATTGGCCGTGCTCCATGATGACCAGGGAGCCGATGTCCTGTTCGCTCATGGTTTCGAGGGCGCGGATGATGGGCATGTCGGGCGTGGCTGTGTACAGCGTATTGCCTTTGACGCGTAGTATTTCGTTTACCCGTAGCATGGTAGCCTCCTACCCTGTTGTGTCGTTCATTGTATTTTGCACCATCCTGTGTCGTTCGTGTAGGGGCGCGGTATCGAACAGGCTTTCAAGCCGCGGAGGCTTGGCGACCAGCGCTTTGGCAATGGCGTCGAGCAGCGCCTGGTTGCCGCGCAGCGCGGGCTGGCGGCGGTCCACCAGCATGGCATCCACCAGGCGGCCGATATCGGCGGCCCGCTGGTCGCAGGACAACACCCACACTACGTCGCCGCTCTCCATGGTATCAACCGCATAGCCAAGGTCTTTGAGCCGGCAGAGCACCCGCGCCAGCTCATCCTGGTGGATTTGCAGGCGATCGCACAGATAGGCCGTGCCTAGGCCGGGCGAGGGGCCTTCGGCCTGGGCCTGCCACAGCAGGCGCAGTGCGCGCAGCGCGTCGATGAACTCGTCGCCGGTGTAGTGCACCAGCGCCCAACGGCGCTGCCGCAGCGACGGGAGAATGGCGGCCACCGTGGCACCGACCAATATCACCAGCCACGACAGATAAATCCACATCAGGAAGATTGGCACCGTGGCAAAGGCGCCATATATGACGGTATAGGAAGGAAAACGGGCAAGGTAGTAGGCAAACCCGGCGCGCATGATTTCGAGCACCACGGCCGTGCCGATGCCGCCGACGAACGCGTCGCGCCACGCCACCTTGCAGTTGGGCACCATGCGGAATAGCAGGGTGAAGGCAGTGCCGGTGATCAGCAGTGGCGTCAGCGAGAGCGCAAAGCCGCCCTGGGACAAGTCGCCGATGACGCCGTCACTCTTGCGCGCCAGCAGGGACAGCGCCCAGGGGCTTGCCCCGGCGAGGATAGGGCCGAGCGAGACAAGCGCCCAGTAGGCCAGCATGCGTTGGCGGATCGGCCGTTGCTGACGCACCTGCCAGATGTCATTGAACGCTTCGTCGATTGTCATGATCAGCGATATCGACGTTACGATAAGAAACAAGGAACCTACGGCCGTGAGCCCCGACGCCTTGGCGGCGAACTGGTTCAGATACTGCATGACGGTATCCGACACTGAAGGGGGCATCAGACTGGCCGTCAGGAAATTCTGCAGCGCCAACTGGAATTCGTTGAACATCGGGAAGGCCGTGAACAGCGACAGCACAACGGTAAGCAGCGGCACCAGGCTGAGCACGGTGGTGAACGTCAGGCTAGACGCCACCTGCATCAGTTTTTTGTCTCCGGCGCGCTGGATGACGAACCGCGCAACGGCACCGCTGTTGGCCGGCAGCGCGAACAGATCACGCGCAGTTGAGCGCAAGCGGCTCGAAAGGCGGGTGGAAGCTTTCCCGCCGACATGGTTTGTATCGTCTTGCGGCATGCGTGTCAGAACCTTTCTGTGTTTCCTGGGGCCCGGCGCAGGGGGCGCTTTCGAGTGATAATACCAGCATGAGTACGCAACTTAATCCCATTCTGCGCCACGGCGCATCCGTAACGCTGGTCGCGCTGATCATCCTTTGCCTGGCCTGGGAGTTGCGTCTGGCGCCCCTGCGGCCCGGCGGTTCGCTGCTGGCGCTCAAGGCCCTGCCGCTGCTGCTGCCGCTGCGCGGCGTGCTCAAGGGCAGTCTCTATACCCTGCAGTGGGCCGCCATGCTGATCCTGCTGTACTTCATGGAAGGGGTGGTGCGGGCGTGGTCTGATACGTCGCCGGTATCGGTGGCCTTGGCCCTGGCTGAAACAGGGCTGGCGCTGGTGTTCTATTGTTGCGCCATCTTTTACCTGAAGCCCGCGAAACGGGCGGCGAAGCTGGCGGCCAAAAACGCTGAGGCGATGGTGGCCGGGGGTGCCGCGGGTATCGCGGCGCGGATCACGCCGGACGGGGTCCCGGACGAGGTGCCAGGGCAGGTGCACGACGCCGCTGGCGATGCGCCTAGGTCGGCAGCGCCGCAATCATAGGGGGCGTCATGGATCAGGTCGTGCTCAAAGACTCGCTGGTCGCGCTGGAGGTTGCTAACTCGTACGCTTCGCTGCCGGCCGCGTTCTACACGCGGTTGGCCCCGCAACCTTTGACTGAGCCCAGGCTGCTGCACGCTAACGCAGGTGTGGCAGCCATGCTGGGTTTGTCCGAAACGGCGCTGGCCGCGCC
This sequence comes from Paracandidimonas lactea, assembly GCF_021653995.1. Lineage (NCBI taxonomy): Bacteria > Pseudomonadati > Pseudomonadota > Betaproteobacteria > Burkholderiales > Alcaligenaceae > Paracandidimonas > Paracandidimonas lactea. The sequence goes on from NZ_JAJJOZ010000001.1 coordinate 304,349, forward strand.
TGAGTTCCTGCAGGTGTTTTCCGGCGGGCAGCCGTTGCCCGGCGGTGACACTATCGCCGCCGTATACAGTGGGCACCAGTTCGGTGTCTGGGCGGGGCAGCTTGGCGATGGCCGCGCGCATCTGCTGGGTGAAGTGATTACGCCCGCCGGCAATCTTGAGTTGCAGCTCAAGGGGTCGGGCCTGACGCCTTATTCGCGCATGGGCGATGGCCGTGCGGTTTTGCGGTCGTCGGTGCGCGAATACCTCGCAAGCGAGGCGATGGCCGGCCTGGGCATACCCACTACTCGCGCGCTGGCGTTGGTTGTGTCCAATGACCCGGTCTATCGCGAAACAGTCGAAACCGCAGCCATAGTCACCCGCGTCTCGCCCAGCTTTGTCCGTTTCGGGTCGTTTGAGCATTGGGCCAATCAACCGGACAATCTGCGCATTCTGCTTGAGTACGTGGCGCGCAGGCATTACCCCGAGTGCATGGAACAGGTCGGCCCCGACAATGCGCCTGCGCTGGCCGCGCGAGTGCTGGCCGAAGTCACCGTGCGCACTGCCCGGCTGATTGCCGATTGGCAAACGGCCGGTTTTTGTCACGGGGTGATGAATACCGACAACATGTCCATCCTGGGCTTGACGCTGGATTACGGTCCTTACGGTTTCATGGATGCCTTTCAGGCAGGCTACGTGTGCAACCACAGTGATACTGCCGGGCGTTACGCCTGGAACACGCAGCCCGCCGTGGCGCACTGGAATCTCTACCGCCTGGGCAGCGCCTTGCTGCAATTGGGCGGCGAGCAGGACGCACTCAAGGCCGCATTGGGCGGCTACGAAGAAGCATTCCTTGCCGCATACCGCGGAAATCTGGCGCGCAAACTCGGCCTTGCGGGCTACCAAAACGGCGACGACACGCTGATCGACGGCTGGTGGCGCCTGCTGCACACACAGTCGGCGGATTTCACCCTCAGCTTTCGTGCGCTGGCCGGTGCGGCGGCGGACAGCGACGCCTTTGTGGCGCGTTTTCCCGAACGCGAGCCGGCGCGAGCCTGGGTTGACCAATATCTGGCACGGCTGGCGCGGGATGGTCGCCCCGACGCAGAGCGTGTGGCGCAGATGAACGGTGCCAACCCGCTTTATGTGCTGCGCAATTATTTGGCCGAAAACGCTATCCGGGCAGCCGCGCGCGGCGATGCCACTGAAATCGATACCCTGCTCAGGCTGCTGCGCGAACCCTATACAGAGCGTGCGGGCTATGAAGCCTATGCGGCGGAGCCGCCGCAATGGGCGGGCATGCTCGAAGTGAGCTGTTCGTCATGAGGTGCGTGGGTACAGTTGCCATGGCCGGCGACGCAGGCTCTACTACAATCGTCTATCAGATCGCGGCAGCGCTTTGCACTGCGATGGCGCGTCCCACCTTTTTACGTAACCCTTCACAATAAAACGATTATGTCCGGCAACACCCTAGGCAAGCTCTTCTGTGTGACCAATTTCGGCGAGTCGCATGGCCCTGCCATCGGCGCGGTGGTGGACGGCTGCCCGCCGGGCATGCCGCTGTCCGAGGCCGACATCCAGGCCGAGCTCGACCGCAGGCGCCCCGGCACATCGCGCCACGTTACCCAGCGCCAGGAACCGGACCAAGTCGAGATTCTTTCCGGCGTCTACCAGGGCAAGACCACCGGTACGCCGATCGGGCTGCTTATTCGCAATACCGACGCGCGCAGCAAGGATTACGGCAATATCGTCGACACCTTCCGACCTGGGCATGCCGATTACACCTATACCAACAAGTACGGCGACCGCGATCCGCGCGGTGGCGGGCGGTCGTCGGCCCGGCTGACGGCCCCGACAGTGGCGGCGGGTGCCATCGCCAAGAAGTGGCTGGCGCAGGCGCATGGCGTGCGTATACGCGGCTATATGAGTCAACTGGGGCCGGTTGCCATTCCTTTCGTGTCCTGGGACGACGTGCCGGGCAACCCCTTCTATGCGCCCAATGCCGGCATCGTGCCTGAGCTGGAAGCCTATATGGATCAGTTGCGCCGCGATGGCGATTCCATCGGCGCGCGGATAGAGGTGATTGCCGAGCATGTGCCGGCGGGGTGGGGCGAACCCCTGTATGACCGTCTCGATGCGGATATCGCACATGCCATGATGGGCCTGAACGCGGTCAAGGGCGTTTCTATCGGCGCCGGTTTTGAGTCGGTGACGCAGCGCGGCTCAGAGCATGGCGATGAGATCACGCCTGAAGGCTTTGTTGGCAACAACGCCGGCGGCGTGCTGGGCGGCATCTCATCGGGCCAACCGGTCACGGTGTCGTTGGCGATCAAGCCCACGTCCAGCATCCGTGTCGAGCGTCGCTCCGTCAACCGGGCGGGCGAACTGGTCATGGTGCAGACGCTGGGGAGGCACGATCCTTGCGTAGGCATACGTGCCACGCCGATTGCAGAGGCTCTGCTCGCCATTGTACTGATGGACCACGCGCTGCGGCATCGCGCGCAGTGTGGGTAGGCTCACGATTTTCCAGTGTTTTTCGCCAGCACTGCCGCGCCTCGGCAGCCATGTGGCGGTTTTGCCAGGCAAGCTCAACACAAGCAGCATCAAAGCAAAGGAGCGCTCATGAACAGCAATACTTCAAGAATCCGCAGGCTTTGTACGGTCGGCGCGCTATGTGCAGCAACACTGCTGGCCGCATGTTCAGCCGTGCAGACAACGGGCTCGGGCGCCGTTGGGGTAGAGCGCAAGCAGTATATGTCAGGCTTGGTGTCCGAGGCTGCCTTGCAGCAGGAGGCGGCGCAGCAGTACACCTCGCTCGTGTCCAAGGCGCGCAGCCAGGGTGCGCTGGACGTCAATGCAGCGGAAACCGCGCGCGTGAACAAGATCGTGCAGCGGCTGATCCAGCAAGTCGGTGTTTTTCGCCCCGATGCGCGCGGCTGGAACTGGGAGGTCCATGTACTGAACTCCGACGAGGTGAACGCATGGTGCATGCCCGGCGGAAAAATCGCCGTCTACACAGGCCTGATCAAGCAAATCAAACCCAGCGACGCGGAGCTGGCGGCAGTGATCGGCCATGAAATGGCACACGCCCTGCGCGAGCACACGCGCGAACAAGTGTCGCGCGAGATGGCGTCCAACCTCGGCCTGTCTGTCCTGTCGGCGGTTACCGGTACCAGCGCGGTGGGTGACCTGGGCGGTGCGCTGAACAAAGTGATGTTCAGCCTGCCCAACAGCCGTACGGCCGAATCCGAAGCTGACCAGATCGGTGTCGAACTGGCCGCGCGCGCCGGCTATGATCCGCGGGCCGCCGTCACCCTGTGGCAGAAAATGAACGCCTTGGGTGGCGCGGGCCAGCCCGAGTTTCTGTCCACCCACCCCTCTGCCTCTACCCGTATTGCAGAATTGCAGAAGGCATCGGAAAAGGTGATGCCGCTGTATCAGCAGTCTGCCAAGGCGGGCTGACGGCTCTTACACCGCCTGCGCCGCCGGCTCGGGGTTGTACCCCAGGCGCCGCGACAGGCGGCCGCAGACATCCCCCATGATGTCGCGAATCTGCTCGATGGAAGGCCGCGGTGTGCCGTCGATACGCGCAATGTGGGGGATATTGATGGCCGCCATGACCTGCCCATCGGCGCTGAAGACGGGGAACGCGATGTTCGTCACCCCGCCGATCTGTATGCTGGGCATGGACGCATAGCCTTTGGCGCGCACCTCCTTCAGGATGGCAAAAAGTTCGCCCGGATCCATCTGCAGTTCGCCTTCAACCTTGATATGGCTGCTCAGCATGCGCGTGCGCTCGACCTCGTCTTTGTAGGCTAGCAGCACATGGCCTGAAGAGGTGTCTGTCAGCCCCATGGCCTCACCCAGCTTGAGCCCCAGCGACCAGCGTTCGGGGCTGTCCACCTGCGCCACAATGACGACCCGGCCTGAGCGGAACAAGGAGAGGTGGCAGGACTGGCGCGCCCGTTCCGCAAGCTCGCGCAGCAGCGGCAGAGCGAGCTGGACCAGCGACTTGACCGGCTGGTGCTGGTGCGCGAGTTGAAACATCTTGAGGGTGAGCGCATAGCGGTCGTCGGGCTCTCCTTGGGCAATGTAGCCGCGATGCTGCAGCGTCATCACCATTCGGAAGATTTCGTTCACATTGCGGCCCAGCGCCTGTGCTAGCTCGTTGAGCGTATAGCCACCGTCCGTCTGGGCCAAGGCCTCAAGGATGTCCAGGCCTTTTTCCAGTGCCGGGGCGCTGTAGCGATTGGGTGCGGGTGTTGTCATGATGCTTGTTATGAGTAACGTTTTTTATATGTAAAAAACAATTAGGCGTTTTTCTGGGCTATTGAACAATTATCTCTCCCTTGCGGCTTTGTTTGTAGTGTTACCAAGAAGGGAAATCCCTAATCATTAAAAGGTAGTTGGCCATTGCTTGGCGGTTCGGGCTGGCTTACGATATTCGCCAGACTGTTAGAAATACAGTTTTATATATAAAAACAAATACGGGGCGGGCAGTATCCTTGTAAAGCCGCGCCATTTCCCCGGGCCGCATTGCATTGTATTGATACGGTCGTTGGATACAAAACAGCCATAACAGGAGGAGTACACCATGAAGAGACATCGTTTGCTCAAGGCGGCGCTCGCGTTGTGTGTCAGTGCAGTCGCAAGCGCCGCGCACGCGGCTTGGCCCGAGCGGCCCATTACCATGCTGGTGGCTTGGGGCGCTGGCGGCGGTACGGACGCAACTGCGCGTATTGTGGCCACGCTGCTCGAGAAGGAGCTTGGCCAGCCTGTCAATGTGGTTAACCGCACGGGCGGCAATGGCGTCGTTGGCCACGCTGCCATTGCCAGCGCCAAGCCCGACGGCTACACCTTGGGTATGCTGACGGTCGAAATCGCCATGATGCGGCATCTGGGGCTTACCAAGCTCACGCCGGCCGATTACACCCCGCTTGCACTGATGAACGTCGATCCTGCGGCGGTGTCGGTCAGCGCCGCATCGCCCTACAAGACCATGGGCGAACTGATGGATGCGATCAAAGCTAACCCAGGCAAGCTCAAGGCATCAGGGACAGGGCAGGGTGGCATCTGGCATATCGCAATCGCTGGCTTGCTCAAGAATGCCGGTCTTGCGCCCACTGCCGTGCCCTTCGTGCCTTCCAATGGCGCGGCGCCGGCCATGCTGGAACTGGCAGCCGGCGGCATAGATATCGTCCCCACGTCGCTGCCCGAGGCGCGCTCCATGATCGATGCGGGCAAGGCCCGGCCGCTCGCGGTCATGGCAGACCAGCGCGAGCCCTTGTACCCCGATGTGCCCACGCTCAAAGAGTCGATCGGCAGCGACTGGAAGATCGGTGTCTGGCGCGGCATTGCCGGCCCCAAGGGGTTGCCGGATGAAGTGGTCAAGAAGCTGGAAACCGCGCTCGCGAATGTGAATAAAAGCCAGGAATTCCGTGACTTTATGAAGCAGCGCGGCTTCGGCGTGGGTTATGCCAGTGGCCAGGAGTATGGCGCCTATATGAAAAAGTCCATGGACGATTTCGGTGAGGTCATCGCGGCGATCGGCATGGCGCGCCCCGCACCGAAATAACACGCCGCGCGCAGCACCCGGGCCGCGCGTGCAGGGCGGCTCGGGTTTGACGAGGATTCAAGCCGCCATGAAATTCGACGATACCCTGATCGGGATCGTGCTGGGTGTTTTTTCGGTCATTGCATTTGCCGCTGCCCAGGCTTTCCCACCCATTCCCGGCCAACAGTTCGGGGCCAGCCTTTTCCCTTCTGTGATTGCCGCGGGCCTGTTCATTTGTGCCGTGCTGCTGGTGATACAGGGTCTGCGCCGCCGAGCGGTCAGCGTGGCGCGGGCTGACTGGATGCGCGACCCTGTATCGGTGTTGCGGTTTGCACTCGTGCCGGGTGTGCTGGTTTTTTACTTTTCCGCCAGTGATGCGCTTGGCTTTCTGCTTTGCGCCTTCCTTAGCCTGATGGTGCTTTTCCGCGCGTTCGGCGTGACGTGGCGGCGGGCGCTGCTTTGCTCGGCAGCCAGCGTGCTGGTGATCCATTTCATGTTCTACAGCGTGCTGCACGTGCCTCTGCCTTGGGGTGTGCTGGGCGCCTTTGCCTGGTGACGCCATGGAACTCTCCAATCTATCCGCCGCGCTTGCGCAGATTGCCGATCCGTTCGTGCTGGGCGTGATCCTGTTCTCGGCCGTCTTCGGGCTGTTTGTCGGCGCGGTGCCTGGCCTGAGTGCCACCATGGCGGTGGCCCTTCTTGTGCCTGTCACCTTCTTTATGGATCCGGTGCCGGCGATTGCGATGATGGTGACGGCAACGGCCATGGCGATCACCTCGGGCGATATACCAGGCTGCCTGTTGCGCATACCCGGCACGCCATCGTCCGCGGCCTATACCGACGAGGCCTATGCCATGACGCGGCGCGGTCTGGCGGCTCAGGCGCTGGGGGCGAGCATTGTATTTTCGTGCATCGGCGGCCTGTTCGGCACACTGGTACTGATCACCTCGGCGCCGATGCTTGCCGAGTTGGCGCTCAATTTTTCTTCCTATGAGTTTTTCTGGCTTGTGGTGTTGGGCTTGTCGTGCGCCATCTTCATATCACCTTCCAGCACGTTGCGCGGCTTCGTCTCGCTTTTGATCGGGCTGTTGCTGGCATGCGTGGGCATGAATAACCCCGCCGCGTTTCCCCGGTTCACCTTCGGCAACGACGCTTTGCTCAATGGTGTCACGCTCCTGCCGATGATGGTGGGTATGTTCGCGATTTCCGAAGTGTTGCGCTACGCCAAGGATGCGACGCAGACGCGCGTGGAGATCAAGGAGCAAGTCGCGAATATTTTCTCGGGCATGGGAGGCTTGCTGCGCCGCTACCCCAAGAGTGTGGTGCGCGGCAGTGTCCTGGGCACGGTCATCGGCGCCTTGCCGGGGGCGGGGGCGGATATCGCGGCATGGATGTCCTACGGCATCAGCAAACGCTTCTCGCGCGAACCCGAGAAGTTCGGCACTGGTCATGTGGAGGGCATTGTGGAGGCGGGTGCCGCCAACAACTCGGCGCTTGCGGGCGCCTGGATACCGGCGCTGGTGTTCGGCATCCCCGGCGACTCGATAACAGCCATTGTGATTGGCGTGCTCTATATGAAGAATATGGCGCCTGGCCCAATGATCTTCACCAACAGCCCGGTACAGATATATGCCGTATTCCTGGTGTTCATTCTTGCCAACCTCATCATGCTGCCGCTTGGGTATCTTGCGGTCAGGCTGGCGAGCCGGGTGCTGAACGTGCCGCGCAATATCCTGATGCCGCTGATTCTGTTGTTCTGCATTGTCGGTACGTTTGCGATCAATAACAGTGTCTTCGACGTGATGGTGATGCTGGCCATGGGTGTGCTGGCGTTCGTTATGGAAGAAAACGACTTCCCGATTGCGCCGGCGGTGCTGGGGGTGGTGTTGGGCGGCATGCTCGAGGAGCACTTTATTTTTTCCATGATCAAGGCGGACGGTGATTTCATGATGTTCTTCAGCCGGCCCATCGCGGGTGCGCTTGGGGCGTTTGCCATATTGGTCTGGCTCACCCCGTTGATCAAGGCGCTTGTGCGGCTGAAAGCGAGACCGGCGCGGCGGGCGCGGGTGCAGCAAGGGTGACGCGCGGCTGCCCGAATGGGCGTGAGGTCAGGCGGGTGTTGAACGCGGATGAAGGGCTAAATGAAGACGCATCGAAGATGAACGGCATCGACGGCATGATCAATGACGAGAATGGAGGCGGGCAGGCATGACGAGAGGAGTGAATACAGCGCGGGCTATGAATGACGCGGGCGCGGATGCGGCGGGCGGACGTTATCGCGCCCACGATCTCGCGAGGTTTGCCGCGCAGGTACTGGAGCGGGCAGGCTTGCGGGCGGACATGGCGGCCACGGTTGCCGACGTGCTGGTGGAGGGCGATCTATTGGGCCACACCACGCACGGCCTTGCGCTGCTGGCGCCCTATGCGGCACAGCTTGCCGCCGGTGATATGGCGCGCAGCGGCGAACCTGAGCTGTTGGCCGACAAGGGCGCATCTGTGTTGTGGGACGGCGGGCGGCTACCCGGCCCATGGCTGGTGAGTCAGGCGCTCGATACCTTGGCGCCGCGCGCCAGGCAGTTTGGCACTGCGACAATGGTCATACGGCGCAGCCACCATATTGCCTGTCTCGCCAGCTATCTGCTCAAGGCGGTTGAGCAAGATATGCTGGTGGTGCTGGCGTCGTCGGATCCGGCCGGACGCAGCGTGGCGCCCTTCGGCGGCACGCGCGCGGTATTCACCCCCAATCCGATTGCGGCGGGCATACCGGCCGCGTCGCCACTGCTGATCGATATCTCGGCCTCGGTCACCACAAACGGGCAGTGCGCACGGCTCGCGCAGGCGGGCGCACGTTTTGACCACGAATGGCTGATCGATGCCGAAGGCCGGCCCACCCGCGACCCGGCTGTACTGTTCGCCTCGCCGGCGGGCAGCATTCTTCCCGTGGGCGGCCTGGAAGCGGGGCACAAGGGCTACGGCCTGGCGCTGCTCGTTGAAGCACTCACGGGCGGTTTGGCGGGCTATGGCCGCGCGGACGATGCGCAGGGCTGGGGCGCCACCGTATTCATCAGCCTGTACGACACGGTGGGCTTTTCCGGCAAGGATGCGTTCCGCCGGCAGATGGACTGGCTGGCCGAGCAATGCCGCGACAATCCGCCCAGCGACGCGGGGCGCCCCGTAAGGCTGCCCGGCGATCGTGCGCTGGCGCTGCGCGACGAACAGACACGACGGGGCGTCGCTCTGCATCAAAGCATCGTGCCAGTGCTGCGAGACCTCGCGCAGGCCCACCGTATTGAATTTCCACAAAGCAAGCAGGATTGGAGTCAACAGGCATGAATCAACTGGATTTGAAAGGCAGGGTGGCCGTGGTGACGGGCGGGGCGCGCGGCATCGGGTTTGCAATCGCGCAGCGCATTCTGGGTTCGGGCGGCAGCGTCGCCATCTGGGATCGCGATGTCTCGCGCATGCGCGAGGCGCAGCAGGCACTGGGCGAGCGGTGCAGCACACATGAGGTGAACCTGACGGAGCTGGGCGCCGTGGAAGCGAGCGCCCAGGCAACGCTGGCGCGGCATGGCAAGGTCGATATTCTTGTCAACAATGCCGGGGTAACGGGCGGCAATGCGCTGGCATGGGAGCTTGATCCTGTGGGATGGAAAGAGGTGGTGGACATTAACCTGATCGCGCCGTACTACACCTGCCGCAGCCTGATTCCCCACATGATTGGGCAGGGCTACGGGCGCATTGTGAATATCGCCTCGATCGCCGGCAAAGAGGGCAACCCCAACGCTTCGCATTACAGCGCATCCAAGGCGGGGCTGATTGGTCTGACCAAATCGCTGGGCAAGGAATTGGCAGGCAAAGGTGTGCTGGTCAACGCCGTGACACCGGCAGTGGCCAAGACAGACATGTTCGCGTCGATGACCCAGCAGCACATCGACTATATGTTGTCCAAGATACCCATGGCGCGTTTCGTGGGTGTCGATGAAATCGCCGCCATGGTGTGCTGGCTGTCGTCCGAGGACTGCTCCTTCAGTACAGGCGCGGTATTTGACATTTCGGGCGGGCGTGGCACGTATTGACGGTTGCCCGGCGCGCTGGACAGCCGCATGGTGCCTGGGCAATGCCGGCCGCCATGCCGATTACTCGGCGTCCGCGGGCATGTGGATATGGATCGGGGCGGCCAGGAGGAGACATGACAGATAGCAGAAACACGCTGGCAGCGGATTCCGGAGCTGACGGCGCAGAGGCGGCGCGGATTGCGCAGGTGGATGTGCGCCGCACCCGCACACTTGCCGACCATTTGTTTGCCATTCTTACGCTGATCATCTCGTTTAGCTTGCTGACCATGCTCGTGCTCGTATTCGGCAACGTCGTGCTGCGCTATGTCTTCAACTCAGGCATCACGATTTCGGAAGAGGTGTCGCGCATGGCATTTGTATGGCTGACGTTCGCGGGCGCCGTGCTGGCCTTGCGCGCGCGCCAGCATCTTGCCATCAATATGCTGCTCGATCGCTTTTCACCGCAGGTGCAAAAGGCACTGCATATCGTCCGGCAGTTGCTGATCCTGTGGGTGTTGTGGCTGTTGATCGATGGCGGGTGGGAACAGACCGTGATTGGCGTGAAGACGGTGACGCCTGTGTCGGGCCTGCCCATTGCGGTGTTCAGCGGCGCCGTGCTGTGCTCGTCGGTGCTGATGGCGCTCATGTTGTTGTGCGACCTGTATGCGGCCTTGCGCACACCGGCCACGCGCGCAACGGCCGGCAGGTTTCGCACTTCTGTCGACACTGTCGATGATGTCTGAGCGTATTGCCGGCGGGCTGCGCAGCAGCGCAACGGTGCGCTCAATCGTTCAAGGATATTGAACCATGACAGTATTCATCTTCGTGGGTGCATTGCTCGGCTTCATGTCGATAGGCACGCCGATCGCATTTGCATTATTGCTCAGCGCCATTGCGCTGATGTTCCATCTCTCTTTTTTCGATCCGCAGATCCTGGCGCAGAACATGCTGACGGGCGCGGACAACTTTGCACTCATGGCAGTGCCGCTGTTCATGGTGGCCGGCGAGGCTATGAATGCGGGTGGTATGTCGCGGCGCATGGTGCACCTGGCGGCCAGCTTCGTGGGGCATATCAAGGGCGGACTGGGTTATGTGGCCATCATGGCCAGTGTGCTGCTGGCCGCGCTGTCGGGCTCGGCGGTGGCCGATGCCGCCGCGCTCGCCGCCATGCTGGTGCCGATGCTGCGCAGCCGCGGCTACAACATGAACCAGGCCACGGGGCTGATCGCGGCCGGCGGTATCATCGCGCCCATCATCCCGCCCTCTATCTCCTTCATTATTTTTGGTGTAGCCGCGAATGTCTCGGTCACCAAGCTATTCATCGCCGGGATCGTTCCGGGCCTCTTGATGGGCCTGGTGTTGGTTCTGGTGTGGGCGTTTATCTCGGCGCGCTCGACCACCATTATTGCTTCTCCCAAGGAGCACTGGCCGGTGCGCCTGCGGGCGCTGCGCGATTCGATCTGGGCCTTGTTCCTGCCGGTCATCATCATAGGCGGCTTGCGCGGCGGCATTTTCACGCCCACCGAGGCCGCCGCTGTCGCAGCCATCTACGCCTTGTTTGTCGGCATGGTGGTTTACCGCGAGATCACGGTCAAGTCCTTGCTGCCGCTGCTGGCCAGTGCCGCCATGACAACCAGCGTGGTGATGTTCATGGTGGCCGCGGCGCTGGTGACCTCCTACATGATCACCTTGGCGGATCTGCCGCAGTCCATCATCGAAATGCTAGGCCCGCTGGTCGAGTCGCCTACCTTGCTGATGTTCTGCCTGGTCATTCTGCTCACGGTGGTCGGCACGGCCATGGATCTCACGCCCACGATCCTGATTCTTGCGCCGGTGCTGATGCCGGTAATCGAAAAAGCCGGCATCGATCCCATCTATTTCGGCGTCATCTTCATTATGGTCGGATGCGCTGGGCTGCTCACCCCGCCGGTGGGCACGGTGCTGAATGTTGTATGCAGCGTTGCGCGCATACGCATGGAAGACATCATCAAGGGCGTTTGGCCCTACGTGATGGCATACACCGCGCTGATTGTGCTGCTGGTGCTGTTTCCGCAGATCGTGCTGGCGCCCTTGCGGTGGTTTTACTAGAACAACGCCCGCGCCGCGGGACAATTGAGGAGATAAATGACATGACTGGCGTATTCAAGCTCAAAAAGCGCATTGCCCTGAAGGCCCTGGCCCTGAGCCTGGCAGCCTTGGCGTCCATGGGATTGGCCGCCCACGAGGCGGTGGCTAAAGACATCAAAACCCGCATCATACGTTTCGGCTATGGCCTGGCCGACACCAGCCCGACGGGGCAGGCGACGCGCTTCTTCGCCGATGAAGTAGCCAAGCTCAGTGACGGCAAAATGAAGGTCAAAACATACGGTAATGGGGCACTCGGCTCGGATGAGCAGATGCAGAACGCGCTCATCGGCGGTTCGCAGGAAATGACCTTTGTCTCTACCGCGCCGCTGGCCGGGCTGATCAAGGAATTTGGCGTGTTCGATCTGCCCTTCCTGTTCGATAACGAGAAGGTTGCCGATGCGGTGCTGGACGGGCCCGAAGGTAGGAAACTGCTGGACAAGCTGCCTGAAAAAGGCCTTGTCGGGCTACTGTACTGGGAAAACGGTTTCCGCAATATCACCAACTCGCGTCATCCCATTGCGACCGTTCAGGACCTGTCGGGTATTAAGTTGCGCGTGATGCAGAACCAGGTGGCGCTTAAGGTATTTGATGGCTTGGGCACCAACGCGATCCCCATGCAGTTCACGGAGCTGTTCACGGCGCTTGAAACCAAGACCGTGGATGGGCAAGAGAACCCGCTCAGCACCATACAGACCAGCAAGTTCTACGAGGTGCAGCCTTATCTGACGATCTCCAATCACGTCTATACGCCTTTTGTGCTGCTGGCCTCAAAGCGCTGGTGGGACAAGCTCTCGGATGATGAGCGGCAGATCATCAGCGAGGCCGCCAAAACCGCCCAGGCCAGGCAGCGCACGCTTAGCCGCGAAGGCAATGTGGCCGCCATGGACTTCCTGAAAAAGAACGGCATGAAGGTATCGTCATTCTCGCCGGCTGAGAAAGAGAAGATTCGTGAGAAGCTCGCACCCATTGTCAGCGGCTTGAAGGCGCAGATCGGTGTCGAGACGGTGGACGCCGTCATGGAGGCCGCCAAGAAGGCAGAGCAGGCGGCTTGACCGGAAGCCGGCGCTGCTCCTTTGGACCGCACACGCAGCACGGCACACGTAGCACGGCACACACGATGCGCACGATGCTGTGCGGCAGGCGCATCGCGGAGCTGAACACCACACATTCCACTACACAAATACACCGCAGCGCGCACGCCTCGCAACCATACACTGCCGCGCGTTCCGCGCGGTTTCGATGACAAGGATTTTCACGGCCATGGATACACCGGAATCTGATGCTTCCACACTGCGCAGCCGCAGGTGGTTCGACAACCCCGCCGACCCGGGCATGACGGCGCTCTATATCGAGCGCTACATGAACTATGGGCTCACGCGCGAGGAACTGCAGTCGGGCAAGCCCATCATCGGTATCGCGCAGACTGGTTCCGATCTTTCGCCTTGCAACCGCCACCATCTCGAGCTGGCCCGCAGGGTGCGTGATGGTATCCGCGACAGAGGCGGGGTGCCGCTGGAATTTCCCGTGCACCCCATCCAAGAGACGGGCAAACGGCCGACCGCAGCGCTGGATCGCAACCTGGCGTATCTGGGGCTGGTCGAGATCCTGCATGGCTACCCGCTGGACGGCGTGGTCTTGACCACAGGCTGCGACAAGACTACGCCGGCCTGTCTGATGGCTGCGGCAACGGTCAACATCCCCGCCATCGTGCTCTCGGGCGGCCCCATGCTGGATGGTTGGTGGCGCGGCAAGCTGGCCGGTTCCGGCACGGTAGTGTGGGACGCGCGCAAACGCCTGGCTGCGGGGGAAATCGGCTACGGCGAGTTCATGGACAACGTGGCCTCGTCGGCGCCTTCGGCGGGGCATTGCAACACCATGGGCACCGCGCTGTCGATGAATTCGCTGGCTGAAGTGCTGGGCATGTCGCTGCCCGGTTGCGCAGCGATCCCCGCGCCGTACCGCGAACGAGGCTGGATGGCTTATGAAACCGGCAAGCGCATTGTCGACATGGTGCATGAAAACATTCGGCCGTCGGACATACTCACGCGAGAAGCCTTCGAAAACGCCGTGGTTGCGGCGGCGGCACTGGGCGCATCGTCGAACTGCCCCATCCACCTCATTGCCATCGCACGCCACATGGGGGTGGCGCATACGCTCGATGACTGGCAGCGCCTTGGGGCGTCAATACCGCTGCTTGTGGACTGCCAGCCCGCAGGCCGTTTCCTGGGCGAAGCCTTTCACCGTGCAGGTGGGGTGCCGGCCGTGATGCGCGAACTGCTGGCGGCGGGCCGGTTGCAGGGAGGCGCGATGACGGTTACTGGCAAGACGGTGGCAGACAACCTGCGGGATGTCGCCGAGCCGGACCGCGAAGTTATACGCCCCTGGGGCAAGCCGCTGAAGAAAGATGCCGGGTATGTGGTGCTTAGCGGCAATCTCTTTGAAAGCGCTGTCATGAAAACCAGCGTGATTGACACTGCCTTTCGGGACAGGTTTCTGTCCGATCCGGCGCATCCGGGTGTGGTCGATCTGAAGGCCGTGGTATTCGAAGGCCCCGAGGACTATCACGCGCGCATCGAAGACCCCGAACTGGGCGTGGACGAACACACGCTGCTGGTCATCCGCAACGCGGGGCCCGTGGGCTACCCGGGCGGGGCGGAAGTCGTCAACATGCAGCCGCCTGCCGCATTACTTGCGCGCGGCATTGAGACACTGCCCACCATGGGTGATGGCAGGCAGAGCGGTACCTCGGCCAGCCCCTCCATTCTAAACGTGTCGCCCGAGGCCGCCGTTGGCGGCGGCCTGGCCTTGCTGCGCACGGGTGATGTCGTACGCATCGACTTGAATCGTCGGCGCGTGGACGCGCTGCTGCCCGACGGCGAGCTGGAACGGCGGCGCGCAGCCTGGCAGGCCCCCGAACTCAAGCACCAGACGCCGTGGGAGGAGATCTATCGCGGCATGGTGGGCCAGCACCAGACAGGCGGTTGCCTGGAGCCGGCGACGCAGTATCTGAACATCATCGAGACGCGCGGCGAATCGCGCAACAATCATTGAACCATTGGCACCCGTCAACGCTACTAAGCCCTCCGCATCGACCTCCCTGTTATCGGGAGGCGATGCGGTTGTGAGCGTCGCAGCGCGCGGCCGCCCCTGCACGTGACGACCTTGAAAAAAAGCACATTATGAGCCCCCTTGCAACACCGCATACACCACAAGAAACAGGCGAATCAGGTGCATCATACATCCCAGAGTCATCGCTCCCCGCCAGCACATCGTATGCACCAGGCACGTCGAACGCACCAAGCGCCTCGCACACCCCAGGGGCATCGCATACGCCGAACACGCTGTCGATGCATCACCGGCCTCGCCGCACGCTGACGCCGGCGGCGCTTGCCGCGTTCCAGGCACAATTCGGCGCGCGTTTCCTGACCAGTGACGCGGTGCGCGAACACCACGGCACCGATGAGTCGCCATACCCCGTCTGCCCGCCCGATGCTGTGATTTTCCCGCGCGACATTGATGATGTCGTGGCCGTCGTGCGCCTTTGCGGTCAATACGGTGTTCCCGTGATCCCTTTCGGGATCGGTTCGTCGCTGGAAGGCCATGTGTTGCCGGTGGAAGGCGGCATTACGCTGGATTTCGCGGAAATGGACAAGGTGTTGGCCATTGACGCGGAGGACTTTACGGTAACGGTGCAACCGGGTGTGACGCGGACGCGGCTCAATGAGGAGATCCGCCACACCGGGCTGTTTTTCCCGATCGATCCGGGTGCGCACGCGACAATAGGCGGCATGGCAGCCACGCGCGCCTCGGGCACCAATGCGGTGCGCTATGGCACCATGCGCGAGAACGTCGTCTCGCTCAAGGTGGTGACAGCCGATGGCCAGGTGGTGCGCACCGCCAGCCGCGCCCGCAAATCGTCCGCCGGCTACGACCTTACGCGCCTGTTTGTCGGCAGTGAAGGTACGTTGGGCATCATCGTGGAGGCCACCGTGCGCGTGTACCCTCAGCCCGAAGCCATCACAGCGGCCATCTGCAATTTTCCAACACTGGACGCTGCTGTGCGCACGGTGATCGAGGTCATGCAAAGCGGGGTGGCTGTTGCGCGCGTGGAATTCATGGACGAGCGCGCAGTAAACGCCGTCAACCGCTACAGCAAGCTGGCACTCAAGGAAACGCCGCTACTGTTGTTCGAGTTTCATGGCAGCCTCACTGGCGTTCAAGAGCAGGCCGCCGTGGTGCAGGAAATTGCGCACGGCAACGGCGGCATGGATTTCGAATGGGCCGAAAAGCCTGAAGATCGCACCCGCCTATGGACGGCGCGCCATAACAGCCATTACTCGGGCCTGCAGTTGCGCCCCGGTTCGCGCAGCGTGGCCACCGACGTATGCGTTCCCATCTCCCGGCTGGCCGATTGCGTGACCCAGACTGCGGTCGATCTTGTTGCCATGCCATTCCCATACACGATTGTTGGGCATGTGGGCGATGGCAACTTTCATGTGCAGATGCTTATCGACCCTGACAGCGAGCATGAATGGCGGCTGTCCGAAGAACTGAATCACCGCCTCGTGCGGCGGGCCATTGCGATGGACGGTACCTGCTCGGGCGAGCACGGGGTGGGACTGCACAAAATGGCCTTCCTGCGCGAAGAGCACGGCGACGATGCATTACAACTGATGCGGCTGATCAAGCGCGCCTATGATCCCGGCAATATCTTCAACCCGGGCAAGCTGGTGTCATGGGCTTGAGGTGGCTCGGCAGCGCCAGGCGGTTGCCAGGCGCTGCCGCACGAGAGGGAGGGCATGGCAGATCAGCGGGGCGCGGGAGATAAATAGGGGCAGGACGGCGGCTGCTCGGTGGCGCGGGGGCAAATGCGTGGCAAGATATCCGATACGGGTGCCTGGTAGCGTTCATACCAGTATAAATGCTCGTATTGTTCCCTGCAGCCACGCTGGCATAATAGTTTGCATCGGCGCGGGATCCGGGCGGTTTACCGGGTTTCGCGGTTATTTTTCCAGCCTTAGCGGGATGCAAACATGCCACAAACCTTGTATGACAAACTCTGGGATGCACACGTCGTGCACCAGGAAGCCGACGGCACCTGTCTGCTGTATATCGACCGCCATCTGGTTCACGAAGTCACCAGCCCCCAGGCGTTCGAAGGGCTCGCCATTCACGGCCGCAAGCCCTGGCGCATCAGCGCCAACCTCGCCGTGGCGGATCACAACGTGCCCACGACTGCACGCGAACAAGGCATTGCCGATCCCATCTCGCGCCTGCAGGTCGATACTCTGGATGAAAACTGCGAAAAATACGGCATCACCGAGTTTCGCATGAACGACCGTCGCCAGGGTATCGTGCACATCATCGGGCCGGAGCAGGGCGCCACGCTGCCCGGCATGACAGTCGTCTGCGGCGATTCGCATACCAGCACCCACGGCGCGCTGGGCGCGCTGGCCTTCGGCATTGGTACGTCCGAAGTCGAGCACGTCCTGGCTACACAGACGCTGCTGATGAAGAAAAACAAGAACATGTTGATCCGCGTCGAGGGCGCGCTGCCCACCGGCTGCACCGCCAAGGACGTCGTGCTGCACATCATCGGCAAGATCGGCACGGCGGGCGGCACTGGCCACGCCATCGAGTTCGCGGGCAGCACCATTCGCGATCTGTCCGTCGAGGGCCGCATGACGGTCTGCAACATGGCGATCGAAGCCGGCGCCCGCTCGGGCATGGTTGCGGTCGACCAGAAAACCATTGACTATTTCCGCGGTCGTCCCTATGCGCCCACCGGTGCGACGTGGGATCAGGCGGTGGAATACTGGCGCACCCTGCATTCAGACGATGGCGCGCAATTCGACACGGTGATCGAGATCGATGCGGGTGATATCCGGCCGCAGGTATCCTGGGGCACATCGCCCGAAATGGTACTGCCCGTGGATGCCAACGTGCCCGATCCGGCCAAAGAAGCCGACAGCGTCCGACGCAGCGGCATGGAGCGCGCCTTGCAGTACATGGGCCTCGATGCCAACATGCCCATCACCGACATCAAGATCGACAAGGTCTTCATCGGCTCCTGTACCAATGCGCGCATCGAAGACCTGCGCGCAGCGGCCGAGGTGGCGCGCGGCAAGCACGTGGCACCGTCGGTCAAGCTGGCCATGGTGGTGCCGGGTTCCGGTCTGGTCAAGCAGCAGGCCGAGCAAGAAGGCCTCGACAAGATCTTCATCGACGCCGGCTTCGAGTGGCGTGAACCGGGCTGTTCCATGTGCCTGGCCATGAATGCCGACCGCCTCGAGCCCGGCGAACGCTGCGCCTCCACGTCCAATCGCAATTTCGAAGGGCGTCAGGGGCAGGGCGGCCGCACGCACCTGGTGAGCCCGGCCATGGCCGCCGCCGCGGCCATCAAAGGCCATTTCGTCGACGTACGCACTTTCAGCTAGGACGCATCATGCAAGCATTCACCACTCACAAGGGCCTGGTCGCGCCGCTCGACCGCGAGAACGTCGACACGGACCTGATCATCCCCAAGCAGTTCCTCAAGTCCATCAAGCGCACAGGCTTCGGCCCCAACCTGTTCGACGAACTGCGCTATCTGGACCACGGCGAGCCGGGCATGGACAACAGCAAACGCCCGCTCAACCCGGATTTCGTGCTGAATCAATCGCGCTACCAGGGTGCCAGTGTGCTGCTGGCGCGCAAGAATTTCGGCTGCGGTTCGAGTCGCGAACATGCGCCCTGGGCGCTGACGCAATACGGCTTTCGCGCAATCCTGGCACCTTCGTATGCCGATATTTTCTTCAACAACAGCTTCAAGAACGGCTTGCTGCCCATCGTGCTTCCCGAGCAGGAAGTGGCCCGGCTGTTCGAGGCGGTCCAGGCCAATCCAGGCTACCAACTGACCATAGACCTGGCGCGCCAGGTCGTGGTCGAGCCCGACGGCCGCGAACTCGCGTTCGACATCGAGCCCTTCCGCAAGCATTGCCTGCTCAACGGCCTGGATGACATCGGCCTTACGCTGCAGAAAGCGGACAAGATCCGTGCCTTCGAGGCCGAGCGGCTGGCGAAGTTCCCTTGGCTTGAGGCACACCCGACGACAGGAAACACATAATGACCTACAACATCGCAGTGCTGCCCGGCGACGGTATCGGCACCGAGATCACCGAACAGGCCCAGCGCGTGCTGGGCGCGCTGGGCCTGGATCTGACCATGACGGTGGCGCCGGTCGGTGGCGCCGCGTATGATCAGCACGGCCACCCGCTGCCGCCGTCCACCCTCAAGCTGGCAAAGGCCTCTGACGCGGTGCTCTTCGGCGCAGTGGGCGACTGGAAGTATGACAAGCTCGAGCGTGCGCTGCGCCCCGAGCAGGCGATCCTGGGGCTGCGCAAAGAGATGGGCTTGTTCGCCAACCTGCGTCCGGCCATTCTCTACCCGCAACTTGCCAACGCATCGTCGCTCAAGCCCGAGGTTGTGTCGGGGCTCGACATCCTGATCGTGCGCGAGCTCACCGGCGACATCTACTTCGGCCAGCCGCGCGGGGTGCGCACCCTGGAAGACGGCCCCTTCAAGGGCGAACGCCAGGGCTACGACACCATGCATTACGCCGAAAGCGAAGTGCGGCGCATCGCCCACGTGGCTTTCCAGGCAGCCAGCAAGCGCAAGAGGCGCCTGTGCAGCGTCGATAAGGCGAATGTGCTGGAAACCTCCCAGTTCTGGCGCGACATCATGATCTCTGTCGCCCTTGAGTATCCGGATGTTGAGCTGTCGCATATGTATATCGACAACGCCGCGATGCAGTTGGTGCGCGCGCCCAAGGAATTCGATGTTGTCGTGACGGGCAATCTGTTCGGCGATATCCTGTCCGACGAAGCCGCCATGCTGACGGGCTCGATCGGCATGCTGCCCTCTGCTTCGCTCAACGCCTCCAACCAGGGCTTGTACGAGCCCAGTCATGGGTCTGCGCCCGACATCGCTGGCAAGAACGTCGCCAATCCGTTGGCCACGATACTGTCCGCCGCCATGCTGCTGCGCTACTCGCTCAACCAGGCTGCACAGGCAGACCGCATCGAGGCCGCTGTACAGGCGGTGCTGGCGCAGGGGCTGCGCACCGCCGATATCTACGAAACGGGAACGACCCGCGTCTCAACCGTCGAGATGGGCGACGCAGTGCTCAAGGCGCTACAAGCCTGACCGCCAGGGGGCGGCCCGGGTTGGGCCGTCCGCGGACGCACATCGTCGCGTTGGGCCCGGTGGGCGGGCTGTCGTTCGCGCCTGCCCGCCGCGGCTTTGCTGGCGGCCGCAATGCTGCAATCTCGCTGCAATATTGGGGAAATATTGGGTTGATACCGCAGTTTTCGTGCATCGCGACAAGTCCTTCCAGTAGAATAGAACGATCTCTGAACTGTTTTTACGAGTGATTTTCTGATGAGCCAAGCAGTAGGTCTGGTCGGCTGGCGCGGTATGGTGGGCTCCGTGCTCATGCAGCGCATGCGCGACGAAGGCGATTTTTCCCTCTTCGAGCCGGTTTTCTTTTCCACGAGCAACGCGGGCGGCGCGGCCCCCGCCTGGGCCACCGGTGCGGCCCCGCTGCAAAACGCCTACGACATCGAGGCGCTGCGCAAGCTGCCCATCATCGTTACCGCCCAAGGTGGCGACTACACCACCCAGGTCTATCCCAAGTTGCGCGCTGCGGGCTGG
This sequence comes from Paracandidimonas lactea, assembly GCF_021653995.1. NCBI lineage: Bacteria > Pseudomonadati > Pseudomonadota > Betaproteobacteria > Burkholderiales > Alcaligenaceae > Paracandidimonas > Paracandidimonas lactea. The sequence goes on from NZ_JAJJOZ010000001.1 coordinate 324,753, forward strand.
GACGGCATCTGGATCGATGCCGCCAGCACCCTGCGCATGGCAGACGACGCCATCATTGTGCTCGACCCGGTCAACCGCCCGGTCATTGATGCAGCCCTCAAGCGTGGCGTCAAGAACTTCATCGGCGGCAACTGCACGGTCAGTTGCATGCTGATGGGCCTGGCTGGCCTGTTCAACCAAGATCTGGTCCAATGGATGACCAGCATGACGTACCAGGCCGCTTCCGGCGGCGGCGCGCAGCATATGCGCGAGCTGCTCACGCAGTTCGGCCTGCTCAATAATGCGGTCAAGCCTCTGCTCGACGACCCGGCATCGGCCATCCTCGAGATCGACCGCGGCGTACTCAAGGTGCAGCAAGACGGCTCCCTGCCGCAAGAAAACTTCGGCGTGCCGCTGGGCGGCAACCTCATTCCCTGGATCGACAAAGACTTGGGCAATGGCGTTTCGCGCGAAGAATGGAAGGCCGAGGCCGAAACCAACAAAATCCTTGGTCGCGGCGCCGCTTTTGGCACCGAGCCCACTCCCATCGACGGCCTGTGTGTGCGTATTGGCGCCATGCGCTGCCACAGTCAGGCGCTCACCATCAAGCTCAAGCGCGACGTGCCGCTGGATGAAATCAACGACATCATTCGCGAAGGTTCCAAGTGGGCCAAGGTCGTGCCCAACGAGCGCGATGCCACCATGCGCGATCTCACGCCCGTGGCCGTCACCGGCACGCTGGATATCCCCGTTGGCCGTCTGCGCAAGATGTCCATGGGTGAAGGCTACCTCAGCGCGTTTACCGTGGGCGACCAACTGTTGTGGGGCGCCGCCGAACCTCTGCGCCGCATGTTGCGCATTTCATTGGGCGAACTCTAAGCACTATGACGAGCAACCGGTCAGTGTCATCCATCGTAGACGTGCCTTACCTGAAACCCTGGATACTGGCGCTGACCGCGGCGCTCGCCTGCGCCTCGGCGCAGGCGGCCACACTGGGGCATTCGCGCCTCGTTTCGGCGCTTGGCCAGCCGCTGAGCGTCGATGTCCAGGTTTCCGGGCTCACGGCTGACGAACGCAACTCGCTGTCTGTCGCACCAGCCCGCCTGTCCGAGTGGGCTGCGGCGGGCCTGACGCCACCGGTCGATCTGGCAACGTTATCCATACGGGTGGTCGACGGCTATGCGCCCGGCACAAAAATTATCCAGTTGCGTTCCACGCAGCGCTTCAACCAACCGGTTGCCGATCTGCTGCTCGATGTGCGTTCTGCTGCAGGGCAACAGCGCTACCAAGTAAGCCTGCTCACACAGGCAAGCGCGTCCGCCGGAGCGCCCGCAGCCGCATCGGCAAGCGGCGGGGCGGTGGTGGGCCGGGCGGCCGGTGTACAGGCTGAACGCCAGCGTATTCGCGTGCGCAATGGCGACACGATGTTCGCCATTGCACAGCGCAACGCTGTAAAGGGTGTAACCGTCTACCAAATGATGATGGCGCTGCAGAAGGCCAACCCGCAGGCATTCATCGAAGGCAACGTCAATCTCGTCAAGGCCGGCGCTACCCTTTCCATGCCCGACAGTGCAGCGCTTACTGCGCTGTCCGATCGTGAGGCGCGGCGTCTCTTCATGCAGCATGCGCAGGCTTTCGCTGCCTATCGACAGCGGCTCGCGGGGCATGCGGGAAAGGTTGGCGATCTCGGTGCGCCCAGTGCCGGCCAAGTACAGCCAGGCGGCCAGGCGGCGCAGCCCGCCAACGCGCCCGAAGGCCCGCGTGACCGCCTACGGTTGTCCGAAGGCGCGCGCGGCAATGGCGGCGTGGCAGGCAATGCGCTGGCCGACGATGCCGCGGCCGACAAGGCCAACATCAACGAATCCGCCGGCCGGGTATCCCAGCTCGAAGAAAACGTCAAACACTTGAACGAAGCGCTGCAGGCTCGTGGCGGTGCGGCCAGCGATCTGGTGCGCGAGGGCGCACGCAGCCTGGCTGGCTCCCTGTCCGGCACGACAGCGCAGGGCGGGGCAGGTACGGCTGCGGCAGAGCAGGGTAGCACACCCAGTGGTGTTGCCCCGGCGGGCGCAACGGCGTCCGGCATCCAAGGCGGTGCTGGCGCGCAGCCGCGTATCGGCGCAAGCGGCGCGACCGCTGCCAGCCCGAGCGATGGTGCTGCCAGCGGCGCCACAGCGGCGGGTGCATCCGCATCACGCGCGGGCAACTCTGATACAGGCGCGGCGTCGGCGGGTGGCAACGGGGGGCAGGCCGTGGCTGGCAATACCGCTGCCACAGCAGCCTCCTCGGGTGCACAGACACAAGCGGGTGGCAGCGCCGGCACCGACGCTGGTGCCAGTCAGGCCAGTGGCGCAACGGCCGGCGATGGCCAGGCCGCCGCGCAATCCGGCGCGAGCAGCCAAAGCGGCTCGGGTGTGGCATCCCAGGGCCAGGCCGATGATCCAGGCAAATCCGCCAACGAAGCGGCGGCATCCAATTCCAAGGGCGGCCCGCAAGGGGCGCCTGAAACCAGTTCTAACAAGGCAGGGCAGGCTGTGTCGTGGTTCCAGGAACATACACTGGGGGTGATTACCGGTGTATTGGCGCTGATTGTATTGATTATTGCGTGGCTGCTGCGCCGTGTGGGCGCAGCAAAAAGCGATGGGCGCGATGGCGTCATCACCGAAGCCATGGTGCAGGAAAAGCTCGACCAGATCAGTCTCGACCTGGACGAGCCCTCGCAAGGCGAGTCGCGCGCGCCGCGCGGGTAGGCCACGATGCCACGTATTGCCCTGGGCGTGGCCTATGACGGCCGGTCTTGGCGCGGTTGGCAGACACAGCCCGGTGGGCACACTGTACAAGACCAACTCGAGGCAGCGCTGTCGCAGTTTCTGGCCCGGCAAACCGCCACCATCTGCGCGGGCCGCACCGATGCGGGCGTGCATGCCCTGTGCCAAGTAGTGCACGTGGATACCGACGCGCAACGCCGGCCCGAATCCTGGGTGCGCGGTCTGAATACATTGCTGCCGCCAAGTATTTCGGTGCAGTGGGCACAGCCGGTGGCGGACACTTTCCATGCCCGTTTTTCGGCGCAGGCGCGCACCTACATCTATGTGCTGCGCAATGCGCGGGTCCGTTCGCCCATGACCTATGGGCTGGCAGGGTGGGTGCATCAACCGCTAGACCTGTTCTCCATGCGGCAGGCGGCCGCCCGCCTCATCGGCGAGCACGATTTCACCAGTTTTCGTTCCTCGGAGTGCCAGGCGGCAAGCCCGGTGCGGCATTTGCGCCGCCTTGATATCGAGCAGGAAGGCGAGCATTTCTACTTTATCTTCACGGCCAACGCATTTCTGCATCATATGGTGCGCAACCTGATGGGTGTGCTGGTCTATGTGGGCATGGGGCGTCAGCCCGTGGCGTGGGCCGATGACGTGCTTGTGGCACGTGATCGCTGCAAGGCTGCGCCCACATTCTGGCCCGATGGCCTGTATCTGGCGCAGGTCGATTACCCTGAAGCCTTCGGGTTGCCAGAGCTTGATGCCGGCCGGGCCCTCGAATCCCTTACGGGCATCTCCAGGCTGGCGGGCGCTACGGGCAGATACTGACAGCGTCGCGGCCTCGAATCAGCTAGAATTCCAGAGTTTTGGATTTGATACATTTTGTTCGTCGCTCCGCTTCGAACAGTATGCATTCCCTCGTCGATGCAGCCGGCGCGCCGGCCATCTTTGCGAACAGGCCCCATGAAATTCCTACTCTCTGCATCCAGGGTGCTCGACTATATCAACACAAAAGTCGGCCAAGCCGTGATCTGGCTGACGCTTGTGGTTGTCGTGGTCAGCGCTGGAAACGCGATAATTCGCAAAGTGTTCAGCGTCAGTTCCAACGCATGGCTGGAACTGCAATGGTATCTGTTCGGGGCGCTGTTCCTGCTGGCCGCTGGCTATACCTATCTACGCAATGAACACGTCCGGGTAGATGTCCTTGCACAGCGTTTGAGTCGACGCACACAGATCAAGATAGAGATCTTCGGGATCATTTTTTTCCTGTTGCCCGCCTGCTGCCTCATATTCTGGCTGTCGCTGCCGTTTTTCTACGAGTCTTTTGTGCTGCATGAGCTATCGTCAAACACCGGCGGCCTTATCCGCTGGCCGGTCAAGCTGCTGATCCCTGTCGGCTTCTTCCTGCTGATACTTTCCGCGCTCTCGCACTTGATCAAATGCATTGGCTATCTGCGCGGCCTGTGCCCAGACCCGATGCTGCGCGGCGATGGCAAAAGTGCCGAAGAAGAGCTGGCCGAAGAAATCCGTCAGCAGGCCGCAGCCATTCGGCAAGACGTTGATACGCCTGCCGTGCCCATCCAGCAGGGGCACCAACCATCACACGATCAATCCCAAGGCGAGGGTCGCTAATCATGGAGTTTTTTGTCGACAACCTCGCGCCGATCATGTTCTTCAACCTGGTCGTCTTTCTGCTGCTGGGTTTTCCTGTTGCGTTTACGCTGGCTGCGGTCGGTATCCTGTATGGCCTGGTTGCCATCGAACTCGGGCTCATGCAGCCGGCGCTTTTCCAGGCCTTGCCGCAGCGGGTGTTCGGTATCGTCTCTAATGATACGCTGCTGGCGGTGCCATTCTTTACCCTCATGGGCCTGATACTCGAACGATCAGGCATGGCCGAAGACTTGCTTGAAACAGTGGGCCAGCTCTTTGGCCCCGTGCGCGGCGGCCTGGCCATCGCAGTTGTACTGGTCGGTGCCATGCTGGCTGCCACCACCGGCGTGGTGTCCGCGTCGGTCATTTCCATGGGCTTGATTTCGCTGCCCATCATGTTGCGCTATGGCTATGATCGCCGGTTGGCGTCCGGGGTCATCGCTGCCTCGGGTACGCTGTCGCAGATCATTCCGCCGTCGCTGGTGCTCATTATCCTGGCCGATCAGCTCGGCCGCTCCATCGGCGACATGTACCGCGGCGCCATGGTGCCGGGCCTGCTGCTGGTGCTGGCCTATATCTCGTATATCGTGATCATGTGCGTGCTCAAGCCATCGAGCGCGCCAGCGCTGCCGCCCGAGGCCCGCATCTACGACCGCCCCGATGGCACGCGCGGCCTCAAGTCGTTGGCGGTACTTACCCTCATCGCCGCCGCTGCCTCGTACTTCGCCACCCAGCATTATTTCCGTGAGCACACCGACGTGCCGGTCGATGAGCGCGTGGTGATCAGCATGGTGGCGTGGGGCATTACTGCGCTTGCCATTGCCTTGGGCAACCGCCTGCTTAGGCTCAAGCTGCTGTCCCCCATCGCCGAGCGGGTCGTCTTTGTCATGATTCCACCGCTGGCATTGATCTTCCTGGTGCTGGGCACTATTTTCATCGGGGTGGCAACGCCTACCGAAGGCGGCGCCATGGGTGCCGTCGGGGCGCTGATCATGGCGATGTCGCGTGGCCGGTTTTCCTGGAAGCTGCTGCGCCAGGCCATGGACACCACCACCAAGCTGTCATGTTTCGTGGTGTTCATCCTGGTAGGCTCCACCGTATTCAGCCTGAGCTTCCGCGGCATCAACGGCGACCTGTGGGTCGAGCACTTGCTGATCGGCCTGCCGGGCGGCGAATGGGGCTTCCTCATCGTTGTCAGCGTGCTTACGTTCGTGCTTGCTTTCTTCCTCGATTTTTTCGAGCTTGCCTTCATTATCATCCCGCTGCTGGGGCCGGTCGCCGAAAAGATGGGCATAGACCTGATCTGGTTTGGCGTGCTGTTGGCGGTGAATATGCAAACCTCATTCATGCATCCGCCTTTCGGTTTTGCGCTGTTCTACCTGCGCTCGGTCGCACCGCGCGACGACTACCACGACCGCGTCACCAACAAGATGATCCCACGCGTCACCACGGGGCAGATCTACTGGGGCTCGGTGCCCTTCATCGTGATCCAGCTTATTATGGTGGCAGTGGTCATGATCTTCCCGTCGCTTGTCACCCATTACAAGGGTGAGCATACCCAGATCGATCCGGCTACCGTTGATTTCGGCACGGGCGCGGGTTATGGCGGAGGGACATACGGCGCCGACCCGGGCGCGGCGTTCCAGTAGCGGCCGGCTGCGCGTTTTTTTTTGATAGTTTCAAAAATGGCTGAGCGTGTGCGTACTCGTGTGAAAATCTGTGGCATTACCCGCCAGGAAGACCTCCATGCGGCGGTCGATGCCGGTGCGGACGCCATAGGCTTGGTGTTCTACCCGGGCAGCAAGCGGGCAGTCACCCTGGCCCAAGCTCGTGCGTTGCGCGAGGCAGCTCCTGCGTTCGTTGATGTGGTTGCACTATTCGTGAACGCCACGCCCGCCGATGTGCGTGCTGTGATTGATGACGTCGCGCCCGATCTGTTGCAATTCCATGGCGATGAAACACCCGCATACTGCGACAGCTTTGGCCGCCGCTACATGCGCGCATTCAGGGTGGGGGCGCCAGGGCTTGAAACAGCGCCTCGGGTGCTGGCCGCCTGCCAGCAATTCAATCATGCGGCCGCATGGTTGTTCGACAGCTATAGTGCCAGTTACGGCGGCAGCGGCCTGGCGCTCGATGTTGCATTGCTCGACGCGGTCCGGGCGGCCGCCGACAGCCGCCCGCTGGTATTGGCCGGTGGGCTCAAGGCTGAAACCGTGCGCCAGTCCATCACAGCTGTAAGGCCTTATGCGGTCGATGTCAGCAGTGGGGTCGAAGTCAGCCCTGGCATCAAGTCTCCCGAAATGATCGCCGCTTTCATGCGCGCCGTGTCAGGCCAGTCGGCCTGACCCAACCACTGTGCAGCTCGGCCTGGGCGAGCCTGTGCTTACATCCGTTTCATAAGGTCAGCGGCGGTCGCGCATCGCACCGCTGCGCATTGTTCCCACATCGCATTCCCGTGTGACTTGCAGCATGGGTGTACGGCGCCTATTCTTTTTGGCAGAGCTATTTTCTTCCGAGGAGGGCGATCATGTCCGCCAGCAGCATTCCGCTCAGTCGCGAAGCCTGTGCGCAGCGCAACGATGAAGACCCACTCGCTTCGTTGCGTTGTGAGTTTGCGTTGCCCGAAGGCATCATCTACCTCGACGGCAATTCGCTGGGCGCTCGTCCTGCGCGGTCGCTCGAGCGTGCCCATACAGTAATAAGCCATGAATGGGGCAGCGACCTGATCCGCAGTTGGAACAACGCGGGCTGGTTTGAGCTACCGCTGCGCCTGGGCGACATGCTCGCGCCCTTGATCGGCGCAGGGCAGGGCGAGGTTGCCATCACCGACACGACATCGGTCAACCTCTTCAAGGCGCTGGCGGCGGCACTGGATATTCAGCATCAATGCGCAGCCACGAGCAGCCGCCGGGTCATTGTCAGTGAACGCGACAACTTTCCGACAGACCTTTACATTGCGCAGGGCTTGTCTCACTGGCTGGACCGCGGCTACACACTGCGCTTGGTGGATGACCCGGATGCGCTGTCGCAGGCTATAACCGACGACGTAGCCGTTGTCATGCTGACACACGTCAACTACCGCAGCGGTCGTTTGCTGGACATGCAGCGCTTGACTGCCCATGCGCATGCGCAAGGTGCACTGGCCATCTGGGACTTGGCGCATTCAGCGGGTGCAGTGCCTGTCGATCTGCGGGGCGCGGACGCTGATTTTGCCGTTGGCTGCACCTATAAATACCTGAACGGCGGCCCCGGCGCGCCAGCTTATATCTGGGTGGCACCACAGCATCTGGCGCAGTTCTCGCATCCCTTGACGGGTTGGTGGGGCCACGCCAACCCTTTTGCCATGCAGCCAGGATTCGAGCGCCACCCCGGCATACAAGCAGGCTTGTGCGGCACGCAGCCTATTGTGTCGCTGGCCCTGGTCGAATGCGGCCTTGAGACCTTCAGTCGCGTCGATATGGCGGCTGTGCGCGCAAAATCCCTGGCGCAGTCCGACCTGTTTATTGCACTGCTGGACGCCTGCTGCGCCGGCCACGGCTTGCGGCTCGTTACGCCGCGCGAACATGCGGCGCGCGGCAGCCACGTGAGCGTCACCCATCCTCATGGTTACGGCATCATGCAGGCGCTGATTGAACGGGGCGTCATCGGCGATTACCGTGAGCCGGGCCTGATGCGCTTCGCGTTCACGCCGTTGTATTTGCGCTATACGGATGTTTGGGATGCTGTCGATATACTGGCTCGCATCCTGCAGGACGGCGCCTATGATGCCAAAGCCAGCCGCGCAGCGGTTACGTGATGGCCGGCGGCCGCAGATTGAAAAGGCCGCTGTGCAAGCACAGCGGCCTTTGGAAGCCTGGTAGGCAGTACTGGATTCGAACCAGCGACCTCTACGATGTCAACGTAGCGCTCTAACCAACTGAGCTAACCGCCTAACGAAAGAACGCTATTATAAGTAGATTGTTTTTGACCTGTCAAATCGCGCCGGGCCGGCGGTGTGACAATCTCATGTACAAATTATATCCATGGAACCTCGCGTCCAGCGTCCTTGCGCCTTTGCGCGAGGTGTTCAGCAGTTATGCGCAGGCTTATGCACATGCTGTGTGGATAAGCCTGCTGGTATATCTCTTGGGCTTTTTTGCAACAGCCACGCCGTGAATCAGCGCGTTGGAGGGCGAGGCAGCGCTACGGGGGCTGAAAATCGGTCGAGTGGTGTTACACTGGAGCAACGTTTATTGCTTACCCGATACGGTCTATATATGTGCACAAACACTACGCGAACTACGACACGGCATTGCTGATTGCCGCCGCGTACTGTTTTGTCTGCCTCTTTAGCAAAATCAATACACCGATAACGCGGCTCAGGCCGCGTTTTTGTATTTCAGGATTTCCCTCATGGTTCAGATCACACTGCCCGACGGCTCCCAGCGAGCGTATCCCGGTCCCGTTACCGTCAGCGAGGTCGCTCACTCGATCGGCACCGGGCTGGGGCGCGCCGCGTTGGCGGGGCGCGTAGCGGTCGGTGGTGCCGAGCCGCAATTGGTAGATACCGGCTTTGTGATCGACGCTGACGCAACACTGGCCATTATTACCGCCAAGGACCCTGATGGGCTGGATCTGATCCGCCACTCCACCGCGCACCTGCTTGCCTATGCGGTGAAGTCGCTGTTTCCCGATGCTCAAGTCACGATTGGGCCTGTCATCGAGAACGGCTTTTACTACGACTTCTCCTACAAGCGGCCGTTTACGCCCGAAGACTTGACGGCGATTGAAAACAAGATGGCCGAGCTGGCACGCAAGGATGAAGTCGTCACGCGCGAAGAATGGCTGCGCGACGATGCGGTGCGGTTTTTCAACGACATCGGCGAGCACTACAAGGCCGAGATCATCGCCTCGATCCCGTCCAACGAAACGATCAGCCTGTACCGCGAGGGCGATTTCATCGACCTGTGCCGCGGCCCGCACGTGCCGTCCACCGGCAAGCTCAAGGTCTTCAAACTCATGAAGGTCGCTGGCGCCTACTGGCGTGGCGACAGCAACAACGAAATGCTGCAGCGTATCTACGGCACGGCCTGGGCAACGAAGGAAGACCAGGCGGCCTATCTGCACATGCTCGAAGAGGCCGAAAAGCGCGACCACCGCAAGCTGGGGCGCGAGCTGGATCTCTTCCATTTCCAGGACGAGGCGCCGGGTCTGATCTTCTGGCACCCCAAGGGCTGGACGCTCTGGCAGCAGGTTGAGCAGTACATGCGCCGCGTTTATCAAGAAAACGGCTACCAGGAAGTCAAGGCGCCGCAGATCCTCGACTTGTCGCTGTGGAAGAAAACCGGTCACTGGGACAACTACGCCGAGAACATGTTCACGACGGAGTCCGAGAACCGCGTCTATGGCCTCAAACCCATGAACTGCCCGGGCCATGTGCAGATCTTCAACAGCAGCCTGCATTCGTATCGCGAACTGCCCGTGCGCTATGGCGAATTCGGGCAATGCCATCGCAACGAGCCGTCCGGTTCGCTGCACGGCATGATGCGTGTGCGCGGCTTTACCCAGGACGACGGCCACATCTTCTGTACCGAAGACCAACTGCAGGAAGAGTGCGCAGCGTTCACCGCATTGTTGCAGAAGGTGTACGCGGATTTCGGCTTCAAGGAAATCCTGTACAAGGTGGCCACCCGGCCCGACAAGCGCATCGGCGACGACGCGGTCTGGGACAAAGCCGAGAAGGCGCTGATGGACAGCCTGGATCATACCGGCTGCCAGTACGAAATCTCCCCCGGCGAAGGGGCCTTCTACGGGCCCAAGATCGAATACACGCTCAAGGACGCTATCGGGCGGCATTGGCAGTGCGGCACGATCCAGGTCGACTTTTCCATGCCGGCGCGTCTGGGCGCCGAGTATGTCGACGCATCCGACCAGCGCCGCACCCCAGTGATGCTGCACCGTGCCATCCTGGGCTCGCTTGAACGCTTTATCGGCATGCTGATCGAAAACCACGCCGGTGCCATGCCCGCGTGGCTCTCGCCCCGGCATGCGGTGGTATGCTGCATTTCCGAGGCATCCGCCCAATATGCTGACGACGTTGCCCTAAGCCTGAAAAAACAAGGGTTTAGAGTTGATTCCGATTTGCGCGGTGAAAAAATCAACCGTAAAATCCGTGAGCACAGCATGCAAAAGCTGCCCTACATACTGGTTGTCGGCGAAAAAGAGCGCGAAACCGGCATGGTGGCGGTGCGCGGGCGCGGCGGGCTTGATCTGGGCACTATGCCATTGGCCCAGTTCGAAGCGCGTCTGCGCACTGAAATCGACAACAGGCTTGACAGCGGGGAAGCTGCTTCGGCCTGACTTTTATTAATTACCAGGAGTCCTAGACATCGCAACCGATAAAACCCATCGCATCAATGGTGAAATCCGTATCCCCGAGGTTCGCCTCATCGGCACGGAGGGTGAACAACTCGGCGTTCTGAAGACCGCCGATGCCCTGCGTCTGGCGGAAGAAAACGACGTGGATCTGGTCGAGATCGCGCCCACAGCGTCTCCACCGGTCTGCCGCCTGATGGACTACGGCAAGTTCAAATACCAAGAGCAAAAGCGCCAGCAAGAAGCGCGGGCCAAGCAGAAAGTCATTCAGGTCAAAGAAGTCAAGTTCCGTCCCGGCACCGATGAGGGCGACTATCAGGTCAAGCTGCGCAACCTGAAACGTTTCATCGAAGAGGGCGACAAGGCCAAGGTCACGCTGCGCTTCCGCGGCCGCGAAATGGCCCACCAGGAACTCGGTATGCGCGTACTCGAACGCGTACGTGACGACCTGAATGAATTGGTGCAGGTGGAAGCCATGCCCAAACTCGAAGGCCGACAGATGGTGATGGTGCTGGCCCCGCGCAAGAAAGCGCCGGGCGGCAAGGGCGACGCCTCCTGATCCGTTTTTGACTATCATCGCCGCGCAAGCCCCGGGTTTGCGCGGCGGCGCACGCAGGTATCCTATGCACGTCTTGTTCATCATCGACCCTTTGCCCACACTCAAGGCATACAAGGATTCCTCGGTGGCCATGATGCGCGCGCTGACGGCGCGTGGCCATCAGCTCAGTGTGACACTACAGGGCGACCTGTTCATCGACCAGGGCACCGTAAAGTGTGCCGCCACTGAAATCTCCCTGGTCGACGGTGCAGACCTGCATGGCCATGCCTGGTGGCGTCAGCGCAACAAGGCGGCCGAGCGTTCGGTGGCGGACTTCGACGCGGTGATCATGCGCAAGGATCCACCCTTCGACATGGAGTACGTGTACTCCACCCATCTGCTCGAATACGCTCAGCAGCAGGGCGCCCGTGTGTTCAACAGCGGCGCCGCCATCCGCAATCACCCGGAAAAGCTCGCTATCACAGAGTTTCCCGAGTTCACCGTCCCTACGCTTGTCACGCGCGATATGCCACGCCTTCGGGCCTTTCACGCGGCACACGGCGATGTGGTTGTCAAGCCGCTCGACGGCATGGGCGGCACAGGGGTATTCAGGCTGCGCGAGCAGGAACACAACTTGGGCGCCATTCTCGAAACGCTTACCGAAAACGGGTCGCGCACGATCATGGCGCAGCGGTACATCCCCGAGATCGTCAATGGCGACAAGCGCATTCTGTTGATCGCGGGCAAGCCGGTGCCCTACGCGCTGGCGCGCATTCCGCTGGCCGGCGAAACCCGCGGCAATCTTGCCGCCGGAGGCAGGGGTGTGGCCCAGCCGCTCAGCGAGCGCGACCAAGCCATTGCGGCCACCATAGGCAAGCGTGTGGCGGAGCGTGGCCTGTTACTGGTGGGGCTGGACGTCATCGGCGACTACCTCACCGAGGTCAATGTCACCAGTCCCACGTGTTTCGTGGAAATTACCGAGCAGACCGGCTTTGACGTGGGCGACTGTTTCGCGGCTGCCCTCGAGCAGGCCGCAGGCATGTAATGGCACGCATTGTCCTGGTCATGCACGAGCCGCTGGGGTCTGCATTCGCCGACTGCGCCAGCCATGTGTTGGGGCATGAACCCGGGCTCGTGGTATTCGACGTACCCGCAACGGCCGACCCCGAAGCCGAAGTCACGCGCCTCGCGCGCCTGCTGCAGGCAGGCAAGGATGCCGTGCTGGTGCTGTGCGACATCTACGGCGCAACGCCTTTCAATATCGCCAAGCGCGCCGTACGGTTGGCGAATGCCCACGGCACCGACGCGCATCTGATTACCGGCACCAATCTGTGCATGGTGCTCAAGGCTCTCACCGATCAGCAGGAAAATCCGGATAAACTTAGCGAGAACGTTCGCCAGGGCGCATTGCGCGGCATCGTCGACGCCGACGAATCGTCGTGATCCGACGCCAGTTTTCGCCAACCCGAGCCCAGACATAAAAAGAGCATCTATGCCTTCCGTCGATATTGTCATCAGCAACAAGCTTGGCCTGCACGCGCGGGCGGCAGCCAAACTCACACAGCTCGCGGGCAAATACCGCAGCGAAATTTTCATCGCGCGTGGCGCCCAGCGCGTGAATGCAAAAAGCATCATGGGCGTAATGATGCTGGCCGCCGGCATGGGTGTAACCGTCAAGGTCGACGCCACGGGCGACGATGCGGACGGCGCGCTGTCGGCGATCCGCGCGCTGTTCGACGGTAAATTCGGCGAAGCAGAATAACGTTCTTTCAGGCCAACCCGCCATGACGCACCCGGCAATGAAACCGTCGCCCGAAGGCCTGAGCGCCATGCTGTGCGCGCATGGCCAGGGTGTGGTCAAAGGCTATGCAATCGGCCGCGCGGCAGTGATGAGTGCGGCCGCCCTTGAGGTCGCGCATTACCGCATTGCCCCCGAAGACGTGCAGGCCGAATGCGAGCGCCTGGACAATGCCATGCGCACCGCGCGCCAAGAGCTCGACGCCATGGTGGCGGCCTTGCCCGACGACGCGCCGCGCGAACTGGGCCCGCTGCTTAATGTGCATAGCATGCTGCTGGCCGATCCCATGCTGCTCGAGCAGGCCTGTGCGCTGGTCGTCGAGCGTCACTACAATGCCGAATGGGCGTTGACCAGCCAGGGCCAGTTGCTGGCAGAGCAGTTCGCGCTGATGGAAGACGAATACCTGCGAGAGCGCGGGGCCGACATCCGTCAGGTAATAGAGCGCGTGCTGAGGGTCATGTCCGGATCGCCGCCGCTGCTTCCCAGCCTGGCGGCCGGCCAAGGCGATGATCCGCTCATCGTCGTCGCCCGTGATATTTCCCCGGCCGATATGCTGCGTCTGCGCGGCGCGCGCTTTGCCGCCTTTCTGACTGACTTGGGTGGCCCCACCTCCCACACTGCGATTGTCGCGCGCAGCATGAATGTGCCAGCCATCGTTGGCCTTGGGCATTTTCGAAGCCTCGCGCGCGATGGCGACATGCTGATTGCCGATGGGTTTACCGGTACGGTGCTGGTCAATCCGTCTGCCCTCGTGCTGGCAGAATACCGCCAACGGCAGGAAGAATACGCGCGTGAACGTGCTGAGCTGGCGCAATTGCGCAATGCGCCGGCGGTTACGCTGGATGGCATTGAGATCAAGCTTGAGGCCAATATAGAGCTGCCCGAAGAAGCCCAGGCGGCGCTGGACGCCGGCGCCGACGGCATAGGCTTGTTTCGCAGCGAGTTCCTGTTCATGGGCCGTGCTGAACTGCCCAGCGAAGAAGAGCAGTATCAAGCCTATGCATCGGTGGTCAAAACCATGCAGGGCCGGCCGGTGACGATACGCACACTGGATCTCGGGGCGGACAAGAATCTGGATGGCGACGTAACCGTGTCCACCAATCCGGCGCTGGGCCTGCGCGCCATACGCTATTGCCTGGCCAAGCCCGAGATGTTCGCGACGCAGCTGCGGGCCCTGCTGCGTGCTTCGGTGTACGGCCACGTACGCATCCTCATCCCTATGATCTCGCACATGCGCGAAGTGCACGCGACGCGGCAGGCCATTGAGGCCGCCTGTCGTGAGCTGGACGCGCGTGGTACGCCTTATGCGCGCAATTACTCTTTGGGCGCTATGGTAGAAATTCCCGCCATTGCCATTGCCATCGAGCCCTTTGTGGAGGCGCTGGATTTTCTTTCCATCGGCACCAACGACCTGATTCAGTACACCCTTGCGGTGGATCGTGGTGACGCCGATGTGGCAGACTTGTACGATCCCATGCATCCGGCCGTGTTGCGGTTGATCGCCCATACCATCAACGCTGGCGAACGGGCCGGCAAACCTGTTGCGGTATGCGGCGAAATCGCGGGCGATGCGCGGGTTACGCGCATGCTGCTGGGCTTGGGGCTAACCGAGTTTTCCATGCATCCGCAGCAGCTCCTGGATGTAAAAAAAGAAGTGCGCCAGGCGCACTCCAATGCATTGCGGGTCCAAGTGGCTACCGCCCTGAACCGGGCGGAGCGTATCGATCTGGCGTCGTTGTCGAACTGACGCAGCGCCGGGGCCAGGTGGGCGTCGGGCAAAACCGGCGCAGGGCGTTGTTTATCGCGAGTAGGCCGTTTCCCCGTGGGTGGTGATATCCAGCCCTTCGCGCTCCTGTTCGGCGCTTACCCGCATGCCGCCGCACAGCTTGTCGGCAGCAAAACAAGCGATCAGTGCCGAAATGGCCGACCAGACCATGGTGATCAGCACGCCTTCAAGTTGCAGCCACACCTGGAAGGGAATGGCGCCCAGCGTATCCAGGCCGGGGCCGCCCAGCGGCTTGGCGTTGAATACACCGGTCAGTAGTGCACCGATGATTCCGCCCAGGCCGTGGATACCGAACACATCCAGTGCATCGTCGGCATTTAGCATGCGCTTCAATCCGTTCACCCCCCAGACGCACGCAGCGCCGGTGATGAGGCCGATCAGCAGTGCGCCCGCTGGTCCGACCAGGCCTGCGGCGGGCGTGACGCCGACCAGCCCAGCTACGGCACCCGAGATCGCACCCAGCAGCGACGGCTTGCCCTTGACTTTCCATTCGACGATCAACCATGCCAATATCCCGCCCGCAGTGGCGATCATTGTGTTGAAGAATGCAAGCGCGGCGACCTCATTTGCCGACAGCGCGGAGCCGGCATTGAAGCCGAACCAGCCTACCCACAGCAGCGATGCACCGATCATGGCCATGGGCAAGTTGTGCGGAGGCATGGCTTCTCGGCCGTGGCCGATGCGCTTTCCGACAAAGTAGGCGCAGGTCAGGGCGGCGACCCCTGAGTTGATATGCACCACGGTGCCGCCTGCGAAATCGAGCGCGCCGCGGGTAAGCAGGAAACCCTTGGGGCCCCATACCATGTGGGCGATCGGGATATAGGCCAGTGTGATCCATACCAGGGTGAAGACCAGGACGGCGCTGTAGCGCACGCGTTCGGCAAAGCCGCCCAGGATGAGTGCACACGTGATGCCCGCGAATGTCGCCTGGAAGGTGGCGAAGATAAATTCGGGTATTGTCCCGGACAACTGGTGCTTGCCCGTACCCAGATCCATCATGCCGCTGAAGAACAGGCGTGACAGCCCGCCCAGCACGGCACCGCTTTCAGTGAAGGCAAGGCTGTAGCCGTACACGAACCAGACGACCAGGGCGAGGGCAAAGACGCTGGTGACCTGCACCAGGATGGAGAGGACGTTCTTGGCGCGAACGAGACCGCCGTAGAACAGTGCGAGGCCGGGCATAACCATGAAAAGTACGAGCACGGTCGAGATGCCGACCCATGCCAGGTCTGCTTTATCCATATTATTGGCTCCAGAATGTTTAGGTAGGGCGGGGTTACAGTGCGCTCTCGCCCTGTTCGCCGGTGCGGATGCGGATCACTTGCTCGATCGGCGTGACAAAAACTTTCCCATCGCCGATCTTGCCGGTATGCGCTGCCGCGCACAGGCATTCGATGGCCTGCTCGACCATAGGCTCCGCAACTGCAAGCTCCAGCCGCAGCTTGGGCAGAAAGTCCACGGTGTATTCGGCGCCCCGGTATAGTTCGGTGTGGCCCTTTTGGCGCCCGAAACCCTTGACTTCGGTCACGGTCATGCCTTGTATACCGATTTCAGACAGCGCTTCGCGGACCTCGTCGAGTTTGAATGGTTTGATGATGGCGGTGATCAGCTTCATGACGGTTCCTGGTGATGGTGTTCACTGCTCAGTACGCAAGCTTCGTGCCAAAAATGGAAAAATCGGGAGCTGCCGGCGGGCTTTCTGGCGCCGCGTTCCGCTCCCGGGGTCTGATTCGCGCATTCGCGTACAGACGCGGGCCGCCATATCGGTGCATGAGATAGCGGAGTCATCGCCAGCCTGTTCCAAAATGGTGCACACGGCTTACTGTATGCACTGGGATAGAGCGGGGCAGGTGTGGCGTACAGGCATCTCTCTGTAACAAGGGTCTGCCGGCCAGTCAGGCTTTGTATCCGTGTGTACGCTGGCCCTCTTCAAGAAAATGGCGGTACATCCTTGCCGGATCAGGCTTGAGGCCGATTTTTGGATGTGAAAACTTTCTAGATTGAAATCAGGATTTACACTAGTGTTTAGGTCGTCGAAGACGGTATCGATAGAATGAAATCAGCCAGTTGTAACAAGCTCGCTGCTGAACCGTTCGTCGCACCGGCCTCAGCCATCACTAATCCGCGACATTGGATAAATGAGGGATAAAGATGATGCAGACACGTACTCAATTAGCCATTATTGCCTTGGCCGCTTCCCTGACGGCGCTGGCGGGTTGCTCCAAGAAGGAAGAATCCAGCGCGCCGGCATCGGATCCGGCAACGAGCTCCACTACACCTGCGCCTGGCAGCAGCGCGCCCGCTACTGGCACACCTACGCCAGCACCCGCTCCGGCGCCCGCGCCTGATGCATCGGGCACAAAGTGAGGTTCTTATGAAGAAATCGCGTACTCATCTGGCCGTTCTGGCCATGGCCGCCACGCTGAGCCTGCTTGCCGCATGCGGAAAGGAAGAGTCTGATACCGCCGCGACAGGCACGGCGCCTACCACCGAGCCGGCATCGGCGCCCACGCCTGGATCGACGGGGGCTGAAAGTGGCACGTCGCAGCCATCCGGCATGGACGCGCTGAAGGATGACGCCAAGCGCGCCGGCGAGGCAATCTCGAAAACCGCTGGTGATGTGAAGGACGCCACGGTAGACGCCGCCAAGAGCGCGGGTGAGGCGATCCGCGAAGGTGCGGACAAGGCGGATCAGAAGATCCAGGAAAAGCTGGGCGACGGTAAACCCACCACGCAAGAGCCGCCACCGCCCAATCAGGGGTGACGGCACGGGCCAGCGT
Organism: Paracandidimonas lactea; assembly: GCF_021653995.1. Taxonomy (NCBI): domain Bacteria; kingdom Pseudomonadati; phylum Pseudomonadota; class Betaproteobacteria; order Burkholderiales; family Alcaligenaceae; genus Paracandidimonas; species Paracandidimonas lactea. The sequence goes on from NZ_JAJJOZ010000001.1 coordinate 342,391, forward strand.
TGGGTTCATTCGCCAGGCGCCGCCTGCGCCCAACCAGAGGTGACAGTGATCGTGATCCGCTGGCCCATAAAGACGATGCCGATATCCAAGACCGGCATCGTCTTTTCTTTTACACTAGTGGATAAACCCGTATTCGCGCCGCGCTGGCGGCTGCACGCAGCAAGGAGGCCCCTATGATCAACCGCAATGCCTGGATCGAAGATTTCCAGAAGAACGTCTCCGACCTCATCGCCAAAAGCCCCGCTGCAGACATCGAACGCAACGTAAAGGCCATGATGGCGCAAACATTCTCGCGCATGGATTTGATCACGCGCGACGAGTTCGATGTTCAGGCCCAGTTGCTCGAACGTGCCTTGGCGCGCATCACCGCGCTCGAATCCCGGGTACAAGCGCTCGAGGGCCGGCCCGATACGCCACTGCAGCAAGGCACGCCGCATACTTGAGCCATCGTCCGTGCCCCGGCAATGCAAGGTTTTACCCGCCAGCAGCAACGGTAGCTGTGGCCGCTCGTTTTTGAGCGTTATCCGTAACAAGCACTGAATGCAGTCCGGGCTGCGGGGTGGCTCGCGTTGGGCGAGGCGATGGCAATGCCTCTTCGCGCATTCGGCGTCCTACTTCAACTGTCAGTTTTTGTGTGGCGCGATGCGCGCCGCGCGCTGGTCGGCGCCCCTGCGCGTTGGCATACTTTCCCCTCGATTTGCATAACTAGGCCAGTATTCTTCATGTGCCGTTCGCGCATTGGCCCAGGGGCGCGGGCGCTTTACTGGCACAAGCTCGCCCGCTTGGAGAGGGGCAGAGGCCGAAAGCAGGGGGAATTATGTCGTTGGCAGTATTGGCCAGCCGGGCACTGCACGGCATTGAGGGGCGCCCGGTAAGGGTCGAGGTGCATCTGGGCAATGGCCTGCCCGCTTTCAATATGGTTGGCCTGGCCAGCACCGATGTGCGCGAAAGTCGTGATCGCGTGCGTTCGGCCATCGTCACCAGCGGGTTCGAGTTTCCCGCCGGGCGTATCACCGTCAATCTTGCGCCAGCGGATCTGCCCAAGGAATCCGGGCGCTTCGACTTGCCTATCGCGTTAGGCATCCTGCTGGCCTCGGCGCAGATTGTGCCGGCCGGCGGTGGTGTGGAGCTCGCACAGTATGTGTTTGCGGGTGAAATGTCGCTTACCGGCGCCGTGATGCCTGTTGCGGCACCGCTGGCTATCGCGCTTGCAGTGGCCCGGCATAATCCTGATGCCATGTTGGTGCTGCCGCCCGGGTGTGCGGGCATTGCAGCCCAAGTGCCTGGCCTCAAGGTATTCGAGGCCGCTACCCTGGCCAGCCTGGCGGCGCATTTTGCGGGTACTGGCCTCTTGCCCGTCGCCAGCGCAGCAGCGCCGAGTTTGGGTGTGGGTTTCGATGATGCCATGCCTTGCCTCTCCGATGTACGCGGGCAGTTGCTGGCAAGGCGGGCACTCGAAATTGCGGCGGCGGGCGGTCACAGCCTGCTGATGTCGGGTCCGCCGGGCGCGGGCAAAAGCATGTTGGCCCAGCGGCTGCCGGGCATACTGCCGCCATTGTCTCAAGCCCAGGCACTCGAGGCGTCAGCCATCGCTGGTGTGAGCGGCGTGGCGCGCTACAGCAATCGGCCGCCTTTTCGCGCGCCGCATCACTCGGCGTCAGTGGCGGCGCTGGTGGGCGGCGGCCGCCATCCCCGGCCCGGTGAAATTAGTCTGGCTCACCATGGCGTGTTGTTTCTGGACGAATTGCCCGAATTCGGCGCCCACGCACTCGATTCGCTGCGCGAGCCGCTGGAAACCGGGCAGGTCAGCATCGCCCGCGCCGCGTGCACGGTAAGCTTTCCCGCGCGTTTCCAACTGGTCGCGGCCATGAATCCATGTCCTTGCGGTTTTCTGGATCATCCCGGCGTCAGCTGCCGCTGCAGCACCGATGCGATCATCAGGTATCGTGGCCGGGTGTCGGGCCCCATACTCGATCGCATCGACCTCCAGATATCGCTGCCGGCGGCTGATGCCGATTGGCTGGATGCGCCGCCAGGCGAACCTTCCGCGCCTGTACGCGAGCGGGTGGCCGGCTGCCGTGCCATTCAGCTTGCACGCCAAGGCTGCGCCAATGCCAGCCTGCCGGTCGCCGCCATCGAACAGCACTGCCGGCTTGAAACGGCGGCGCATGCATTACTGCGCCGAGGCTTGGGGCGCTGGCGCTGGTCTTCGCGCGTGGTGCACCGCATGCTGCGGGTGGCACGCACCGTGGCCGATACGGAGCGGGCATGCGATATTTCGGCCGTACATCTGGCCGAAGCCATCCGCCTGCGGCAGCCATGGAGTGGTTGACGGGGGCGGCCGGGGCGGATGCCTGCTGGCGGTACAATCCTCTAAAGCCATCTTGGCGGAAGGCCGGCAATCGCCACGGGCACCACATGTGCGGGCTTGTTGATCAGCCCCTCTATCAACTGGACAAGCCATTGAAAATCATCATATAATCCAAGGCTTTTCCGGCATTATTTCCGGTAAAAATCCAATAAGTGGATTTCAGGTTTATTGAAGTGCTGCCGAGGCCGGTGGCCACCTGCGTTCACAAATCATCGAGTTTTGCATCATGCCTAAGATGAAAACCAAGAAAAGCGCCGCAAAGCGCTTTAAGGTTCGCGGTAGCGGGTCGATCAAGCGGGGCCAGGCGTTCAAGCGCCACATCCTCACCAAGAAAACAACCAAGAACAAGCGCCAACTGCGCGGTTCTGCCGCGGTGCACGAATCCAACGTCGCCTCGGTCAAGGCCATGATGCCTTTTGCTTGATTAACGGAGATCACTCACTATGCCACGCGTAAAACGCGGCGTTACCGCCCGTGCCCGTCACAAGAAAGTCCTCAAAGCAGCGAAAGGCTATCGTGGCCGCCGCGGCAATGTATTCCGCATTGCCAAGCAGGCCGTCATGCGCGCAGGCCAGTATGCCTACCGCGACCGCCGCAACAAAAAGCGCACCTTCCGTGCGCTGTGGATCACTCGTATCAATGCCGCTTGCCGTGAACTGGGCGTAAGCTATAGCCAGTTCATCGCCGGCACCAAGAAGGCGTCGATCGAACTCGATCGCAAGGTTCTGGCCGACATGGCCGTCAACGACAAGGCTGGCTTCGCAGCCGTGGTTGCCCAGGCCAAGAACGCGCTGGCCTCGTAATCGGCCTGCACAATCTGTTGTAACACTGCAAACGGGGCCTCTGACGGGCTCCGTTTGCATTTGGACATGCGACATCTATGACATCCTCGGCCGAAGACCTGATACTCCAGGCTCAAGATCTTTTTGCGCAGGCGCATGACGCCGCGGCGCTCGAAAACGCCAAGGCCCGCTTCCTGGGCAAGCAGGGCGCGCTGACTGCCCTGCTCAAAGGGTTGGCCAGCCTTGATCCCGAACGCAAGAAAACGGAAGGCGCACACATCAACCAGGTCAAGCAGCGCATCGAAGCCTTGCTCAACGACCGACGTTCGGCGCTGGCACAGGCCGAGCTCGATAAGCGCTTGGCTGCCGAAACCATCGATGTCACGCTGCCGGGCCGCGGGCGCGGATTCGGCGGCATCCATCCAGTCATACAAACGTGGCAGCGGGTCGAGGCCATTTTCCGTTCCATTGGTTTCGATGTGGCCGACGGTCCCGAAATCGAGAACGACTGGACCAATTTCACAGCGCTCAACAACCCCGAAAACCACCCCGCGCGCTCCATGCAGGACACCTTCTACGTCGATATGAACGACGCGCAGGGCCTGCCGCTGCTGTTGCGCACGCACACTAGCCCGATGCAGGTGCGCTACGCGCGCATGAACAAGCCGCCCATCAAGGTGATCGCACCGGGACGCACCTACCGGGTCGACAGCGATGCCACGCACTCGCCCATGTTCCACCAGGTCGAGGGCCTTTGGATCGCCGAAGACATCTCTTTCGCCGATCTGAAGGGCGTCTATACCGATTTTCTGCGTGCCTTCTTCGAAACCGACGACCTGAGTGTGCGCTTCCGCCCCTCGTTCTTCCCGTTCACTGAGCCTTCGGCCGAAATCGACATGATGTTCACATCGGGGCCCAATCAAGGTCGCTGGCTCGAGATTTCCGGCTCGGGGCAGGTGCACCCCGCCGTCGTGCGCAATTTCGGGCTCGATCCCGAGCGTTATATCGGCTTTGCCTTTGGCTCGGGCCTCGAGCGCCTGACCATGCTGCGCTATGGTGTGAACGACTTGCGCCAGTTCTTCGAGGGTGATCTGCGCTTCCTGCGCCAGTTCAACCGTTAATCCCGATCATCCTGAATTCTTAGTCTACGAGCGGATCATGCAATTCCCTGAGTCCTGGCTACGCGCTTTTGTGAACCCCGACATCGATACCGAGGCGTTATCGCATCGCCTGACGATGGCCGGCCTGGAGGTCGAGGAAACCACGCCCGTTGCGCCGCCGTTTCGCGGCGTTGTCGTGGCGCACATCGTCGAGGTGGCAGCGCACCCCAACGCCGACAAGCTGCGCGTGTGCCAAGTGGACGACGGCACGGGTTCGCTGCTGCAGATCGTATGCGGCGCGCCTAATGCAGCCGCAGGCATGAAGGTGCCACTGGCCCGCGTGGGTGCTACGCTGCCGGGCGGCATGAAGATCGGCGTTGCAAAAATGCGCGGCGTAGAATCCTCCGGCATGCTGTGCTCTGCCCGTGAACTGGGCCTGTCGCAAGACCATGCCGGGTTGCTCGAACTCGATCCTGCACTCGGCATCGGCCAGTCCATCCGTGATGCGTTGGACCTTGACGATACGCTGTTCACGCTCAAGCTCACGCCCAACCGCGCCGATTGCCTGTCCATCATGGGTGTTGCGCGCGAGGTGGCCGCGCTCACCGGCGCGCCGCTGACGCCTCCCATGTTCGACGCGGTGCCGGTGACGCTTACCGATCGCCTCGATGTCAATGTGCATGCGCCCGACCTGTGTGGGCGTTTTGCCGGCCGCATTATCCGCGGCGTGAACGCGCGCGCGCAGACACCCGACTGGATGAGGACGCGCCTGGAGCGCGCTGGCCAGCGCTCGGTGTCGGCGCTGGTCGATATTTCCAACTACGTGATGCTCGAGCTGGGCCGTCCCACGCACGTGTTCGACCTGAACCGCATCAAGCGCAATACGCTCGACGTCCGTTGGGCCAGAGAGGGCGAAGCACTCGAACTGCTCAATGGCCAGACGATCAAGCTCGACAGCGATGTGGGTGTGATCTGCGCCGATGGCCAGGTTGAAAGCATGGCGGGGATCATGGGCGGTGAAGCCACCGCGGTCACGCTGGACACCACCGACATCTATCTCGAAGCGGCTTTTTGGTTTCCCGAGGCCATCATGGGGCGCGCCCGCCGCTACAAGTTCAGCTCCGAAGCCAGCCATCGCTTCGAACGAGGCGTCGACTTTGCCAGTATCCCCGAACACCTCGAGTTCATCACTCGTCTGCTGGTGGATATCTGTGGCGGCCAGGCCGGCCCTGTAGACGACCAGGTCGTCAACCTGCCCGAGCGTGCGCCGGTCACTATGCGTCTGGCGCGTTGCCGTAAAGTCCTGGGGCTTGACGTTTCGCGCGAAGAAGTCGAATCCATTTTCACGCGGCTCGAGCTGCCTTATGTTTTCCGCGACGACAATTTCATCGTTACGCCGCCGTCCTATCGCTTTGATCTCTTCCTCGAGGAAGACCTGATCGAAGAGGTGGCGCGCATCTATGGCTTCGAGCGCATTCCCGATGTGCCGCCCACCGCACGTGCCGACATGCTGGTGCAGCCCGAAGCGCTGCGCGGCCCGCATCTGCTGCGCGCGCGCATGGCTGCGCTCGACTACCAAGAGGTCATCAACTTCGCGTTTGTCGAAGAAGCATGGGAGCGCGACCTGGCCGGCAACACTGATCCGATCAGGCTGCTCAATCCCATCGCCAGCCAGCTTGCTGTCATGCGATCGAGCCTGCTTGGCGGTCTGGTGGCCAATATTGCCTACAACGCCAACCGCAAACAGAGCCGTGTACGGGTGTTCGAACTGGGTCGTGTCTTCCGGCGCGATACGCAGGTGGACGATGGCGATCTGTCCGTCGCGGGTGTGGCGCAGCCCACACGTCTTGCGGGTGCGGCATGGGGTCCGGCGCTTGATGAACAGTGGGGCCTGCCTACCCGCCAGGTTGACTTTTATGATGTGAAAAAAGATGTCGAGAACCTGCTGGGCGACAGCGCAGGGCGGCTCCAGTGTGTCGCGGCTGCGCATCCGGCGCTGCATCCAGGCCGCTCGGCCCGCCTCGAGCTCGACGGCACGCTGATTGGATGGCTGGGCGAGGTGCATCCCCGCTGGGCGCAGCAGCATGATCTGACGCATGCCCCGGTGGTGTTCGAGGTGGATGTGGCGGCAATCTCGCACGGTTCGCTGCCCGCGCCGGCGCCGCTTTCGCGTCAGCCCATGGTCATCCGCGACCTGGCCGTGTGGGCCAACGCCCAGGTGAGCTACCAGGCATTATTGGATACACTTAAGCAAACTATCCAATCTGATGATACGCTTGGGATCGTCAAAGACATTAAACTGTTTGATGTCTGGCGCGACAAGACCGCCGAGGCGGCCGGCGCTGCCGAGAAAAGCATGGCACTGCGCTTCTGGCTGCAGGGCCAGGATGCCACCCTGGACGACACAACTGTTGAAAAGTGCGTGGCGCGGCTGCTGGAAGTACTTGTTGCCGCACACGGCGTTCGTCAGCGCGCTTGAGGAGCACACATACGCATGAAAGCCGACCGTACCCTGACCAAGGCCGAGCTTGCCGAATTGCTGTTCGAGCGCGTAGGCCTGAACAAGCGTGAGGCCAAGGACATCGTCGATACCTTCTTCGAAGAGATCCGTGATTGCCTGGCGCGTGGTTCCGAAGTGAAGTTGTCCGGTTTCGGCAACTTCCAGGTGCGCGACAAGCCGCCACGCCCGGGTCGTAATCCCAAGACGGGCGAGATCATTCCCATAGCCGCGCGCCGTGTGGTGACTTTCCATGCGAGCCAAAAACTCAAGAGCGCGGTCGAGACCGCTGACAGCAGCGCACCGGCCTCCGAATAACAGGCATAGAATCCGCCCATGAGCACCAGCGAAAAATCCGTCATCCTGCCACCCATTCCCGCCAAGCGTTATTTCACAATCGGCGAGGTCAGCGAGTTGTGTTGTGTCAAGCCTCACGTGCTGCGCTACTGGGAACAAGAATTCACCCAGCTCAAGCCCGTGAAGCGGCGCGGTAATCGGCGCTACTATCAGCATCACGAGGTGCTGCTTATCCGCCGTATCCGTGATCTGCTGTATGAGCAGGGCTTCACGATCAGCGGCGCGCGCAACCGCCTGGGCGATGATGAGCCGCGTGATCAAGATGCGGCGGTACGCCTGTCGGGCGCCGAACTGCAGTCGCTTCGCACCGACCTGATGGCCATCCGGGACATGCTGGGCGCGGCGTTGGACGAACACGCTGCAGGGGCGCCCCCACGCGAACACCTGTTCTGATGTCTTAAAGCAGCGGGCCAGTCGGCGCCGCTTCTTGCCAATTGGCCAGACTATTTGCTTCATGCCGATTCATTCTTTGCGCGCGCGGGCGCTGGCGGCTTTATGCGAGCGAAACCCCTCCGCCAAGGCTCAGGCTGCGCAAGCGCTGAGCGACAATCTCGACCCCGGCGCCGCCATTATTTTCGATGCACCCGGAAACATACCCGGGCGCCCGGACACGCCCGAACTGGTCCGCCCGCAGGATGTTCGTGCCCGCACGCCGGGTTCGATACAAGGCAGGGCGGCACTCATCCATTCTCTTTGCCATATCGAGTTCAATGCCATCAATCTGGCGCTGGATATCCTGTGGCGCTTCCCAGGCATGCCCGATGCATTCTATGCAGACTGGGCGCGTGTCGCGCGCGAAGAAGGCCTGCATTTCTCATTGTTGCGCGCCCATCTGCGTACGCTGGGTTACGACTATGGCGACATGCCGGCCCATGACGGCCTGTGGGAGATGGCCGAACGTACGAAAGAGGATTTGCTTGCGCGGCTGGCCTTGGTGCCGCGTACGCTTGAGGCGCGCGGGCTGGATGCTTCGCCGGTTGTCAGACGCAAGCTGGCGGATGCGGGCGATTTGGCCGCGGCGGGCATTATCGACATTATCCTGCGCGATGAAATCGGCCATGTGGCGGCGGGCAATCGCTGGTATCGCCACGTATGCGCAACGCGCGGGCTGGACCCGTTGGCCGCGTTTCGCGAACTGGCCGCCAGGTATCGCGCGCCCAAGCTGCGGGGGCCTTTCAACCTGCCAGCGCGGCGCGCGGCAGGCTTCAGTGACGAAGAGTTGGAGGCGCTGTTGAGCGAGGCGGGCTGAACGCGGAGCCCGTGCGGATCAGTTTGCGGCGCTGCCCGGCGCTGAGCCGGACGCAGCGGGCGGCCTGCCACCGCCCACGACCGGCTCGGTGCCGGGTGCACCGAAGGTGACGACACGGCCAATGAACAGTACCGGGCCGCTGGGGCTGGCCGTAGGCGAACCGCCTTGTGGCTCAAGCGTCATTTCAAAGTATTGTTCTTTGCCCAGTTCTCCCATGAGCGCGGCCGGCACAGTGATCGGTCTGTTCGGATCGATCAGGCCCAACGAGCGCGGCGCCGACACGGTTTCGTTGTACGTCCAGAGTTGCACGGCGGATTTTGGCGCGACATCGCTGTGTACCTGCGGCGACATCAACACATTGCCCTGAGGGTCGAAGGTAACGATCCAGCCGGGTGTCGAACTTTGCCCGGGGGCTTGCAGGATGGCGGCGCGCGTAGGCGCAACTTGTACGACATTGATGGGTGGCGGCAGCGGCTCTTTGGGGACGAGCGAAATCGCCAGCGCAAGTGCGGCGAAGACGATAGTGGCGCCGCGCCAGAGCCAGACGCTGTGCATCAGACGGCGTTTTTCGGGAGGAGGGAGCGTTGAAGGCGCGGTGATCGGGATAGCGTCGGACGCAGATGCCGGGTTGAGCGGCGGTACACGCGCGGCGGCTTGTGCCGGCGAAAATGCAGGCGCGGAGGCGGCCGGCCGCGGGGCACCCTCGGTGGCAGGCGATGAATGGGGGGCTTGCGAAATACGCGAGGCGTCTGAAGGCGTACTCGGAAGGGAAGAGGCACCCATGTGCGCGGCTTGCCCGGACGAGGCGCGGCCTTGTGGCGCCTGCGTGGCGCCAGATGCGCCCACGAATGCGCTATCGTTGAAATAGGGCTCGCGCGGTGCGCGGCGGTGCGGATTGTGGCCGGGCGAACCGCCTGCGGGGGGGCGGGCCGTCGGGCCAGCCTGCCCGCTGTGCCCGGGGGCAGGCGTACCGTTGCGCTCGGCGCTTGATTCGCTGCCAGCCGCAGCCATACCCGCCGCACGCAAGGCGCCATCAGATATGGATGCGGCTGATGTGGCAGGCGCGTTGGCCGATGGGAGCGAGGCAGCGGCCGTGGATGGGGCCTCTTGTGTGGCGGTTGCTGCAATACCCGGCATGGCCGCGCTTGTGTTGTTGGGTATTTGGGCCGACGCGATGCCGTTGTGCGCCTGGGCCACGGCAGCCCCGTTGCTCGAATCGGCCATGCCGTTCATGGGGCGTGTAGCGCCATTTGGCCCAGGAGCTGCCGGTGTGGTGGCGCCGACCATGCCGTTTGCGAGGAACGGTTGAGGCGAATCTGGCTGACGGTACAAACTAGAGGGCGCGGGTGGGGCATTGTGCCCCAGGCTAGCCTGTATGCGCTGGAGCAGCAGCGGCGATGGGTCGACCGGTGGCAGCAGATCGGTGAGTTCGAGCAGGTTTTGTTCCCAGTCGAGTGCCATGGCGACGGCGTCGTCGCGCTCGCCCAGCAACTGATGCGCGCGGGCGAGCTCATGCGACTCGAGCAGGCCGAGCGTGTATTCGGCGATCAGGATGTGATGGCTGTTGGGTTTGGCGGCACTCATGCTTGACGCAGCCCCCGCAGTAGACTGAGGCCGACCTGGACGCGCGTTTTGGCCTGGGTGGCGGGAATACTGAGCCGCGCACCGATCTGCTCGTACGTATACCCCTTGTAGAACGCCATCATGATTGGTTCGCGCTGGCTGTCGTCGAGGCGGGCCAAGGCGCCCACCAGCGAGGTGGCGGGCATGTGTGCGCTAGCGACGCGAAGGTCGGGCAGAGCACCGGCTCCGGGCGGCTCGGGACGCCGGGCGGCCTGGCGCAGGCGCCTGAGCGCACGGTAGCGCAGGATGCTGTACATCCAGGCGCGGCCGGAACCAGCTTGTTCATCGAAGCTGCCGGCATTCTTCCAGATGAGTGTGAAGGTATCGCGCAAGAGGTCTTCGGCGCTGGCGCGCTGGCCCAGCAGCGAGATACCCAACGCCAGCATACGCGGCGCCTCGTGTTCGTAGAGCCTTTGGAATGCATGTTCGTCGCCGCGCGCGCAGGCGCGCAGGGCGGCGTCGTAATCGACGGGGGATGCTGCCATGGGTACTCCGGAATCGCCACATTGGGCGCGCCCCTTCGATACACAAGCGCATCGAAGGGGCGCGCGATCATCAGATTATTCGTTATTGTATTAGGTGCGGCGCGTGGCGATGGTTCCCGGGTGCAATTGAATGCATCAAGCTGGCGTGATGCCCGCTTTTTTGATGATCTCGCCCCATTTCTCGGTTTCTTTTTTCTGGAAATCGGCAAGCTCCTCGGGTGATGAGGTCACTGGCCGGGTACCGGTTTGGCTGTAGAACTGCTTCGCGGCGTTACGGCTCGTCGCCTTGACTAGCAAGTCGTGCAGCGTAGCGACAACATCCTTGGGCGTGCCGGCCGGCACATAGGCGGCAAACCAGTAGCCCATTTCGTAGCCAGGAACACCGGCCTCGGCGATTGTGGGCACATCGGGCGACAGCGGCGAGCGTTGGGTGCGCGTGACACCAAGTGCGCGCAGCTTGCCTGATTGCACCTGCGGCAGGCCGGTTGCCATATCCGCCATCATCATGTCGACCTGCCCGCCGAGCAAGTCGGTGATGACCAGCGGGTTGCTTTTGTAGGGTACATGGAGCAGCTCTACCCCGGCCATTTGCTGGAACAGTTCACCGGCCACGCGGCTGCTTGAACTGCCGCTGCCGAAGCTGTATTTGCCGGGGTTTTCCTTGGCCATGCGGATAAAGTCTTGTACGGACTTGGCCGGAGAAGCGAGGTTGACGACCATGATTTGGCCACCCGTGCCCAGCAGCGTTACGGGCTGAAAATCGGCAACGGGATCGTAGCTCAGTTTTTTGTACAGATGCGGATTGGCCGATTGCGAAGTGTTGGTGGTGATCAGCACCCTGTAGCCGTCAGGTTTGGCGCGAGCGACGTCGGCAGCGCCGATCATGGCGCTGGCACCGGCCTTGTTCTCGATCACGACAGCTTGGCTGGTTTGTTCCGTAACGCCCTGGCCGAGTGCGCGGGCGAGTTGGTCGGTGGCACTTCCCGCGCCGAACGGCACGACGAAGGTAATGGGTTGGTCGGGATACTTGGCCTGGGCGGCCAGTGGCGCGGCCAGGCAGGTGGCGGCGGCCAGCAGCAGGCCGAGGGTGAGGCGATGCGGATGCATAGTCAGTCTCCTTGGTTATTGGTGATGGGTGTTGCGTTGATGATCTGGCGCTGTGCGGCGCTCAGACGACGTCTGGCAAGCCGCGGGCGAGCACGGCGCTCACTTCGATCGGGATATCCAGCAGATGAAAGGACAGCCCCTTGCCATGCGCGTCCAGGTTGAGCGCGCTGTTCACGCCGCCATCGAGTACATCGTGCAGCACGAAGTTGAGCGCGCCCAGCGTAGGGATTTCGTAACGGTCGACGCGACTCGGGTGACGGTAGCTGAACCAGTCGCGCACTGCCTGCGCGGTGAGCTGCCGGGCGAGCAGCGCATAGTTGGCTTCGTCATAGGCGATGACACTGATATTCGAGATGTTGCCCTTGTCGCCGGTGCGGCTGTGGGCCAGCCGATAAAGCGGGACGGTGACAGCATCGGTGCCCCTGGCGGCGACCGTCGCTGTGGAAGCTGCGCTGGCGGCCATGTGATGCGCGCCGGCTTCAGCGATGCCATCGGCGCTATGGCTGGTGCCGCTGGCACCGATTTTGGGGGTATGGGCTGAATGCGTGACCATACGGTATGTTCCTTTGATTGTTTTGCTCGACTTCTATTCTTCGAAGCGCCAGCCAGCGGGTGCAAGCTCGCGTGGTATCAACGCCGAGACGCTGCCCAGGCGTGCGCGCAGCGATGTGCGTACACCACCCCCGCCGGCCGGGCCGCAGGTGTAGAGCGCGGTAACTTCGCGCAACACGTGCTCGGCCGTGGCGCGATCAGTGTGCGCACCCGCCACCCGCAGCCGCACGTCGCGTGCGTGGCTGTCGGGTGCTCCGCCCAGCATCTCGCCGCTGTCGTCGCCCAGTATGCTGGTGACGCCAATCAGATCGAAGCGTAGCGGCAGGCGATGGCCGATGCGCCGGCGCACCGTGTCGGCGGCGAGCCGGGCACGGGCCTCGGCCTGCACCCCTGCATAGGAGATCTCGGCCTCGGCCAGCCAGCCGCCCTGATAGCAGACGTTGACCTTGAGCGTATCTGGCCGTGCGTGGCCGCGCACGTCGTATACGCGCACCCTATCGGCGCCTGGTTGCGCCACACGCGCCTGGCTGATGTCGGCGACGACGTCGGGCGTGAAGTAGGCAGCCGGGTCGTGCACTTCGTAAAGGAGTTGTTCTTTGACTGTAAGGCTGTCCACCCGTCCACCGGTGTTGTCGGCCTTGCCGACCTCGAAGCCGCCATCGGCATCGATGCGGGCAATGGGGTAACCCAGCGTATCCATGCCAGGTACGTCCTTCAGGCCCGGGACGGCAAAGTATCCGCCGGTGACCTGAGTGCCGCATTCGAGCAGGTGGCCCGCCATGGTGGCGCCCGCCAGCCGCTGCCAGTCGTCGCCGGCCCAATCAAAATGGGCCAGCGCGCAGCCCACAGTTAAAGACGGGTCTGACACGCGTCCGGCTACGACAATGTCCGCGCCGGCACGCAGCGCCTCACCGATTTCCGCCGCACCCTGATAAGCGTTGATGCTGACGATGTCCAGCGTGTCCATCGCCGGCCCGAGCTGCTCCCGCAGGTAGGACTTCTGCGCAGCGTCGTTCAGCGTATCGCCCGAGAGCACCGCGATACGCGGCGCTCGCAGGCCCAGTTCACCGGCCAGCCTTCGGATGCGGCGCGCCGCAGCGGGCGGGTTGGCGGCGCCAAAATTGCTGACGATGCGTATGCCGTGCCGCAGACAAGGTTCGAGTGCCGGGCGCAGCAGGTCATCGAGTAGCGGCTCATAGCCGAGCTCGGGGTCGCGGTTGCGCGCCAGTTGCGCCAGCGCGAGCGTACGTTCGGCAAGGGTTTCAAAGATCAGGGCATGGCCGCCCTGGCGTACCAGGGTGTCGACGACAGGGCCGACGCCGTCCGTGCGGTCGCCCGAGAACCCTGTTGCGCAAGCAATGATCAGCGGTGTGTCTGGCATGTCTTCCTTTCTCCTCACGCCTCGTGCCGATGCGGCGCGTGGGCCGCGGTATGTGACGTACTGCGCGTCTTGCCGGGCGTCGAGCCTGGTGCCCACTGCGTGGCGCATCGCGATGAAGAAATGATAGGCACCCAGGATTAATAAGTAAAATACAAAAATACGATCAATTAATAGAGAAAATAATATGAATATCGCGGCCCGGCATCTGCGTGCTTTCGTGGCTTTGTGCGAAGAGAAACACTTCTCCCGGGCTGCGGCGCGCTGTCACCAGACTCAGCCGGCCTTCAGTGCGCTGATTCGCACGCTCGAAGAGCAGGTGGGTGCGCGCCTCTTCGACCGCAGCACACGCAAAGTCGAGCTCACGCGCGAAGGTGAGCGCCTGTTGGAGACGGCGCTGCGTGTGCTGCGGGATATCGATGACGCGGTGGGCGACATCCGCGACCGAATCGCGATCCGAAAAGGCAGAGTGGCCATTGCGGCGTTGCCTTCGCTGGCGGCGGGGTGGCTGCCGGATATCTGTGCGCAGTTTCATGCCGCACACCCTGGCGTGGATCTGATCTTGCGCGATGCCTTGCTGGAGCCATGCCTGGCACTGGTGCGTGCCGGCGCGGCCGATTTCGCCGTTGCGGCAATGGGCCGCGAAATGGCCGGGCTTGCGGTGGAACCATTGTGCGAGGATGCGTTTTACCTGGTCTGCCGCGACGATCACCACCTTGCCGGGCGAACGTCGCTGCGGCTTGCGGACTTGGCGGGCTGCGACATGATCCAGCTGGGGCAGGGCAGCAGCGTGCGCCAGAGCCTGGCGCCGCGCATCGACAGCCAGGGTTTGCGAACGTTTCTGGAGGTGGATCATCTGGCAACCGTGACCGGGCTGGTGGCGGCAGGCCTGGGGGTGAGCTTGGTGCCAGGCATGACATTGTTCCAGTTTCGTCATCCGCGCATACGCATTGTCCCGCTGGCGTCGCGCGATCGCATCATGCGCGCGCTTTATCTCATTCGCCGCCAGGATCGTAGCCTGCCCGGCGCCGCGCAAGCCTTTTATGACGTCCTGTTGGCGCGGCGCAGCGAAATACGAGCCCTGGATCCGCGCGTCAAGCCGGCAGGCTGACGCCCACGGCCGACGGTGCACGGCACATGGCGGCCAACTCCATAGCCTGAACGAGATCTTGCGAATGGAAATGACGCTGCGGCACCACGGCCACAGCCTGCGGGCTGCTGTCCCGATCGAGATACAGGCACCGGCATTGAGGCGTACGCTGCATATTGCACGGCCCCGCGCGCGCCACGCCTACAATATGGCCTTCCGAGCAAATACTAACTTTGGAATGGGCAATGCCTTGCTGTCGCGCGGCATGATGCCTCCCCCCCACCATGAAGTTCACCCCCCGCCCTGCGCCCACCGATCGCAACGACCTCTATGCCCTCAAGTCGCTGCTGCCTTACGTATGGCAATTCAAGTATCGGGTGTTGGCGGCGCTCGCCTGTCTGGTGGCGGCCAAGGTCGCCAGCGTCATCTTGCCGCTCTACCTGAAAGACGTAGTCGACGCCTTGAGTGTGCCTGCCACGATGCTGGCGCTGCCGCTGGCCGCGCTGGCCGGCTATGGCTTTGCGCGCCTTGCCACGAGTGTTTTCGGCGAATTGCGTGACGTGCTGTTTGCGCGGGTCACGCAGGGGGCGATACGCCGCATTGCTACCCGGCTGTTCGAGCATCTTTTTTCACTGTCGCTGCGTTTTCACATGCAGCGCCAAACGGGCGGCCTGAGCCGCGACATCGAGCGTGGCACAAAGGGCGTTGGCTTTCTGCTCAATTTCATGGTGTTCAATATCCTGCCCACCTTGCTGGAGATCGGCATGGTGGCCGGTATATTGCTGTGGCGCTACGACCTGCGTTTTGCGGTGGTCACGTTGGGCACTATCGCCGCCTACGTGCTCTTTACACTGCTGGTAACCGAGAAGCGCATGGTGTACCGGCGCAGCATGAACGAGCTTGACAGCAAGGCCAACAGCCGCGCCATTGATGCGCTGCTCAACTACGAGACGGTCAAGTATTTTGGCAACGAGGCCTACGAGGTGCGCCGTTACGACCGCAATCTGGGCAAATGGGCCGATTCGGCAGTGAAGAACCAGATTTCGCTCAATCTGCTGAACATGGGGCAGGGCGCAATCATCACCGTTGGTATCAGCTTGCTGCTATGGTTGTCGGCCGATGGCGTTGTGCGCGGCACGATGACGGTTGGCGATGTGGTGCTGGTGTCGGCGTATCTTACGCAACTGTATGCACCGCTGAATTTCCTGGGCTTTGTGTACCGCGAAATCAAGCACGCGCTGGCCGATATGGAGCGCATGTTCAGGCTGATGGACCAGTCGCGCGAAGTCGCTGACCGGCCCGACGCGCAGGCGCTGCGCACTGATCGCGCCGCAATCGTCTTCGATGGCGTTGATTTCGGCTACGAACCTACGCGGCAAATACTGCGTGGCGTATCGTTCTCGATACCAGCTGGCCATACGGTGGCGGTTGTCGGGGCGTCGGGTGCTGGAAAATCGACGTTGTCGCGGCTGTTGTTCCGGTTCTACGACGTGGATAGCGGCGCCGTGCGCATCAATGGCACCGATGTGCGCGACCTGACCCAGGCCAGCCTGCGCCAGCATATCGGCATTGTTCCGCAGGATACGGTGCTGTTCAATGACACCATTCAATACAACATTGCCTATGGCAACCCTGATGCGGGCGAGGAGGACATCGTGCGCGCGGCAAAGGCCGCCAGCATCCACGATTTCGTGCTGAGCCTGCCCGAGGGCTATCACACACAGGTAGGCGAGCGCGGCCTGAAGCTTTCGGGCGGCGAGAAGCAGCGCGTTGCCATTGCGCGGGCCATTCTCAAGAACCCACCAATCATGGTGTTCGATGAAGCCACCAGTGCGCTGGATACGCGCACCGAGCGGGCCATCCAGCAGGAACTGGAGCAGATTGCACGCGATCGCAGCACGCTCATTATTGCGCACCGATTGTCTACAATTGTGAATGCCGACCAGATCATTGTGCTCGATCATGGCCAGGTGCTGGAGCGCGGCACGCACGCCGAGCTGCTCGCCCGCGGCGGGCGTTATGCGCAGATGTGGCGGATGCAGCAGGCGCATGAAGAGGGGGTGGATGCCCCGGCGCAGGCGCAGGCGTGAAGGTCGCCAGGATGATGGAGGCTGCGGTTTTGCAGTGATAAAAAATTCAATTACAATACCGTGCCTTATAAAAGGCCGCCGCAGGCGGCCTTTTTCTCGGCCCGATGCCAAGGCGTTGCGACCAACCCCTCCGCATTTCTTTCCTTGAACATACAGTACCAAAATGGTACTATATGCGCATTGTAAAATTCACTGCCGGAGGCGGAGCACGTGCTGCGCATCAGCAAGATCATGGATTACGGCACGTTGGTGCTGACCCACATGGCGGGGGCGCCAACCGGCGTGTACAGCGCTGCGGATCTCGCAGCCACCCTGGGCTTGGGCCAGCCCACCGTCAGCAAAATCCTCAAGTTACTCGGCCAGCACGGCCTGGTGCGCGGCAGTCGCGGCGCGCGGGGCGGCTACACGCTCAGCCGCCCCGCGTCCCAGATCAGCATTGCCGATGTCATCGATGCCCTCGAAGAGCAGCCCTTTGGCCTGACCGAATGCACCGCCCAACCGGGCGCCTGTAGTGTCGAGGCGGGTTGCCACATCCGCAGTAATTGGCAGCGCATCAATGCCATTGTGCGGCGCACCCTCGAAGATGTGTCCATTGCCGACATGACGCCCCCGGGTGCAATACCGGGCGGCACCGCCGAGTTTTCCTTGAATTTCCGGCCGGGGTCCCGGCCAGCGGCGCCCGCGCCGCAATCCAAGTCCCGTGTGGCCGAAGCCACGACATGGAGCCTTCCCGAATGAATCCAAGCACAGCACCCGCAGTCGTTTCCGCGGCCGATCCGCTGGAGTCGTTTCTCGACCGAGAATACTCGGCCGGTTTCGTCACCGAGATCGAATCGATCACCATACCCAAAGGGCTGAACGAAGACACCATCCGTCTGTTGTCGTCCAAGAAGGGCGAGCCCGAATGGATGCTCGAATGGCGCCTGGCGGCCTATCGCCACTGGCTCACCATGAAGCAGCCCGAGTGGGCACAGGTGCACTTCCCGCCGGTCGACTTCCAGGACATCAGCTATTATTCGGCACCCAAGAGCAAGGCCGATGGCCCCAAAAGCCTGGACGAGGTCGATCCTGAGTTGCTGCGCACCTACGAAAAGCTGGGCGTGCCGCTGCACGAGCGTGCGCGGCTGGCTGGTGTGGCGGTGGATGCGGTATTTGATTCGGTGTCGGTGGCCACAACCTTCCGCAAGCAACTGGCTGAAGTCGGTGTGATCTTCTGTTCCTTCAGTGAAGCGGTCAAGGAGCACCCTGAGCTGGTGCAGAAATACCTGGGCACCGTCGTCCCTACGGGCGACAACTTCTACGCGGCGCTGAACTCCGCGGTGTTTTCCGACGGTTCCTTCGTGTTCATCCCCAAGGGCGTGCGCTGCCCCATGGAGCTGTCCACCTACTTCCGCATCAACGCATCTGAAACCGGCCAGTTCGAGCGCACCCTCATCATCGCCGAAGAGGGCGCGTCTGTCAGTTACCTGGAAGGCTGTACGGCGCCCATGCGCGACGAAAACCAGCTTCATGCCGCGGTGGTAGAGCTGGTTGCGCTGGACGACGCCAAGATCAAATACTCCACCGTGCAAAACTGGTATCCGGGCGACAAGGACGGGGTGGGCGGTATCTACAATTTCGTCACCAAGCGCGGCGATTGCCGCGGCCCGCGTTCGCATATTTCCTGGACGCAGGTGGAAACCGGTTCGGCCATCACCTGGAAGTACCCCAGCGTGATCCTGCGCGGCGACGATTCCGTGGGTGAGTTCTATTCTGTGGCGCTCAGCAATCACCGCCAGCAGGCCGACACGGGCACCAAGATGATCCACATGGGCCGCAACACGCGCAGCACCATTATTTCAAAAGGGATCTCGGCCGGCCATGGCAGCAACACCTATCGCGGGCTGGTGCGCATCACCCCCAAGGCCGAAAATGCGCGCAACTATACGCAGTGCGATTCGCTGCTGATCGGCAAAACCTGTGCCGCGCACACCTTTCCCACGATGGAAGTGCAGAACCCCTCGGCCAGTGTCGAACACGAAGCCACTACTTCGCGCATCGGCGAAGATCAGCTTTTTTATGCCATGCAGCGTGGTGTATCGGCCGAAGACGCGGTCTCGATGATCGTAAATGGCTTCTGCAAAGAAGTATTCAAGGAATTGCCCATGGAGTTTGCGGTCGAAGCACAGAATCTGCTCGGCGTCAGCCTCGAAGGCAGCGTAGGTTAAGGAGAATTACACACATGCTGAGCATCAAAGATCTGCACGCCTCGATCGAAGAAAAGTCGATCCTGCGCGGTTTGAACCTCGACGTCAAAGCGGGTGAGGTGCACGCCATCATGGGCCCCAACGGCGCTGGCAAGAGTACGCTGTCGCAAGTACTGGCGGGTCGCGAAAACTACGCAGTCACCAAAGGGTCGGTCGAATTCCTTGGCAAAAACCTGCTTGACATGCCTATTGAAGAGCGGGCACGCGCAGGCCTTTTCCTGGCATTCCAGTACCCGATCGAAATCCCGGGTGTATCCAACGCCTACTTCCTGCGCACCGCTGTCAACGCCGGGCGCCGCCACCGCGGCGAGCCCGAGCTGGACGCGATGGACTTCATCAAGCTGGCCAAGGCCGAAATGAAGAACGTCGGCATGCGGGAAGAGTTCCTCTACCGCTCCGTGAACGAAGGGTTCTCGGGCGGCGAGAAGAAGCGCAATGAAATTCTGCAGATGTCGCTGCTGCAGCCCAAGCTGGCCATCCTCGACGAAACTGATTCGGGGCTGGACATCGATGCGCTCAAGACGGTGGCTAATGGTGTGAACCGCATGCGTTCGCCCGACCGCGCCATGATCGTCATTACCCACTATCAGCGTCTGCTCGACTACATCGTGCCTGACTATGTGCACGTGCTTGCGGGCGGGCGCATCGTGCGCTCCGGCGGGCGTGAGCTGGCGTTGGAGCTCGAGGAGCAGGGCTATGGCTGGGTAGAAGACAAGCCAGCCGGCAAAGGGGCGGCCGCATGAGTACGCTTGCCCCCTGGATTGACAGCTACGCGGCGCGCCAGCGGGCCGCGGGCGCCACGGCGCCGGCGTGGCTTGCCACGCTGCGTGCGCAGTCGCTGGCGCGTTTCGCCGATGAAGGCTGGCCCGCAAGCAATCTGGAAGCCTGGCGTCATACCTCGCTGGCGGTGCTGGCGGGGCAGGCCTTTGCGCTACCCGAGCAAAGCGCGGCGGCCACTGTACCAACGCCGTGGTCTGATGCCGATGATGGACACTGGATGGTGTTTGTTGATGGCGCCTACGCACCCGCATTGTCGCGCATCGGCACCCTGCCGGGCGGCGTGCGCCTGCAGCCGCTGTCACAGGCTCTGGCCGAAGCCCCCGATACCATTGAGGCGGCGTTTGGGGATGCCGCCGCGGGTTTCAGCAGCGAGGCGCTGAACACGGCGCTCGCGGCCGACGGCGCGGTGCTGCGCCTGGCGCAGGGTGCGGTGCTCGAAGAAACCCTGCACTTGGTGTTCATCGCGGCCACCCCTGGCGCGGCCAGCTTCGCGCGCAACCTGGTGCTGGCCGAGGCGGGCGCGCAGGCGACCATCCTCGAACACTATATGGGGCACGGCAGCCAGGCCAGCCTTACCAATACTGTCACGCGCCTGAGGCTTGACGCTGACGCTCACGTCACGCACCTGAAGCTGCAGAACGAAGACCTGGCGGCTTTCCACTTGGGGGCCGTAGATGTCTCGCAAGGTCGAGGCTCGGTATTCAACTCGCATTCCATGTCTTTTGGCGCGCGTCTGGCCCGCCATGATATCCACACTGATTTCGCCAGCCCTGGCGCCGAGGCTTTGCTCAATGGCCTGTATTACGTCAACGGCAAGCGTCATGTCGATCACCACACGTTCATCCGGCACAGCCAGCCGCATTGCGTGAGCCGGGAGTTCTACCGCGGCGTGCTCGACGACACCGCACGCGGGGTATTCGGCGGCCGCATCTATGTGGCGCCGGGCGCCGACAAGACCGACGCCATACAGCGTTCCGACAGCCTGCTGCTATCGCGGCTGGCCAAGGCCGATGCGCGCCCCGAGCTCGAAATCTACGCCGATGATGTCAAGTGCGCACACGGCGCGACCGTTGGCCAGTTGGATGAAACCAGCTTGTTTTACCTGCGTTCACGCGGATTGGACGAAGCGCATGCACGGCATGTGCTGACCTACGCATTTGCGGCTGAAGCCATTTCCCGTATCGGGGCCGATGCCTTGCGCAATCGCATCATCGGCGCCATCCGCGCCTTGGCGCCCGCCGAGCTGGGAGACCTGTCATGAACGCACCGTTGATTGCAAGCATGGAAACAGCCTTGCTGGATCGCGCTGGCGATTTTCCCATCTTGGTACATCCCGTGAAGGGCCGGCGTCTGGCCTATCTGGACAACGGCGCCACGACGCAGAAGCCCGCCGCCGTGATCGATGCCGAGCGTAGCTACTACGAACGCTCAAACGCCAATATTCACCGCGGCGTGCACTGGCTGTCCCAGCACGCCACTGATCTGTACGAGCAGGGCCGCGAGAGCGTCCGCCGGCTGCTCAACGCAGCGCGTGCCGAGGAGATCGTCTTCACCCGCGGCACCACAGAAGGCATCAACCTGGTGGCGGCAAGCTGGGGCCGTGCCAACCTGAAGGCGGGCGACGAGATCCTGATCACGGGTATGGAGCACCACTCCAACATCGTGCCCTGGCAGTTGCTGTGCGAGCAGACCGGTGCCGTGCTCAAGGTGGCTTCAGTCACCGACAGCGGTGAGCTGGATCTGGATTCCTTCAAAGCACAGGTGTCCTCGCGCACCCGGCTGGTAGGTGTGGCGCATGTATCCAATGCACTGGGCACCATCAACCCGGTGGCCGACGTCGTTGCGCTGGCCCATGCCGTTGGCGCGCGCGTACTGATCGACGGTGCGCAGGCGGTAGCCCACCAGGCGGTGGACGTGCAAGCGCTCGATTGTGACTTCTATGTCTTTTCCGGGCATAAGCTCTATGGCCCCACAGGCATTGGTGCGCTGTACACGCGCTACGATATCCTGAAAGATATGCCTCCCTGGCAAGGAGGGGGGGACATGATCTACACCGTCAGTTTCGAGCGCAGCACCTATGCAGACGTGCCCCAGCGTTTCGAGGCCGGCACGCCTAATATCGCAGGCGTGGTGGGGCTGGATGCCGCCATCCGTTATGTCGAAGAGGTGGGGCTGGACGTGATCGCCGCGCACGAACAGGCTTTGCTCGATCAGGCCATGCAGGCGCTGCAGGCGCTGCCGGGTTTGCGTGTGGTGGGTACGGCGCCGCAAAAGGCGGGCATACTGTCTTTCGTGGTCGATGGCATCCATCCGCACGATCTGGGCACCATCCTCGATACCGAAGGCGTAGCCATACGTGCCGGGCATCACTGTGCCATGCCGCTGATGACACGCTTTGGCATCCCAGGCACGGCGCGCGCCTCGTTTGCGCTGTACAACACGCCTCTGGACGTGCAGGCCCTTGAATCGGCGCTGCGCAAGGCCCTGAAACTGTTTGGAATAGGCCAATGACCGGCAACAGTGATCTGCGCGAGCTTTACCAGGAAGTCATCTTCGACCACAACCGAAACCCGCGCAATTTTGGCGCGCTGGAAGACGCCAGCCATCGTGCCGATGGCCACAATCCGTTGTGTGGTGACCAACTTACCGTCTATGTGCGCGTTGAAGGCGATGTGGTGCAGGCGGTCAGCTTCATCGGTCATGGCTGCGCTATCTCGACCGCCTCAGCATCACTGATGACAGAAGCCGTCAAAGGGATGAAGCTGCAAGAGGTTGAGGCGCTGTTCAACGACATGCATGCCATGCTCACAGAATCCCAGCCCGAGGGGCGCGATTTCGGCAAGCTGGAAGTACTGTCGGGGGTGCGCGAGTTTCCCGCCCGGGTGAAATGCGCGACGCTGGCATGGCACACCCTGCACAACGCCATCAACATGGCACGTGAAATCGCGCGTACCGAGTAAACACGCAAGAGAAATACATGAGCTACACACGCCAAGATGTCATCGTCAGCCGGGACTGCCCGGCGGTCACGGTGCCCTATGGGTCGCCCGTCACCATCGAGAAGGGATGCGAAGCTACCATCACCCAGCAGTTGGGTGGCACCTTTACGGTATTGGTGCAGGGTAATCTGTACCGCGTCGAAGGCGTGGATGGCGACGCCCTGGGCTTCGAACCCATCGAGCCGACTGTTCACGTCCATGAAGGCCCCATCACTGCGCAGGTCATCGAGGATGCGGCCTGGAGCATGCTGGCTACCTGCTATGACCCGGAGATCCCTGTCGATATCGTTGCGCTGGGGCTGGTCTACAGTTGCAAGGTGACGCCGCTGGCCGAAGAGCGCTACCGCGTCGAAGTCGAAATGACCTTGACTGCGCCCGGCTGTGGCATGGGGACCATGATCGCGGACGAAGCGCGGGACAAGCTGCTGACCATCCACGGTGTAGACGAGGCCAAGGTAGACTTGGTCTGGGATCCTCCATGGAGCCGCGAAATGATCAGCGAGCCAGCCCGGTTGCAACTGGGGCTGCTCTAGCGCCGGTTCGCGGCGGCGCCCCGCAAGCGCGGAGGCCGCCGGACCTGCGATCAGGCGCGTGCTTCGGGGGCTTTCTGGGTGGTGATGCTGGGCAGGCCCAGCGTGGCGCCGCGCGAAACGGCTGCGTATACAGCGGCGTTCCGATTATGCACATCCAATCGCTGGTATAGGGTTTCGGTATGTGCCTTGGCCGTTGCCACCGAAATATTCAGGTAACGACCCACCGTCTTCATTGGGTAACCCCGAGCCAGCAATACCAGCACCTCGTACTGGCGCGGCGTCAGTCCGAGCATTTCACACTCGGGGTGCGCGTTGCCGTTGAAGCGGCGGGGCTTGTCGGGCTCCGGTACCGGCCACGGGCCATTGGCCGGCGTGATACTGGGCAGCGAGGCCTGCTGCGGCAACTGAACATGCGTACCGTTGGTGTTGCCAGGCATGGGGAAGCACGTGCCACCGGCCAGCACCAGGCGCACAGACGCCTGCAGCACTTCGGGCGACGCATGCTTGGGCACATATCCCGTGACGATGGGCGGGAGGCTCTGCGGTGAATAGGGCAAGTCCGGCGTGTCGGACATGAGCAAGACCGCCTTGGGCGAATATGCCGTGCGGGCTGCGTTGACGAGCCGGTGTACGTCGCCGAAGTCGGCCACCGACAGGAGAATCAGATCGCACTCGGATTCGGCGGTCGGCTCGCGTGAAAGATCGGAGTAATCAGCGCCCCGCAACATACAGTTGGGAGTGATATCCGTGAGCAACTGCAAAAGGCCCAGCCGTAGCAAGGGGTGCGGTTCAATGACAAGAATGGTTGACATGCTCTTTTCCCTGTGTTGTCCGCCTTTGGTACCGCGCCCGGAGGGTAAGCTCCGGCCGTTGTCCGGCGAAACTTGATAGATAGCCGGTATTGCTGGCTACTTTATTGGCTTCTCGGTGCTGTACAGACCAATATTATTGGTCAACCTAACCATTTGCAAGAAAATGTGGTTGTAGATGAGTGACTTGCGACAGTTGTTTCAGTATTTAATAATTTGATTCGGGTTATCCCGGGCATTCAAAATGATATTTCCGTTCCGGCGCGCCCGCCTCTCTCAGGAATAGCTCGACGAAGCAATTATTTTCAGGTGCCCGTGTTACGGACATGCGTCCAAGTGCCGTGGGGACGCCTGCTTCCAACCTGATCGTGCCGCCCTGGCTCATCATCGCGCGCCCGGTGGCACCGATGTTCACGGTTTGCACCAGGTAGCGTAAGGTGCGGCCCCGGTCGCTTTCGACATAAGGTACGATCATGGACGGTTGAGTCTGGGTCATCTGCTCCAGCCAGACCTGGATATCGGCGTCTCCGTTCATCATGTGTCTCCTCTGATTCTTCGGTCTGGTCGAGGCCGGACGGGCCCGGCCCGCCCGACCCCGGCTTGCTGCCAGGTACGTCGAGTTAGTGTTGCTTTATGTATGCATCGTTGCGATAGCCGACCTGTGTGACAGTCGCCATGTGGCCGCTGCCGGATTGAAGTACGACTGCGTCGTTCTTCGCACCGACCTGGTTGATGGTGGCCGTCAGACCGCGACCGTCTTGGCGGATGTAACCGTCATTGAACCAACCGCGCTGGTTGATGTTGGCTACGTTCATGATGTGATCGTCGCCTTTCTGGTCAATTACAGCAAGGTTTTTGACGCCGGCTTGTGTAATGGCCGCCGAGAGCATATCGCCCATCTGGTCAACTGCGGCGCTGTTGCCCCAACCCGCGGTCTGGTTGATGGTTGCGGTCAGGTTGATGCCCATGTGGTGGCCCCAGTGATGGCCGCCGTCCGGGCGTTGCCTGATCGTTGCATCACCGCCATAGCCAGCTTGGTAAATGGTTGCGCTGGCGTTTGCGACACGGTTCTGCTCGATCACTGCATCGTTGCGGCTGCCGCTGGCGTCGATGCGGGCGGTGGTGTTCCAGTTGCGCGACTGCGTAATCGTACCGTCGTTGTAGTCGCCGGTCGACCCAACATAGGCCGTCGTGTTGTAGTTGTGATCTTGTTCGATCACGGCCTGGTTGTAATCACCATTCTGGTACACCGTTGCCTGATTGACAGCGGACGCTGGTGCGCCGTAAGCGATTGCGATGCCCAGGGCGGCTGCAGTCAAAGTGTATTTCATCATAGTTCTCCTCAAATTAAAGACCTGGCACTACTGAAACAAGCGAGCCCGACGGTCTTTGAATCGCGCTCTCCCGACACTTGCATGGCTGTCCTGGTTTCTGTCTGCGCTCAGAGAGGCTTGGGTGGTTCAGCAGGGCTGACCGGGTTGGTTTGGGCACCTTGTTCATTGCTGGACGCTTCACTTGCCGCGGCGGCACTTTCCACCGTGCCCTGTACAGGTTTTGCATCGCTGGGCAGCGCGTAGTTGGTGCTGTCGCGCAGGTAGCGCTGAACAATGGGTGAGTACCAGTCGCTCTGGTTTTTGAGGTTCCAGGTGCCTTCCTTGATGCCTTGCACCGTCAGGTGCAGGACGGCTGCTTCGATCGCCTCCTTGACGCACAGCTGCGTAGGCTCGTTGCTGGTGATACCGGCCTCAATTTCCAGCAGATCGCGATAGTTCACGAACTTGTAGACGCTGGGATGCAGTTCGTACGAATAGATCGTCTTGGTGGTTGAGACGGTATGCAGGATGCGCCCTGTTCGGATATCCACGCTGCGCAAGCTCACGGTGACCTGATCCATGCGGTACTCGGTTGACAGGCCAATGCCTAGGAAACGGGCGCCTGCGCCGCCGGTGCGTACATTGCTTTCGTAGGCCACAATGCCGCCGTCGATGAGTATCGTGGCCGGCATCAGAGCGGGGATCTGGAGGGGCTGGGCCTGTTCGTTTTGCGAGCCATCCAGCGCGCGCACAATCCGGCGCTCGGTCAGCAGTTCCTGCAGGCTTTCACGCTCCACGGGCGTGTACCAGCCGGAGTCCTTGAGCGCTTTGACCAGCATGGAAGCGGCGCCCTGTGTCACAGAGGTTGAGAATGAGCTGTCCGGAGACGGTTTGTACTGGCCGGTCTGATCACGAAATCCGTAGACGGCCGTGACAATCTTGCCCGCTGGCGGGGGCATCTTCAGCAGATCGCGCGTGGACGGTGTGGCAGGGGTCAGCTTTGCGGAGCCGTTGACCTCGGCCGGGTGGTTGGGGATTGCACATGCGGTGAGTGTCAGGGCCAGTGCTGCCATCAAGGGCAGGCGTGCGTAGCGTGCAAGCGTACGCTTGTTATTAGTATGGGTAGTTTTCATTGCAGGATCCCCGTCCCTGTTTGTGTCGTCACCTGGGCGCCCGTCACCTTGTCTGTCGTGGTGATCTCCATATAGGTGCCCATGTCTTTCACGGTGATGATGTAATTGATGGTTTCCAGCGTGCCGGGGACGAACTTGCCGTCAGGACCAATGATTCTGGACGAGGCGGCCGATGCCATCTGGGCCAGGATGGAACGCTCCAGCGTCTCGTTGAAGATTTCCAGCGGCGTTTTCTGTTCGATGCCCAACCCGTCCGCGCCTACATCGGGCGGCTCGTGGTGGCTGGTAATCTGCGCCTGATTCAGCAAAATCGAGCCATTCAGCGGGTTGCCGCCGAACGATGGATTGCGAGGGTGATAGATCAGCTCTGAGGCGCTGGCCGATCCGGCCAGCAGTCCCGTGGCGAGCAGTACTGCATGCAGCGCTTGTTTTTTGTGCCTGATCATGATGTCTTCTCCTTGTTACAACTCTTCCGGCCCGAGATCCGGAGACCGATTCAACAACTGAGCCATCAACTTATTGGTGATGTTCTGGTTGACGATTTCCACTGCCCGTGTGCTGATCTTCCGGGTAGCCGCCCGGGCAGGCGGCAGAAAGGCATGCAGCATGGCCTGGTTGCGGTACAGCACCCAGATTTCGCTGCCATAGCGGGCAGTGGGGCGCTCGCGTACCACGATCGTGACCGCGTTGCTCAGTTCTCTCTGACGCCAGGCCTGGGCAAAGTACTGGTAGAACTCGTTACCCTGCACGGTGACCGTGCGGTTCACCACAATGCCCGCAAGCGGATCCTCGAATATCTTGCGGACGTCTTTTTCCTTGTCGGTTTCCAGCTTCGGCTCCGGCAGCGGGTTCTGCTTGCCTGCCAGATCCTGGCCTTGCACAACGGGACTGCAAAGCAGGGCCAGCACAGCGATGCAGAGGCCGGTATGTCGCCAGGTCCAGCCTGCCTGGTGTTGGCTCATTCGGTAATTGCGTGGGTTGCTGGGCCTCATCACCATCTCCGAAATGCGAATTGCTACGGTTAGACAAAAAAATGCGTCGATCAGTAACAAGTGAAAAAGACTAAGACATCATGATAGGGAGGGGCGTTTATTCGGGCATGTGCCGTATTACTTACGCTGCGCCCCGTTACGTGGACTACGACTTTCGAGCAGCGGTCGTAGGACGTACGGCGTAAGCAATTACCCTTTCGTCTGTTATCGCCGCCCTGCGGCCTTGTGCGGGTCACGCCACACGCTGCTGCTCGAACACATTGCTGTTGCCCGCCGGCTGCATGCGCAACTGGTCGGTTTCCAGGAAGGCAATATCGCCTTCGCCGGAGTGGTAAATCACGGTGACTCGACTGTCCTGGACTTCATGCAACTGATTGGGGGACAGGTGGAAATGCAAGGCCCGCGTTTCTTCGTCCACTACGGCCGCAATATCCCGGTGCTGCAGCTTGTCCGCGAACCTTTTTCGATAGCGTCCCCACAGCACGACAACGGCGGCGCTTGTTGCGGCAATGGCGCTGAATACAGCGATCGCACCCGAGGACGGCAGCGCCGACGTCGTGCTTTCGCCGGTGGTCGCTGTCATGCCGGCAAAAGTCAGGTAGATGAGGCCGGCCCAGCCGAGCGCGGTCAGACAGGCATCGATGATGGCGCCCAACGGAGCGCGGGATGTCTTGATAATCATGTCAACTCCTTAATGCCGCGATCCGGACTGCTCCAGCGTGCGCGCCGGCGCCGGATTCTGAGCATGACTTTGGGGAAACTGCAGACGATGGTGACGAAGTTGATGAGCCAGAAGGCGAACGGGTACCAGATGATCCAATACAGGGCGCGCGCCAGATCCGGCTCATAGCGGCGGTCTATCGTGATGCTCACGAGGAACTGCATCAGACAGGCCAGGGCCAGCACCATGCCGGTGAACGACGACGGCACGATGATGGATACTTGCAAGTGGGGCGGCAGCGCCACAGCATGCCCGGCCACCCACAGGACGATGGACAGCAGCAGCGCGTAGGCCCAAAGGACAGACAGAAAGTAGTCAACCATCAGCGGCCACAGGCGGCAGTAATTCCAGCGCCAGATGGTGGTGACGTTCTTGATGAAAACCTCGGCGCCGCCCTGCGCCCAGCGCATGCGCTGTTTCCACAGCCCACGCACGGTTTCGGGCATCAGAATCCAGCACAGTGCGCGAGGTTCGAAGAACACGGCCCAATGAGCGCGCTGCAGCTTCCAGGTGATATCGATGTCTTCGGTGATCATGTCCAGGTCCCAGTACCCGATCTGGTCGATCGCCTGGCGCCTGAAGGCCGTACAGACGCCCGACACAGTGAATATCTGTCCGTAGACACGTTGGGTGCGCTTGATCAGTCCGATGATGGATGAGAACTCACCGACCTGTACGCGACCAATCAGGGTGGAGCGCGTGCGGATGCGCGGATTGCCCGTTACTGCCGCGACACGTGGGTGATCGACCAACGGTGCGATCAGATAGTTCACAGCATCGGGCGCCAAGGTTGCATCGCCGTCTATGCAAACCAGGTAATCGCTGCGGGCTGCCATTGCACCCATGCGCAGGGCCATCGCCTTGCCCTGGTTGCGGGCCAGGTGGATCACGCGCAGGCGCGGGTCGCGGGTGGTCAACCGGTCGAACAGCTGCGCCGTTTCGTCGCTCGATCCATCGTTGACCGCGATCACTTCGATGTTGCGGTAATCCTGTCCCAGTGCCGCCATAATGGTCTCTTCGGCATGGCGCGCTTCGTTGTAGCACGGGATCACAATGGTCACCAAGGGGTTGCCCTTGAGCTCGGGCGGCCGGTAGGGGCGCCAGTTCCATTTGCGTTCCCAATGCGCCCAGAAATACAGTCCACCCGCCATCCAGATCACCGACATGAACAAGGGGTAGATGAAGACGAAGGCCAGCAGCAGCTCGCTGGTGAGCGAGAGCGTCAGTCCGAACGGTGCGCCGAGCACGAAGCACAGCACAAGAAGGGCGATCAGTCGGTCTATCATTCTTGTGGGTACCAGCTGTTGGAAATGGCCGGCCGGATCACATCCAGACGGGGATGGTTCTCGACGAAGTCGTCGGGGTAGTAGCCCAGATTGCGCGCACCGCGCAGCTGCAGGCGTTTGAGCCAGCGCGCCATTACCGCCGAGTCAATGGCGCCGCGTTCCCGCCCCTTGGCGTTGGGTCGCCAGTCGCGCGCCTGAATCTCGAACACCGTGCGGTTCAATGCGCCGGGGCGGCTGGCCACGGCATCGACCAGGCGATCTAGCCATGCGTTTTCTTCCCCGGCGGGCACGTTTTCCATGTAGGGCATGGCCATCGGTGCGGTCCAGTCGTAGGCCGCCAGGAAATCGTCCAGATTCTGTGCAAACCACGCTTCGCTCTCGGGCTCGATGATCGGCATGGCGAATATATTGCGGGCAGTCTTGATCTGCGGCCCCCTGATCGCTTTGACGTGATTGGCCAGTTCCAGTGTCAGATCGGTCAGCGCCTTGCTCTTGAATCGCGTCCAGCGCTGCTGCATGGCGGGATCGGCGCGCAGGGCGGCTATGTTGTCAGGTAGGCCGGCGGCGCGATAGGCGGCCAGCGCCTGTGGCCCCACATCCTCGAAATCGGACAGCAGCGCATCATCGTGAAACAGAATGCCGTCGAACATGGCGTGACTGGACAGATCTTCGTAGATGTCGATGATCTGCTGGCGTGCACGGGGATCAAAGGGAGACAGGCGGCGGTACTGTTGTGCGTCCACATTTATCTGGCCGGTTGCGGGGTCCCAGCGCTGTACGCGCGCAAACGCCGGGTCCAGGTCAAAGCTGAGCACAGGCAGCCAGGCATATACCTTCACGCTCGCACGGCTCATCAACTGCCACGCCGCGCGGTTGAAGAGTTCGGACCGCATCGGCAAATGGCGGTTGGGAAAGTACAGCGCCTTGATCAGGCCGTCGCCTTCCGGATCGGCGAATGCCTGCAGAAACACATGCGTGATTCTCATGTCGGCGATGCGCTGCACCAGTTCGCCCAGGTTGCGCTCCATCTGCGCCGGGTCATCGTCGTAGACATAATCCAGATCCACATGCGCCACGCGCATGAGCGGGTGATTGCGCATATTGATGACGGCTGAGGCATATTCACGCAGCGGCGGGTCATTAGCCACCAGCATCCGCGGGGTATTCATCAACGTGTTCACTGTGCCGGCGCCGTCCTGCAGCGTCATGGCGATGTCGTAGCCATGGTCACCCACGATCTTCAATGCGGGTCCGGAGGCGGCGCCATACGGCCACACCCACACTCTCGGTTTGGTACCGGTGGCGCGCATGATCTTGCCGCTGATCATCCGGACATCTTGTTCGATGCGCGTACGGTAGTCCGCCTCGCTCTCGTACGACTTGAGGGCGATGTCGTAGCGGCGCGCCGCGGCAGCGGGCTCTTGGTTGCCTTGCGGGTTGGCGACGGCGCCGTGGTGCAAGTTGTCGGTATGGGCACCGATTTCGACCAGGCCCGAACGGACCATCTCGCGCACCTGCTGCCAGTACAGAAACTTGTCGCGAGGTGTAGGTGTGCCGCCGAAGTTCACGGACTGGTCACGGGGCGTATCCAGCCAATTGCCCACGGGCGCCAGCACAGCCGGCCAGCGATAGGCCTTCAACACCGGATACACACGGGTATAGAAGCTGCGATAACCATCATCGAAGGTCAGCAGGACCGCACGTTCGGGCAATGATTCACCGCCTCGCCTTGAGGCGAGTATCTGCTCCACGGATACGGGCTGATAGCCGTTGGCATATAGCCAGGCAAATTGTTCCTTCAAGTGATCAGTGGTAATGGCGACGAAGGTCTGGTCCGGGTTGCGGTCCACCACGTCGTGATAGGCCAGCGCCAGAAAGGAGTTCTCGGCCCACGGCTGTTCGGCCTCTATTGGCGCGCGCTCTGCGGGCGGCGTGAACAGAGGAATGTCGCGGGCGCAGGCCGACAGCAGCAGGACGAGGCCCAGTGCGCTGGTCAGCAGACGTAAGCAACGAAACAGGCGGGTGCGCATTCACGTTCTCCTAGAAGCGCAGATTCATGTCGAACATGATGCGTACCTCGCGTTCTCTAACGCCGTCGTAGGGACGCGAAATACCGACGACCGAAGCACCTACATCGAGTACCTGGTTGCTGCGATAGCGCAGCCCGTAGCCGATGGCGCCCACAGCGCCGCTGCTGAAGCCGCGCTGTGCATAAATGCCGGCGCCAATCATGAAACGCTGCTCCAGGCTAGTGTCATAGCGGCGGTAGAGCGTATGCGTGAATGCCAGGGCTGGAAGCACGAACAGGTCTGCACGTGGATTGAAGTAGGGGCCGCCTTCCTGCGAGTTGTGCGAACCGCTGAATTCGAGTTCAAGATCGGTTTGCAGGCGCGGGGAGGCGAACAGGCGCTCTCGGCCGTGCAGGCTGTATTCGACCCGGTTGTTCCCATCCGAGAAGTGCGAGGGTGCTAGCGCCAACTGCCAGGCACGGCCTTCGTTGGCGTGCCAGCCGATGCGAAACTCGGCGCGGTTGCTTGAAATGTTGGCCAGCAAGGCGCGCAATGGAGTGGCGCGGGAGCGAAACTCGGCGCTCGCGCCGATCTGCCAGTGATCGTTAAGGTCGACATCGACGCTTGCGCGAAAGCCAGTCTTCACGCCGTGGCCATAACTGTTCGCGGATGCATCGAGCTCCGCCTTCAGGTCGCGCCCCCGCCATTCCACGCCCCCACGCATCCAGCGGTAATGTGATTTGCCTTCCTCGAACTCGGCTTGTGCATAGCCGCCGCCTGCAAAACCGCGCCAATTCTGGTCGATCGGCGCGGTATAGACCACGGTATCGATGCCGGTATCGCCGCTGCCCGACACCGGGCTATCGGTGGCGATGTCGTGATTGGCGGTTACGCGCAGCTCGGCCTTGTTGTGCACTTCCCAGACCCGGGCCAAGCGCTGCACCTCCCCATTTTCGGGATTGCGTGCAGTAACGTCGGCCACCAGTAGTTCAGCTTGTCGGTATTCCCTCAATGCTATGGCGGTGTTGGCCTGATCCACTTCAAGCTGCACCGCGCGCGGTGTCATAGCTTCGGCCATCTTCAGTTCGCGCTCGGCGGCGCGCGGTTGCTCGCGCCCCAGCAGAATCATGGCCAGATCTCCGCGCAGCGTGCTGTTGTTGGGGGCGGTCTGAAGCAGTGTGCGAACACGCTGTTCAGCACCCTCTGCGTCCCGGGCGTAGTATTGGCCGACCGCTTGGGTATGCGCGGCATACAGGTACAGTTCGTTGGGCTGACTAGATGGCTGGCCCTTCAATCGCACCCATTTTGGCTGCTCGCTGACTGCTTGTTCAATGACATCGTCGGCTTCCTCGTAGCGCTCGCTCTCTTGCAGCGCGTAGTACAGGCCGGTCTGGGCGCTGACGCGTTCGTGGGCGCTCAGGGGGGGAGGAGATTCGTCGCTGAGCAGCAGTTGGTAGAGCGCGACAGCTTCTTCGGGGCGACGCACCGCCAGGTACGCATCGGCAACGTCGCCCAAGACGTGTCGGGGAATGGGTGTGCCCTCGGCGCGCATGGCTTCGTATCCGGCGACGACATCCTCGCGCCGGGCCCGTGCATGAAGTGCATGCAGGCGGTCGGCACGGGCACGGTTCAGTTCCGCCCGCGCCGGCTCCCCAAGCGCCTGCCATTCCGGTATGAGTTTGTCGTAGAGGGCCAGCGCCTGGTCGGCCAGTGCAAAGCGGTCCGACTCTCGCATGCTGGGCAGCACAGCCAGCCGGGTGAGCTCGGCCGCGCGATCAGCCCATATGACGCGCACTGTGGCGGCGTCGATGCTACCGGGGCTTACTCTGGCCTCTCGCAGCGCGGGGCCGGGCAGGCCGGCATCGCGCAGCGCGTGTATGTATTCGCGGGTAACGTAGCGTTTGCCCGGCGCGAGCGCAGCGGCGCGTGTTGTGTGCTGAAGCGCAGCGTCGGCGGTGTGCGCACCGCGTGCCGCATAAGCCTGTGCCAGCGCGATGTCTTCGCTTTCGGGCCATTGCCTCGCGGCCGCTTGCGCGGCGGCCAGCGCCTCATTCCCGCGTCCGGCATCAGCCAGCACTTTGATTTCACCTACGGCGAAGGCGGTGTGGCGGGGATAGAGTCGCCGGCCGTCCCGATAGAGCACAAGCGATTTATCCCATTGCCGGGTATCGCGATAAGCGGCGGCCACTGTGGCGAGCACGTCGGCCGGAGGATGGTTGGGCGTCGGCGTAAGCGCCTCGTACGCCGCAATGGTTTCAGCGGGGCGCCTGGCCCATGACGCGATCAGCGCGCGATCATAGGCGGCGCGCAAGTCGTGCGGGTATTGTTGGCTGTGCTCCCGAAGCATGGCGAGCGCGGGTTCGTATTCGCCATTGCGGGCCTGGATGATGAGCGCGTCATACTCATTGCGCGTCAGCGCATGTGCCGGTTGGCCCGCAGCGCCCAGCAATAGGCTCAACACACCCATCCATGGAGCTGCCGCCTTTATCATGGCCGTCTTCCCGGCGGTCCGGACGCGCGCCACGATGCGTTCGTACTCAGCGTTATGCGCATGCTCTTCCCCTGATTGGCCGCCGCGTATTGCCAATTGCCGCTGACTGTATCCGCTTGTTTGCGGCCTGCTTTGCGGCCGTCTCGCTGCCTCCCTGATGCAGCCGTTACGGTCAGTAAGCTTTCTAATGTCTAGATACAGACCTTGAGGTAATGTTAGAGATGGCTTGGCACTGCTACATGCGATGTTCGTCTTAAGCCTGCCGGGCTTGATGGCTTAGCGCGGATGGTATCGGCTATGTGGTCGAGGATAGGGAAGTAGCGAGGACGAGGCGGCCAAAGAGGGGGGGATGGGTGGCGGATATTTACGCAGGATATCGATCGGGGAGAAAGGTATCGATGGTGGATATTGCTGCGGCCAGCTACGGCGGTATCGTGGTAGCGCAAGAAAAAAGGCCTGCGGACATTGCTGTCTGCAGGCCTTTCTGGCTTGGTCGGAACGGCGGGATTCGAACTCGCGACCCCTTGCACCCCATGCAAGTGCGCTACCAGGCTGCGCTACGCTCCGTTTTTCTGGTCGGGACGGCGGGATTCGAACTCGCGACCCCTTGCACCCCATGCAAGTGCGCTACCAGGCTGCGCTACGCCCCGAAAGAACGAGAGTATATCCGATAAAAAAAAGTTGCACAAATGACATGCGCGCCCTGATTACGATGAAATAACCGGGCTGTTATGCCACCGAAAACAGGCTGGTTACGCCATATGCGCATGACCTGTATGGGCCGCCTAGATGTACTTTCGTACGGACAAGGGCGCGGTATGTCAGGGCACATCACGGCAGGTTTTGCAGAACTGTGAAAACGGTTTTGGTCAGGAAGGAAAGGTCTTCGTCAGGCATGGTAAACGATGGCGTCAGGTAGACAGTGCGGCCGAATGGCCGTATCCATGCGCCTGCATCGATAAAGCGCTGGCGCAGTGCATCGCGGTTGGGCTGGCGGGCGAGCTCCACAACACCGATCGCCCCCATCACGCGCACATCCTGCACACCTGGCAGGGCGGCGCATGGCGTCAGGCCGGCACGCAGCGCGGCTTCAATGTCGCGCACTTGGTTCAAGCGCGGTTCGCGCTCGAACAGATCAAGCGACGCATGGGCGGCGGCGCAGGCCAGCGCATTGCCCATATACGTAGGCCCATGCATCAGCGCACGAGCGGGATCATCGGACCAGAACGCCTCGAACACCTTGCCGCCGGCCACCGTGGCGGCCAGCGGCAGCGTGCCGCCAGTAAGCGCCTTGGAAAGCGTGATGATGTCGGGCATGATGCCGGCCTGTTGAAATGCGAACATCGAGCCGGTGCGGCCAAAGCCTGTGAAGATCTCGTCGAAGATCAGTAGTGTGCTGTGGCGGTCGGCAAGGCGGCGCAGGCGCCGCAGCACAACGGGTGGATGCATCAGCATGCCACCCGCGCCTTGTACGAGCGGCTCAATCAGCAGGGCCGCGATCTGGCCTTCATGCTGCGTCAGCAAGGTGTCGAGCGCGGCTTCGCTTTCGTCGTCCACTGGCACAGGCGCAATGATCTGGGCAGGGAAGACACCATCGAAGGCCGTGTGCATGCCGACATCGGGATCGCA
Source organism: Paracandidimonas lactea (assembly GCF_021653995.1). NCBI lineage: Bacteria > Pseudomonadati > Pseudomonadota > Betaproteobacteria > Burkholderiales > Alcaligenaceae > Paracandidimonas > Paracandidimonas lactea. The sequence continues at coordinate 378,013 of NZ_JAJJOZ010000001.1, forward strand.
TACGGCCATGGTGCCGAAGGTGTCGCCATGATAGCCGCCTTTGAAGGCCACCACCTTGCGGCGCAGGGGCTCGCCCAGATTGAACCAATACTGCATGGCCATCTTGAGCGCGACTTCCACACTAACCGATCCGGATTCAGTGAAAAACACGCGGTCCAGGCCAGGCCCCAGCAGCCCCGCCAGCCTTTTTGCCAACGTGAGTGCAGGCTCATGTACCAGCCCGCCAAACATCACATGCGGCATGGTGTCGAGTTGTTCGCGCACTGCTTGCGCAATGTGTGGATGGTTGTAGCCATGGCAGGCTGTCCACCACGATGCAATACCGTCCACCAGCTTGCGCCCATCGGCCAGCTCGATGTGGCAGCCGTGGGTCCGCACGACCGCTGGTGACGGCGCGGCGGTTTTCATTTGCGTGTAGGGTAGCCAGATATGCGGCATGCCTTCGGCCATCCATGATGGCGGCGGCACGTTGGAGTTGTGGCGGGCAGACTGGCTATGGGTGACGGCGGGCGTTGGCATGGTGGGCATGGCGGCGGGAGGGGGCTTCATGATCGTTTTGCTATGATCGCATGATCACGCGGCTTGCGCTGTATTAGCGCGCGGGCATATGCTGCGCGGTCTTGTGTTGTGCCCCGTTCGTGTTTCCGCCCCTTGCTCCATCTGCCCTCGCCAGAATCCCTCCGTATCGCCTTTACCCGATCCCGATGAGCCGCCTCGATTCGCTATGCCTGGATTACCTCGCCGACGCTGCGCGGCGGAACCGTTTGCGTGTGCTGCGCACACGCGATCCGGCGGGCCCGGGGCGGGTGACCGACGGCGGCCGTGTCATGCTCAATTTTTCCAGCAATGACTACCTCGGCTTGTCGCAGCATCCTGCTGTAGTGGATCGATCGCGCGAATGGGCGGCGCGTTTTGGTGCGGGCGCGCAGGCCTCGCGGCTGGTGTGCGGCAGCTTCAGTGCGCACGAACAGGTCGAGCGCAAGCTCGCGCGAGCCAAAGGCACAGAAGCCGCATTATTGCTGGCATCCGGATGGCAGGCCAATGCGGCTGTACTGCCGGCATTGTTGCAGCTTGCCGCACGGGAGCCTGGCACGCTGCAGGTCTATACCGACAAACTCAATCACGCCAGCCTGCACCATGGCTGTACTGCCGCGGGGGTGCGCCAGGTTCGTTTTCGCCACAACGACCTTGATCACCTCGAAACCCTGCTGCAGAGCAGGGCGGGCGATCCGGGGCGGCGCTTCATCGTGACCGAAAGCGTGTTCAGTATGGACGGCGATCGCTGCGACATCGCACGCCTGGCCGATATTGCGCGGCGCCATGACGCCTTCGTCTACCTAGACGAAGCGCATGCGACCGGTGTGCTGGGGCCGCATGGCATGGGCCTGGCAGGTCTGGTTCCGGGCGGCATCGATCTGGCCATGGGTACGTTCAGCAAGGCTGCGGGCGCTTTTGGCGCCTATGTGGCGGGCTCCCGCGCATTGTGCGATTACCTGGTCAACGCCTGTGGCGGCGTTATCTACACGACCGCACTGCCGCCGGCGGTGCTGGGCGCCATCGACGCCGCACTCGACCTTATCCCCGCAATGGGTGCCGAGCGCGCGCGGCTGGCAACGCATGGCGATACACTGCGTGCCGCATTGCGAGCGGCGGGCATGCAGTGCGGTCTATCCAGCACACAGATCGTGCCTGCCATGGTAGGCGATGAGCGCGTTGCGCTGGACATGGCCGCAGACATCGCGGCGCAGGGCATGCTGCTTACCGCGATCCGGCCACCGACGGTGCCGCATGGCACCAGTAGGCTGCGCGTCGCATTGAGCGCGGCTCATACAGAAGAAGATATTCATACACTGGCGCAGGCATTGGCTGCGGCGTGGGCGCGGCGGGCCGGTACTGCGCGGGAGACAGATACTGATGATATGCATTGATGCAATGTCTGGCGCTGCGACCGGCGCGTGGGCGGGGGTCGCCTCTGGCGGCCGCCCCACGCTGGTGTTCGTGCATGGTTGGTCGTTCGACCCCGCGTTCTGGGCGCCGTTGCGGGCCGCGTTGCACGCCTGGCCGCAGCATACGCTGGATCTAGGCTATTACGGCGGAGAAGCCGCGTCCGCGATGCTTCCCGAGGGGCCGTTGGTCATCGTCGGCCATTCGTTCGGCTTCATGCATGCACTCGATGCGTTTGCAGGTCTGGACGCGCGCACGGCTGCGTGGATATCAATCAATGGTTTCGCGCGGTTTTCCGCTGGCGAAGGCTTTCCCCAAGGGGTGGCTGCGCGGGTGGTGCAACGCATGTTGGCGCGGCTGCCACAGGCGCCGGATGCGGTCGTTGCGGATTTCCGCCAGCGCTGCGGTGCGCACACCGATCAACGGCCCTTGCGGCTCGAGACGCTGCAGCGTGATCTCTCCGCCATGCTGAGCGGCGACGCGCGCAGCCGCTTGGCCCGGCGGCATGTACCGCTGCTGGCGCTTGCAGGCGACGCCGACCCGATCGTGCCGGCGGCCATGACGGCGGCCCAATTTTCCCCGCACCATATTCGCTGGCGCGCTGGGGGCGGGCATCTGTTGCCCTGTACCGATGCTCAATGGTGCGCGGATCACATCCAGATGTTCCTGGCGAAGCTGGCCGGCGGCGATACGGCGCGCCGGGCGCGTATCGGCCGGGCCTTTGGCGCTGCTGCGGATACTTACGCAGGGCATGCCGCAGTACAGTCCATTGTTGCAGACGACCTGATGCGCCGTATTGCGGCACTCGATTTACCCGTGCGGCCGCGCATCCTGGAGATCGGCTGCGGCACCGGCAATCTGACGCGCAAACTGGCGGCGCATTTTACTGATGCGGAGTGGATCATCACCGATTTGGCGCCGGCCATGGTGCAAGCGACGCGCGACACCGTAAGCTTGGGGGGGCGGGCCCGTTTTCTGGTGATGGACGGTGAGTTTCCCAGCCTCCTGCTGGGCACCGAGGCGGACGCCGAGCAAGGTTTTGATCTCATCTGCTCCAGCATGGCCGTGCAATGGTTCGATGATCTCAATGGCGGCCTGAGGCGGCTCGCCGCACTGCTGCGCCCCGGAGGATGCCTCTGCGTGTCCACGCTGGCGGGCGGCACCTTTGAAGAGTGGGGCGTCGCGCATGTCGAAGAGGGCTTGATCGCCGGCACACCCGCATATCCGGCCGCAGAGGATATCGGCGCCGGCCTGGGTCTGTGCGGCAGGGTCGACGTGCAGCGCGTGGTGCATGCGTGTGGCAGCGGGCGCGCCTTTGCGCGGGGCCTGAAGGCGATTGGAGCGGGGACGCCAGCCGCGTCGGCCATACCGTTGAGTCCGCCGCAGTTGCGCCGCGTATGCGCCCGCTTCGATGCGCAGGGTGCCCGGGTAACCTACAACGTAGCCTATGGCCTATGGCGCAAAGCGCGCCTGCCGCGCGGCGTATTCGTCACAGGCACGGACACCGATGTGGGCAAGACGCTGGTCTCGGCGATCTTGGCCAAGGCGTGGCAGGCTGATTACTGGAAGCCTTTCCAGACAGGCGTAGCCGAACTACCGGCTGATACGGATACGGTCGCAGCACTGCTGGGGGCGCCGGGCGCCGGCGAGCGTGCACATGTGCTGCACCCGCCCGCTTATATATTGCAGGCCGCCTTGTCGCCGCTGGCGGCGGCGCAATGCGAGAACGTAGAGATCCGTGCCAACGCCCTGCGCCTGCCCGACACCGCAGCGCCGCTGGTAGTGGAAGGTGCGGGCGGCCTGTATGTGCCAGTGGACGAAACGACCATGATGATAGACCTGGCCGAATCGTTGGCCCTGCCGGTGGTTCTGGTGGCACGCAGCACCCTAGGCACCATCAACCATACGCTACTGAGCCTGCGTGCGCTTCGGGCGCGAGGCATACTGGTGCTGGGGGTGGTAATGAGCGGGCCGCCTTCGTCGGGCAACGCCGATGCCATCGGCAGATTCGGCGGCGTACCCGTGATCGCACAGATCCCGCACATGGATAGGCTGGACGCTGATGCTGTTGCCGCTGCGGCGGCTGCCATCCCTGCGCTGGAGGCCTTGATGACAGGTAGCTGCAGGCCGGGCCAGCAAGGCCCGGACGATATGCGCGGCGCGGCCTGATTGGTAGGCATACACGGGGCGGCCTGCGCGGGGTGATCCGAGCGGGGGGCGGTGCCGAGCATGCGCGTCGGGTGCCCGTTGAGTTTGGCCCGCCCGGGGCGCTAGCCCACCTGGAATTCTGCTTCGGGGTAGCGGATGCGGCTGCGGCGTTGCGTGGCTATGCTGTATACCAGTGTCAGCGGGCCTATCCGGCCTGCGAACATCAGCACTGCTACGATTATCTGCCCCGGTGCCGAAAGCGTTGGCGTCAGGTCGCGGCTCAGGCCGGTTGTGCTGAGCGCGGAGATTACCTCGAACAGGATGCTGAGGAAGGGGGCTTTTTCTATCATAGTAAGCACCAGCACGCCCACGAATGCCATGGCAGCGGTAACCAGCAGCAGCGCCAGGGATTTCTGCACGGTTTCGGAAGAGATCGAACGACCCAGCAGAACCACTTCTTTGCGGTGCGTAATATAGGAGCGCACGGCGGCAAGCAATACGATGAACGTACCAACCTTGATGCCGCTTGCTGTGCTCAACGAGCCACCGCCGATAAACATCAGCAGCATCATCACCAGGGTCGAGCTGTCGTGCATCTTGCCGATGTCGATGGAGAAAAAACCGGCCGTGCGTGAGGCTACGGACTGGAACCAGGCGCCCAACGCCTGTTCGTGCCAGGGCAGCATCCCCAGCGTGTCGGGGTTGCCGGCCTCCAGCGCCCAAAAGATCACGAAGCCGGTAAGATTCAGCGCCAGTGTGCCGAAAATCATGATTTTGGTGTAAGGCATCAGCGGCGCCCACGCACGCTTGGCATTTATATCGCTCAGCACAGAGAAGCCGATGCCGCCGAGAATGATTGCGCCTGAAATGGTTAGCAGGGTAAGCGGGCTCGCGGAGAACAGGGCCAGGCTGCCGGGAAACAAAGAGATGCCCGAGTTATTAAAGGCGGTGATAGCGTGAAACATCCCCAGGAATAATGAGGTTCCCAGGGTATGCTCAGTACGCCACGCCATGGTCAAGATCACCATGATGATTAGCTCGATCACAATGGTGATGCGCAGCACGGATAAGGCCGTGCGGTTGATCTTGCCGACATTGGTCTGGTTGAACGCCTCGAGCGCCAGAGCTTGATGGGTGAGGCTCATGCGCTTACCCAGGGTGATCGACGCCAGCACCGCAAATGTGACAAAGCCGATGCCGCCGGCCTGTACCAGCAGCATGAGAACGACCTGCCCGAAACGAGTCAAGTCGGTGCTGGTATCGATGACAGCCAGTCCCGTGACCGTGACTGCCGACGTGGCCATGAAAAAGGCCGAAAGTATGCTGATGGGTTTGACCGTGGCGGCCGGGAGCGACAGCAACAGCGTGCCGAGGGCGATCAGGGCGAGAAAGCCGGCCGCAAGCACGGCCGGCGGGCTGGCCCGCAGGGTGCCCGTGCGGCGAAAGCGTGCATAAGAATGGAAATGCGCCAGCGGATCCCAGTTTCGCATAGGCTCAGACCAGCTTGGGCGCAATCATTTTCAGTGCTGCCAGCTGGCCGAGCAGGATAAGTGAATCCTTGGCCTGCAGGGCAAAGCCAGCCGGCGGATGCGGGGTGACCCGTGTCTTGCGCTTGACGGCCAGCACGTGCACATCTTCCGCCACGTCTTTGAGCACTGCGTTCAGGGTCATGCCGTCCAGGCGTTCGCTGACGTCGATTTCGACCACGAATTCGCCATTGCCCAGCGAGATGTAATCGTTGACCATTGGGTAACTGAGTGTCTGTGCGACCCGTATGCCCATTTCTTCTTCAGGGTGAATGATGCGATCCACCCCCAGCTTGCCTAGAATCAAATGCTGCGCATGCGAAGAGGCCTTGACCCAGATGGTAGCGATGCCCAGTGTCTTAAGGTGCACCACGCACACCAGGCTGGCCTGCACGTCTTCGCCGATGGCGACCAGCACAACGTCGTAGTGCTCGAGGCCCAGTTCTTCAAGTGCGGCACGATCGGTAACATCGGCAATGACGGCGCGGGTAAGCTGGTCTGCGTGTTTGTCTACCAGCTTTGGGTTGGCATCGACACCCAGTACGGAGTGCCCCATTTTCATGAGTTCGAGCGAGGCGGCAGCGCCGAAGCGGCCCAGGCCGATTACTGCAAATTGCCCCATCCCGCTTCCTCCGCGCATTGTGCCGCTGAATCTAATCCGATACGATAGTCGATTGGCATTGTTACTAAAAATCTGGTAAAAACCCTTATGGACATTTGATTGTGGCGCAAAAAGAACTATAAGGCGCCATTTACAGGCCAGTCGGTAGTCAAGGCTGACCCTCGCTTAACGGCCGCAGATTTGATTATGACGAATTTATTCGACCCTATCCAATTGGGGTCTCTGGCGCTGGAAAATCGGATAGTCATGGCGCCCATGACACGCAACCGTGCGTCGGAGGGCCGCATACCCAACGACATCATGCGGCAATACTATTGCCAACGCGCGTCGGCCGGCCTTATTGTTTCCGAAGCCACGTCAATTTCGCCCCAAGGTGTGGGGTATCCCCATACGCCGGGCATTTGGTGCAGCGCCCAAGTCGAAGGCTGGAAGCGCGTTACCCAAGCAGTGCATGCCAAGGGCGGCAAAATTATGCTTCAGCTCTGGCACGTCGGCCGTGTCTCGGATCCCGAATATCTCAATGGCGAAATCCCCGTAGCGCCGAGCGCTATCGCGTGCGAAGGCAATGTCAGCCTGCTGCGCCCGCAGCGGCCTTATGTGGTGCCGCGCGCATTGCATGCCTGGGAAATCGCCCGCGTTGTCGCTGATTTCGCCGAAGCGGCGCGCAAGGCCAAAGAGGCCGGCTTCGATGGCGTCGAGATCCATGGCGCCAACGGCTATCTTATCGACCAGTTTTTGCACGATGGCAGCAATACGCGTGCAGACGAATACGGCGGCTCGATCGGCAATCGCGCCCGCCTGCTGCTCGAGGTCGTGGACGCCTGCGTCGGTATCTGGGGCGCCGGCCGGGTGGGCGTGCATCTGTCGCCCAGGGGTACGGTGCACGGCATGCATGATTCCAATCCCCAGGCGCTCTTCGCGTATGTCGCCCAGGCCTTGGGCGAGCGCCGCCTCGCGTTTCTGTTCTTGCGCGAGCCGCGCCACGCGGAAAGTCTCAGCCCTGAAATCAAGCGTTTGTTCCGGGGCCCGGTGATTGTAAACGAAGCCTATGACAGCAAACTGGCCGCGCGCTCGCTCATTGAAGGCCACGCCGATGCAGTGGCTTTTGGCAAGCCGTTCATTTCCAACCCTGATCTCGTACAGCGCCTGCGCAGGGGTGCGCCGCTGGCACCCTGGGACACATCCACCTTTTACAGCAGCGGTGTCAAGGGTTATACCGATTATCCCGTCCTTGCGGCCGACGATACGCTTTTCGCCGAAGAAAAAACTTCACCGCAAAGCGCGATGACGTGCTAATTTTTCAAGCTGTCAGGGTTGCGCTGGGAGGCCTTGAAGGGCCGTCCGCGTAAGCGCCACACTATCTTGCCCGGCCTGCGCGCCGTATGCCATTTTCCGCCAGGCCATCACGAATGAAAACGGAGGCGATGGTGAAAGCACTTGTTTCCGCCATGGCGGTTGCACTGTTGGCCGGATGTGCCGGTGGTATCAAATCCGGCGATGATTCTCCCTCCATTACTTACGTCGTGCCGCGCAGCTATCAAATCGTGTACTTGCGCGTGCAGAATCAAGCTGGCGAGTGTTTGCGCGCCAAGAATCAATATGATGTCTATGCCAGCGTGGATGGCGATAGGCAGAAAGGCTCGGTTGTCGTGAAGGGCATGCTGGGCACGCTGGAGGTGGCGCGCACCGATATCGAGGCCATCGACAAGAACCATACACGCGTCAGGCATACGGTGTGGGGCCGTGCGCCCTGGGACGGAGAGGCGCTGCAAGCCATGCGGCAGTCGGTCCTGATGGATACGTCGGTGTGCTCGGCGTATCGGTAGTAGTGGGTGGCCGGTAGCGGCTGCTTGTGCAGGCATGCAAGGCGTGGCGAGGCCGCCTTGGCGGCCCGGTTGGGCGCACTGGCAAGGCCGCCAGGCCCATGGCCCTGGCGGCATGCGTCTGCGCGGGGGCGGCTGTTGAGCCTGGCCCGCTGTCGGCGGTCAGCCGTTGAGCTTCGCCTTTACCTGCCCTGATATGGCCGACATATCCGCCCGCCCGGCCAATGCCTGCTTTACCTGGGCCATTACTTTACCCATGGCGGCGCCGCCCGTCAGGCCTTGAGCCTGTACCTGCGCAATGGCGTCGGTAATGGTGGCGTCGATTTCTTCTTGTGTGGCAGCTTCGGGAAGGAACTCCTGCAACACGGCCAGCTCGGCTTTTTCCTGGTCGGCGCTTTCGGTGCGGCCGGCTTGCTCGAAGGCGGCAATGGATTCGCGCCGCTGCTTGACCTGCTTTTCGATGATGGCCGTGATGTCGTCGTCAGACAGCGTTTTTTGGCTGTCAATTTCTTTCTGCTTGATGGCGGCTTGCAGGAGGCGCAGGGTGCCCAGACGGGCCGTGTCGCGGGCGCGCATAGCGGCTTTGACGGCGTCGGAAATATGCTGTGCGAGCAGGTTGCTCATGATGACATCCTTTATGGTGAAGCGAATATTTTAAGACATGGTTCGGGTGGCCTGGTCCGTGTTCTCAATGGAAGTCGCGGCTGCGCGTAGGCAGGCCGTCCAGCAAAGGGGAAAGATCAACCAGCCGGGACGCCAGCAGGTGGCAGACGCCCGACTGCTTTTGCCAGACACCATATACGCCCATCAGCCGAGTGTGCATCAGTTCGCCGCGCTGACGCTCGGCCAGATGCGCATGCACGATCACATTCACATTGCCGCTTTCGTCTTCCAGAGTAACGAAGACGACGCCTTTGGCGGTGCCGGGTCGCTGGCGGCCTGTGACGATCCCGCAGGCGCGCGCCAGGCGCCTGTCGGGGTAGCTGCCTGCCAGGGTAGCGGCGTCAAGAAAGCCGCGTTCCCGCAAGGCCGGGCGCAACAGGGCGACAGGATGGCGCCCCAGCGTCAGACGCAGCGACTGGTAGTCGGCAAGGATCTCTTCGGCTTCGACAGGAGCGGGCAGGGCGGGCATTACGGGTTCCGTAATCGGTGCGCCATGCAGCAGGCCTTTGAGTGCGGGGCCGGCGGCTTGCCAGCGGGCTTGGCGGCGATGGCCGGCGAGGGCTTGCAGGGCGTTGGCGGCGGCCAGGGCATCCAGGTCGTGGCGGCTCAACGCTGCGCGCAGACTCAAGTCGTGCACGTTGTCGAACGCGCGTTCGCAGCGAGCCGCTTCGATGCGCCGGCCGGCCGCTTCGGACAGCGCCTTGATCCGGCTCAGGCCCAGGCGCACGGCAGGCCGGGCGGCAGTCGTCGGCGCAAAGCCGGGCATCCTGGCTGATGCTGTCTCCGGCGTCGCGTCGGACGCCGTGGCTGACACCAACGCCTCATGCGGCGTGTGCAATGCGCAGGATGCGAGAGTGCTGTCCCACATACTGTGGGCGATGTCCACCGGCAGCACCTGTACGCCGTGCCGCCGTGCATCCTGCACCAGTTGGCTGGCAGAGTAAAACCCCATGGGCTGAGAGTTGAGCAGGGCAGCCAGAAAGGCTTCCGGCTCGTGCCGCTTGAGCCAGGCGCTTACATAAGCCAGTTTGGCAAAGCTGGCCGCATGGCTTTCCGGAAATCCATACTCGCCAAAGCCTTCGAGCTGGCGGTAAAGCGCCTCGGCGAAATCCTTGTGGCAACCGTTGGCTAACAAGCCCTGTACCAGGCGATCATGGAATTTGCCCACGCCACCCTTGCGCCGCCAGGCAGCCATGGATCGACGCAACTGATCCGCCTCATCGGCGCTGAAGCCCGCTGCATCCATGGCGATCTGCATGGCTTGCTCCTGAAATATGGGCACACCCAGCGTGCGGCGCAGCACGGCTTCGATGGCAGGCGTCGGGCTGATTGCGGGCTCCTCGCCATTGCGCCGCCGCAGGTAGGGGTGCACCATGCCGCCCTGGATCGGCCCAGGGCGCACGATGGCCACCTGGATGACCAAATCGTAGAACTCGCGCGGCCGGATGCGGGGCAGCATGCTCATCTGGGCGCGCGATTCGATCTGGAACACACCGACAGTGTCGGCGTTGGCAATCATCTCGAAGGTGGCTGTGTCGTCGCCGGGGATGTCCTGCATCCGCAGCGGCTGGCCGCGCCGCGCACTGGCCAGTGCCAGGCAGCGGCGCAAAGCCGACAGCATGCCCAGCGACAGCACGTCCACCTTGAGCAGGCCCATGGCGTCCAAGTCGTCCTTGTCCCATTGCACGACACTGCGATCGGGCATGGCGGCATTCTCGATCGGCACCAGGCGGCAAAGCTTGTCGCGTGCAATCACGAACCCGCCTGGGTGCTGAGACAAATGGCGCGGAAACCCTAGCAGCGCCTCGGCCAACTGCGCCCACATGCCTGCCAGCCGGCTGTCGCGGTCCAGGCCGTGTTCGGCCAGCCGGTCCAGCAGGCCGGTTTTGCCGTCCCAGTAATGAAAAGACTTGGCGATGCGATCGATTAGGTTCGCATCCAGCCCCAGCGCCTTGCCGGTGTCACGCAATACGCTGCGGATGCGATAGCTGCTGACCACCGCGGTCAGGGCGGCACGGTCACGCCCATACTTGCCGTAGATGTATTGGATGATTTCTTCGCGCCGCTGATGCTCGAAATCCACATCGATATCGGGTGGCTCTTTGCGAGCATGGCTGATAAAGCGTGCGAACAGCGTGTTGCCGCTTTCCGGATCGACCTCGGTGATGTGCAAACAGTAGCACACTGCGGAATTCGCGGCTGAGCCTCGACCCTGGCACAGTATGCCGCGCGAACGCGCGAATTGAACAATGTCATAGACGGTGAGAAAGTAAGGCTCATAGGCCAGACTGGCAATAATGGCCAATTCGCTTTCGATCTGGCTGCGCACCTTGGCGCTGATGCCGCCTGGGTAGCGCAGTTTCGCGCCCGCGTAGGTTTCCTGGCGCAGATAAGCGGCCGGTGTCATGCCGTCGGGTACGATTTCGCGCGGATACTGGTAGCGTATGTCTTTTAGGTCAAAGGTGCAGCGCTCGCTGATAGCCAGTGTCTGGGCCAGTGCGCGAGCAGGATAGAGATTGGCCAGGCGCACCCGGCTGCGCAGGTGGTGCTCGGCATTGGGCTTGAGTGCATAGCCACATTGCGCCACCGGCCGCTTCAGACGTATGGCGGCCAACACATCGTGCAGGGGTTGGCGTGAACGCGCATGCATTTCGGCCTGCCCCAGCGCAACGACTTCCAGGGCGTGATTGGCAGCGGCTTTTTCCAGTGTGGCCTGGTGACGGGCATCGGCGTGGCCATGATGCAGGGCAAGGCCCAGCCACAGGCGCGCAGGAAATACGGACTTGAGCCGGGCGAGCTGTTCATCCAGCAACGGCGGCGCGATGTCATGCGCAGGACGCAGGATGGCCAGGCAATCCGGCAGTTGGCGCAGGTGTGCATAGCCTGCGGGCGGCTCGGCAATGTCGTGCAGGCCTAAGGTATAGCAGCCTTTCCCGCTGCGTCGCCGCGCCAGGGTGATGAGTTCGGACAGGTCACCATAGCCGTTGGTATTGCAGGCCAGAATGATCACATGCATGCCGTCGAGTTCGAAGCGGCTGCCCACGATGAGCTTGATGCCTTGTTGTTCGGCTTCAGTGTAGGCGCGCACGACCCCGGCCAGCGAGCACTCATCGCACAGCGCCAGCGCCTGGTAGCCAAGCCTGGCCGCTTGTTCGACGAGTTGTGCGGGGCAGGAGGCGCCGCGCAGAAAAGAAAAATTGGACAGGCAATCCAGCTCGGCATAGCCGGACAGTGCGGTAGTGTGCATGGCAGCCCCTTAGCCGAACAGGCCGTGCAGAAACCAGCCCTGCGGCGGCTTGCCGCGCAGGCGGTAGACCCAATAGCGGGCGCCTTGGCTATCCTGGGCTACGAAGTAATCGCGTTGGGCATGGCCGGTACTGCTCCACCAGCCGCTTTCCATGCGCTCCGGGCCCAGAATCAGCCGTAATGGCGCGCCCTGGTGCATGGGGCGGTTATTGCGGGTATTGAGCGGCTCCGGAGGGTCCAGCAGCCAGCATGGCCGGGCATGTGTTGGCAATTGTGGTGGTGGGGCGATGGCAGCCCCTTCCAGGCCGCCATCGGGCTCGGTGCCCAGAGGCAGCCATAGGTTGGCCTGCTCAGGCCGGTAATCGGCAACAGGCACGCTGCGCCGCAGGCGCGCCGGGCCCAACCGGGCGCGCAACAGATCGAGCAGGCGGTGCTCTTGGCGCTGCCACTGGGCGGGTTCGGGCAGCAGGCTGGTATTAGCCGGGGGCCGTTCGGCTGGATGATGCGCGCTCAGTGCGATGCCCACGACGGGCGCGGGCAGGCTCAGCGTCTGGACTTGCTCGCGCAGCACTGCAGCAAAATCATCGGGCGCCCAGGCGTTTTCGGATAAACGCAGGGCGAAGCGGGTAGGTGGGCGCGCATGGCGGCCTTTTTCGTGGTCGAGCGTGAAATCCAACTGACCCACAGCCAGTTGCCGAGCCTGCAGCCAGCCGCAGAGCTGTTCGATGAGCCGTAGCGCAACGGCCAGCACACCGCCCGTGTGTTCGATATGCTCGACCAGGTCGTAACGTTGGCTGAAACAGGGTGGTGGTTCGAACCAGTCGAAACACTGCACAGAGAGACCGTAGGCGGCGTCAGCATCTCGCATGAGTGCCGGCGCGCTGCGCTGCTGCAAGGCAGCGCGAGGCAGGCCACGCAACTGGCCCAGTGTGCGGCAGCCTATGCCTTCAAGCCAGTCGGCATAGGGCTGCGCCGCAGGCAGGGCATGGGCTGGCAGGGTGTCGAGCAGGCGGGCCAGGCGCGTCATGGACAGCGCACGCCGCCCGGCGGGGTGCTGGCGGGACAGCAGCCAGGCGCCTAGAGCAGTGGGCGCCATGCCCAATTGGGCGCGCATGCCCAACCTGGCAAGTGTGGCGCGGACGCGGTGGCACAGTTGAACCGGCCCGCCGAAGAGGATAAGGCTGGCCCGCACCTCCATCAGTACGGCATGTTCGCGAAAGAACGTCACATTGGGCGTGTATTGCAGCATGCCCAGAGCCAGGGCGCGCAGATGGCGTTCGCGGGCCGAGGGGTCGTCAGGCGCGAGCTGGATGCCGGGGGCTAGGCTGCGCGCAGCCCCTGCACTCATGCCAGACGATACGCCCCGGGCCTGCGCAGCGGGTGTGCAGGTATGGATGCGGTCGCGCACCAGCACGGCTGCCGCTTGCTCAGCCGACCAGTTCGGAAAACTGACGTCCAGGCTGTGCGTGCAGAGGTAAAGACTGATCCAGAGCTGCATGATGGAGAACAGGGGCGGTGGAAGCCGCCCGCGCCGGATACAAGGCCAGTGAGATGGTGACGGCGCAGGCCGGCCCCGGCCGTTTCAGGATACGGATGTCCAGGCCGTGCGCGGCAGGGGCCAGCGCCAGGCGTAGAGGGGCTGCGCTGGCCTGCTCGGCCGCCGTGGGCGGGCGTGCCATGATGAACAGCGTGTCGCTTTGCCGGGCGGCCAGATGCAGCCGGCGCAGTGCGGCGGGGCGCAGGGGGCCCGCCCAGCAAAGCAGGGCGGCGCCGGCATTGTGGCGCAGGATCTGTTCGGCGGCCCAGAGTGTGTCGGCCATGCTGGCGGGCGTGATCCATATAATCTGGCGGCCTCCCAGCCCCCAGTTGGACCAACAGTGGAAATATGGTGTGCAAGGAGGGGCGAGCAGGTAAATACCCCGTTCGCCAGGCAGGCGGGCCAGGGCAGGCTGCAGCAGGGAAAGCTCACCCTGGCCCGGCCGGTCGGGGAGCAGTTCGACCAATGAGCCCAGAGGCCAGCCAGCGCTGGGCAATTGCTTGTCGAGTGCGCCAAAACCCGTGCTCACTGCCGCCCCAGGCGGGCGCGCCAACTGGCTGCCTCGCCACAAAGCGGGGTGGATGCGCTCGGGGTGCCGGAGTGCGGCCGGCGAATGAACAGGAGCGGTCTGGGCCATGGAAGCGAGACGTGAATCGTGGAATCGAAACAGATAAATCGTGGCAGATGGACAGGCAAAGCCGCGGCGAACGAAGACGGCAAGCGGGGCCGCATCAGATTGGCCGGCGCAGATGCGTCAGGGATTGTGGCAACTGAGCCAAGGTATCCGTCTTTCAAAAAACTGTATGAATACACAGTATAAAGCTTTATAAAAATTTTGCCCAACTGCACTGTGCTCATTCGACCGACTGCGCGCATTCGATACAGTCTATACAGGCGTGGTTGGCTCTATTTCCATCTTGGCTTGCCACTGCATTCGCCCGAAGAAGCCCCGGCGTGCAGGGCGCTTCAGCGTACAATTTCCTTATTGATTTCAGACTTGATTTAGCGTTTTCCGGAGGCGCCCACCCATGGGGATGTTTGAAAAGCCGGGGTTGCCGCAGCCCTACGTATTTGTGCCACGCAGCGGTAAGCCGCAGTTGTTGTTTGTGCTGCTGCACGGCGAAGACGCCACGCCGCGTCAGTTGTTTCCACTGGCCGACGCCATCAAGCAGGCCTTTCCTGCCTCAATGGTGGTATTGCCTTATGCCTTCGAAAACCGCGCCTGCCCGGGCGCGGGCCAAGTAGCGGATGCTTACTTCTGGGTCGATCCGGTAGAGCTGCACGCGGGCAATCAGGCCGAGCGCATGCAAAAAGCCGTGGCCTCGCTGATCGCTGAAGTGCGTGCCATCCAGCAGGCCTATGGCCTGAGCGGCCAGCAAACCGCGCTGGCCGGGTTCTCGCAGGGTGCCACATTGGCGCTTGAGGCCGTGCACGAACGCAATGATCTGGCTGGCCGTGTCCTGGCCTTTTCAGGTGCTTATACCCGTTTGCCCGAACACGTTCCGCCTGCCACAGTGCTGCATTTCTTTCATGGCGCGCAAGACGACGTGATATCTGTGCGTGAAATCGAAGCCAGCCTCAAACATTTGGGCGAGCTGCAAGCCGATGCGACGCTGGACATCGCATCGGGGGTGGGGCACACGCTCCACGAGGCACTGGTCAACCAGGCTGTGGTGCGGCTGCAAACCTGCGTGCCCCTGCGCAGTTGGGAAGCTGCCTTCGCTTCGCTGGACGAAGCCCAGCACCAAGAAGGCCAAAGCAGAAGCCCCGGCCCTGGTGACACCTTGCATTGACCAAGGCAGGCTACATGGGGCCGCTGGCGGGCAGTTTCCAGGTGAACTTGATATCGGTCGTGCCGCTTGCCTTGATCACCACTTTTTGCGACTGTGTCTGGCCCTCGTAGGTTGCAAAAACCTTGTAGCTGCCAGGCTGCAGGCGCGCCAGGAAATACGGGCCATCCGAGGTTACGTTCAGTACGGGCTGGTCCTGGATGTCGCGGATCACCACTTGCACATCCGCGGCATAGGGCGAACTGCTGCTGCCTTCGGCATGGGTGGCAAAAGTAAGCGCCAAGGCATATTGCGATTTGGCTTGCCTGAATGCCGTGGATTCATCCTGGCCAAAGCCGCCGGATACATAAACAATGCCGTTCTGGTTTTGCGTGGGCGGCAGTTGCGCCTGGGCGGCCCCCAAGGCAAGCAGGCTCGCCAACGCGGTAGCCGCAAAAGAGATGCGATTCATGGTGTGCTCCGTGCCCAATATGAAGGTGCTGGTTGATCAGACCTGGTTGGTTGGGCTGTTGTTGATTGTTCCGTGCCAGCTGGAAACGCAAAGGCTGGATGGAGTTCAGCATATCGTATGCCGCGTGTAGCGCGTGCCGGGCACTCCTGGACGAGTGTATGCCACTTGCTGCAAGTGCAAGCACGGGAGCCTCAAGGGCTGCGCCGCTATGCATCCTATGCCCGTACGGCCTGTAGCGGCGCCAGGCTCAGCCCACCAGCCTGAACGGCCAGTCGTGGCGCTGCACGGGGCGCCCCTGGGCATCGTAGCTGAGCTCACTCAACAAACCTTGCCCGCTCGCGCCAAGCGCGATCAGGGTCGAGCAGCGGGTACCGTAGTCGGGGCTGACGATAAAGGGGCTGCTGAGCAGGCGCTCGCGCTCCGGAGTCAGGCCCGTGTTCGGCAGCGCGTGCTCCTCGGCCTGGGTGGCATCCCGAAGCGCATCGAATGCCGGTGCCAGAGACGCCTCAAGGCCTTCGAGCGCAAAGGCGTCAAGCGCGCTGCGCAAGCGGCGCGCTTTGGGCCAGGGTGTATCCAGCAGATGATTGGACAGCACATAACGCCCCGGCGGCAGCACTACGGGGGCCGCCTGGCCCGCACGGTTGCTGAGATAGCAGGCTTGCTGCCTGTCGCCCACAATCAGATTGAAGCCGTTGTATGCCGTGCCGTCCGCATGCACCTGCCGCGCGTAGTCGAGCGGCGACTGCGCGCCCTCCAGGTAATCGCTGACGAGCCGCCCCCGCGAGGGCGCATGGGCCAGTGCATGGCCGGGCTCGCGGTAATTGGTGATCAGGGCGTAGCGGCCCGCGTGCGTAACCCCCAGCCAAGTGCCGCCACCCTGCAGATCAAGGCCAGCGATGATGTCGGGGCGTTGTGTCCAGGGTTGCGCGACGCTGCAGGGGCGGGCATGGAACTCATCGCGGTTGGCTGCGATGAACAGCGGCCAGCGCGCATGGGCGCCGAGGGCGAGATAGGCAATGCACATGGCGCCCCGTTGTCTACAGCATGGCGATGGCGTTGGAGTTTTCGACCAGGTTGCGCAGGCGCACCGCGTCGCCAATGCGCGAATAGCGTCCACTGGAGTTCAGCAGCACGATGGCCAGGTCGCGGTCGCCAATGCGTGTGAGCATGACCAGGCATTCGCCCGCTTCGTTGATGAAGCCGGTTTTGGAAATGCGGATGTCCCAGTTGTCGTTGCGAACCAGACGGTTGGTATTGTTGTAGACGAGCTGACGGCCTTTTCCCACCTGCAGCTCGTAGCGGTCGTCGGTAGTGTAGCGACGGATCAGCGGCTGTTTGCTTACCGCCTGCAGCAGCTTGACCAGATCGCGCGCCGTGGAAACGTTTTCGCTGGACAGGCCGGTAGGCTCGACAAAGCGCGTATTGCGCATGCCCAGCGCACGCGCCTTGTCATTCATGGCGCGCACGAAAGCTGGCAGGCCGCCAGGGTAGTAGCGGCCCAGCGCATGCGCCGCGCGGTTTTCGGACGACATCAGCGCAAGGTGCAGCATATCGCCGCGATTTAATTCGGTGCCCACGCGCAGGCGCGAGCTGGAATGGCGCATGCGGTCGACATCGGCCTCGGTGATCTGCATGACTTCGTCCATTGGCAGGCCTGCTTCGGTCACCACCAGGGCGGTCATTAGTTTGGAGATGGACGCGATGGGCCGCGGGGTGTCGTCTGCGTTTTTGTTGTACAGCACTGTGGCGGTTGCCAGGTCTTGTACATAGGCGATTTCGGATCGCAGCGAGGCTTTGCCCGTAAGGGGTTTGATGCCGAGGTCTTCGGAGCGGGGTGAAACCGCGCTGGGTAGTTGTGTGCCAGCCCCAGGCTGGCTCAGGCTCGCACGAGTGAGTACGCCATGGCTGTCGGCCGCGTACCGGACGGGGTGCAGGTTTTGCCGATGCAGGATTTGAGTGCCATGCACACGCGTCGTGGCGTGGGTGGGCGCACCGGATTCGGCGTGGGCGGGCGCAACCGCGAATGCCAGGCAAGCCGGGCCAAGGGCCACCTGTGCCAGGCAACGCATGACGTAGCGTTTAAGTGCGGACATGGGAGACGTTCCGATGAGAGATTAGCCGAAATGATATCAAAAAATCTCTTTATATTAGATAGTTACAGGCCATATTTAAGTAATTTCTTAGCTTTGGGTGCAAAACCTGGTTGATTTAAAGGTTTTTGCTGTATATGAATACAGCAGCAGCGTCTTTGGCGCCATGCCCGCAACAATGACCACACTGTGCCTGATGCGCATCGGGCTGGTGAAACACTATGCATTGCGTTGTGGACAGGGGCGGAGCCACCCTATGCGCTGAGGGTTCGCCAAGAAGAAGCGTTTTCGCTGCGACGGCGGCGGCAAGGTGGGCGGGCATTACGCCTGGCGCACTTGGATTTTACGCCGCCTGGCTCCTGAAAATATTGCAGTACGTGAGTGTTGGCGAGATCTGTCAGTCACGCGTGCGTCACGTGCGGTCAAAGCAGAATGCGGGCAGTGGCCCGTGCCACGGGGCCTTCCAGGAAACGGGCAAGCGGGGCCGGCAGATCGAGTGGGCGCAGCAACATTTTGGCGGCCATGTCGACAGGGTAGTGTTGCTTCACCGAACCGCTCAGCCGTGCCATGACGTCGCGCATCGTTGCGTCCGCATTTGGCTCTCCTTGTGGTTGCATACGGATGCGGTGCACATGACGCAGCGCAATCTCGGCGTCGTCGTTGCGAGCTTCCACCATACGGCGCCGCAAAGCGGCGAGTATGCGCAGGCGGCCTGGCGGCTGCCTTTCGCCGTAGGCCCGGAAGAAACGATAAAAGTATTTGTAATGACCTACCTCGTCGGCCCGAATGCGGGCGGCAATGCCGGCCAGCACCGGCTCGCAGGCCATTTTCCCCAGCGCCTGGTAAAACGTGGCCGTGCCTGTTTCCACCACACATCGAGCCACCATTTCGAGGCTGCGCGCGGGCTCGAATTCGTCCAGGGTGCAGCGGGCGGAGTATTCGGCAAAAAAACCCTCGTAGGCACGCTGCCAGTCGAACTCTGGCCATACGTGCTCCACGTAGCCGCGCAATGAATAGCCGTGGCGCAGCTCTTCGGGCTTCCATCGCTGCGCCAGCCATTGCACGACTTCGGTATCGCCGCTGAAATAGTCGATCAGATTGTCGGTATAAAGCTCGGCGGCGATCTCGACAAATGACGCACCGGCAACAAGATAGAAAAGGTCCTCGTTGGCGCGTGCGCGCCCAATGTCGATCATGTGATAAGGAATTGTGTCCAGTGTCCAATGCTCTTCGACATCTTTTTGGTCCGGCATTCCCGAGCCTCCATGAATGGCCCGGCCTGCAAGCACCTGGGCACGCTGTGGATACACAAAGCGAATGTATTCAGCATACAGCGGCTGCCGGGATACTGTCGTGCTTGTCAGCCTTGCTATGTAACAATTTTGCTGTGGATTGAAACAAATTCATGCTATTGTGGAACGTAGACGCGCCCAGCCGGCGCGCCGTTCCGTTCACGCTGAACACCTCCAAATTCAAACATGCAACCTGTCTTGCCCGCCCACCTGATCGCACGCTGGCTACTGGTGCTGGTCGTGCTGGTTGGGCTCTATTTTCTTCGCGGCTTTCTGGTGCCTGTGCTTGCCGCGCTGATCATCGCCCTGGCCAGTTGGCCGCTCTATCGCCGCCTCATGCGGCGCTGCCACGGCTCGCGGCCGCTTGCCGCAACCATTGCGCTACTGGTGGTGATCACGGTTCTCGTGGTTCCGCTTTCGTTCGCATTAACGTATGCCATCCGTGAAGCCAGTGGCTTCATCGGCTGGATGCTGGCGGCTAACCGCGACGGCATGCCCACGCCCGCCTGGATTCCCGCCTTGCCGCTGGTGGGTGAGCATCTGGCCAAATATTGGCAAACATACCTCGGCGCGCCGCATGCGCTGGGTGAGTTGGTCGAAATGGTCAGCGGCGAGCATCTCGGCAATATCTACCGCATGCTGCTGTCAGCCACGGGCGATATCTTCCGCTTGCTGCTTACTGTGATTTTCATGCTGATCACGCTGTTCTTTGTCTACAAAGACGGCAGTCGCATATTGCATCAGCTCGACATCGTCGGCGAACGTATTTTGCCTGGGCGCTGGCAGCGCTTTTCCCGCATGGTGCCAGCCACCATCAACTCTACCGTCACCGGTATGGGGTTGATCGCGTTGGGCGAAGGCGTAGTGCTGGGCATTGCCTATTGGGTCGCTGGTGTGCCCTCTCCGGTGCTGCTCGGTGTGATCACAGGCTTCATGGCGTTGGTGCCCGGCGGCGCGCCGTTGTCATTTTCACTGGTCTCACTGTACCTGGTGGGCTCGGGCCATGCCATGGCCGGTCTGGGGCTGTTCCTGTGGGGCACGGTCGAGCTGTTCATTGTCGATAAAACCTTGCGCCCCAGGCTGGTGGGCGGGCCCGTCAAGCTGCCTTTCCTGCCCACGTTTTTTGGCTTGGTCGGCGGCGTTCAAACCATGGGGCTGGTCGGGCTTTTTGTTGGTCCGGTGCTGATGGCGCTGCTGGTCGCGATCTGGCGTGAATGGATACACGAAAAGGCCGAGGAGGCGCTACCGGTCAATGTGGTCATGCCGGCCGGTGATGACGCAGCGGCGGCCGGCAATACGGCTGTTGTCGCGGGTGGCGCGCACGTCCCAGCCGAGGCAGCCGGCGTCGCGCAAGCGGCCCTCGTTGCCGAACCCGCCGTCGATGCGGTTGCCTTGGCGGATAAGCACGCCCTTGCGCCGGCGCCTGCCTCGAGTGCGGGCGGCCGTTTCGAGTCGCCGACCCGGCCCGCCAAGCAGACGCCTAAAGGGCAGCCGGCCTGATCTACAAGCTGGCGTGGGCGGGCGGTTGGCTCATTGCCGTGCCGCCGCACAACACCAGCCGGGCATGCCCAGCCTGCGGCCATGTCCACGCGGACAACCGCAAGACGCAGGCGCGGTTTGCGTGCGTGCAATGCGGCTACGAGGAAAACGCCGATGTGGTCGGCGCGATGAATATTTTGGCGCGGGGACACCGCGTTGCAGCCTGTGGAGAGGACGTCAGCCGTGCAAGGCCCGCAAGGGCCAAGCGTGCAGCCTCTGCGAAGCAGGAACCCACCGAAGCGACGCACAGCAGCCTTGCGCCGCTGCGAGCGCCGTAGGAATCCCCTTTCTTTAGGGAGGGGAGGATGTCAACGTGCTCCCATGCCCAACGCTGCCAGTAAAGGGGCGTTGTTTCCACTGGGCCCGCACTGTCCGTGCATGGGTCGCTCAGCCTTATCAGGCAGTCAGCGATCGCAGTATCTCAAGCTGCGTCTCCAGCGGCAGGCTGGCGTCCACAATATGCACCTTGCCCGCCAATACAGCGTCTGGCTGCCTGAGCGGGGCCAGGTAGGCGTCCCAGTGATCGAGCTTCCATTGGTCGCGCGGGTCGCCCCGGCGGATGATGCGCTCGCGGCGTATCTCTGGTGACAAGTCGAGCCACACATGGCGCAAGCGCGTTTCGCCCGGCAGCCCGAGCGCCTGCGGCGAAAACAGCGCGCCCGAAGAGAGTTCGCGGTTCCAGGGGCCGGGCAGGACTACGTCCAGGTCGAATTCGAGCTGGTCGCGCGCGATGCGCAGCGTGCTTTGGTAGCCCAGGTCGCGCACATGTGTCTTGAAGGCGGGGCTGTCGCGGTCGTTCGGGTCGAAGCCTAAGGCCTGCAGCAGCGGGCCTGACCAGCATTCGCTCACAACGTCCTTGTCCAGTACACACCAGGCATGGCGCGCCTTGCGTTGCTGGAGCACAAATTGTGTAGTCAGGAAGGACTTGCCGACGCCGGCATGTCCAAGGATGAAGAGAGCGGTCGGCATGACGGTATCGGAAGAGGGATCAAGCAGTGGCCAGGTCGTGTTTGCCGCGCGCGTAATGCTGGGCCATCACGGCGCACACCATCAACTGGATCTGGTGAAAAATCAGGACAGGCAGCAGGGCGGGGCCGACGGCCGCGCCCGTGAACAGCACCTGCGCCATCGGCACGCCGGTCGCCAGGCTTTTCTTGGAGCCGCAGAATACGATGGTGATTTCGTCCTGGGTATTGAAACCCAGCCTACGCGCCATTTTTGCCGTGCCGTAGAGGGCGATTGCGAGCAAGGCGCAACAGAAGAGGGTTAGTTCCAGGAGTGCCAGCGGCGGTACTTCGTTCCAGAGGCCGCCTATCACAGAGGCGCTGAAGGCGGTGTAGACCACCAGCAAAATGGAGCCCTGGTCCACATTCTTGAGCCAGCTGCGGTTGCGGTCGACCCAGTTGCCTATCCAGGGCCGCATCAGATGGCCGGCGACAAAGGGCAGCAGCAACTGGACGCTGATGTGCCAGATTGCGTCGAGCAGTGATGTGGCACCGCTTGCATCGATGTTTATCATCAGGTTCACGAGCAGCGGTGTCACGATGATGCCAATCAGGCTCGAGGCGGAAGCGCTGCAGACGGCCGCTGCAATGTTGCCCCGTGCGATGGACGTGAACGCAATCGCGGATTGCACCGTGCCGGGCAAGGCGCACAGATACAGCACGCCAATGTACAGCGGCTCGCCCAACACCGGCTGCAGCAGCGGACGCAACGCCAGACCGAGCAGCGGGAAGAAGATGAAGGTGCAGGCAAATACCAGCAGATGCAGCCGCCAGTGTGTCGCCCCGGCGATGATTGCCTGGCGCGACAGCTTGGCGCCGTGCATGAAGAAAAGCAAGCCGATGGCAAGGCTGGTGAGCAGCTCGAAAAACGCTGCGCCACGGCCATGGGCTGGCAGGAAAGTGGCGGCCGCGACTACTGCGATCAGTATCAGTGTGAAATTGTCGAAAACGAGGCGAAGACGAGCAAGCATGAGCCGGGCGGAAGGATGGGCGATGGAGCGAGAGAATGAACATGGGCATCGTCATGGACGATGCCCGTTGCTCGATTGTAGCCCCTTCGCCGTGCTGCTGTGCCGGCTTGCACGGAAAGCGCGCCGTGTCAGGGGTGAAGCCTGATGGGAGGAGGCACCCGTCGGGAGGAGACACCTGACGGGTGGGCGCACCACGATGCAGTGTTTCGCTGCGCGCACCATTGCGCAGGCTGGAGCTGCGTGCGGGTGTCACCACCCGTGTGCGGATCAGGCGTGTTTGAGTGACAGGCCGGTGAGGCGCTGCAGATCTTCGAACGTGGTGTCGCCGAAGAGATCGCCGACGGTGATCTCACCATTTTTGATGTTGAACACAGCCATGTCGGTGTACACACGCGACACGCAGCCCACGCCCGTAAGTGGATAAGTGCAGCGTTCGACGAGTTTGCTGGTGCCATCGCGGGTGAGCAGTTCCATCATGACAAACACGTCTTTTGCGCCGATGGCCAGGTCCATGGCGCCGCCCACGGCGGGTATCGCGTCGGGTGCGCCCGTGTGCCAGTTGGCCAGATCGCCCGTGCGTGAAACCTGGAATGCTCCCAGGACGCAGATGTCGAGATGGCCGCCGCGCATCATGGCGAAGGAATCGGCGTGGTGGAAGTAGGCACAGCCGGGCTGCTCGGTGACGGGCTGCTTGCCCGCGTTGATCAGGTCGTAGTCTTCCTGCCCGGGTGCGGGCGCCGGCCCCATGCCGAGCATGCCGTTTTCGGTGTGCAGGATCACTTCGCGATCAGCCGGCAGATGATTGGCTACCAGGGTGGGCAGGCCGATACCAAGGTTTACGTATGCACCCTCGGGAATGTCGCGCGCCACGCGGGCGGCCATTTGGTCGCGCGTAAGTTTGGCGGTCATGCTTGCTCCTTGTCTGCGGCGTCCAGCGCCACGACGCGCTTGACGAAGATACCGGGGGTGACGATGTTTTCGGGATTGAGTTCACCCAACTCGACGACTTCGCGCACCTGGGCTACGGCGATTTTGGCTGCGCTGGCCATGATGGGCCCAAAGTTGCGCGCGGTCTTGCGGAAGGTGAGGTTGCCCCAACGATCGCCTTGGTCCGCCTTGATCAGGGCGTAGTCCGCATACAAGGGGTACTCGAGCACGTATTGTCGGCCATTAATCTCGCGGATTTCTTTGCCCTCGGCCAGCGGTGTGCCGTAGCCGGTGGGCGTGAAGAACGCCCCGATACCGGCGCCAGCGGCGCGGATACGCTCGGCGAGGTTGCCCTGGGGCACCAGTTCGAGCTCGATCTTGCCGCTGCGGTATAGACCGTCGAAAATCTGCGAATCCGACTGTCGCGGAAAGGAGCAGATAATCTTGCGCACACGGCCCGCACCCAGCAGTGCGGCGAGGCCCGTGGTGCCATTTCCGGCGTTGTTGTTGATGATGGTAAGGTCTTTGGCACCCTGTTCGAGCAAGGCGTCGATCAATTGGATGGGCTGGCCCGCAGTGCCGAAGCCCCCGATCAAGACGGTGGCACCGTCAGGTACGTCGGCCAGCGCGTCGGCGGCCGAAGCGACGATTTTTGAGATCATGGTTGCGCGCGTGTAGTTGCGAGGAAAGGAATGGCAGCCATGGTTCCATTTGCACGGGCGGGATGTCAACGACCCATAACTATAGTGTTCATTGTGCGGACATTTTTTACTGCATGATTCTGTATAGTGAGTGAAGCTCTCGTGGGTGGGACGAGAGGGTTGAATAAAAATAGTTCACTAGTCGGACGTTTTGTTGGGCAGCGATATCATGCATATGCTCGGTCGATGGCTGGGGTTGTTATGGCGGCGCTTGCGTGTGCACGGCGTGCCGCCAGCAGGCACGCATGATGAGGCATGCATGCCTGCGGTGAATGGCAGAGTTGGCAGCGGGTCTACGGCTTGTCCAAGTACAATTCTGCGATTGAAACATCGCGTCGTACATACGCGGCGCCGCACGTCACCTCAGGAACCCAAGCCCATGATACGCAGCATGACCGCCTTCGGCAGCGCCCGCGCAGAATCTACGCACGGCAGCGTCAATATTGAATTCCGCAGCGTGAACAGCCGGTTTCTCGATATCAATTTCCGCATCCCCGAAGAGCTGCGCATGGCGGAAGGGATGGTGCGGGAGCAGCTTGGCCAGCAGGTGAAACGCGGCAAAGTGGATATCCGCGTCTCCTTTGCCCGCGCGGCGAGCGCCATTGAGGTCCAGCTCGACGAAGCACGCCTGGCCGATCAGGCCCGCAAGCTCGAGCTTGCCCGTCGCTACATCGCTGATGTTCCCGCTCCCACACTCTCCGAACTGGCTGCCGCTTCGCGCGGAACTGAGGTGGACAGCATGGATGGCGAAGCCTGGATGGCGATGTGCCAGCAAGCCACGGCGCAGGCATTGGCGGATCTGCAGGCAACCCGCGAACGCGAGGGCGCACGCCTTGCGCAGATGATGCTCGAGTGCGCGGCTACAGCGGGCGTTATCGTCGACGAGGTTGAACGCGACCTGCCGACGCTGTTGGCAGAGCATCAAGAGAAGATCGCCACACGGCTGCGCGATGCCTTGCTGGCGGCCAGCCCCGAAGGCTTCGCCCAGATCAGCGGCAATGAGCTTTCAGCCCGCATTGCCCAAGAGGCATCCTTGTTCGCCCTGCGCATCGACGTGGCCGAAGAGCTGTCGCGTCTGCGTTCCCATATTGCCGAACTGCGCCACCTGCTGGCCGCAGATGTGGCTGACGGTGAATCTGGGCGCGGCCGTAGAGGCGGCGGCAGTGCCGGCAAGCGGCTCGACTTTTTGTTCCAGGAAATGAATCGCGAGGCCAATACCCTGGGCTCCAAGGCCGGCGCCCTCAGCGTCACCCGCGCCGCTATTGACCTGAAGCTGCAGATCGAGCAGATGCGCGAGCAGGCGCAAAATATCGAATAGGGCCGCTACCCGCTACCCGCTACCCGCTACGCGCCGGAGTGCGACGCCACGTCTTATGCCTGTACTGGCGTGGTGCGTTTTTCGCCGCTAGCCTGCCTGATCGACGCCGAACCACTAAGCGGCACCATGGCTCGGCGCGAGTGCGCAGCTTTCGCGGCGTTGCCGGTGCAGGCCTTCCGCCGCGATGGCGGGGCGATGCAATTCGCATCACTGGTCAAGGCCAGGAGCATCCGGATGGAAGGAGCAGCGGCTGTTCCGTGCGAAAATGCCTTTCTGTCCGGGGTGGCCGGCGTCAGCCAGGCCGCCCTTATTGTTTTCCAGAGAGGTTGCAGTGTCCGATTTCATCACATCTTCGCGCCGGCCTTCGGGCCGCTCCGCCGCCGAGCTGCGGCCCATCACGCTTGAAACGGGCTACACCCGCTACGCCGAAGGCTCGGTGCTGATCCGTGCCGGCAATACGCATGTGTTGTGCAATGCCAGTGTGCTGGATAAGGTGCCGCCCTTTCTGAAGGGTAAGGGCCAGGGTTGGGTCACGGCCGAGTACGGCATGCTGCCGCGCTCTACGCACACGCGGTCTGATCGCGAGGCGGCACGCGGCAAGCAGAGCGGGCGCACGCAGGAAATCCAGCGCCTAATCGGGCGCAGCCTGCGCGCAGTGTTCAATCTGGGCGCGCTCGGCGAGCGCACACTGCATTTGGATTGCGATGTCATCCAGGCCGACGGCGGCACACGCTGCGCCAGCATTACCGGCGCCTGGGTGGCGGCCGCGCTGGCCATGCGGCGGCTGGTGGCCGATGGGCAGTTGGCCGCCTCGCCGGTCCTCGATCACGTGGCGGCGGTGTCCGTCGGCCTGTACGAGGGGCAGCCAGTGCTGGATCTTGACTATATCGAAGACTCGGGCTGCGGCGCTGACATGAATATCGTCATGACGGGCGCAGGCCATTTCGTGGAGGTGCAGGGTACCGCCGAGGGGCAGACCTTCGGCCGCGAGCAGTTGGACAGCCTTCTGGACCTGGCCCAGAACGGCATCGCCGACTTGATTGGCATACAGAAAAAGGCGCTCGAAAGCGCCTGATCGCGTGGCGCGGTATGCATTCCCGCGCCTATACAACCGCGAAGTTTACGCAGCCAGCCCAGGCGTCAGGCAAAGCCGGGCAAGCGCCGGGCAATCATGCATGGCACGCACACATGCCAAACGGCAACGCATACGTTGCCGTTTGGCGTTTGCACAAAGCGCTGTCTGCGCAGGCAGCGAGGCCCGGCGCTTGCCATCGCCAAGCCCGTACACGGGTTTACTCCAGGAAGTGCCCCACCATAGGCGCGCGGGCAATCGCCCATACTTTGTCAATAATGGCCTGCGCCTCTTGCGCCGTAGCCGCGTTGCGGTAGGTGCTCAGGCGGCGGGCCTTGTCTTCGATCTCGGCGCGCGACAGCGTGTTGCCCGGATCGCCCTTGGGTTCGTCCACACGGCTCTCCAGCGTACGCCCGTCGCGTGTACGCACGGCAACCTTGCCGATCCAGCGTGCAGGGTAGGCGGTGTCCACCTCCTGGTCCAGTTCCATCGACACCCGATTACGGAAGTCGCTGACCTGCGCGTTTTCCAGGCCGGCATCGAATTCAGCCAGACCGGCGCGCTGGTGAACGGCAATCAGGCCCAGCACCGTGCCCATCGAAAACTTGGACTGATGCACGGTGGTGGGGTTGACCACCGGCCCTAGCACGTCGATGGCGCCCTGGTGTACACGGGCCGTAACGGATTCGATATCGCCAGCCGTCAGGCCGTGTTCACGCACCAGTGCCAACAGGGCGTCGGCGGCAGGGTGGGTATGGCGGCAGGAGGCGTGGTATTTGAAGGAGGTCTCGAGTACCGTCCAGCGCTGGCCCAGCCCGTCTGTGAGCTTGGCGGGGTTGGCGTCGCTGGACATGCCGGCCGCCATGCCCTGGGGGCCTTCCAGGATGCGGCGCGCGCCGGTAAAGCCCTCTTGCGCCAGGTAGGCGGCCGTCAGGCCACTGGCGGCCGCTTTGGCGGTATGCAGTTGTTTGGAATCCGCCGCATCGCGCAGGAATTCCCAGAGGCCGCTGGCCTGGGTGCCAGCCGAACCAAAAGCGTCGAGCATCTGTTCGGCGGTGAGGTTGAGCAGCCGGCCCACAGCCGCCGCAGCCGCCAGCGTACCCGCTGTGCCGGTGGTATGGAATACTTTGTAGTGCGACCGACCCAGGAATTCGCCAACGCGGATACCGACCTCATAGCCCGCGACACAGGCCGTGAGCAGTTCGCGGCCGGTGCGGCCCAAGGCCTGGGCAGCTGCGATGGCAGGCGGGAACACCACGGCGGCAGGGTGGAACACCGAGCCGTTGTGCACGTCATCCTGCTCCACCATATGCGCGGAGGCGGCGTTGACCATGGCGGCAAACAATGGGCTGGTAGTCTTGCGTGTGACCATGTTTTCAGAAGGCCCGCTGGCAGGCCCCATGGCGTCGGCGAAATGCCCGATGGCCTGCACCGGCCGCGCGCTGGAACCGGCCAATATCGATGCCAGCGTATCCAGCATCAAGTCTTCGGTGCGGCGCAGCACTGCGTCGGGGATTTCTTCGTAGGATAGGCCTGCGGCGAAGGCGGCAAGCTCAGCGCTGGGATGGCTCATGATATGTTTGCCTGATGGTATTTGACAGTGTTGGGGGAAGGGCGGCGCGGGGCCGCCTTGTTTCATTGGCTTGCGATCAGAACGAGCGTGGCAGGCCCAGTATATGCTCGGCCACGTACGACAAGATAAGGTTGGTGGAAATCGGCGCCACTTGATACAGGCGCGTTTCGCGGAACTTGCGCTCGATGTCGTATTCGTTGGCAAAGCCGAAGCCGCCATGGAATTGCAGGCAGGCGTTGGCGGCCTCCCATGAAGCATCGGCCGCGAGCAGCTTGGCCATATTGGCTTGGGCGCCACAGGGCTGGTGCGCATCGAACAGGCGGCAGGCTTCGAAACGCATCAGGCTGGCTGCCTCGATATTGATGTGAGCGCGAGCGATGGGGAACTGCACGCCTTGGTTCTGACCAATGGGGCGGCCGAATACAATGCGCTCCTTCGCATAGGCCGAGACCTTGTCGATGAACCAGCGACCATCGCCAATGCATTCGGCGGCGATCAGCGTGCGTTCTGCGTTCAGGCCGTCGAGAATATACTTGAACCCCTTGCCTTCTTCGCCGATCAGGTTCTCGGCAGGGATTTCCAGGTTGTCAAAGAAGAGCTCGTTGGTTTCGTGGTTTACCATATTGGGGATGGGGCGCACCTCCATGCCCTTGCCGATGGCCTGGTGCAGGTCAACGATGAAAATCGACATGCCTTCCGATTTCTTCTTCACCTGCTCCAGCGGCGTGGTGCGCGCCAGCAGAATCATCAGGTCGGAATGCTGGATGCGCGAGATCCATACCTTCTGGCCATTCACGACATATCGGTCGCCCTTGCGCACCGCGGTGGTCTTGATCTTGGTGGTATCGGTGCCGGTGGTGGGTTCCGTGACGCCCATGGACTGCAGGCGCAGCTCTCCGCTGGCAATGCGCGGCAGGTACAGGTTTTTCTGTGCGTCGGATCCATGGCGCAGCAGCGTGCCCATGTTATACATCTGCCCGTGGCACACGCCCGAATTGCCACCGTTGCGGTTGATCTCTTCCATGATGACCGAGGCCGCTGTGAGGCTCAAACCCGAGCCGCCGTATTCTTCGGGGATGAGCGCCGCCAGCCAACCGGCTTCGGTGAGCGTCTTGACGAACGCTTCGGGGTAGCCGCGTTCTTCGTCCACCTTGCGAAAGTATTCGGGCGGGAACTGTGCGCACAGGTCGCGGATGGCGTCGCGGATGTCCTGGAAGTCGTTGTGCGGGTTGGTCATGGCTTGGATTCCGGGTTTATTACAATAGAGGTGGATTGCTGTCGTTGCGCTACTGTGCCCCAAGCGTCGCGGCTTGCCAATTATTGCTTGCTTAAGCGGGGCTTTCTAATTCATGAAGAGCGCGCTGCGCGCCCTGATGTCGGCCTGCCCCGTGGCGGCATGCATCGCCGGCAAGCTTTCTTAACCCACTACTGCGCGAGATCGTTACGATGGCCACGCATTTCGACCTGATCGACATGCAATTAATGGTGAATGTTGCAAGTGCCCAAAGCATGACCAAGGGAGCCGAGCGCTCGTTTCTTTCCTTGCCTGCCGCCAGCAATCGCGTCAAGAACCTGGAGCAGCACTTGGGCACCGCGCTGCTGTATCGCAACAGCCAGGGCGTCACCCTCACGCCCTCCGGCGAGGCGTTCGTGCGCCACGCCCGCATTGTGCTGCGCCAGCTCGAACACCTGCGCGGCGACATCCGCGAGTATGCCAGCGGGGTCAAGGGGCAGATCCGTGTGTTTGCCAACACAACGGCCATGAATGAATTCATGCCTAATGTGCTGGCCCGCTACCTCAGCGCCCACCCCGAGGTCAATGTCGAGCTGCGCGAACGCCTCAGCTACCAAGTGGTCAAGGCGGTGGCCGACGGCTCGGCCGATATCGGTATCACCGCGCAAAGCGGCGGCGGCGAAAACATAGAATTCCTGCCTTACCGCACCGATCGCCTGGTGCTGGTCACGCACCGCGATCATCCGCTTGCCGCCCATGTCTCGGTGGATTTTGACGCCACTCTGTCATGGGACTACGTTGGCCTGTTTGAGGCCAGCGCTATTCACAGCTTTCTGTTGCAGGCCGCCGACGAAATCGGGCGCGTGCTGCGATTCCGGGTCGAAGTCAGCAACTTCGAGGCCGCATGCCGCCTGATCGCCGCACAGGTCGGGATTGGGGTCATTCCAGAATCTGCCGCGCGGCGCTATGTGCAGGGCCTGCCGCTGGCCATGATCGGCCTGAACGACTCCTGGTCGCTGCGCCGGCTCAGCATCTGCGTGCGGCAATTCGACAAACTGCCCGTTTTCGCCAAAGACCTGGTATCCCTCCTGGTCAGGGACGGCGCACAGGACGAAACTCTGGCGCAAGGTGCCACCGACGCCGCCTGCGATGCCAGCACACCTCCGATGTAAAGACATGAATTCCTCCAACGATACATATTCCTCAAATGCCATCGCCGGCACAAAAGTCGTGCTCGCTTCCAACAACGCCGGAAAGCTGAAAGAGTTTTCCGCCATACTTGGCCAGGCGGGTATTGTCATGGTCGCGCAGGGCGAGCTGGGCGTGCCCGAAGCTGACGAGCCGTTTTCAACCTTCGTCGAGAACGCGCTGGCCAAGGCGCGCCACGCCAGCAGCTTCACCGGCCTGCCTGCATTGGCCGACGATTCCGGGTTGTGTGTGCACGCCCTGGATGGCGCGCCCGGCGTGTTTTCTGCACGCTACGCGGCGCTGGCGGGTGGTCCCAAGTCGGATGCCGCCAATAATCAGCGCCTGGTGCGTGAGTTGGCCGATTGCACCGATCGCCGAGCCTGTTATGTTGCGCTGCTGGTCTATGTGCAATCGGCGCAGGATCCCACGCCACTCATTGCCGAGGGCCGCTGGGAGGGCGAAATCATCGACTCCCCGCGGGGGGAGAACGGCTTTGGCTACGATCCTCATTTTTACCTGCCCGGCCTGGGCCGTACCGTCGCCGAACTGAGCCCGGCGGAAAAAAACGCAATCAGCCACCGCGCCCAGGCCTTGCAGGTGTTGCTGCGAGGCTTGCACGATAGAGGCGTGAGGGGTGCGCTGTCATGACCACACCCACCGTACGCGTGGCCTCGCGGCAGCCCGGCGTGGTTGCCGGAAGCGGGCAGCAGCGGGCCACCATTCTGCGCAGCCTTCCGCCGCTGTCGCTCTATGTGCACGTGCCGTGGTGCGTGCGCAAATGCCCTTACTGCGATTTCAATTCCCACGAGGCGGGCGGGGAGATACCCGAGCAAGCGTACTTGGAGGCCTTGCAGGCTGATCTGGAACAAGCGCTGCCGTTGGTTTGGGGCCGTCAGGTCATTTCGGTGTTCATTGGCGGCGGGACGCCCAGTCTGCTTTCCTCGTCGGCAATGGACCAAATGCTCGCTCTGTTTCGCGCCTGCCTGAATTTATTGCCGGATGCCGAGATCACCATGGAGGCCAACCCAGGAACAGTAGAGGCGGGGCGATTTGCCGATTATGCTGCCAGTGGCGTGAACCGCATCTCGTTGGGCATACAAAGCTTCGACGACGGCGCGCTCGCAGCCCTTGGCCGCATTCATGACAGCCGGCAGGCGCGCGCGGCCATCGATATTGCGCAACGTGCGGTGGACCGCGTCAATCTCGACCTAATGTTCGCGCTGCCGGGGCAATCGCTGGAAGGCTGCGCCCGCGACCTTAACGAAGCCATGTCTTTCGGCACCGGGCATTTATCGCTGTACCACCTGACGATGGAGCCCAATACCGTCTTCGCCAAGTACCCGCCTGTCGTGCCTGACGACGATGCCAGCGCCGCGATGCAGGACATGATCGTGGCCATGACAGCGCAGGGCGGCTGGTCGCGTTACGAAGTATCTGCCTATGCCAAGCCCGGGCAGCAATGTCGGCATAATCTCAACTATTGGCAATTTGGCGATTACCTTGGTATTGGGCCCGGCGCGCACGGCAAGCTCTCGTTCCACGACCGCATTGTGCGCCAGGCGCGCCTGCGCAACCCAGCTTCTTGGATAGACAAGGCGGTTCGGCGCGATGGCAGCCATATCGCCGAAGACCGCGAGGTGCCGTGGCAGGACCTGGGCTTCGAATTCATGCTCAACGCGCTGCGCCTGAAAGGTGGTGTCGATCGCGGCGACTTCATCGCGCATACCGGGCAGTCCATCCTTACCATTATGCCCGCCATCGAGCGAGCAACCGCCCGCGGCTTGCTGGATCCGGACCGAGAGCGCCTGAAAGCCAGCGAACTGGGCTGGCGTTTCCTCAATGACCTGCAGGCGGAGTTTCTGCCCTGAAACGTTGCCGGGATGCGTCGCGTAAACAGCGCATCGCACTGGCTATGCACTAAAATATGCACCATTAATGTGCGTGCCGCCCCATAACGGGGCGTTACGCGCCCTCCCGCCGCATGGCAGGCCGCGTTTTCAGCAAAATCGGGCCCAGCAAATCTGGCACGCGTATTGCTTTTTGTCTCATATCGCAGCCCTGTTCTGTATTTATCCTCCCCTGGAGCCTTTATGTCCACTCCCGAAGACGTTACCAAGCTGATCGCAGACCGTGAGGTCGTGTTCGTCGATTTTCGCTTCACCGATACGCTCGGCAAAGAGCATCACCTGACCGTTCCCGCGCATTCGGTGGACGAAGAGAAACTGGAGTCGGGTGTGGCCTTCGACGGCTCCTCGATCGCTGGCTGGAAGGGGATCGAGGCCTCTGACATGCTGTTGATCCCGGACGCTGGCTCGGCCCGCCTGGATCCTTTCCGTGAAGAAGTCACGCTCAACCTTACCTGCGACGTCGTCGAACCTTCCGACCTGAAGGGCTACAGCCGCGACCCGCGTTCGCTGGCCAAGCGTGCCGAAGCCTATCTGAAGTCCAGCGGCCTGGGCGATACCGCTTACTTCGGCCCTGAACCCGAATTCTTTGTCTTTGACGGTGTGAGCTGGGACGACAACATGTCCGGGTGCTTCGTCAAGGTCAAGTCTGAAGAGGCGCCTTGGTCGCGCGGCCTGGATGTTGAGGGCGGCAACACGGGGCACCGCCCGGGCCTCAAAGGCGGCTATGTGCCTGTTTCTCCGGTCGATTCCTTCCAGGACATGCGCGGCGAAATGTGCTTGCTGCTCGAGCAGCAGGGCGTACCGGTCGAGATCCATCACCATGAAGTGGCGGCGCCTGGCCAACTTGAGATCGGCACTAAGTTTTCCACCCTGGTGCAGCGCGCCGACTGGAACCAGATTCTCAAGTACACGATCCGCAACGTTGCGCATGTCTATGGCAAGACGGCCACCTTCATGCCCAAGCCTATCGTGGGCGACAATGGCTCGGGCATGCACGTACATCAGTCCATCTGGAAGGACGGCCAGAATCTGTTCGCCGGCAACGGCTACGCCGGCCTGTCCGAGTTCGCGCTTTACTATATTGGCGGCATCATCAAGCATGCCAAGGCGCTCAACGCCATCACCAATCCTGGCACCAACTCCTACAAGCGTCTTGTGCCGCACTACGAAGCGCCCGTCAAGCTGGCATACTCGGCTCGCAACCGCTCGGCCTCCATTCGCATTCCCTATGTGGGCAGCCCCAAGGCGCGTCGTGTTGAGGCCCGCTTCCCCGATCCGCTGGCCAACCCCTACCTGACGTTTGCGGCGCTGATGATGGCGGGCCTGGATGGTGTGCAGAACAAGATCCATCCCGGTGATCCGGCCGACAAGAACTTGTACGACCTACCGCCGGAAGAAGATGCGAAGATCCCGACCGTGTGCGCCTCGCTTGAAGAAGCACTGGACGCCCTGGATCGCGACCGTGAGTTTCTCACCCGTGGCGGCGTGTTCAGCAACGACATGCTTGATGCCTACATCGAACTCAAGATGAGCGAAGTCACGCGCCTGCGCATGACCACGCACCCGATCGAGTTCGATATGTACTACAGCTTGTAAGGTTGCAGGTCTGCGCGTGCATGCACGCGCAGGCCGCCGGCAGCGGGCGAAAGCGTATGCACCCAGCAAAGTTCACCGCCTGAAAGCGTCGGCGCGTTCGTCACCGCCCGGCAAAGCCCGCGAAGGATTTATGCCGCTGGAGGGCGCATCCGCGCCGCGCGCTACAGAAGGAAACTTGATGGAACCAGCCAGCTACGACCTGCTTTCGACCGCCGTGCTGTTTCTGGATCACGACGGGCGCATCCTGCACGCCAACACGGCCGCCGAAGAGCTTTTCAGCCTGTCGCGCAGACAGCTTGCGGGGCAATTGCTGGGCAGGCTGCTGGATGCCCACGGTGCACTTTGCGAGCGGCTGCCCGATGCCATCGAAGGTAAGTTCGGCATCCTGCGCCAGGATCTGATCATGACGCGCTGGGGGCGCCAGCAGGCCATCAGCCTGGCGGTGGTGCCCCTGCACCAGCAGCCCTGGGCTGCGCTGGTAGAAGCGCGGGTCATCGAACACCACATTCTGTTGGATCGCCACCAGCAGCTTGCCAACGAGCTCACCGCGCAGCGCGAATCCCTGCGCAATCTGGCGCATGAAGTCAAAAACCCGCTGGGTGGCATACGCGGGGCGGCACAACTGCTCGAAGCCGAGCTCGGCGACGACAGCCTGCGCGAGTATACGCAAGTCATCATTGCCGAAGCCGACCGCTTGGGTGGCTTGGTCGATCGCCTGATTTCCCCGCAGGGTGAGTCGCTGGTGATGGGTTGGCTCAATATCCATGAAGTCTGCGAGCGTGTTTATACGCTGTTGTCGGCCGAATTCCCGCACATTCAGTTTGTACGCGATTACGATGCCTCGGCACCGGACTTAAAGGGCGATTTTGCACGCCTGCTGCAGGCGCTGCTGAACATTGCCCGCAACGCAGCGCAAGCGCTCACTGAGCATGCGCCCCACGACGGCGCACCGCGCGTCATTTTGCGCACCCGCGTGGGGCGCCAATTGCTGCTGGGTGGCCACCAGGCCCGCATGGGCCTTATTGTGTCGGTGATCGACAACGGCCCCGGTGTTCCGCCCGAACTGCGCGACAAAATTTTTCATCCTCTGGTTACCGGACGGCCGAGCGGCACCGGCTTGGGGCTGAGTCTGGCACAGGAATTCACCCAGCAGCACGGCGGTATCGTGGAGTTCGATTCCTACGCGGGGCGCACGGAGTTCCGGATGGTGCTTCCGCTTGAATCCCCATGAACGCCAAGTGCGGGCGCGCGCAGCGCCTGCGATGACGGAGCAAAGCATGAAAGCAGTGTGGATCATCGACGACGACCAAAGCATCCGCTGGGTGCTGGAGAAAGCCTTGGCTCGGGTCGCTATCCCGGCGCAGGGGTTTGCAAACGCCGCGGACATGCTGGATGCACTCGAACACGATACGCCGGCCGTACTGGTGACCGACATCCGCATGCCTGGCCAGGATGGCCTGTCCTTGCTCAAGCGCGTCAAGACGCAATGCCCCGCATTGCCGGTTATCGTGATGACCGCTTATACCGATTTGAACAGCACGGTGGCGGCGTTTCAGAAGGGCGCATTCGATTACCTGCCCAAGCCCTTCGACGTCAACGCAGCCATTGCCTTGATACAGCGCGCGGTGCAATCCGGCACAAATGCCGACGGGGCTGAAACGCCGGCGGCCAGCAGCCCCGAGCGCCTGATGATGCAATCTTCCGCGCCCGCGATGCAAGAGGTGTTTCGTGCGATTGGGCGGTTGGCGGCATCGAACGTGACCGTGCTGATCACGGGCGAATCCGGCACCGGCAAAGAACTGATCGCCCGCGCTCTGCACACGCACAGCAATCGGGCCAACGGTCCGTTTGTGGCTGTCAATGCGGCGGCTATTCCCAAGGATCTGCTGGAGGCCGAGCTCTTCGGCCATGAGCGCGGCGCCTTCACTGGCGCTACGCAGCAGCGCCGCGGCCGCTTCGAGGAAGCACGGGGTGGCACGCTGTTTCTGGACGAAATCGGTGACATGCCTTTCGAGTTGCAGACGCGTTTGCTGCGCGTACTGGCCGAAGGCAGCTTTTATCGGGTTGGGGGTTCTCAGGCTATCCACGCCGATGCCCGCATCGTCGCTGCCACACATCAACCGCTTGAGCAGCGCGTGACCGAAGGGCGCTTTCGGGAGGATTTGTTCCACAGGCTCAATGTGATCCGCCTGCGCCTGCCTCCTTTGCGCGAACGCAAGGAAGACATACCAGCGCTGGTGCGGCTATTCATGCAGAACAGCGCCAACGACCTTGGCGTGCCGGTGCGGCGCCTCACGTCCGAGGCCATGCAGGCCCTCTCGGCATTCGATTATCCGGGCAATATCCGCCAGCTAGAAAACTTCTGTCAGTGGCTCACTGTCATGTCATCTGGCCAGCTTATCGAGGCCAAGGATCTGCCGCCCGAGGTATTGGCCGCTGCGGCCACCGACGGCGCGGCTGGGCAGGGTGCCCCCGGCGGCGATGCGAATCAAGGCGGGGGGGGCGCGCTGGCGTCGCCTCAAAGGCACACCGCGGATGCAACCAGGGCGGAGCTGCTGGAGCAGCCAACATCGGCGGCGCAGACGGTTCAGCCCGCGCTGGCGCCTACCCTCGCTGGTCAACTAGACACTGCGCGCGGCTGGCTGGGCTTGCTCGAACTAGAAGCCCAGGCTCGCCTCGCGCGCAACGAGCCGGCCATCATGACCACACTGAGCCGTGACTTTGAGCGTGTACTCATCCAGACTGCGCTTGAATACTGCCGTGGCCGCCGCATGGAAGCTGCCCAGCGCCTGGGCATAGGCCGCAACACGCTGACGCGCAAATGCAGTGAACTGGGTATTGAGTGAGCGATGAGGGCGGCGGCGCCTGCAACGATATGCGAGCGCTGCGTGCTGCGGATAGCCGGTGAGGATGCGTCAGATTGCGGGAAAACTTCGCAGGCGCCGCCGCCGTGCCCACGCATCGCATGTGTTGATTGGCGTGCGCGCCAGCCCCGTTTTCAGGTCAGTGCGCCTCGCCGCGCAAGTAGGCTTGCGCACGCTGAGCCATCAGGGCTTCGCGGCGGATAAAGTTGGCCACGAAGGGCGAAACCGGGTTGGTGTGCAAGCCGTAGGGGCTGTCCCACTGCACGATAGCGCCGTCTTTCATGATGCCAATGCGATCGGCAATGGCGAAGGCCTCAGCCTGGTTGTGCGTGACCAATATGGCGGTATGCCCTGTTTGTTTCAGGATATCGCGCACTTCGAATGCCAAGTGCTCGCGCGTGTCCACGTCCAGATTCGAAAACGGTTCATCCAGTAGCAGCAGTTCGGGCTCGGGTGCCAGGGCGCGCGCCAGCGCGACACGCTGCTGCTGCCCGCCTGACAGTTCGTGGGGATATCGTTTGGCTGAACCTTCAAGATGCGTGAGAGAGAGCAGCGCTTCAATCCGGGCTTCACGGCGTTGCCTGTCCCAGCGTCGCAGCCCGAAACCGACGTTGCCTGCCACTGTGAGGTGGGGGAAAAGCGCATAGTCCTGGAACATCATGCCTACCCGGCGCTGTTCGGGGGGAACCCGTGCATTGACGGTGGACAGCACGGTATGATCCAGGACAATGCGGCCGGCGCGCAGCGGTTCGAAGCCGGCAATGGCGCGCAGCACCGTCGTTTTGCCGCAGCCCGAGGCACCCAACAGGCAGGCAATGGTGCCCTTGTCGAGCGAGATCGAGAGATCGCGCACCGCAGGCACCAAGCCGTTGGCGGTTTCATAGGCGAGAGAGATGCCTTCAAGAGTAAGCAGGGCGGACATGGTGCGATGATGCGGTGATTATTGGTTGGTTCTGAACTGCGTGCGTGCGAGCAGAATGACAGGCACTAGGCCGGCCAGCACGATCGCCAGCGCGGCCACGGCGCCTTCTTCGTAAGTACCGCGCGCCGCCTCGGCATACAGCCAGGTGGCCAGTGTCTCGAAGTTTACTGGGCGCAGCAGCAGCGTCGCGGGCAGCTCTTTCATGGCGTCGACGAACACCAGCAGCGCTGCCGCGCCCAATGCTGGCCGCAGCAGCGGCAGATGGACGCGACGCAATGTGCCGGCGGGTGTTTCACCCAGCAGCCGGGCAGCTTGTTCCATAGAAGGCGGAATGCGCGCCAGGCCCGCTTCAATGCCGCCGATGGAGATGGCAAGAAAGCGGATCATATAGGCAAGCACGAGCGCCGCACCGCTGCCCATGAGGATGAGGCCCGGGTCGGGCCTGCCCAGCATCTGCCAGAGCGCGGAGATAGCATGGTCGGCCAGCACGAAGGGCATCAGCAGCCCGATCGCCAACACAGTACCGGGCAGGGCGTAGCCGCTGGTGGCGACCCGTGCGCTGGCTTGCGCCAGCCGTTCGGCCGTGCGCGACGATTGCCGGGCACAGCGCACGGCCCAGGTGGCGACAAGGCCGCATGCCAGCGTAAGTGCCGTGGCGGCCAGGGCAATAAAAACGGTATTGCCGGCACTGTGCAACAACTGCTCGGATATTGAACCGACCTCATGAAGACGCTTGACGGTTTCATTGAGCAAATACAGCGCGGGGGCCACAAAGCCGATTACAACAGGCAGCCAGCCAAGCAGGCAGGCGAGCCAGGCGGATGAGCCGCGCAGCTTGATAGGCTGCACCGTACGCGCGCGTTGCGTGCCCGCATAGCGCTGGCGCCGCCGCCCCATGCGCTCGGCTACGATCAGCACAGCGACGATGGCCAACATGGCCAGTGCAATTTGCGAGGCGCCGGCAAGGTCATTGCGGGTGATCCAGGTGGTGTAGACCGACACGGTGAGCGTCTGCACACCCAGGAATTCGGAAGCGCCGATATCGTTGAGCGTTTCGAGCAGCGCCAGGCTCACACCGACTGCGATGGCGGGGCGCGCCATAGGCAAGGCCACGCGAAAGAACACACTGCGGCTGGATTCGCCCAGCACCCTTGCCGCTTCCAGCAGGCTGGCCGCCTGTGTGGAAAACATGATGCGGGTGCTCAGGTAGACGTATGGGTAGAGTACGAAACCAAGCAGGAAGATGGCCCCCGGCAGGGAGCGCAGATCGGGCAGACGGAACTGGCGCGGGCTGTCGTAGCCGAGAAGATCGCGAATGAGTGATTGTATGGGCCCGATGGGGTGCAGCAGGTCGAGGTAGGCGAAGGCCACAATATATGTCGGCACGGCTAATGGCAGCAGCAGCGCCCATGACAGCGTACCGCGCGTGGGGAAATCGAATGCGGTGATCAGCCACGCGGCGCCCACGCCCAGACAGGCTACCAGCGTGCCAACCCCAACAAGCAGCAGCAATGTGTTGCCCAGGGCCGAGGGCAGCACGAACGCCCAGAGGTGCGACCAATGGCCTGCTTCCCCCTGCATGGCGTACCATGCGAGCGCCAGCACGGGTGCCAGCACACAGGCGGCGATGGCAAAGCCGGCGAGCGGCCAGCCCGCCCCAGCCTTGAGCAGATTTCGCAGTTTACGGCCCAAGGCAAAACCGGCAGGCCCCGTGGTGAGGGCTGCCGGCTGTGAAGCGCGGGCCTGGCGGACGCTGCCAGGCGCGGTGGGCGTACCAGAAAGGGAAGCACCCGCGCGCGCGCTGATCAACGGTTGTTGCGGTTTAGTTGTTGAAGCCAACTTTGTCTACCAATTCACTGGCCTGTTTGCGATGTTTCGCGATCTCGGTCAGCGCAAGATTATCGACCTTGAGTTCGCCGAAGCTGGCAACCACAGGATCAAGTTCGACGCCGGCCTTGACCGGGTATTCGTAGTTGGCCTTGGCGTACATGCTTTGCGCCTTGTCGGACACCAGGTATTCGAGTAGCGCAACTGCATTGTTGCGGTTGGGCGCATGCTTGGCGACCGCGGCGCCCGAAATGTTGACGTGCGTGCCGCCGCTTTTCTCGAACGTGGGGCGCACAACCTTGATGGCTTCGCCCCATTTGTAGGCGTCGGAGCCGGGCTGTGCGTTCTTCATGCGGCCGACATAATAGGCGTTGGCGATACCGACATCGCAGATGCCGCCAAGGATATCACGCGCTACATCGCGATCGCCCCCCGCAGCCTTGCGGCCCAGGTTGTCCTTTACCTTGCGCAGCCAGGTTTCGGTGGCTTCGGTGCCGTTGTGCGCGATCATGGCCGCGATCATTGCGGTGTTGTAAGGGTGCTGGCCTGAACGGATGCAGACTTTTTTATTCCATTTGGGATCGGCAAAATTTTCGTACGTGATGGCTTTCAGGTCGAGATCTTTTGCGACATAGGCGACGCGATCACGCAGCGACAGCGTGAACCACTGGTTGTCCTGGCCGCGCAGATTGGCGGGGATGGTTTCCTTCAGTACCTTGGAATCGACAGGCTGGGTGATCCCGGCATCGACCAGATCGAGCAGATTGCCGATGTCGACTGTCATGAGCACATCGGCCGGGGATTTGTCGCCTTCGGTCTTCACGCGCTCGATCAGGCCGTCTTTGACGAAAACCGTGTTGACCTTGATGCCGGAGTCTTTGGCAAACTGATCGAGCAGCGGCTGGATGAGGCCGGGTTCGCGTGTGGTGTAGAGCGTGACATCGCCGCCCGCGGCGTGAGCGACCCCAGGAAGGGTGACAAGGGTGGCAGCGCCAGCCAAGGTGAGAGCACGAAAGAGGGGTTGCAGCCTGGGGGCGAAGGACATGAGCGGTATCTCCGGAAATTGGGGAAGGAAAGACGGCCCCGCGGGTAATGCGGGGCCGTGATCGAAAACGGATTGTAAAGCTTAATGGGGTTTTAAATACTAATGATTCTCATATAACATTGAGAACAATACCAGAGTCCGATATCGCTTTCAATATTTTGTCAGGAAACGTCGTATCCGTGCTGCGGTTTTCTGCCTGGATTTGCGTCATATCAAGCCTGGTGTGCGGTGTTTATGTGACAGTGCCGCAAGTGGGATAAAATCTTCTTTGTCAACAAGTACATACCAGTACGCGCGTTGGCCTGGATACCAGCATCCGGCGCGCTTCATTTTCAACAATATGGCAGCCTTCAATACTGAGCAGGTCCTGAGCGTTCATCACTGGAACGATCGGCTATTTTCCTTTACCACCACCCGCGATCCGGCACTGCGTTTCCATAACGGCCATTTCGTCATGGTTGGCCTTGAGGTGGAAGGCAAACCGCTGATGCGCGCCTACAGCATCGCCAGTGCAAACTACGAAGAAAATCTCGAGTTTCTCTCGATCAAGGTGCCAAACGGCCCGCTCACCTCGCGGCTGCAGCACCTGAAGGCGGGCGACTCGGTGCTTGTCAGCCGCAAGCCGGTCGGCACCTTGGTCGCCGATGACCTGCGCCCCGGCAAGCATCTGTACCTGTTCGGCACGGGCACTGGCCTGGCGCCGTTCATGAGCATCATCAAAGATCCCGACATCTACGAACGCTTCGAAAAGGTCGTGCTGGTGCATGGCGTGCGCTACATCAGCGAACTTGCCTACGCCAACTACATCGAAAATGAGCTGCCCGCCAACGAATACTTCGGCGAGCTCGTGCGTGACAAACTTATCTACTATCCCACCGTCACCCGCGAACCCTTCCGTCATAACGGGCGTATCACCAAACTGGTCGAAACCGGCCAAATCTTCCAGGATATCGGCCTGCCGCCGCTTGATCCCGCTGTTGACCGCGCCATGCTGTGCGGCAGCCCGGCCATGTTGGCCGATGTCAGCGCCATGCTCGATAGTCGTGGCTTCGAGGCCTCACCGGGCGTAGGTCAGCCGGGCGATTACGTCATCGAACGCGCTTTCGTGGATAAATGAAAAACATCGGTACTGTTGCCGAATAAACTGCGGCCACTGCCACCATTGATTAAATGGCGGCAGTGGCCGCAGTGCTTGCCCCAACCCAGTAGTGCACGCCTCGCTACTCAATAC
Organism: Paracandidimonas lactea; assembly: GCF_021653995.1. Lineage (NCBI taxonomy): Bacteria > Pseudomonadati > Pseudomonadota > Betaproteobacteria > Burkholderiales > Alcaligenaceae > Paracandidimonas > Paracandidimonas lactea. Next base: position 420,064 of record NZ_JAJJOZ010000001.1, read on the forward strand.
CACTGCATGCTTTCCGCATCGCCGTTTTGCCGCGCAACGATGCTCGGTGAAACGTTCAAGGTGTCAACGCTCGCGGTTCCCCTCCGGCCCTTTTCTCGTCGCATCGTCCGCGTTCGGCCAAGAAAGGGGCTTTTAGTTTTGGCTATAGCAGATTAAACTCCAATAGTATTCAACACGGCGTTTAATGCGGGGCGGCCAGGGGTTGTCGGTCGTGCCACCGCGTCAGGGATCGTTCAACAAAGCACAAAGGCGCACACATGAGCAAGCAAGTCATCCACACCGATGCAGCCCCCCCCGCAGTGGGGCCATATTCGCAAGCCATCGCTGTCAATGGCGGCAAAACGGTCTATCTTTCCGGTCAGATCGGTCTCGAACCCGCCACCGGCGATCTGGTATCCGAGAACTTCGAAGGGCAGGTGCGCCAGGCGTTCGCCAACCTCAAGGCAGTAATCGAAGAAGCCGGCGGCACGCTGGACAATATCGTCAAGCTCACGCTCTTCCTGACCGATCTGTCAAAGTTCGCCAGCGCCAATGCCATCATGGCAGACTTTATTCCCCAGCCATATCCCGCCCGCTCCACACTGGGCGTAGCCAGTCTGCCCAAAGGTGCGCAGTTCGAAGTGGAAGCGGTCGTCGTCATCTGAAGCGGCCTATGGGCTCTGCTACGCGGGCACCCGCCAACGGCGCCGTCGATGTGCCGGGCGGCAGCGGTCGGGCGGCCGGTCGCCGTGCGTCGAGCGGCAAGGCTGCGCCCGCCAAGGCGCAAGACGAGCAGGGGGCGTCGGCATTGCAGCGCCGTTTTGGTCGCCTGGGCCTGCGCGAGCCGGCAGATTTCATCGTTCACCTGCCGCTGCGGTATGAAGACGAAACCCGCATCGTACCTATCGCCTCGCTCATGCCTGGCATGAGCGGCCAGGTGGAGGGCGAGGTCGTGCGCAGCGAGGTACTGTTCAGGCCACGCCGGCAACTGCAGGCGGTACTCGAAGACGACTCCGGCCAGTTGGCGCTGCGATGGCTCAATTTCTACCCCAGCCAGCAAAAACAGGTGGAGGCGGGCAGGCGCCTGCGCGTACGCGGCGAGGTTCGCGGCGGCTTTGGCGGCTACGAAATGGTGCACCCTAAAGTCAGCGCCGCCGGTGCACCACTGCCGCAGGCGCTCACGCCCGTATACCCCACCACAGACGGCCTTTCACAGGCTAGTCTGCGCAAGGCGATCGACCAAGCGCTGGGGCGGGCGGACTTGTCCGATACCTTGCCTGATGCGCTGCGCGAGCAGTATGGGCTGATTCCTTTTGCACAGGCCATTCGCGTGCTGCATCATCCGCCGGCCAATGTTTCTTATCACGATCTGATCGAGCGCGGCCATCCAGCCTGGGCCCGCATCAAGTTCGATGAGCTGCTGGCGCAGCAGTTGTCGCTGGCGGCTGCGCGGGCCGCGCGGCGCCGCCAGCGGGCTACGCCGCTCCCGCCCGACGCGGGCCTGTCAAAGACGCTGCTGGCCAATTTGCCGTTTACGCTCACTGATGCACAACAACGCGTAATCGCTGAAATCTCGGCTGATCTGGCGCGCTCCTTCCCCATGCATCGCTTGCTGCAAGGGGATGTGGGTAGCGGCAAGACTATCGTGGCGGCGTTTGCCGCCGCGCAAGCCGTGTCCGCTGGTTGCCAAGTGGCCATTATGGCGCCCACCGAAATCCTGGCCGAACAGCATTTTCACAAGCTTGCGGCTTGGCTGGAGCCGCTGGGTGTGCGGGTGGCCTGGCTTACCGGCAGCATGTCTGCGGCGTCGCGGCGGCAGGCAGTGACGGACGCTGAGTCTGGCCAGGCCGACCTTGTCGTGGGGACGCAGGCGCTGATTCAAGACAGGATCGCCTTTGCCCGCCTGGGTCTGGTGATTCTCGATGAGCAGCACCGCTTCGGTGTGGGCCAGCGGCTGGCGCTCAGCCGCAAGGGGGAAGACGGGGCGTTGATCCCGCACCAGCTCAATATGAGCGCCACGCCGATTCCGCGCACCTTGGCCATGACCTTCTTCGCTGACCTGGATGTGTCCGCCATCGATGCACTACCTCCTGGTCGTACACCAGTGGTAACCAAGCTGATCGCCGACTCTCGGCGCGACGAGGTGTTGGGCAGCGTGACAGCCGAAGTGAGGCAGGGTCGCCAGGCCTACTGGGTATGTCCGCTGGTCGAAGAAAGCGAAGCGCTGCAGTTGCAGACGGCTGTCGATACACATGCGCGCCTGGCGCAGGCGCTGCCTGATCTGCGCGTGGCGCTGATACACGGCAAGATGGCGCCAACCGAGAAGCAGGCGGTTATGCAGGCCTTTCGCGATGGGCAGACCGACCTACTGGTGGCGACCACGGTAATCGAGGTTGGGGTGGATGTACCCAATGCCTCCCTCATGATCATTGAACATGCCGAGCGCTTCGGGTTGGCCCAGTTGCATCAGTTGCGCGGCCGGGTAGGGCGCGGCAGCGCGCGTTCGGTGTGCGTGCTGATGTACCAGGCGCCGCTGAGCATGGTGGCGCGCCAGCGCCTGCGAGCAATGTACGAAACGACGGATGGCTTCGAGATCGCGCGGCGTGATCTCGAACAGCGCGGCCCGGGTGAGTTCCTGGGTGTCAGGCAGTCCGGTCAGGCATTGCTGCGCTTTGCCAGCCTGGACACCGATGCGTCCCTGGTCGAACAGGCGCGGCAGGCGGCGGTCGATATGCGCACAAAGTATCCGGACTATGCTGCCGCGCATTTGCGGCGCTGGATGAAGGACCGTGAGGATTACCTGAGAAGCTAGCCAGATTTACCGCGAGAACTCCACCATGACCCTGACTGAACTCAAATATATTGTTGCCGTTGCGCGTGAGCGCCATTTCGGCCGGGCCGCCGAGGCCTGCTTCGTCAGCCAGCCCACGCTGTCTGTCGCCATACGCAAGCTTGAGGATGAGTTGGGCGTGGTGCTGTTCGAGCGTGGCGGCGCCGAGGTCGGCATTACACCCATCGGGCTGCGCATTGTGGCACAGGCCCAGCGCGTGCTGGAAGAAGGCGCGCAGCTGCGTGAGATCGCCCGCCAGGGGCATGACCCGCTGGCCGGCCCGCTGCGCGTGGGTGTCATCCACACCATAGGCCCATATCTGCTGCCAAGGCTGGTGCCCACGCAGATCGAGGCCACGCCGCAGATGCCGCTGCTGCTGCAGGAGAATTTCACGGCTCGGCTGCTGGAGCTTTTGCGCCAAGGCGAAATCGACTGTGCCATCCTGGCGCTGCCCATACCGGATGCAGGGCTGTCGGTGCACCCACTCTACGACGAACCGTTCCTGGTGGCGATTCCCAAGAACCACCCCTGGAGCAACAGGAAGGAAATTGACGCCACTCAGTTGAAGGACGAGACTATGCTGCTGCTGGGAACGGGGCATTGCTTTCGTGACCAAGTGCTTGAAGTATGCCCTGAGTTGTCGCGGTTTTCGGCATCCAGCGAAGGCATCCAGCGCACCTTCGAAGGCTCGTCGCTCGAGACCATACGCCACATGGTGGCGGCCGGCCTCGGCGTGACGGTGCTGCCGGCCAGTTCGCTTTCCATGCCGGGCATCGAGAACCACCTGCTCTCCTACATACCGTTCAAGAAGCCGGTGCCCGACCGTCGCGTCGTGTTGGTCAACCGCAAGAGTTTCCCCCGTCCCGCCGCCATCGACGCCTTGATCAAGGCCATCCATGATTGCGCGTTGCCCGGCGTCAACTACCTGGATACTGTGCCGGCCGCCGCCGAGCCGGCGTGAGAGTGCTGGCAATTTCGGGGTGGTAGGCGCCGAAGTGAATGCTGCCGTGCGCCGCGTAGCTGACGGCTATCACGCCGATCAATAAATCTCATGCCGCGCAACACATTTCGAACTACTTTGCCGTGATATCCTGAGCCCTTCTTCGAATGCATGGATACGCCACGCCGCGTTCCGTGCATAGCGTCCAATGCTCATCAAGGAGATCCATCATGGCAAAAGAGCGCAAACCCGATGCAGCCAAGAGCACCGCGCCCGCGGAAAAAGGCCTCGACATCGACATCGGTATTTCAGACAAAGACCGTGCGACTGTGGCCGCCGAGCTATCCAAGATGCTGGCGGACTCCTACACGCTGTATTTGATGACGCACAACTTCCACTGGAACGTCACCGGCCCGCAGTTTAATACGCTGCACAATATGTTCATGACGCAGTACACCGAAGCCTGGCAGGCGCTGGACAGCATTGCCGAGCGCATCCGCGCTTTGGGGCATTTCGCGCCCGGCACCTATGCGCAATACGCAGCGCTGTCGTCGATCAACGAAGTTGCGACGGTGCCGAACGCAACAGCCATGATCGAACTGCTCGTCAAGGGCAACGAGGCAGTCGCCAAGACAGCGCGCCAGGCCCTCAAGAAGGCTGACGCGGTCGACGACCAACCTACCGTTGATCTGCTCACCCAACGCTTGGATGTGCACGAGAAGAACGCCTGGATGCTGCGCAGCATGCTGCAGTGACGCTGGCGCGGGGTTTCGTTGCCCGATCGTAGCGGCTGGCCGCCTCGCATGCGGCCATGCGCAGCCCGGTGGCAGTTGTAATGCGCTCGTACAGGGCTGCTGGTCAACGCCGTGCCGGGCGTCTGTCGTAACGTTCAGTAATAACCCTGAGTTTTCAACTGGGGCGGGCTATGCGGCATGGGTTCAGTGTATGCTTGGCAGCGTATCTGGATAGCGCACTTCGAGGAGGCTATATGAAAGTTCGCTTTACCCCCGTCGCCGCCGCACTCGGCTTGGCCGCGGGTATGCTTATGGCAGGCCCCGCAGCGGCCGCCACGATCAAAATTGCCATTGCCGGTCCGTTCACCGGCCCCGTCACGCAATACGGCGACATGGTCAAGCAGGGTGTTGACACCGCCATCGAACAACTCAACGCTAAGGGCGGTGGCAACACCTTCGAAGCCGTGGTGCTCGATGACGGCTGCGAACCCAAGCAAGGCCCCGTGGTCGCCAATCGTGTTGTCAACGATGGCATCCATTATGTGGTTGGCCATGTATGCTCGGGCGCCACCATTGCCGCCACCGACATCTACAACAACGAAGGCATTGTCATGGTCACGCCCTCGGCCACTTCGCCGGCGGTCACCGATGGCAAGAATTACGAAACCATCTTCCGCACCATCGGCCGCGACGACCAGCAGGGTCCCGCAGCGGCCAAGTTCATCATCGAAAAGATCAAGCCCAAGAAGGTTGCGGTTCTGCACGACAAGCAGTCTTACGGCCAGGGCATCGCAAGCGCTGTGCGCAACGATCTGCAGAAGGCGGGCGTTGACGTCGTGCTGTTCGAAGGCATCAACGCGGGCGATTCCGATTACTCAGCCGTCATCACCAAGCTCAAGACCACGGGCGCTGATTTCGTCTATTACGGCGGCTATCACCCTGAAATGGGCCTGCTGCTGCGCCAGGGTTCGGAGCAAGGCCTGAAGGCGCAGTTCATGGGCCCTGAGGGTGTAGGCAACCCCGATATCAACGCCATCGCGGGTGCTGCAGTCGAAGGCATGTTGGTTACCTTGCCGGCAGACTTCACCAAAAATCCGGCCAACGCCGAGATTGTGAAGGCCTTCAAAGACAAGGGCCGCGACCCCAGCGGCGCTTTCCAGCTCACTGCCTATTCAGCCATGCAGGCCATTGCCGCCGGCATCAAGGGCGCAGGCGCGGATGACCCTGCCAAGGTTGCTGCATACCTGCACAGCCATGCCGTCAAGACGCCAATCGGCGAAATTTCCTGGAACAAGCAGGGCGACCTGAAAGAGTTCAAGTTTGACGTCTTCAAATGGCATAAAGACGGCAGCAAATCGGTTTATCAATAACAACAAACAATAAAAAGGCCACACAGGCCCAGTCGGCGCACAGGCGTCACAGCTTGTACGCCGTCTCTGAACCCCGCGCAGCCAGAACTAGGCCTGGTTTCGCGGGGTTTTTTGCCGCCATCTTGTTAGCACAATAGGCATGAACGCAGGCGCCGCCCTGGCTGCCGCCCGCTCGCCACGGAAGGGTCGCGCGCATGGCTGGTATGGCAGCCTATCTCCTGGGGGCTGCCGTGCTTTCTCGGCGGCAGGGCCCTCGTGGCCGCGGCAGGCAGGTTGGGGATATGTGACCCTGCGCTTGTTGCGGTATAGCGGTTACGCGTCGACGCGTTTACCGGTTTCCGGGTCGAACCAATGCAGCGGATGGATGCCATCCTGGCCAACCTGCACCGCTTCGCCCGTCTGCAGCGGGTATTCGCGCGTCAGGCCGATCGGGCAGCGCAATACCACCGGGGTGTCGCCGTGCCGGCCGTGGATCAGTTGCTCGGATCCGAGAATTTCGATCATTTCGATTGTGATGGCAAGGCCGCTTGTATGCAAGGCGATATGCTCTGGCCGCATGCCAAGCAGGGCCTTGCGGCTGGCCAGCGAGGCGGGCGCTTGCGCGGCATCGAAATCGAGTACTTGGCCGTTTTCGTCGTGGACCCGCCGCTCGGCATCAAGCTGCACCGGGATCAGGTTCATGGGCGGCGAGCCAATAAAGCTTGCCACAAAGACCGATGCGGGGCGTTCGAATACCTCGACCGGGGTGCCGATTTGTTCGGGCACACCTTTGTTCATCACAACCATGCGTTGGGCCAGTGTCATCGCTTCTACCTGATCGTGCGTGACGTACAGGCTGGTGGTGCCCAGGCGGCGGTGCAGCTTCTGGATCTCGAGCCGCATCTGCACGCGCAGTTTCGCGTCCAGATTGGACAAGGGCTCATCGAACAGGAAGACTTTTGGGTCGCGTACGATTGCCCGCCCCATGGCCACCCGTTGGCGCTGGCCCCCTGACAGTTGGCCGGGACGACGGTCGAGCAGATGCAACAGCTCGAGTATGCGCGCGGCGTCTTGCACTTTGCGCTGGATCTCTGCCTTGCTGAGCTTGCGTATCTTCAGGCCATAGGCCATGTTGTCGAACACGCTCATGTGGGGGTAAAGCGCGTAGTTCTGAAACACCATCGCAATATCGCGCTCGGCTGGCTCCAGATTGTTGACAACCTTCCCGTCGATGGCGATCTCGCCGCTGGTTACGCTTTCGAGGCCTGCCACCATGCGCATCAGCGTGGATTTGCCACAGCCCGACGGGCCGACGATGACGATGAATTCGCCGTCCTTGATATCCATGCTTATGCCATGGATCACGGCAATGCCGTTGGGATAGGTTTTGCTTACGTTGCGGAAACTCAGCGTTGCCATGTGTGCATCCAGTTCTATGTATAGTGCGGCCAGCCGGCTTATTTTTCGGCGTCTACCAGGCCCTTGACGAACCACTTCTGCATGAAGATGACGACCGCCACGGGCGGGATCATCGCCAGCATTGCTGTAGCCATGACCAGGTTCCATTCTGTGACGGAATCGCCGCCCGAAATCATGCGCTTGATACCAATGACCACCGGGTACATGTTTTCTTCGGTGGTGATGATGAGCGGCCACAGGTATTGGTTCCAGCCGTAGATGAATTGGATCACGAAGAGGGCGGCGATGCTGGTGCGTGACAGCGGCAGCAGCACATCGCGGAAAAATCGCATGGGGCCGGCGCCGTCGATCCGTGCGGCCTCAATCAGCTCATCGGGAACAGTAAGAAAAAACTGCCGGAACAGGAAGGTGGCGGTTGCCGAGGCGATGAGCGGCAGGGTGAGGCCCGCGTACGTGTTGAGCATGCCCAGATCCGCGACTACCTTGTAGGTGGGCGCGATTCGCACCTCGACCGGCAGCATGAGGGTGACGAAGATCATCCAGAAGAAAAACATGCGGAAACGGAAGCGGAAATACACTACAGCAAAGGCGGAGAGCATGGAAATAGCGATCTTACCGATGGCGATAACCAGGGCCATGACAGTGCTGATCCACATCATGCGCGCAACGGCCGGGGTGTTGATGGCGTCGCCCGTGAGCACGCGCGCGTAGTTTTCGATGAAGTGGCCGCCCGGCATCAGTGACATGGGCGCAGCGGCGACCTCCTGCGCGGTCTGGGTCGATGCTACAAAAGTGACGTAAAGCGGGAATGCAATGATCGCCACCCCGACGATGAGCACAATGTGGGTGACGATATCCAGGACAGGTCGGCGTTCGATCATGGTGCGTAGGCTTGAAGAGTCGGTTGCGGGCGCGTGTCAGTAATTGACCTTGCGGTCGATATAGCGAAACTGCACGACGGTGAGTGCAATCACGATCAGCATGAGGATTACGGACTGTGCGGCGGATGAGCCAAGATCCAGGCCTTTGAAGCCGGCGTTGTACACCTTGTAGACCAGGATGGAAGTGTCGGTACCCGGACCGCCCTGCGTGATGATGTCGATAATGGCGAAGGTGTCGAAGAACGCGTAGATCACATTGATGATCAGCAGAAAGAAGGTGGTGGGCGACAACAGGGGAAAGACGATCGTCCAGAACCTGCGCCGCGGGCCGGCGCCATCAATCGCGGCTGCTTCGATCAGCGAGCGTGGGATGGCCTGGAGCCCGGCGAGAAAGAAAAGAAAGTTGTAGGAAATCTGCTTCCAGACGGCGGAGATCACGACCAGTGTCATGGCATCGTTGCCGTTCAGGCGTGGGTTCCAGCCTATGCCAAGCTTACTGAGCATAACGGCGAGGATGCCAACGGAAGGCGAGAACAGGAACAGCCAGAGCACCCCAGCCACCGCTGTGGCGACGGCGTAGGGCCAGATCAGAAGGGTTTTATAGACGCCGGCCGCCTTGACGGCGCGGTCTGCCATGACGGCCAGCAACAACGAGATGGCGAGCCCTAGTATGGCAACAAGCAGCGAAAATACCGCAGTGATGCGGAATGAATCGGTGTAGTCGCTGCTGGACAGGAGGTCTGCGAAGTTTGCCAGGCCCACGAACTGTGACGACAGGCCGAACGGATCTTCGAGATGAAAGGACTGCCACAGCGCCTGGCCGGCAGGCCAAAAGAAAAACACAACCGTTACCGCCAGTTGCGGAAGCAGCAGGAGATAGGGCAGTACTTTATGGGTGAAGACGACGCGTTTTTCCATGCGGCGAATTGTAGTCCTGGTATAAGAGGCCCGGGGAAGTGCGCATGCCTTGTTTGTGACGGGCCAGCCCCTGCGTTGGTGGTGGCGGGGTTCGCAGCCGCCCGTTCGGGCGCGGCGGTATGGTGCGGGCGGCTACCCCGCACAGCAAGCACGCACCGGCGAAAGTGGCGCCGGCGAATGCGCGCTTGCGGCGGGCGCCTGGCTTACTTGACGCTCTTCTCGAAGCGCTCGAGCAGCTCGTTGCCGCGCTTGTTCATGTTGGCCAGGCCTTGCTCGGCGGAAACCTTGCCAGCAAAGATGTTTTCCATTTCACCATCCTCGATCTCACGGATCTGCGGCAGATAGCCCAGACGGATACCGCGCGAATTGGTGGTGGTGGTGGCGTCCAGCTGCTTGACGGCGATATCGGTGCCCGGATTTTTTTGGTAGTAGCCGGACTCTTGCGTCAGCTTGTAGCCTGCCTTAGTGACTGGCACGTAACCCGTGGCCTGGTGCCATTGCGCTGCTTTTTCGGGGCTGGACAGGAACTTGAAGAAGGCCGTCACGCCTTTGTAGACCTCGGGCGACTTTTTGGCAAAGACCCACAGCGACGCACCGCCGATGATGGAGTTCTGGGGCGCGCCCTTGACATCGTCGTAGTAGGGCAGGAAGGATGTACCGAAGGCGAAGTTGCCGGTTTTGATAATGTTGGCGCGATTGCCGCTGGAACCGGTGAACATGCCGCACTTGCCGGAGGTGAACAATGCGTTGGGTGCATCGCCGCGGCCGCCGTAGGTGAACGTGCCTTCTTTGGACATGCGGGCCAGATTGCTCAAATGGCGCACGAACAGCGGATTGGTCAGCGCCAGGCGAGCCTGCGGGCCGTCGAAGCCGTTGTTATGCGTGGCATAGGGGATGTTATGCCAAGCGGCAAAGTTTTCGAGCTGTATCCACGACGGCCAAGAGGTGGTGTAGCCGCATTCCATGCCGGCGGCACGCAGCTTCTTGGCGGCTTCTTCCACTTCCTTCCAGGTGCGGGGCGGTTTTTCGGTGTCGAGCCCGGCCTTCTTGAAGGCATCTTTGTTGTAGTAGAACACGGGCGTGGAACTGTTGAACGGCATCGAAATCAGCTGGCCGTCGGTGGTGGAATAGTAGCCCGCCACGGCACCCAGGAAATCGGCAGGATTGATGGCGCTGCCGGCCTTCTCGGACATTTGCTGGACGGGCTGGATTGCACCCTTGGCGTTCATCATCGTTGCCGTGCCCACCTCGAAAACCTGCAGAACATCCGGCGCGTTGCCGGCGCGGAAGGCAGCAATGCCCGCGTTCATTGACTCGCCGTAATTGCCCTTGTAGGTACCTTGCACTACGTAATCGGACTGGCTCTTGTTGAACTCGTTGATCAATTCATTGACGCGGTCGCCGAGCGCGCCTTCCATGGAGTGCCAAAAAACGATGTCAGTTGCTGCATTTGCGGTGCCGGTATGGGCGAAGGCGGTAACCAGGGCAAGGGCAATCAATTTTGCGCGCATTTATTTTCTCCGTTGTGGGCTGGCCGAGAAGGCGGCTGGCCGTGTGGACGCAAGTTTATGACCGGTCTATGACTTTGATGTGACTGTAACGATATTATGTTGCCGGGGTCAATCGTCTTCTTGTCGCAGCCCGCTGTCAACATCACTGTCGGCTTCGGCCATGGCACGGCGTCCGCGGGCGCCTACAATAGCGGCGTTGCGGGAACCCGGTTGTGCGGCGCGCCCGCCGTATAACCGGGCAACCCGTCCGGCATCGTTACATCGGTATATCTCTAGGTGAAAACATGACCAGCAAAGCAATGACGCTCGCCTTCATCGGCGGGGGCAATATGGCGAGCGCCCTGGGCGCAGGCCTGATCGGCAAGCGCTGCGGCGCGCATGATGTCCACGTGATCGACCCCAACGAAGCGGCGCGCGAGCGTTGGCGCAAGCAGGGCACGACAGTGGCGGCCGCCGCGGATGAAACACTCGCCAGCCGAAACGTATGGATTCTGGCGGTCAAGCCGCAGTCGCTCAAGGAGGCCGTGCTGGCATGCAAGCCTTGGTTGCGCGAGGATACCCTGGTCATCAGCATTGCCGCCGGCATTTCCGCCGCGACGCTGTCTCGGTGGCTGGGCGAACCTGAGCGGCCCTGGACACGATTGGTGCGCTGCATGCCCAATACGCCCGCCCTGATCGGCGAGGGGGCCACAGGCGTCATGGCGCTCAAAGGCGTTACCCAGGAAGACCGCGCGGTAGCCCAGCAGATGCTGGGCGCCGTGGGCAAGGTTGTGTGGGTCGACACAGACGCTCATATCGATGCCGTGACAGCGCTGTCAGGCAGCGGGCCGGCCTATGTGTTCCTGTTTCTCGAAGCCCTCATACAAGGCGGCGTGGCGCAAGGCCTGACGCCCGAGCAAGCTCGCACCTTGGCGTTCGCCACGCTCGCGGGCGCCACCGAGCTGGCAGCGCTGTCGCCCGAGCCGCTGGCCACCCTGCGCGACCGCGTAACGTCCAAAGGCGGCACCACAGCTGCTGCGCTGGATGTGTTCGGCCGCGAAGGGTTTTCCGGCATCGTCATGCAGGCCATGGATGCGGCCCGGGATCGTGCGGCCGACATGTCGCGGGAGCTGGCAGACTGATCTGCCGATCCGCCGGTCATCGCCCGCCCGCGGCACCGCAAGGGTAGACCCTGCTGGCGCCGCTTGGCGGTACGAAGCTCTGCGAAAGAATTTGTAAGGGGTTATACGTAGTGACAGCCTTACAGCGGATAGTCAGAATACGCATGCCGATCAAGGCGGAAGCTAATAACAATGGCTTGCCGTTCTATACGCGAGCCCGCAAGATGGGCCGCGCGCATGACGGCAGGCCCAACCGGAGAAGCGGGCATGAGTTTCAGTAAACGTGTAACACCCCTGGTCCTGGCGGTTGCAGCCATGGCTGCCTACGGCACTGCCAGCGCCGCAGACCCGATCAAAATCGGTATTCCCCAGCCCATGACGGGCCCGGCCACCCAATACGGCGACCAAATCCAGGCCGGTGCGCTCACCGCTATCGACGCGATCAACGCGGCGGGCGGGGTGAAGGGCCGTAAACTCGAGCCGCTGCTGATCGATGACGGCTGCGAACCCAAGCAGGCAGTGCCCGCCGCCAATCGTGTCGTCAATGCCGGCGCCAAGTTCGCAGTCGCCCATGCCTGCTCCGGCACTACCGTACCGGCGGTCAATGTCTACGAACAGGAAGGCATCGTAGCCATCACGCCGGGGGCTACTTCGCCGCTGGTCACCGACACCATCCGTCCGCACTATTTCTTCCGCACCATCGGCCGCGACGATCAGCAGGGCCCGTTTGCCGCCGAATACATCGCCTCGCACCTCAAGCCCAAGTCCGTCGCGATTCTGCACGACAAGCAGACCTACGGTACTGGCGTGGCCACCCAGGTCAGCAATGCGCTCAAGAAGGCCAATGTCAATGTGGCCATGTTCGAGGGCATCAATGTGGGTGACAGCGACTACTCCGCGGTCATCACCAAACTCAAGGCGCTGAACCCTGATCTGGTCTACTTTGGCGGCTACCACGCCGAACTCGGTCTCTTGCTGCGCCAGGCGCGTGAGCAGGGCTTTAAAAACCAGTTCATGGGTCCTGAAGGCGTGGCCAATAAAGATTTGGTGGCGATCGCCGGCCCAGCGGTCGAGAACCTGTTGGTGACGCTGCCGGCCGACTTCACTAAATTGCCGGCCAACAAACCGGTGCTCGAGCACTTCAAGACAAGCAAGCGCAGCCCCGACGGCGCATTTACCTTCCCGGCCTATGCGGCGGTGCAGATCATTGCGCAAACCATCGGTGCCGTGGGCGAAGACCCCGTCAAGGGCGCCGACTACATGCACAAGAACACCTTTGATACCGCGATCGGCAAGGTCGAGTACGACGAAAAGGGTGATCTGAAGCATTTCGAGTTTGCGGTCTTCAAGTGGGACGCCAAGGGCAACCTCGAGCAACTCAAACTCTAGTTATAAGCAGTGGCCGCCCGCCCTGGCGATCAACCAGGGCGGCTGCATATCATCCTGCGACGTTTTTGCACGGCCGGCTGCCGCGCTGCCCACCGGACCTCCGTTCCCTATGTCTGACTTTCTTCCCCAGTTGACCCAGCAGCTCTTCAACGGGCTTTCATTGGGCGCGATCTACGCGCTCATCGCCATCGGCTACACCATGGTGTACGGCATCATCGGCATGATCAACTTCGCGCACGGTGAAATCTACATGATCGGCGCTTATGTCGGCCTGGTTACGCTCTCGGCCATTGGTGTGAACAGCGGCTTGCCGCTGCCCTTCATTATTCTTGCCATGCTGGTCGTCGCTATTGCGGTTACGGCTGTCTATGGCTACGCCATCGAAAAAGTCGCATACGCGCCGCTGCGGGGCGGGCCGCGTCTGGTGCCGCTGATTTCGGCCATTGGCATGTCGATTTTCCTGCAGAACTGGGTGGCGATTGGCCAGGGCGCGCGCGACGTCGCTGTACCGGCTTTGGTTACCGGCTCGGTGCAGTTCGACATGGGCTCTGATTTTATCGTTACCGCGCCGTATTCGCGCATCATGATCATCGTAGTAACGGTGCTGCTGATGATCGGTCTGTCTTTGTTCATCAAGTATTCGCGCCTGGGCCGTGCTTCGCGTGCATGCTCTCAAGATCTGCGCATGGCCAATCTGCTTGGCATCGACACCAACCGGATCATATCCTTTACCTTCATCATCGGTGCCATGCTTGCCGCTGTAGGCGGTGTGCTTATCGCCCTGGCCATTGGCAAGCTCAATCCCTTCATCGGTTTTCTGGCCGGCATCAAGGCCTTCACGGCGGCGGTACTCGGGGGGATAGGCAGCATTCCCGGCGCCATGCTCGGCGGGGTTCTTCTGGGTTTGGCCGAGACCTTTGCCGCCGCCTATATTTCATCCCAGTACAAAGATATCGTCGCCTTCGGGCTGCTGGTGTTCATTCTACTGTTCAGGCCCACAGGCCTGCTGGGCAAACCCGAAGTGGAAAAAGTGTGATGGGCAACAATCTGAAGAATGCGTTCATCGCGGCTATTGTGGCCGGTATTGTGATTGCGCCCATATTTGGCGTGAATATCGTGCGCCGGGGTATGGATTCCACCCTGCAGCCAGAATGGGGGGTTCTGTTGTCAGGCGTCGGCATCGTGTTCGTGTTTCAATTGCTGGTGCGGCCGGCCCTGGCGCGGCTTTTCGCACATAAGGCCAAGAAGCGCACGCTGCCGGCCATGCCCGAATCCATGCGGCGCGGGCTTATCCTGCTGCTGATCGCAATTGCCCTGATCTGGCCGATGTTCACGGGCCGCGCGCAAGTGGATATTGCCACCTTGGTGCTGATCTACGTGATGCTGGGCCTGGGCCTGAACATCGTGGTCGGGTTTGCAGGCCTGCTCGACCTCGGTTTCGTCGGCTTCTATGCGGTGGGTGCCTATACCTATGCGCTGCTCTATCATTGGGCAGGCTGGGGTTTTTGGCAGGCCTTGCCGCTGGCCGGAGCGATGTCGGCCACATTCGGCTTCTTGCTGGGCTTCCCTGTGCTGCGCCTGCGCGGCGACTACCTCGCCATCGTCACGCTGGGCTTTGGTGAAATCATCCGTCTGCTGCTGATCAACCTCTACAGTTTCACGGGTGGTCCGGATGGTATCTCGGGCATCCCCAAGCCCTCGGTGTTCGGCTTGCCCATGGTGCGCCGCGCGCCCGAGGGGGTTACCACTTTCCACGACTTCATGGGCTGGCAATACAACACCCAGGATGTTGTGGTGTTTGTTTACCTGATGGCTTTGGCCCTGGCACTGTTTACCCTGTTCGTCTCCAATCGGGTGATACGCATGCCCATCGGCCGCGCCTGGGAGGCGCTGCGCGAAGATGAGATCGCCTGCCGTTCGCTGGGCCTGAACCCCACGCGCATCAAGCTGTCCGCGTTTACCATGGGCGCGATGTTCGCCGGTTTCGGTGGCGCTTTTTTTGCCGCGCGCCAGGGTCTGGTCAATCCTGAGTCTTTCACCTTCATCGAATCCGCGCTGATCCTGGCCATTGTAGTGTTGGGCGGCATGGGCTCACAGGTAGGGGTTATATTGGCGGCCGTTGTGCTGACGGTGGTGCCGGAGATTGCGCGCGAATTCGCTGAATACCGGATGATGATTTTTGGTTTGGTCATGGTGTTGATGATGATCTGGCGGCCGCAGGGTCTGCTGCCCGTCAAGCGCCCACATGTGGAGCTCAAGGCATGAGCGATGTTCTACTCGAAGTGTCCGGGCTCAGCATGCGTTTCGGCGGGCTGCTCGCCGTGGATCAGGTGCAGTTCGATGTCAAGAAAGACGAGGTTTTCGCCATTATTGGGCCCAACGGCGCGGGTAAAACCACGGTGTTCAACTGCGTGGGCGGTTTCTATAAGCCTACCGCCGGCGCCATCCGCATGGCGGGGCACGAGATTACCGGCCAACCCAGCCACAAGGTAGCCCTGCACGGCTTGGTGCGCACCTTCCAGAACGTGCGCCTGTTCAAGCAGTTGACCGTGCTGGAGAACCTGCTGGTCGCGCAGCACTCGCAAATGGAAACCAACCTGCTGTGGGGCTTGCTCAAGACACCGCGCTACCGAGCCTCGGAAGCGAAGGCGCTGGAGCACGCGGGGCAATGGCTGGATTTCATGGGCATACGCGAGTATGCCAACCGCGAGGCTGGCAACCTGGCATACGGCCACCAGCGCCGGCTCGAGATCGCGCGCTGCATGATCACCCGGCCGCGTCTGTTAATGCTGGACGAGCCCGCGGCTGGCCTGAACCCGCAAGAAAAGCGTGAACTGCAGGCGCTGATCGACCAACTGCGGCGTGAGTTCGACGTAGCCGTACTGCTTATCGAGCACGACATGAGCTTGGTCATGGGCGTGTCGGATCGCATCATGGTCATGGAGCAGGGCAGGCCCATCATGACTGGGCTGCCCGAAGCAGTGCGCAGCGATCCACGCGTCATTAAAGCTTATCTGGGGGAAGAGTAGTGCTCAAGCTGGAAAACGTGCATACGCACTATGGCGCGATCCAGGCTCTGGATGGCGTGTCGGTCGAGGTGAACAAGGGCGAAATTGTCACGCTTATCGGGGCCAATGGCGCCGGCAAAACGACACTGCTGATGACGGTGTGCGGGACGCCGCATGCCAGTAGTGGCACAGTCAGTTTCCTCGACCAGGACATCACCCGCTGGGACACGCATAAGATCATGCAGCGCGGTATCGCCATCTCGCCGGAGGGGCGGCGGGTGTTTCCCGATCTGACGGTATCGGAAAACCTGCAGATGGGTGGTTTCTTTCTCAAGAAAACAGAGATCGAACAGGGCCTGGAACATGTCTATGGCTTGTTTCCGCGCCTGCGCGAGCGCGCCACTCAGCGTGCTGGCACCATGTCGGGCGGCGAGCAGCAAATGCTCGCGATCGGGCGCGCGTTGATGACGCGGCCGCAGTTGCTGTTGCTCGATGAGCCAACGCTGGGCCTGGCCCCGCTGATCATTGCGCAGATATTCGACATCATCCGCACCATCCGGGCGCAGGGCGTTACTGTGTTCTTGGTGGAGCAGAATGCCAGCAAGGCGCTGGCTGTGGCCGACCGCGGCTATGTGCTGGAAAATGGCAAGGTTGTGTTGCACGACACAGGTGCAAACTTGCTGGTCAACGATAACGTGCGGCGTGCGTATCTGGGCGGCTGATCGACGACCGGTGATTCGCTGTTATTGGCAAGGAGGCCTGGCATCGGTATGCATGGGCGGGTCTGTTCCATCGGGCGCGCATGCGGCATTCACCCCACGCGCGCCGCCAGTCAAGCCGTTTCCTCAGGCCAAGCCTTCCGTCTTCAGTGCGGCCTGCACACCGGCGTCGGCTTCCATGCGGGCCGAGAACGCCGCCAGGTTTTTCAGGTGGCCGATGTCGATATTCTTGCCCTTGGCCCAGCGCAGCAGCGTGTACAGGTAAGGGTCAGCAATCGAGCGGCTGCCCGAGACCCACTGCTTGCCTTCCAGTTGCTGATCGACCACGGTGAATAGTGCTACCAGCTTGGCGCTGCTGTTGGCAATGAGTTCTTTCCGGCCTGTTTCGTCCTGGACCAAGCGAGGCGCGGCGAAGACATCACCAAACGTTCGATGCAGATCGGCATTGCACAGGCCCAGCCAGCGACGCATTTCGGCGCGCTCGCGTACGTCTTCGGGCACCAGGCCTGCTTCGGGGCTTAGCTCGGCCAGGTATTCCAGAATGGCCGCGCTTTGTGTCAGGGTGCTCTCACCGTCTGTAAGCACGGGTACCGCGCCCAGCGGGTTTAGCGCAAGGTAGGCGGGCTGCTTGATTTCCTCGCGGCTGACGCGCTGCGTTTCGTACGGCTTGCCTATCCATTCGAGCGTGATGTGCGAAGCCAGGGAGCAGGCACCGGGCATGTAATACAGTTTCAAATCAAATCTCCTTGGAATGACAGCGGATTGCCTTGGGGCGGGGTGCCTCAGGGCTTGAGGTACTCGGCCAGGAAGGCTTCCATGCGTTCGTAGAACTCGAACTTGTTCTCGTCGTTATGGAAACCGTGGCCTTCATTGTCTTTGACCATATATTCGACTTCTACGCCGCGGGCCCGCAGAGCGGCAACCATCTGGTCGCTTTCGTTCTTGTTCACGCGCGGGTCGTGGGCGCCTTGGGCAATGAACAGCGGCGTGCGGATGCGTTCGGCATTCAGCGCAGGCGAGGTGGCTTCGAGACGCGCACGGTCGATTTCAGGGTTGCCCACCATGGCATGCATTTTTGTGAGCATGGGCTTCCAGTATGGTGGGATGGTGTCCATGAAAGTAAGCAGATTGGACACGCCCACGTAATCGACTGCAGCGGCGTATAGATCAGGCGTGGATACGATGCCCGCCAGCGTAGCGTAGCCACCATAGCTGCCCCCATAGATGGCGATGCGGGCCCGATCGGCAATGCCCTGGTCAATGAGCCATTGAACGCCGTCGGTGATGTCATCCTGCATAGCCAGGCCCCACTGGCCGAAGCTGGCTTCCCAGAAGGCGCGGCCGTAGCCGGTGGAGCCGCGGAAGTTCAGTTGCAGCACGCAGTATCCCCGGTTTGCCAGGAACTGCGCTTCGGGATTGAAGCCCCAGCTGTCTCGCGTCCAGGGGCCGCCGTGGGGGTTGACGACGCAGGGCAGGTTTTGTGCGGGGCGGTCTTGCGGCAGCGTCAGATAGCCGTGTATGACCAGCCCGTCGCGTGATGTGTACGAGATAGGCCTGACGTGGGCCATTTCGTTCTCGTCAAGCACAGGATTGATGTCGCCCAGCTTATCGAGTGTGTTGGCGTCGGCATCGTAGATGTAGCGGCTGCCGGGGGTACGATCGTTCCAGGCAGCTACGATGAACTTGGTTTCGTCGCGCGTGGCGCTTTGCATCGTGATTTCGTGGCCGGGCAGCTTCTCGCGCAAGCGCGTGTGGCGTAGGGCGGTGATCTCATCGAAGAAGTGATAGTGCGGTTTGTCGGTCTGGTAAGTGACTGCGGTAAGTACATGGCGCAGGCGTGAATAGCCTGCCGCATCGAGGTCGTAGCCCGGCACCTCATGCACAAGGTGCTCGCGGCCGGGATCGGCAGGGTCGATCACCACCAATGCCAGGCAGTCGCGGCCGCGGTTGCTGAGCGCGTACAGAGCGCGGTCGTTGAAGGTGAAGAACTGCGGATGGACGGTCGTGCGAAAATCGGTGGACACGATGGGGCGGAACGCATCGTCTTCGGTATCGCGATACAGCAACACGGTTTCCAGGCCATCGCTGGCTACGGCGGCGCGCACCAGGCCGTGATGGTCAGTTTGCCAGCCGATGATGTTGCCGGGGTTCTCGGCGACCAGTGTCAGCTCACCCGTGTGAATGTTGGCGCGATAGACGTCGAACACCTCGGCGTTGCGCGCGTTGTGGCTGATGAGGATGTGCCCCGGGTCATCTTCGAGATCGTCTTCGATGCTGGCCCGTACACCGGGAAACGGCGTGAGATCACGCACGTCGCCTGTGTCGGCATTGACAGCGATGACGTGGAAGTTTTCATCGCCATTGAAGTCTTTTTCGTAGATGACGGTCTGGGCGCCTTTCCAGAAGAACTGGGCGATGTCGCGCTCGGTCTCGCTGGTAAGCCGACGTACCGGCCCCGTCGGTGTGCTGCCTTGGAGCGCCTGCACGAATACATTCATGCGCGCGGGGTTTTCGTCGATGCTGGCCGGCTCCATGAAGCCCAGCATGCTGCCGTCGTCGGAGAGGCGAAAGAATGCGCGCTGGGGGTTGCGGAAGAAGTCTTGTACAGCGTAATGGCGTGGCATAGAAAATCAAAATCCGTTCTGCGAAATTCCCATTACTATATCGTGTCATCGCGCGCGCCCGGCCGCAAGTCGGCTCCGCGCGTGCCGTGGCCACAGGCAGCCAACAAAAAACCAGAAGAGGATCCTCCATGACAGACCGCTTGCAGGTTGTATTCCTGGATCGGGAGACAATATCGCCGCAAACCATTATGCGCCCGCCCGCGTTCGCCCACGACATGGTCGTGCATGGGCGCACTGCGCCGCAGGACGTAGCCGCGCGCATTGCGCAGGCCGACATCGTCATCGTCAACAAGGTGCGGCTGGATCGCGCCGCGATACTGGCGGCGCCCCGCCTGAAAATGATTGCTTTGGCCGCGACGGGCACCGACAACATTGATCTTGCGGCCTGCAATGAAAGAGGCATTGTTGTGTCGAATATACGCGGCTATGCGCTGCACACGGTGCCAGAACACACATTCGCGCTCATATTTGCCTTGCGGCGCAGCATCGTGGCCTATCACGCTTCAGTCAAGGCCGGGCGCTGGCAGGCGGCGCAGCAGTTTTGTTATTTTGACTACCCGATCAAGGATCTGGCGGGCTCCACGCTGGGCATTATCGGCGAGGGCGCGCTGGGCCAGCAGGTGGCTGCCATGGGCAGGGCGCTGGGCATGCGCGTGCTGTTTTCGGCCCGCAAGGGCGGGCCGCGCCAGGGCAGTCTGTACACGCCGTTCGAGCAATTGCTTGCCGAAAGCGACGTCATTACACTGCATTGCCCGCTGACGGAGCAGACGCGCGGCTTGATCGGCGCCCCAGAGTTCGCGTTGATGCAGCGCCGGCCCTTGTTGATCAACACGGCGCGCGGCGGCCTTGTCGACGACGCAGCGCTTGGCGAGGCGCTGCGCAGCGGGCAGTTGGGCGGTGCGGGCTGCGACGTGGCCACACCCGAGCCCCCACCTGCGGACCACCCGCTGATGCAACTGCTCGATCTGCCTAATTTCATCCTCACGCCGCACGTTGCCTGGGCGAGCGAAGAGGCGATCCAATCGCTGGCCGATCAGCTTATCGACAATATCGATGCCTTCGCCCAAGGGCAGCCGCGTAATGTTGTTGCAGGCGCTGCAGCACGGCGGGAGGCCTGATCGTGCGTGTCGTGATTGCACCTGATTCATTCAAAGAAAGCCTGAGCGCGGCGGGCGTGGCCGCAGCACTGGCCGATGGCGTGCGCGATGCGCTGCCCGACGCCGAGATCGTCTGCGTGCCCATGGCTGATGGCGGCGAAGGCTCGCTGGACGCAGTACTCGACGCGACGGGCGGAGCACGCCGCGCTGTAAGCGTGCGTGATGCGAACGGGCGGGCTTGTGAGGCGGCTTGGGCCTGGCTCGGAGAGGGCAAGGCATTCATCGAGATGGCCGCCGCCGCGGGGCTGGAGCGCATCTCGCCAGCCGAACGTCGCCCGCTGGACGCCAGCAGCTATGGCGTGGGGCAACTGATTGGCGACGCACTGGATGCGGGCGCGACGCATATCGTCATCGGCCTGGGCGGCAGCGCCACCAATGATGCGGGTGCCGGTGTGCTGCAGGCGCTGGGCGTGCGGCTGCTGGATGAACATGGCGCCGAACTGCCACCCGGTGGCGCGGCGCTGGCCCGGCTGGAGCGTGTGGACATGGGCGGGGTGGATGCGCGCCTGAGCAGTGTGCACTTCGATATTGCGGTCGACGTCGACAATACCCTGTGCGGTGCGCGTGGCGCTTCCGCGATTTTCGGGCCGCAAAAGGGCGCAACGCCGGAGCAAGTGCGGCAACTGGACGCCGCGCTGACGCATTTCGCCGATGTCTGCGCGCGGCAGTTCGGGCGCGACGAGCGGGATATACCGGGGATGGGCGCCGCAGGCGGGCTGGGCTTTGCAATCAAGACGTGTTTTAACGCGCAGTTCCGGCCCGGCGTCGAACTGATCGCCGAACTGGCAGGTTTGGATGTCGCGTTGGCGGGTGCGGATCTGGTGCTGACCGGCGAGGGGCGTATGGACGCGCAGACGGTGCTGGGCAAGACACCGGTGGGCGTGGCACGGCATGCGCAGCGGCACGGGATTCCGGTGGCGGCGATTGTCGGGTCGCTGGGAGAGGGGTTCGAGGCCGTTTATGATTGCGGCATTACCGCGGCGTTCAGCCTGGCACCTGGGCCGATTACGCTGGAACAGGCCTGCAAGGAGGCAGGTGCGCTGCTGCGCCAGCGAGCCAGCGCTTGCATGCGGTTGTTTCTGGCAGGGCGTGCCGCGACAACACGCTGAACCCAGTGCGGGTATTGGCGTCCAGCGGTCAACTAAAGTAGTACAGTTACAGTATCCTTGACCACCCGCTCCATCCGGATTCGCCATGACCGCTCCTATCCGTATTGCTATCAATGGCTACGGCCGCATTGGCCGAAGTGTGTTGCGCGCCCTTCAGGAAAGCAAGAGTAAATGCGGGCTCGACGTAGTGGCCATCAATGAGCCGGCGGCGGATCTGGAAACCATGGCTTACCTGACGCGCTACGATTCCACGCATGGCGTGTTTCCGGGCACCGTTGGCCACGAAGGCAACGCGCTCGTCATTGATGGCCAGCCCATTGCCGTGCGGCATGTGCGTGACCCGGAAGCGGCGGATTGGGCGTCGCTGGATGTGGATATATTGCTTGAATGCTCAGGCCGATTTGGCGCCCGGGCGCAGCTGCAGCGCTTTCTGGATGCGGGCTGCCCGCGCGTACTGGTGTCCCAACCCGGCAACAGCGCCAGCGATGTCGATTACACCGTCGTGTTTGGTGTGAACGACGAAGGCCTGTCTGGCCGCGAAAGGATTGTGTCCAATGCTTCATGCACCACCAATGCCATTGTGCCGGTGCTGGACGAGCTTGATCGCGCCTATGGCGTCCAGCATGCCTTCCTGACCACATTGCACTCGGTGATGAACGACCAGCCCATGATAGACGGCTACCATCACGCCGACCTGCGACGCACTCGTTCAGCCATGCAATCTATCGTGCCCGTGGCGACCGGCCTGGCGCAAGGCGTGGAGCGGCTGCTGCCCAAGCTGGCCGGTAAAGTGCAGGCCAAGGCCATACGCGTGCCCATCCTGAACGTGTCGGCCATTGACCTCATGGTCAAACTGGGCCGGGACGTTACCCCCGAGATGCTGAACACACTGATGCAAGACGCGCGGCGGCGGCATCCGCGGCTGATCGCGTATTCAGACCACCCGCATGCGTCGATCGACTTTAACCATGATCCGCACTCCGCCATTATCGATGGCAGCCAGACACGCAGCAATGGCGACGGTTTTGCGAATTTGTTCATCTGGTTCGACAACGAGTGGGGCTTTGCCAACCGCATGTTGGACGTTGCCTGTATGTGGGCGGAGCGCATCCGCGCCCCGCAGGCCGAAACCGCTGCGGCGTCAGCCTGACGCCGCAGCGGCGCGCGCCGCATGTATCAGTAAGCGCTACAAAAAGCAGGAGAACACGATTATGGCGGACTTTCGCATAGAAACCGATTCGATGGGCGAGATCAATGTGCCCGCCGAGCACTACTGGGGTGCGCAAACCCAGCGCTCCATCCAGAATTTCCCAATCGGCGTGAGCCGATTCAGATGGCAATCGCCCATCATTTCGGCGCTGGGCACCCTGAAGCGGGCCGCAGCCCAGGCTAATGCGGAGCTGGGCCAACTGCCACAGGACATCGCCGACCTGATCGTGCGCGCCGCCGACGAAGTCATTGAAGGCAAGCTGGATGGCGAATTTCCACTCGTGGTGTTCCAGACCGGCTCGGGCACGCAGTCGAACATGAATGCCAACGAGGTGATCTCCAACCGCGCCATTGAACTGGCTGGCGGCGCACGCGGCAGTAAAATGCCTGTACACCCCAACGACCACGTCAACTGCGGCCAATCCTCCAACGACACCTTCCCCACCGCCATGCACATTGCCGTGGCGCGCCAGCTCGAAGCCCGCCTTTTTCCGGCCGTGGGCAAGCTGCGCAACACGCTTGACGACAAAGCGAGAGCTTATACCGACATCGTCAAGACCGGCCGCACGCACTTGCAGGATGCCACGCCGATCACTCTGGGCCAGGAAATCAGCGCCTGGGTCGCGCAGGTCGATTTCGCCCTGGATGCCGTGCAGGCAGCCCTGCCGGGCATCTACGACCTTGCCATTGGCGGTACAGCGGTGGGCACCGGCCTGAACGCCCATCCGGCCTTTGGCGAAACCGCGGCGCGGCATATCGCCGAGATCACTGGTTTGCCATTCCGCTCGGCGGAAAACAAATTCTTTGCGCTGTCGGCCCACGATGCCTTGGTCAACCTGTCGGCCGCCCTGCGCACGCTGGCCGGCGCCCTGATGAAGATGGCCAACGATGTACGCTGGCTGGCCAGTGGCCCGCGTTGCGGCATCGGCGAGCTGGTTATCCCAGAGAACGAGCCGGGCTCGTCCATCATGCCGGGCAAAGTCAACCCCACGCAGTGCGAGGCCATGACCATGGTGTGCGCACAAGTATTCGGCAATGACGCCACGGTCGCCTTTGCCGGCTCGCAGGGCAATTTCCAGCTCAACGTTTACAAGCCAGTCATGGTGCACAACGTGCTCGAAAGCATCGAACTCATCAGTGATGCCTGCCTCGCCTTCGACGAGCATTGCGCCACCGGCATCGAGCCCAACCGCGAGGTGATCCAGGCTAATCTTGACAAGAACCTGATGCTGGTCACCGCGTTGAACCGCCATATCGGCTACGACAAGGCGGCGGCCATTGCCAAGAAGGCACACAAAGAAAAAAGCACGCTCAGAGCGGCCGCGCTTGCACTGGGCTATGTTTCCGAAGCCAACTACGATGACTGGATACGTCCGATCGACATGACGCATCCGAGCGCATAGTCGGCATCGACGTTTCCGCGCGGGGTTGCGGCGCCCCGCGTGGGCTGCAAGGAGCCTGTAATGACTGAGCACGTGAAGATCAAGCGCGCTTATGATCCCGCCGCGTCTGGCGACGGCTACCGTGTGTTTGTGGATCGTCTCTGGCCGCGCGGCATCGCCCGTGAAGACCTCAAATATGATGCCTGGGTCAAGGATCTCGCGCCCAGCCCCGAGCTGCGCAAGTGGTTCGGGCACAAGGTCGAGAACTGGGCGCACTTTCGCGAAAGTTACGAGAATGAACTGCGCGACCCGGCGCAGGTGGATCGCATGCGTGAGGTGATCAAAGACGCTGGAAAGCGGCACATCACCCTGGTTTATGCCGCCAAGGATACCGATCACAACCATGCGCTCATACTCGCGCGGGAAATGAACCGTCTATACTGAAGGCTGAAGGCAGGCCTGGACATCGCTGCTCTGGCCGGCCCGGAAGGCACTTTCGGAGGCTGCCATGCGCAATGTGCGACTGTTGTGGTGCTTTGCCTGCCTGCTGATGGGGATGCTGATGGCAGGCGCAAGCCTGTTCATGATGCCGGTCCCGGCGGCACAGGCCGGAGTCGCCACAGCACAGGCTGTGGCGTCAAAGGCAGCGCAGCGCGAGTTGGTGCGCGTGCTGTCGCTCAGCGACATCATCACCCCGGCCAGCGCCGATTTCGTTGTACGCGGGCTGGATGACGCGGCCAAAGCCGGCGCCGCGCTGGTCGTCTTGCAGCTTGATACCCCCGGCGGCCTGGATACGTCCATGCGCAGCATCGTGCGCGCCATCCTGGCTTCGCCCGTACCCGTCGCCACCTTTGTGGGGCCCGGCGGCGCGCGCGCAGCCAGTGCGGGCGTGTTCATCCTGTATGCCAGCCATATTGCGGCGATGGCGCCCGCCAGTAACCTGGGCGCGGCGTCACCCGTATCCATTGGCTTCCCGCAGCCTGAAAATAGCCGCGACAAGGCTGCCGACGGTGGCAAGGGAGATAAGGGCGACAGCGGTACAACGGCCCCTGCCGGCAGCGAGGCCGATACCATGACGCGAAAAGTCACCAACGACGCTGCCGCCTATCTACGCAGTCTTGCGCAACTGCGCCATCGCAATGCGGAATTCGCGGAGCGTGCCGTGCGGGAGGCGACCAGCCTGTCTTCGCGCGAAGCGCTGGACGACAACGTCATAGACTTCATCGCCAACGATGTTCCCGACCTGCTCGCTATGCTGAACGGGCGCAGCATTACGCTTGACCATGGCAGGCAGGTGACACTACGGCTGGAAAATGCCGAAGTCCAAGTGATGGAGCCTGACTGGCGCACGCGTATTCTGGCGCTCATCGCCAACCCGCAGATCGCGCTGGTGTTGATGATGATCGGCATCTATGGCCTGTTCTTCGAGCTCATGAACCCCGGTGCGGTGCTGCCGGGCGTTGCGGGCCTGATCAGCCTGTTGCTCGCGCTGTATGCCTTTCAATTGCTGCCGGTCAACTGGGCAGGGCTGGGCTTGTTGTTTGCGGGCATCATTATGATGGTTGCGGAGGTTTTCCTGCCCAGTTTTGGCGCACTCGGCGTGGGCGGCATCATCGCGTTCGTGATCGGGGGCTTGATGCTGACCGACACGGGTATTCCCGGTTTCGATCTGTCCGTGCCATTTCTCGCGGGTATGGCGGTTGCTGGCGCAGGGCTAATCATCCTGACCGGCTTGCTCGCGGCGCGTGCCGCGCGCAGCACGGTGATGACCGGGCAGGAAGCGATGACAGGGCAGGAAGGGCGGGTGAGCGCCGTTACGGGCGACATGATTTATGCCGACATCGCCGGCGAGCGCTGGCGCGTGCGCGCCACTGAACCACTAACGCCGGGAGACAGGGTGATCGTGAGGCGGGTGGAAGGCTTGACGCTGCAGGTGGATCGGCTTGCAGGACGGCCGGGCATCGGGCCGCCCTAGGCTGACACGCGCCCGTCGAGCCATTGCCTGCGTTTTTTTCACTGCCATGGAGGCACCATGTTCATCTATAGCGTCAATATCGGCCTCACAGCCGTCATTATTGTGCTGGCGCTGGTCGTCATCAACGCCATCAAGATTCTGCGTGAATACCAGCGCGGCGTGGTGTTCACCCTGGGGCGCTTCACCAGTGTCAAGGGCCCAGGGCTGGTATTTGTCATCCCAGTCATCCAACAAATGGTGCGTGTCGATCTGCGTGTGGTCACCATGGACGTGCCCAGCCAGGATGTGATCTCGCGCGATAACGTGTCGGTGAAAGTGAACGCGGTGCTGTACTTTCGCGTGGTGGCGCCCGACAAAGCCATCATCCAAGTTGAACGCTACCTGGATGCCACCAGCCAGCTGGCGCAGACTACGCTTCGCGCGGTACTGGGCAAGCATGAGCTGGATGAAATGTTGTCCGAACGCGAGAAGCTCAACCTGGACATCCAGCAGATACTCGACGCACAGACCGACGTCTGGGGCATCAAGGTCACCAACGTCGAGATCAAGCATATCGACCTGAATGAGAGCATGGTAAGGGCGATTGCGCGGCAGGCTGAGGCCGAACGAGAACGGCGCGCCAAGGTCATCCACGCCGATGGTGAAAAGCAGGCAGCGCAGGCCTTGATGGAGGCGGCCGAAATCCTGGCCACGCAGCCCTCGGCGCTGCAACTGCGCTATCTGCAAACGCTGACGCAAGTGGCCGGCGACAAGACCTCCACACTGGTGTTTCCGATCCCGGTTGATCTCTTGAACACGTTGATGGAACGACCGCCCAAGTAGAATTGGTCGGTTGATGACGATACACAGGAGAACGTGAATGCAATTAGGTATGGTCGGGCTGGGCCGCATGGGCAGCAACATGGTGCAGCGCTTGCTGGGCAAGGGCCATGCATGTGTGGTGTACGACCCCAACCTCGAAGCCGGCCGTACGTTGGCCGGGCAGGGGGCCGTGGCGTGCGAGACGCTGGCCGATCTGGTCGCCGCTCTCGAGGCGCCGCGCGCGGTATGGCTAATGGTGCCCGCCGCCATCGTGGACAATGTGTTGGATAATCTCATCCCCTTGCTGGCGCCCGGCGATATCGTGATCGACGGGGGCAACTCGTCATATCACGACGACATACGCCGCGCTGCAGCGCTGGGCGCCAAGGGCTTGCGCTATATGGACGTGGGCACCAGCGGCGGCGTATTCGGGCGTGATCGCGGCTATTGCCTGATGGTGGGTGGCGAGCGCGCCGCATTTGAACACCTGGAGCCTGTATTTGCCGCGCTGGCGCCCGGCGTCCAGGCGGCCACACTTACGCCTGGCCGCCCGGAAGGCGGCACCGCGCATCAGGGTTACCTGCATTGCGGTGCACATGGTGCGGGCCATTTCGTGAAGATGATCCATAACGGGATCGAGTACGGCATCATGGCCGCCTATGCCGAGGGCTTGAACATTTTGCATCGTGCCAATATAGGCAAGCACGAGCGTGAGGCCGATGCCGAAACCACACCCCTGCGCAATCCCGAACACTATCAATACGACTTCGATCTGCCCGAGATCACCGAGCTTTGGCGGCGAGGCAGCGTGATTGGATCATGGCTGCTGGACCTGACCGCGCAAGCGATGCAGGGCGATGCGCAACTGGCGAACTACAGCGGCCATGTATCTGATTCGGGAGAAGGGCGGTGGGCGCTGGCTGCAGCTATCGATGAAGGCATCCCCGCGCCGGTGCTCAGCGCCGCGCTGTTTTCGCGTTTCGAGTCGCGCGGCAATGGCGATTATGCCAATCGCGTACTGTCCGCCATGCGGCATCAGTTTGGCGGGCATGCAGAGAAAAAACCGGGAGGCAGGCACGAATGACGGCTCACGCCACTGTCACCACAGCTCGCGGCGACATCGCTGCAGCGGATGCCTTGGTGCTGTTCGGCATCACGGGTGACTTGGCATACAAAAAAATCTTTCCCGCGCTGTATATTCTGGCCGAGCAGGGAAGGCTGCGGGTTCCTATCGTAGGGGTGGCGGGTTCGCGTCTCACGCCGGCGCAACTGCGCCAGCGCATACGGCGCAGTGTGCGCGAGGCATGGCCACGGCCCGACAAGGCAGCGCTGGCGCACCTGCTTGCCAGCGTCAGCTACGTGAGCGGAGACTATCGTGACATTGCTGTGTTCCACGCCTTGGCGCAGGCGTTGGGCCAGGCACGCCGTCCCGCGCATTATTTGGCGATTCCGCCCTCCTTGTTTCCCACGGTGATAAAGGCATTGGCAACCACGGGCCTGGCCGACGGCGGGCGTGTCATTGTTGAAAAACCTTTCGGGCGTGATCTCGCATCGGCGCGGTCTCTGAACGATTTGGCCAGTTCGGTGTTCCCAAAAAACGCGATATTCCGCATTGATCACTTCCTGGGCAAGGAGGCGATCATGAATATCCTGTACTTCCGTTTTGCCAATTCATTTCTGGAGCCGATCTGGAACCGCGATCAAATCGAAAGCGTACAGATCACGCTGGCAGAAGACTTTGGCGTGGGCAGCCGGGGCGCATTTTACGAGAGCGCAGGCTGTCTGCGCGATGTAGTGCAGAACCACTTGTTCCAGATCATGGCCTTGCTGGCCATGGAGCCGCCCGCCTCGCGAGACTACGCCGCGGTGCACGCTGAGAAGGCCAAGGTGCTCAAGGCGCTGCGGCCTGTGCGGCGCGAAGATCTCGTGCGCGGGCAGTATCGGGGCTATCGTCGCGAACCGCATGTGGATCGGCGTTCGGACGTCGAAACGTATTGCGCGCTGCGGCTGCATATAGATTCATGGCGGTGGGCTGGCGTGCCGTGGTTCCTGCGCTCGGGCAAATGCCTGGCTGCCAGTGCGGCGGAAGTCGTGGTGCGCTTCAAACCGCCGCCTCAACCACTGTTCGAAGATGCGGCCGCACATGCGGACGCACCCAATTACATCCGCCTGCGTCTTTCGCCGGGTTCGGCCGTGGCGCTGGCCGCACGCGTTAAACGGCCTGGCAAAGAATTCATCGGTGAGCAGCATGAGTTATATCTGCTGGACACGGACACGAAGGAAGATCCGCCGTATGCGCGGCTGTTGAGTGACGCGCTGGCCGGAGAGCGGGCGTTGTTCACCAGCGAAAGCGCGATCGAGGCGGCGTGGACGGCGCTTGCGCCGGTGCTTGAGGATCACGACGCCGCTCTGCCTTACACGAAAGGAAGCTGGGGGCCGCGACAGGCACAGGAACTGATGCGGGGATACGGCGGCTGGCACAATCCGCAGCCCGAGGAGTCGCCATGCAATGGCACGCGCGCGATTTGAGGGCGCTGGGTATTGCCCTGTGCGGCCTGGCGGGCCTATGGCGGGCGGCGCCCGCCGCGGCTGTGCAGCACGATGCCCCCGCAGTGCGTACACCGGGCGACGTCGTGGTCGAGGTCTTGGCCGAAGGGCTGACACACCCTTGGGGCATGGCCTTTCTGCCCGCCGATGCGGGCGTGCTAATTACCGAACGCCCGGGCACACTCAGGCTGTGGCGCGCAGAGCAGGGGCTTTCCGCCCCCTTGGCGGGCGTGCCCGGCGTATATGCGCATGGTCAGGGCGGTTTGCTGGATATCGCGCTAGCCCCCGATTTTGCGCAGAGCCGGCGTGTCTATCTCTCGTATGCCGAGCGTGGCGATCAGGGCAAAGCGGGAACTGCCGTGGGCTATGGCGTGCTGGCGCACGATCTGACACGGCTTGAAAACTTCAGGGTTATCTTTCGCCAGCAGCCCAAACTGTCCACAGGCGAGCATTTTGGTTCGCGCCTGGTTTTTGATCGCAACGGGCACCTGTTCGTTACATTGGGTGAAAACAATCAGCGTCCCACTGCGCAGCAGTTGGACAAGCTGCAGGGCAAGGTGGTGCGGATTCTCCCCGATGGCGGCATACCAGCCGACAATCCTTTCGTCGGTCGCTCGGATGCGCGACCCGAGATTTGGTCTTATGGCCACCGCAACCCGCAGGGCGCGGCGCTCAATCCATGGACGGGCGTGCTGTGGGTGAACGAACACGGCGCCCGAGGCGGCGATGAGATCAATATCCCGCGCGCCAGCCGCAATTACGGCTGGCCTATTGCCACGCATGGCGTTAACTATACGGGGTTTCCCATCCCTGAATCGAAAGGCGCGGTTGTGGCGGGCACCGAGCAGCCTGCCTATTATTGGAAGGAGTCGCCGGCGATTTCGGGCATGGCCTTCTACGCCGCCGAGCGCTTCTCGCCTTGGCAGTATTCAGTATTTATTGGTGCGCTGAAAGACCGTGCCTTGATTCGCCTGAGCCTGGACGGCAACGATATCAGCGGCGAGGAATGGCTGCTGGAATCACGCCGGCAGCGCATACGCGATGTGCGCGTCGGGCCTGACGGCTACGTGTACGTACTGACCGACGAGAGCGATGGCCAGTTGTTGAAGCTGGGCTTGAAGTAGGCAGGCTCGGCGCGCGGCGGAACGCGCGTGCTTGGCGCCTGCCTGCATGGAAGCCTTATTTGACCAGCGTGACCGGCACGGCGGAGAGGCTGATTACCTTGGTGGCTATGGACCCGAGGATCAGGCCGCTGACAGGGCCCAGGCCGCGCGTGCCCATGAAGATTTGGTCGCAGTTGTGTTTTTTGCCGTATTCGATCAGCGTGGGGGCAATGGGGCCGACCACGACTTCGTGGGTGAACTTGACACCGCTAGCCTCGAGAACGGGAATTGCCGGCGCGAGCGCGACACGGCCTTCGTCTTGATAAAAGGCATTAATGTCTTCAGCGGAGAAAAAACGGGTGACATTGCCGGAAATAATGGGGGCCTGGACGTTGACGGCGAATATGGCGCTGTCGCCGTTAAGCGTCTTGGCCAGGTTGATGGCCGCCTGGAGCGCGCGCACCGAACCTTCAGAGCCATCGATTGGTACCAGAATGTTTTTCATGAGGCATCCCTGTTGTGAAACGAGTAGTTTTATGAAACGAATAGTTTTGAAATTATCGCCCCGCTTGCGCATGCTATTTGTTGCGCACGGCTCGACTCGCTTATATTAGAAGATGTCAGCGCCCGGTGGGGCATGATTTATATCAAGTCAAAGAGTGGGGGACTATGGCAGCCCGAATCGAAGACTATGCAATGCTCGGCAACTGTCGTACGGCCGCGCTGGTATCCAGGGCCGGGTCGATCGATTGGTTGTGTTTTCCACGCTTTGACAGCGCAGCGTGCTTCGCCGCGTTGCTTGGCTCGGCCGAAAACGGGCGATGGCAGATTGCGCCGTCGCAGCCTACAACCGAGATTCGGCGCAGCTATCATGACGGCACGCTGATTCTTGAAACCCGGTTCGTCACCGATGACGGTGAGGCGGCGCTGATCGATTTCATGCCTTCGACATTTCGGCATTCCAGCGTGGCCCGTATCGTAGTCGGCATACGCGGCACCGTTGCGTTCAGCATGGATCTGGCCATGCGCTTCGATTATGGGCACACCGTACCCTGGGTTGAGCATCACCGAGCCGAAACCCTGACTGCGGTGGCGGGGCCAGAGATGTTGATTTTGCGCACCCCGGTCAGTCTCAAGCCGCGCGCCAAGCACACCACGTCGCGGTTCACGGTCACAGCGGGCGAACGCATCCCTTTTCTGTTGACACACCAGCCTTCGCACGAGCCGGTACCCGATCCCGTCGATGTCGAAGCGGCGCTCGACGAGACCACCTACTTCTGGCGAGAGTTTTCTGACCGCTGTCCTGATGTGGGCCAGTGGACCAACCTGGTCAAGCGTTCGCTCATAACGCTCAAGGCCTTGACCTATCGCCCTACGGGCGGCATTGTGGCCGCCGCCACAACCTCGCTGCCCGAGCATATCGGTGGCCCGCGCAACTGGGATTACCGCTATTGCTGGCTGCGCGACGCCACCATGACGCTGATGGCGTTCATGAAGCTGGGTTACTTCGATGAAGCCCATGCCTGGCGCGAATGGCTGGCCCGGTCTGTTGCGGGCCGCCCCGATCAAATGCAGATCATGTATGGCCTGGGTGGGGAGCGCAGGCTGCCCGAATACGAAATCCCCTGGTTGGCCGGCTACGAAGGGTCGCAGCCAGTGCGTGTCGGCAATGCTGCCGCCACGCAGCGCCAACTCGACATCTATGGTGAGGTGGCGGATGCGATGGAACAGGCGATCAAGGGCCACTTGCCCCGCCACCAGCGCATCGAGGCTATCGCCGAGGTTATTGTTCCGTTTCTGGAAAAGGCCTGGCGCCTGCCCGACGAAGGCATCTGGGAGATCCGCGCCGTTCAGCGCCACTTCACGCATTCCAAGGTAATGGCCTGGGTGGCCTTCGACCGCATCGCCATGGTGGCGGACGGCGTAGAGAACGGCCGTGAGTTTTCGGCCTATTGCCGTCGCATCGCAGACGAGATTCACGCCGAGGTATGCCGCGAGGCTTACGATGAAACCTTGGGCAGTTTTGTGCAGTACTACGGCTCGCAGTTGCTCGACGCCAGCCTGCTGCAGATCGCGCTGACGGGTTTTCTGCCGCCTGACGATCCGCGTGTTACGGGTACGGTGAAGGCGATCGAAAAGCGCCTGATGCGCGACGGCCTGCTGCTGCGCTATGAAACCGAGCATGGCGTCGACGGCCTGCCGCCGGGCGAGGGCGCATTTCTGGTGTGTTCGTTCTGGTTGGCTGACGTCTATGTGCTGCAGGGGCGCGATCACGACGCGCGTGCGTTGTTCGAGCGTCTGGCAGGGCTGTGTAATGACGTGGGGCTGCTTGCGGAACAGTACGATGTGGCTGATCGGCGCATGCTGGGCAATTTCCCGCAGGCGTTCAGCCACGTCGGCATCATCAATACCGCGCTAAACTTGCACCGCGTCAAGGGCCCTGCCCAGGATCGCGCGAGCGGCGCGGTGCACGATGGCACCAGCGCCGCCCCGGCATTTGCGCCGTCCTCCGCCCAGTAGGCGGCCGCCTTTCGCCCTATATTACCAAGCAAGTGTCGTTGCTCTGTCATGAAGAAGCTGTCAAGTGATCACAACCAGGAAACCATTGTTGCCCACGTGGTGGGCAGAGTGCAGGGGGTGGGCTTTCGCGCCGCCACGGTGCGGCAGGCGCATCTTACCGGCGTGCGCGGCTGGGTGCGCAACGGCCATGACGGTTCGGTCGAAGTGCTGATCCAGGGTACGCACGATCGCATCGATCGTCTGCTGTCCTGGTTGCGCACCGGCCCGCCGGCCGCCCGGGTTACCGACGTGACGCACGAAGAAGTGCAGACTGAGCGTCGATACGACCGCTTTGAGCAGATCTGAATACGGCGGGCGATAGCAGTACCGCAGTACCCGTGCAAGCGTGATCGCCCATGGCAAGGCGCGGTGCGCCGCCGGTGCTGCTTACGCGCGGATGGCGGGCAGGCTCTCCGCGAAGGTTCGCTTGCGGTGCAGGGCGGGCACGGCCTTGCCGCGCAGCAACAGGTTCCAGTAGAACCATGGCAGCCAGGTTTTCTTCAGCGACCAGTACAGCCGACGCGGCTTGCGTGGGTCCAGCGGCAGGCTAGGCGTAATGCTGCCCCCGTAGCTGAACTCGGCGAGGAGCACTTTGCCAGCCGATGTGGTCAATGGGCAGGCTGCATAGCCATCATAAGCCGCCTCGAGCGACCTGCCGGCCAGTTGTGCGAGCAGGTTTGCCACGACAACCGGCACCTGTGCCTTGACGGCTGCGGCCGTCTTGCTGTTAGGGGTCGAGGTGCAATCGCCCAGACCAAAAATATCCGTATGTGTTACGTGCCGCAGCGTAGCCGAGTCGACGTCCAGCCAGCCGGCGGCATTGCCTAGCGCGCTGTCGCGGATGAAACCGGGCGCGCGCTGGGGCGGCACCACGTGCAGAAGATCGAAGCGCACAGTCTCGCGCCGCCGTTCGCCGTCGATGACCGTCTCGAAAACCGCCGCGCGCGCTGCGCCGTCCACGGCAACCAGTTCACGGTTCAGCACTGTGCGCGCGCCATAACTGGCGATGACCTCGTCCAGAGCGCGCGCATAAAAGGGCACGCCGAAAATTGCGCCTGCGGCCGTGTAGAAGGAAAGATCAGCCTTGACGCCGCGACGCCGTAGTGCGTCGGCCGCGAGATACAAGGCTTTCTGCGGAGCGCCTGCGCATTTGATGGGGGTGCCGGGCTGGGTGAAGATAGCGGTGCCGCCATTCAGGGCTTGCACGCATTTCCATGTATAGGGCGCCAGATCGTAGCGATAGTTGCTGGTAACACCATTGCGGCCGAGGGTTTCCTCCAGGCCGTCGATTGCGGCCCAGTCTAAGGTAATGCCCGCGGCGACCACCAGGGCGCGGTAGGCGATCCGCCGGCCATCGTTGAGCGCCACCGCGCGCTGCGCGGCGTCGATGGCGACTACCTCGCCCTGCACCAGGGTGGCGCCCGGAGGGAGGACGCTGGCTGTGTCGCGGCGCGTATGCGCGGCTTGGTACTGACCGCCGCCCACCAGCGTCCAGGCGGGTTGATAATAATGCGACGCCGAAGGCTCGATCAGCGCGATGGACAATTGCGCATTGGCACGCCGCAGGCTCGCCGCAACAGAAACGCCGCCGGTTCCGGCGCCGATGACGACAACGTCAAAGGCGGCGGACACGGCGGCGGTGGATGAAGATGCATTCGCCAGGGCGGCGTTGCCGGAGGATATCGGCGATGCGGTTGCGGCGTAATCAGGAATGTGTGGGGTGCTCATGCTGCGGCTCAGAAGGCAGTGGAAACGACGGCGGCTCTCACCGCTGCGGATACCTGCATTCTAAGGCGGCGGCCGCACACCCGAACGACACAATGGATATTTGCTTATTGCCGCTCACTCTTCCTCGACGAAGGCTTCTTCGCGCTTCTTCTTGACCGAAGGCAGCGCAACCAGGATGACCAGAGCCAATGCCATGGCCAGCAGCGTCAGCGACAGCGGACGGGTGACAAAGGTGGCATAGTCGCCACGCGCCAGCAACAGCGCTCGTCGGAAGTTTTCTTCCATCATGGGCCCCAGCACCAGGCCCAGCAGCAGCGGCGCGCCTTCGCACCTGAGCTTGGCCCACACGTAGCCGATGAGGCCGAATGCGGCGGTCATCCAGATATCGAACACGTTGTAGTTCAGCGAATACACACCGATCGTGCAGAACACCAGAATGGCCGGGAACAGGATGCGGTAGGGCACGCGCAGCAACTTGACCCACAGACCCACCAGCGGCAGGTTCAGGACGATCAACATCAGGTTGCCAACCCACATTGAGACGATCAGGCCCCAGAACAGATCAGGGTGGCTGGTCATCACCTGGGGGCCAGGCTGGATATTGTGGATCGTCATCGCACCGATCATCAGTGCCGTCACGGCGTTGCCGGGGATACCCAGCGTGAGCAGCGGGATAAAGGACGTCTGCGCCGCCGCGTTGTTGGCCGACTCGGGGCCTGCCAGGCCGGCGGGATGGCCCTTGCCAAAACGCTCGGGTTGCTTGGCGATTTTCTTTTCAAGCGTGTAGGACGCAAACGAGGAGAGCACTGCACCGCCGCCGGGCAGGATGCCCAGCGCAGAGCCGAGCGCAGTGCCGCGCACACATGCGGGCCAGGCTTCCTTGAACTCCGTCTTGTTCGGGTACAGCGAACCGACCTTGTCGGTGATATCCACGCGCTGGTCGCGCAATTCCAGGTTGGTCATGATTTCGGAGAAGCCGAAAACGCCCATGGCAACCACGGCGAAGTCGATACCATCTTGCAGTTCGGGGATGCCGAAGTCGAAACGGGCCACCCCGGAGTTGACATCGGTGCCGATCATGCCCAGCAGCAGGCCCAGCAGAATCATGCAGATGGCCTTGGGCAGCGAGCCCGAAGCCAGCACCACGGCACCGATCAAGCCCAGCACCATCAGCGAGAAGTATTCGGCGGGGCCAAACTTAAAGGCCAGCTCGGCCAGCGGGGGCGCAAAACCGGCAATCACCAGCGTTGCCACGCAGCCCGCGAAGAACGAACCCAGCGCCGCAATGGCCAGGGCTGCGCCCGCGCGGCCGTTGCGGGCCATCTGGTGGCCGTCCAGCACGGTAACCACGGCCGAGGTTTCACCGGGCAGCGCGACCAGGATAGCTGTGGTCGAGCCCCCATACTGTGCGCCGTAATAGATGCCGGCTAGCATGATCAGGCCTGCCACGGGCGGCAGCACATAAGTGATGGGCAGCAGCATGGCAATGGTGGGCACGGGCCCGATGCCGGGCAGCACCCCGATCAAGGTGCCCAGCAGACAGCCAAGCAGGCAGTAGGCGATGTTCTGCATCGACAGCGCCACGGAAGCGCCCAGCGCCAAGTGTTCAAACAGTTCCATGATTCAATTCCTTAAGGCGCCGATCAGTTGCCGATGAAGCTGGGCCACAGCGGGAAAATAAGCCCCAGGCCCTTGATGAAGGCGAGCCAGGAGAAAAGGACGAGGAACAGGCCGTTGGCGGCGGCGACCTTCCAGTTGAAGACGTGGCTGGCCATGCTGCTCAGGAATACCAGCAGGAACACCGAGATATAGACCCCCAGGAAGTTGAGCGCCAGGCCAGTCAGCGCGACGGAGCCAATGATGATGAAGACAATGTTGAAATCGAACTTTTCGACCTCGACCTTTTCAGCCTTGGCCGACAGGCCGCTCAGGGCCACGCCTGCACCGAGAATAGCCATCAACATGCCCAGCCAGAACGGGAAATAGCCCGGCCCCATGCGTGCCGCGGTACCCATGGAATACTGGGTGGCGCCCGCGGCAAAGCCCAACCCTACGACAAGGAACATTACGCCAGACCAGAAGTCCTGCTTGTTTCTGATTTTCACATTGTCTCCACACGTGAACGGAATGACGGTGGAAGCGCGAATTGCATGCGCGCGCCTCGGAACCGTCCGAAAAAGGAAGAAGGAATGATAGGAGAGAAGACGACGGCGTAACCGGCGCGCGGATTACCGGAACATTACCGATCGGTAATGCATAAGGAGAAGGATGGGCGCCTGATGGTGCCCGGCACCTTGTGTGCGCCGCGACGCTTAGCCTTGCGAAATGGGAAGATCGACGCGCACGCGCAGGCCCGGCCGCGCATCTTCGAAGACAATGATGCCGTCGTGCAGCGACACAATGGCTCGCACTGAGGCGAGGCCCAGGCCGAAACCTGGGGCATCGGGATCGATGCGGTAAAAGCGCTCGCCAAGATGCGGCATGTGGCGCGCGTTGACGCCCGGTCCGTTGTCTTCGACGGCCAGGCGCACTACGCCGTCCACGCGCTCGCAGTGGATGACGATGCGGGCGCCATCACCCGCGTATTTGATCGCATTCTCGACCAAGTTGACGATCACGCCAGCCAACAGGTCGGGGTCGGCCCACACCAGCGGGGCGAGCACCGGGGCGGCGAGCGGTGCGTCGGGCGTGTCGTCGTCGCGAAGATCGTGTACCGACGCATTTTGCCCGCGGCCCAGCACGATACCGCGTTCAGCCGCGAGCGGCTCGTATAGATCAATAACGTCATCTACGATGTGGTCCAGCCTGACTTGCTGGAATGATTGACGGCGCACGCCCGATTCAGTTTCGGCGATCAGCAGCAGTTTTTCGGCGACGGTGATCATATCGAGGATCTCGCGCCGGGCATTTGCGATGGCTTGGGAGGCCGCTGTATCAGCGCCCATGCGCGCCTGTGCGGCGTCCAGGCGCGCCAGCACGCGCATCAAGGGTGTGCGCACGTTGTGGGCGATGGAGTCTGACACGTTGCGTACGCCTTGCATCAACGCTTCAATGTCGTCGAGCATCTGGTTGATGTCGCCCCGCAGCCCTGAGAACTCGTCTGTTTCGGGGCTGCCAGGTACGCGCCGGTTTAGCTCGCCAGTGCCCACCCGGCGTGCGGTATCCCGGATATCCTGCACCCGCCACATCAGCGCCACGCGAAAGATGTACGTACCCGCCATGACGAGGATGATCGCGATGGCGGTTGTTGCCAGCATGGCCTGGCCAATCAAGTGTTTGATCTCCTGCAATTCATAGGTGTCGCGCCCCACCACCAGCGTCCAGCCGTTGTCCAGCGTCACGGCGCGCAGATAACCGCGATCGGGATGGCCATTGCGGCTGACGCGGATGGGTGAACTGGCGAGCTTATCCAAGCGAGCCGGGTCGGCGTCGAATGGATCGATATTGCCGACCAGTTTGGCGCCGCTTGTATCCATGAGCAGATACATTTCGACGTCGACGTCGGCATTGTCGGAAAGCAGGGTGCGGACGGTATCAATAAGCGCCGCACCGCCTTCC
Source organism: Paracandidimonas lactea (assembly GCF_021653995.1). Taxonomy (NCBI): domain Bacteria; kingdom Pseudomonadati; phylum Pseudomonadota; class Betaproteobacteria; order Burkholderiales; family Alcaligenaceae; genus Paracandidimonas; species Paracandidimonas lactea. The sequence goes on from NZ_JAJJOZ010000001.1 coordinate 458,593, forward strand.
TGCTGGTACTGGACAACCAGGCGGCCGGCGTCGAGCGCGGTCTGGCGCGCAACGCGGGCCTGCAGCAGATTCACGATCTGTAGATAGACGAAGAACAGCACCACAATAGCGGTGACCACCGCCAGCAGGCTGTAGTTGAAGGTGAGCCGGAATGAAACCGAGCTCCAGAGCCGCCGCCAGCTTGCATCCAGGCGCGCCAGCAGGCTCCCTGCCCATATACGCACGGACATCATGTGTCGGCGCGCGTGGCGCCGGGAGGCTGATCGCGGGCCGTGAGCATATAGCCGGCGCCGCGTACCGTGTGAATCAACCAGGGCGGGGCATGGCTACCATCAATTTTCTGGCGCAGCCGGCTGATGGCGGCGTCAATGACATTGGTTTGTGGGTCGAACTGGTAGCCCCAGACCGAGCCCAGCAGCATCGCCCGTGTGAGCGTCTGGTCGGGGTGGGTCATCATGTACGACAGCAGCCGGTATTCGCGCGGCTGCAGCGGGATGACCTTCCCGACGCGCGTGGCCCGCGGCACGGTTAGATCCAGCCGCAGATCGGCATACTCGAGTATCCGGTTGCTGTCGTCGCTTTGGGTGCGGCGTATCAGCGCCTCTGTGCGTGCCAGCAATTCCATCAGCGCAAAGGGCTTGACCAGATAGTCGTCGCCGCCAGCCTTCAGGCCGCGTACGCGTTCATCGAGCGTAGTAAGGGCGCTGAGCACCAGTACGGGCACCTTCTTGCCGAGGCCGCGCAAGGTGGTGAGTATGGACAGGCCGTCGACCTGGTCGGGCAGCATGCGGTCAAGGATGATGACGTCCCATTGGCCCGATACGGCTTTCTGCAGCCCCTCAACGCCGTCATAGCAAACCACCGCGTGATGGCCGAGCTGGCGAAAGCCATCGGCCACATAGTGCGCATTGTCGCGATCGTCTTCGATAATCAGGCAATTCCACATGCATAATCCCTTTGGCGTGCCGGCGCGCCCCGTGGCCGCCACCATCCCCGGGGATTTTAGCCTCTACCCGTCAGTATCTGTTCTACCTCTCTGTCGGTGGTCTGGGTAAACCTGTCGTACCACAGCCCTACCGCGCGGAACTGCGCCGGACAAGCCAGGCAGACCATATCGTCGGCACGCCCGGCAAGGTCTTCGCGGGCGTCGGCTGAACCGACCGGCGCTGCAACGACAACGCGAACGGCGCCCAGTTTGCGGGCCGCGACGATAGCGGCCCGCATAGTGGCTCCGGTGGCCAAGCCGTCATCGACGAGAATCACGGTTCTGCCCTGCAAGTCCAGGGGAGGGCGGCCTGCGCGGTAGGCGAGTTCGCGGCGCTCGAGTTCGCGTTGTTCCATGGTGCGCACGCGCTCAAGCGTCTGTGCGCCGATGCCCATCAACCGCGTAACCTGCTCGTCCACCACGCAGACATCACCCGTGGCGATCGCACCCATGGCAAATTCTTTGTCGCCGGGCACGCCCAGCTTGCGTACCAGAAGCACATCCAGCGGCGCATCCAGGAGGCGGGCGACTTCAGCGGCTACCGGGACGCCGCCGCGCGGCAGCCCCAGCACCAGCACGTTGGGCTGTTGGCCGTAGTTCGGACGCAGGGCTTCGCCCAACGCCCGGCCGGCGTCACGGCGATCGTGGTAGAGCGGTTTCATGATCAGGCGGATGGAGAGCTAAAAGGCTTATCGTCATTTGCCAGCAATTTCGGGGCCAGACATAGTAGCCGCCCAGCATGGCCCGCCACGGATACCCTGCACGATGGCGATCAGCGTCTGGTCACTGTGGCAAGCGGAGAGTGAGCAAAGGACAGGCCCACAGGCGCGCGCTGGCGCAAGGCTGGATATAATGCTGGATTCGGCCTTTGCACGGGTAAACCCTTGGCGCGGCCAGCCCAACCCTATTTTGATTCCTACGCGCCTCGCGGGCGCCGCCTACCATGAAAAAAATCACTGCCGTACTCACGATATCCGCCCTGTCGCTGCTGCTTGCCGCCTGCGGCAAGGGCGAAGACGCTCCCAAGGTGTCGGCCGCGCCCGCCGCGGCCCAGAAGATTGTCGTAGGCCTGGACGACAACTTCCCACCCATGGGGTTTCGCGATGAAAGCAACAAACTGGTGGGTTTTGACATAGACATGGCCAAAGAAGCCAGCAAGCGGCTGGGCATAGAGGTCGAATTCAAACCCATCGACTGGAGCGCCAAAGAGGCCGAACTCAACGGCAAGCGGGTGGACGCCCTCTGGAACGGCCTGACCATCACCGAAGAGCGCAAGAAGAACATCGCGTTCACCAAGCCCTACATGGCCAATCACCAGATCATTGTTGTCGCTCAGGCGTCCGCCATCAAGGTCAAGGCTGATCTGGCCGGCAAAGTAGTGGGCGCCCAGGAAGGCAGCAGCGCGGTCGACGCGATCAAGAAAGAAGCCGATGTCGCCGCCAACATGAAAGAGCTCAAAACGTTTGGCGACAACGTTACCGCGCTGATGGATTTATCCGCCGGCCGCCTGGACGCAGTGGTCGTTGATGAAGTGGTGGGCCGTTATCTGGCCAGCAAGCGCGAGGGCCAGTACCGCGTGCTTGATGAAAATTTCGGCACCGAAGACTACGGCGTCGGCGTGCGCAAAGACGACACCGAGCTGCTTGCCAAGCTGGATGGCGCGCTTGACGCCATGAAAAAGGATGGCACTGCCGCAAAGATCGCCACCCAGTGGTTTGGCGCCGACATCATCAAATAATGTCCTTACCGGCCGCCCTGGCGGGCGTTGCATGCCCGCCCGCGGGCATGGCCAACGTCCAACAGGCCGGGCGGCCGGGAGCCCATTGAATGGACTATATCGTTTCGCTTCTGGGGCCCATGGCCGACGGCGCCAAGGTCACCCTGACGCTTTTTTTCATTACGCTCGCGCTGGCTGTGCCGCTCGGCCTGGTGCTGGCGCTGTTGCGCATTTCCAGGTGGCGCACAATCAGCCGCCTGGTAAACGGCTATATCTGGCTGATGCGGGGCACACCGCTGATGCTGCAGATGCTGTTCATCTATTTTGCGCTGCCTTTCGTTCCGGTGATCGGTGTGCGGCTGCCGGACTTCCCCGCCGCTGTGGTGGCTTTCGCACTCAATTACGCCGCGTATTTCGCCGAAATCTTCCGCGCGGGCATCCTTTCCGTTGATCGCGGTCAGTACGAAGGCAGCCAAGTGCTGGGTATGTCTTATGGGCAAACCATGCGACGCATCGTGCTGCCGCAGATGGTCCGCCATGTGTTGCCGCCGCTCAGCAACGAAACCATCACCCTGGTCAAGGACACCTCGCTGATCTACGTGCTTGCGCTCAACGATATTCTGCGTGTGGCCCGCGGCATCGTCCAGCGCGATTTCTCCACCACGCCTTTCTTGGTCGCCGCGGCGTTCTATCTCCTCATGACGCTGGTCTTGACCTGGATGTTCCAGTATCTGGAAAAGCACTATGACAAATACGACCGATAGCGCCGTGCACGCCGGCGGCGGGCGCAATCAGGCACCGGGCGCGGAGCGCCCCGTTATGATCGCCGCGCGTGATGTCGTCAAATCCTTTGGCGCCAACAAAGTGCTCGACCAGGTTTCGCTTACTCTGCGCAAGGGCGAGGTGGTGGCGGTGATAGGCCCGTCGGGCTCGGGCAAGAGCACTTTTCTGCGCTGCCTGATCAACCTCGAACGTATAGACCGCGGCACTATCACCATCGAAGGCGAACCGCTTGCCCGCGCGTCGGGCGCCAGTGCCAGCCAGTATCCGGCCGAGGCTGAGATCCGCCGTATCTGCGGCAAAATGGGCATGGTGTTCCAGTCTTTCAATCTGTTCCCGCACATGACGGTGCTGCAGAACGTGATCGAGGCCCCACTCACCGTCAAAAAGCTGCGGCGTGATTCCATCGTTCCCAAGGCCGAAGCTTTGCTGCGCAAGGTGGGTTTGCTCGAAAAGCGCGATAGCTATCCGGGCCGGCTCTCGGGTGGGCAGAAGCAAAGAGTGGCCATTGCCCGAGCGCTGGCCATGGAGCCCGACATCATGCTGTTCGACGAACCCACCTCTGCGCTAGACCCTGAGCTCACAGGCGAGGTCTTGCGCACCATGCGCCAGTTGGCTGACGAGCATATGACTATGCTGGTCGTCACACACGAAATGGGTTTCGCCCGCGAAGCCGCTCACCGCGTGATTTTCATGGACCAAGGCAAGGTTGTCGAAGAAGCGCCGGCGGCGCAGTTTTTCCAGGCACCCGAACACCCGCGCACGCGCGCATTTCTCAGCCAGATGTTGTAAAAGCGGCCATCGGTCGGGCGTTTCTCGACGACTGGGCGCCGGATGGCTGGCGCCGCCGCGTTTTGCGCCGTTCCGCATCCGCGCATACGCCTGCGAGCTTCCCATGCATCCGCACATGCACCTGCGTGTGCTTCCCATACATACGCGCATACGTCCTCGCGCGTGCTTCGATGATTCCCAGGCCGTTCACACGACTGTGGCAGCGTGGCATCGCTGCCATGTATTCGCTGCTGGCCGCGTATCTTGCCTCTTCGTTATTTGTTATGATAATTAGCATATTTTTATTAGTTATATAGTAAATATGCTGATCTTACCGGTATTGCTGGGCGCAGCCATAGGCATGATCCTCGGGTTGACTGGCGCGGGCGGGGGCATACTCGCCGTACCGGCGCTGGTGATGGGGCTGGGTATGAGCCTTACACAAGCCGCGCCTATTGCACTGATCGCGGTAGGCGCCGCAGCCGCACTGGGCGCGGCAGACGGGTTGCGGCGTGGGCTGGTCCGCTATAAAGCCGCCGCTCTCATGTCTGTGGTCGGCGCGCTCACCGCGCCATTGGGTTTGGCCATTGCCCACCGCCTTCCCGCATTTTGGCTCGCCGTACTGTTCAGTTTCGCCATGCTGGCGGTAGCGTGGCGCATGTTCAGACAGTCCCTGCAAGCCGCGCATGCGCACGATGCCATGGCCGACGCCCGCAAGCCCTGCCATATTTCGCCTCAAACCGGAAAATTCATCTGGACGGGCAGGGCGGGTGTCTCGATCAGCCTGATCGGTGCCGTATCGGGCCTGTGCACCGGCATGCTGGGGGTGGGTGGCGGCTTCATCATCGTGCCTGCCCTCACCGCACTGACCGACGCACCCATGCGGACTATCGTACCTACCTCGCTCATGGTGATTGCGCTCGTCTCATCGGCCGCCGTGCTGGCGGCCTTGGACCGCGGCGTTGACTTCCCTCCCGCCGCTTGGTGGTTTATTGCGGCTACCGGCGCGGGCATGCTGCTGGGCCGTATCGTGAGCGGGCGCATCCCGGCATGCTGGGTGCAGCGCAGCTTCGCGATCGTGTGCGTGGTGGTGGCAGCCGTGCTTGTTGCACGAGCGTGGTGATACGCCAGCGCTTCGCTCTTGCGGCAAAGCCCTGAGGGCCAGCAGTATTGGCGGTACTGTTGCGTCAGTCTTGCACGAGCCGGATCAGGCGTTTGCCGAAGTTTTTTCCTTGATAGAGATCGGCGATGGAGCCAGGCGCTGCTTCAATGCCGTCCAGGATTTCCTCGCGGTAGCGTAGGCGGCCCTCACGGATCATGGGCGCCAGCACGTCGATGGCTTCCTGGTAGCGGGCCTCATAGTCGAAGGCCAGGAACCCTTGCATGCTGGCGGCCTTGTTGAGCAGGTGGCGATCCACCCTGGGGCCTGCGGGCCAAGGGTCCCAACTGGAAATGGAGGCTGTGCCTACCACGACAATGCGCGCATGGCGGTTGATGCGCCGGATCACCGCATCGGAGATAAAGCCGCTGGTATTGTCGAAATAGACATCGACGCCCTGGTCGGTGGCCTGCGTGAGCGCCTCTTCAAAGCCTGGCGCCTTATAGTCGATCGCATGCTTGACGCCAAACTCATTCTGGCAAAGGGCAACTTTCTCGGGCCCGCCCGTTATGCCGACAACGTTGCATCCACGCGCCGCAGCCAGTTGACAGGCAATCGACCCGACAGCGCCGGCGGCAGTTGAGACAACGACGGTGTCACCGCGCTCAGGTCGACCGCAGGCCGTCAGGGCAAAATACGCCGTCAGCCCGTTCAGGCCCAATACGCCCAGCGAGAGCGAAAGAGGGAGGTCCTGCTCGCGTATTGTGCGGCGTATGTTGGCCCCGTCGGAAATCGCATAATCCTGCCAGCCCAACGACCCCATCACTGCGGTGCCCACAGGGTAATCCGGGTGCCGCGATTGCACGACACGCCCGGCCGCATACGACCGCATCACATCGCCAATGCCGACGGGCACCGAATAATTGGCGACTGCATTGACCCAGCCTCGCATAGCAGGGTCGACCGATAGGTAGTGATTACGCACGAGAAATTGCCCCGCCTGCAAAGCGCCGACGGGCACCGTACGGATTCCGAAATGCTCGGCTTGCGGTACGGCTGAGGGGCGCGCTTTCAGGAAGACCTGGCGATTGACGGCAGGAGAGGTAGGCATGGATGGTGCTCCGTACGGAATCAGGGCAAAGGCCGATAAACACACTATTGTAGGCAAGCTGCAATATCATGCCACCATCACGGCACAAGCGCGGGGCAGGGGGCTGCCGCCATGACGCTGACAGGCATCGGGCAGGGCGGTTGACGCCGCGCGCACGCTTTTCTGTTGGCAACCTCTATAGTAAAATACTTTGCATGCAAACTAGTTCTGCCCTTGAACCCGATGACGCGCCTGACATTGCTCAGGCACGCTCGCGTTTCGGGCTGCTGCTGGGCAGTGTTTACAGGCAGTGGCGCCGCCAAATCGACCTCGCGTTCAAAGATCTGGGGCAGTCCGACGCTACGCGCATGCCCCTGCTGATCCTGTATGTGCACGACGAACCGCTGCGGCAAAAAGACCTTGCCGATGCCCTGCATCTGGATTCTTCCTCTCTGGTTCGCGTGCTGGCGCATCTCCGGGAAGCTGAACTGGTCGATTGGGCCTGTAATCCCGCTGATCGGCGCACAAAATACATTACCTTGACGCCTTCGGGCCGCAAAATGGCCAAGCTGATCCTGGCAAAGAGTATGGAAATAGAACACGCCATTCTGCAAGGCCATTCCCCCCAGGAGCTTGATGTCACCCGCCGCGTACTTGAAAGCATTTCGCGGCGCTTCAGTGAATTGGGCAGTTGAACCGCAAGCAGCCACATCATCCCGTCAGGGGCCGGCACCGCCAAAAGGCGGTCCATTACGCATCCATCCAACAATGAAGTTGAAAATTTCCGCCTATGCATGGGTGAGCTTTGCCATGATCGTCGGGGTCATGGGCACTGCGCTCATCAGCCCCCTGTACGCGCTCTACAAAGAAAGCTGGCATCTGCAGGCCAGCGATATCTCAATAATCTACGTGGTCTACATGGGCGGCGCGCTCTGCGGTCTTTTGTTTCTGGGTCGCCTGCCCGACCGGGTGGGTTTTCGGCCCATGATGCAGTGCGGCCTTGCGCTGGCGCTGCTTGGCACCTTCATCAGCCTGGTCGCATGGGACATGGCCAGCCTTTGCGTCGGCCGGATAATCATGGGTGTGGCATCGAGCATGCTGACGACCAGCGCCACAGTGGGGTTGTCCAGGCTCTCACGTTCGGGCGATATTCAGCGCGTGGCCATGATGACAGGCTTTCTGATGGCGTTCGGTTTCGGCCTGGGCCCATTGGTGGGCGGCATTATTGGCCAATGGGGGCCTGCGCCATTGGTAAGCACCTATGTTCCAACGTTGTTCCTGGGGGTGCTGGGCCTGGCGGCACTGTTCCGTCTGACCTTGCCGGACTACGCCAGCCACCAGGCTGGCCTTTCCTTGAACGTGCACGATGTTCTGCCCAGGCTCACATGGCCGGGGCGGGATACCTCCAGGGCCTTCTTACTGACCTGCTGCCTGCCGTTTCTTGCGTTTGGCGTCTTTGGCTTGTATGCGTCCATGGCGCCGTTGTTTCTGGATCAACTGCTGCCCTGGCATGGCCCCGTTGTCAGCGGCACCGCCATCGCTTTGATTCTGTTTGCCTCGGCCGCCGTCCAGATGATGGCTGGGCGCATGCCTACGTATTATTGCGGCACGGCTGGGCTGATTAGCCTGGCATTGAGCAACCTGACTCTGATGCTGAACCTGTGGGCAAGCTCAGCCGTTTTGTTTGCGTTGGGCGTGCTGCTGACTGCCGTGGGCCATGGCCTGTGCATGCTCGCCGGTATGAGCATGGTCAACCGCCTGGCCACATCAGGCAATCGCTCCGGCCTGCTAGCCACCTATCTGGTGATCGGCTACATCGGCAGCATGATCCCCATGATGGGCATAGGCTGGATTGCCGATCACTGGGGCATGGACGTGGCGGTAAACACGTTTTGCATATTCGTGATCGCAACAGCGGGAAGTGCAGCAGTATTTTTTTACCGCAATCCGCATATGCGGCCGATCATGGATGCTACGCCAAATAACCTTACCGGCAGCATCACCATCGAACCAGAAGGCACCGTGGCCGCAAGCGGCGCACGCGATAACGTGGATTCCCCGCGCTTGTGATATGCCTCAGTGATGGCGTGCCCAATGCGGGCGATATCGGCCAGATGTCATGTGGTTTTCCGCGTGAAATCAAAAAAATCTATGGCCGTGGGCAATGTATCAGTGCAAGCGCTTCATTTGCATAAATGGAATATTTGTTATGTAAATGTTTCACGCGTGTTGTTTTATTAAACATTTTTACGTTTGTTATATTTTTCCATTTTTAACCCTTATTTTTGAGAGAATATTTACATTAAGTTTCGAAAATTATAAATATTTTCAATATGAGTGTATTTTTCAGTACATTGCGCCGCGATTGCTCGGGCAAAGACCGATCTGCCACCGTGAATTTCACACCTCGACGCGCTTCGAATATCTGTAAATGGCGCTTGATATATTTATTTAGTGTATTAACTTTCAATTAATTCGAAATATAAAGTAGCTAAATAAATATAATGCAACATAGTTGTATGAATATTAAAAATGTAGTAACTGTTTTTTTATTTTGTTATTCAGGTTTTGCGTTAGATGCATACTTGACTCGCAGCTGAGGAGAACGCGTCATGGTTCTTTGTATTGTCTGCAATCTTGGCTGTTTCCAAAGTAGGCTTTCACCTGTTGAGCAGGATCTTATGAAGGAGCAAGTCATCATGAAAATACGCAAAACAACGCTGATTGCTACCGGGGTGGGGGCAGCCCTGGCCATGGCACTAAGCGGGCCAGTTCTGGCCGACAATAACGACAATACTGTTACAGACAGTGCTAACGCAAATAATGGTTCGGCCGCATCCTACGCCCAGTCTCTCTCGAATGTCGGCAATACTTCCAACTCGGATAGTTCAACTCACACCTCCCTTCGTCTTGGCGATATCTCAGTTGGCATAGCCACAGCAACCACCAGTCTGTCGGGCAGCATATCCGGCAATAATTCCAGCGGCATCAGCGGCAACACCGGCGGGACCGCCAACGCGGCGGGCGACGGTGGGATGGGCGGTAGCAGCGGGGCGGCCAGCACTTCGTCGGTTCGGAGCGGCCAGGCTAACGGTGGTGCCGGCGGGGCGGGTGGCAGTGCCGGGGCCCTGGGTCTAGGGCTCAGCAACGCGGCAAACGGTGGTAGTTCCGCGCAAACGGGCGACAACTCCGCGACATCCACTGGCTCTGGCTTCGGTTTTGGCCTTGGCCTTGGCGCGAGCAGAGCTAGAAGTGGCGACAGCACGGCGGGAGCCTCCAGTGCATCGTCCTCGGGTGGGGCATCGGGCAGTGGCGGCACCAATACGGCGGGTAATGGCGGCTTCGGTGGTTCCGCAGCCTCTGGTGCGGCCTTGGCTATGGCCACCACGGGCAATGGCGCAATGGGTGGCGCCGGTGGCTCGTCGTACGGTGGTTCCGCCGGCAGCTTTAGTGCCGCCAACTCCATCGCCAACAATTCGTTCGCCAGTGCTGCTGGCATCATGAACGTCAGCCAGAACATGGGTGAAAACTCACTGGTTCAGCAAGGGGTAACGGTTCAGGCAAACCTCAACTTCTGATGATCCGTCTGTGATGTGGTAGCGGTTACCCAGGATATGGACGGAAATCGGCCTATCCTGGGGCATCTCGCAGCGTTCTATACGCTAGGAGGCTATGATGAACCGGCAGCAATTACTTGCGCTAATGATTCTACAAGCCGCACCCGTGTTTGCCTTGGCTGCGACGCCTCAGCCCGTATCCCTAGGGGCGCCGGTGTCAGATACCGAACTTTCCCAATATCGCGGCGCCCGCGATATCACCTTCAATCAGCAAAACACGGAAGGTTATCTCTATAACAATCAAGCGACCAATACCGTTTCTGGCCATAACCAAGTATCGGGTGAGGCATTTTCTGGAATGAATGGGTTTTCAACCGTTATCCAGAACTCGGGAAATAACGTCATTATCCAAAGCTCGACAATCGTCAACGTGCAAATGCAATAGGTGACCATCGTGAGAGCGCACCTGTTGGCGATTGCCTTGCTACCCTGTCTCGCCGGCGCCGTGCAGGCTGGCGGTGTATTCGTGCCAGCACTGGACGGCCTTAACGTTGCTAATGTAGAGAGCATACAAGAACGGGCATTCAGCCGCACCGTCCGTCAGCAATATGATTTCAGCTGCGGGTCTGCCGCGGTCGCCACGTTGCTCACTTATCAATATCACGATCCGATCAGTGAGCACGAGGTGTTCATGAGCATGTGGGACCTTGGGGATCAGGAAAAAATCCGGCAGGATGGTTTTTCACTTCTGGATATCAAGCGCTATCTGGACAAGCGCGGCTACGAATCAAACGGATATGAAGTGCCGCTCGAAAAATTGATGGAAAATTCAGTTCCGGCAATCATGCTGATCAATGACCATGGGTACAACCATTTTGTCGTGGTCAAGGGAATGAGCAAAGATCGCGTGTTGCTGGGAGATCCGTCAGCAGGGGCTCGGCTGGTTTCCCGTGAACGCTTCAAGGAAATACTGGTCACCCCGATTGTTTTCGTCATTACCAGTCACAGTGCACAAGCAGTATTCAACGGCCGCACCGACTGGCAAACGAAGCCCTTGGCATCGCTCGGCGCAGCGATGTCGGCCGCAAGACTGGCGCAGGAAACTGTTTTCTCCGACCGTAAGCCAGGCTTGTTTTGAGGCGGTTTGATGGCAGGAGACGAATTATGTTCACATCTTTACGTAGTTGTGGCACCGCACTGGCTCTGGCTGCTGGCACTTTGATGCTCCAGACGCCAGTGCTTGCCAGTAATGCTTTCAATGGCGTGAGCCCGGTAAGTGACCTGGCTTTGGACCACATCCGAGGAGGATTCTCGGCAGCGTATGACTACGGTCACTTGAAATTGGCAATGGACATCACGCAGGCCACCCTCATCAACGGATTCATTGGGTCGGCACAGCAATTGGCTGATGCGTCCGGAGGGGCGTTGACTGTCATGCAAAATGGGTTGAATAACGTGGTAAACCTGCCCGTTCTGAATAACGTGTCCAACAGCACAATGAACACGGTGATTCAAAACAGCATGAACAACCAGGTCATCAGCACCATCAATACGCTGAACATCACCATAACGAGTCAGGCATTGGCGCAAGCCATGGCCATGCAGTCAGTAACACAGGGAGCGTTGTTGCAGTTTTCCCGCTAGATTGCCGTGAGTACGCGCACTTCAGCGTGCCGCGCATGGAAAGAAGCCTATTACAAGAAATCGTCCAACTAAAAGCGAGCGCCCATGAATATCAAACAGGTACTGCCCAACGCCACTTTTTTGGTGCTTTTTGCTACAGCATTACCAACCTGTGCCCAGGAAGCGGCCATCACCATCCAACAACTTGAACAACAGCTCCGCGATCAGCAGAAAATGCTGGAACAAACACGTCAAAACCTTGAGCGCTTGAAAATTCGCCTGCAAGCCCCCGGCAGTGCTGCATATGGACCAGGGCCCAACGCGAATGGTGGCGGCAGGGATGCTGGACCAGACACGATCCAGGCGGGTTATGAGGGGATAGGCCCGGAACCCGTCGGAAAGGCGCCTCCCAATCCCCAGCAAGAAGAGGCCGCAAAAGTCGCTCCTATTCTCGAGCAGCCTGGCATATTGACGTCCCGCGGTCGCTTCGCTCTGGAGCCATCGCTGCAATACGACTATTCGTCGAATAACCAAGTCAACCTTATCGGTTTCAGTGTCCTGCCGGCCATTCTTGTAGGCCTGATTGACGTGCGTCAGGTTGACACGTCAACCGTGATGGCCGCAGTGAGCGCTCGCTACGGCCTGACCAACCGACTAGAGCTGAACGCGAAGCTTCCATACGTATATGCTCATCAAAGCACCATCATGCGCCCGTTGACAGAAGGGGCAACCAATGACCGCGTGTTCACCAACTCGGGGCATGGGATCGGCGATGTTCAAGTGGGCGTACGCTATCAGTTCAACGACGGCGGCCCGAACGAGCCTTACTTTATTGGGTCGCTGTCGGCTACTTTACCCACCGGGAAAGGCCCCTTTGATATCGCTTACGCACTTAACAGCACCACACCTGGTGGAGAACCCATGCCGGAAGAGCAGCCGACGGGTAGCGGTTTCTACGCATTCGATGCCGGTGTGCTGGCGATTTACCCATCTGATCCGGTTGTATTCTTCGGAGGCTTAAACTACACTTGGCGCCCATCCAAGAATGTTGACACTACCATTGGCGCCCTGAATATCGGCAAGGTGGATCCAGGCGATTCGATCAAGCTTAACTTTGGCATGGGAATGTCGCTGAATGAAAAATCGTCACTCAGCCTGGGCTATCAGCACACCTACGTCATGCCAACGAAATTTGCCGGAAACTCGGCAGCCAATTCCGAATCCATCCAGGTGGGCCAACTGCTGATCGGGTATGGGTACCAGATCACACCCAGGACCAACATCAACCTCACGTTGGGAGTAGGTGTGACGCGATACGCGCCCGATGCACAGCTGGTGCTTCGGGTCCCGATCACTTTCTAGGTTTTAACGCCGGTCGAGATCCGGCCCATTGGCGGCTCAGTATTAAACCGGCGCTAACATCTGAAGGGCGCTACGGACAGCGTACGCAGAAGACAGGGCACGCAGAATGTTGAAGTTATCTACCCAAAGAGGGGAAGGGAAGAAGTCCCAAGAGGAACCCCAGGAGCAGCTAAAGAAAAACGGCATCCGACTGCATGACAAGCCTTCGGGTGCCGTTTTCATTCCAGCCAGTGATGTGGGATTGAGTTGGCATCACCAATAAACGTGACTTTACATAATATACATTATCAGTATTAACGAGATAAGCACAGGAGGTCGAGATGCGGCTACCGAGTTCGGCCGCGTTGCCGCGTCCGCCGAACGACGGAATTGCCAAGGACATGCCGGCGGCGCTGGTTTCGCCTCTTGGCGGGGATTACAATTGCCGCTTGATCAAAGCCTTACGGAATTTCAAGTGAGAAAAGTAGTCAGTGGAAAACTTCATGGCCTGCATGTAACCGGTGCGGATCTCGACTATCACGGGTCCATCACCCTGGATCCGGATCATTGCGAGGCGGCGGGTATCCTGCCGATGGAGTTTGTGGAGATCTGGAACAAGAATTCAGGCGCACGCATCAGTACTTATGTGATTTACGGCGAACGCGGTTCGCGCTGCTGCATTTTAAATGGCGCAGCGGCACGCACCTGCCAGCGCGGCGATGAGGTGATCATTGCCAACTCGGTGTATGTGAACGAAAGCGAGCTGGTCAACATCAAGCCGTCTATTCTTACATTCAATGCGGACAATTCCGTGCGCGAGCGGCTGGGCTACAGCGTCGGCCGTGATAATCAGGGCCGGCTGACATTCGATATCGTCAAGCTCGATTAAGGCGTACGCGGGCATGCCGATCGCCATACTTGCCATTGCGCTGGGCGCCTCGCTGGGTGCTTTGCTGCGCTGGGTGCTCGGCATCGCACTCAATGCGCTGTGGCCGATGCTGCCGCTGGGCACGTTGGCAGCCAACCTGCTGGGCGGCTTATTGGTGGGTATTGTTTTCGAATCGCTCAGCGTGTATTCGGGCCTGGCGCCGAGCTGGCGGCTGTTTGCCATTACGGGCTTTCTTGGCGGGCTCACTACGTTTTCGACGTTTTCGCTCGAGATCAGCACACTGCTGCTGGGCCGTCATTATTTGACTGCGGCGCTGTCGATCGGCCTGCATGTGGTGGGCTCGATCGGGCTGACGATTGCAGGGATCGCGTTGGTGCAATATCTGGCCAACCGTTGAGCCCGCAGTTGCAGCGCTGCCGGCGTGGGCCGCGCCAGGCGCCGGGCGTACCCCGCAGTCCATCATGGTTTACGCCACCCGTCCCGTCCCGTACTGTCCTGTTCCTGCGCCCTGCTCTGCGGCGCGCGCCATCCCTCCCCTCCTTTTGCAATGCTAGCCACGCTTTGCTGCACGCGCGGATCGCTGAAGAATGTGTGGACAGGCACTGGCAAGGTGCGCCGCCAGTCAGGATGCGGTTCACCAGTCGCTGGCGAATTGGCTGAGTGTGCCGCGCGCGGCAGATTGGGTTGCTCGATGACGCCGAGCAAGTCTTCCGCAGGGAAGATTGCCAGCGGCGCGGGCGTCGCGGCGACAAATGCCAGCACCTGCTGGCGCGGAGCGCTGTTCATTTCCCCCATGCCTGTACTGGTGGGTTGAGCCCCCTGAGCCTGAACGTAATTGCCGCTCAAACCAGACTGCTGCCCGCCGATTGTGGCGCCAAAGCGTTCCAGCGTTGCGCACAGTGCGGCTTTGGCTTTGTCGCGCATGGCAAGCTCCCCTTCCGCCTGGTCTTGGTTCAACTGTCCTAACGCCTTGCGCCAAGTGATGTCGCGCGCTGCCCACCAACCTTCAATAGTGGGCAGATCGTGGGTGGTGGTAGTGGCCATGCTCCAGTCAGGCCAGTCGTCCGGGGCCTTGAAGCGCATCCCTTCGCGCTCGAACCAGAGCACGCTGGTACCCAATATCCCCGCGTCGTGCAAGGTTTCATTGAAGCCAGTTGGCACTGTGCCCAGGTTCTCGCCGATCACCAAAGTTCGATGGCGCCAGGCCTCCAGGGCAAGCAGGCGCAGCAGATCTTGCTGCGGATACTGGAGATAGGCGCCATCCCAGGCGTCGCCATCGGCGCACACCAGCCACATGCGCACAAGCCCCATGACATGATCGATGCGCACGCCGCCGGCATGGGCCATGGCAGCGCGCAGGGTGTCGATGTATGCGCCGTAGCCGCGCCGTGTCAGCGCGCGCGGCGAGAGCGCAGTCAGGCCCCAGCGCTGGCCGAGCGGCTGGATGGGGTCGGGTGGCGCGCCGACTGATACGCCGGGCAGGATGTCTGCCTGGTGGCTCCAGGCCTGGCTGCCGCGCGGGTCTGCGCCGATCGCCAAGTCTGTGATCAGGCCGATGGGCATGCCAGCCGTGCGTGCAGCCCATTGCGCATGAGCCAGCCCACGGTCTGCGAGCCACTGCAGAAACACGTGAAAATCGATGGCCTCGCGATGGCGGTCGGCATAGATCCGTGCGGCGGCGCCTCGGGGGTCATGCAGTGCCGCAGGCCAATCGCGCCAGCCATGTTCGGGGCCTAGTGTGGTGCTGTGCGCGGCATGCAGCGCTTCGTATAACGCATGCTGTGCGAGGGTGTCGCCACCACGCCGTATAAAACAATCAAGGTCCGCGCGCTGAGCGGCGCCGGGATTTGCGGTAAAGGCGTCGAACACCTGCCGCAGTGCCACGAGCCGGCGACCGGCTTGGGCTGGCCAATCGAGCAGCGGGCCAGTCGGGCTATTGGTACCGCCGTCCGCGGCATCATACATGCGGGCGTTTGCCAAGCGGCGGGTTTCGTCGCTGCTTTCATACAGATGGTGGTTCCAGAGCGTCTGCATTGCCGCATTCTCGCCCGCGATTGTAGATGGGTCTGCGTACAAGGCATTCAGAAACAGTCGGCTCGACGGTGAGTATGGGCTATAGCGATGCGGCGCTGCGCTGAACATGGCATGCAAGGGGCTCAACAACACCGCGCTGGCGCCGGCGCGGGCCGCCAACGAAGCAAACTGCACCAGCAAGGAGAAGTCCGGCAGTTCGTTGCTTGCGCCATGGCGCAGGCTGTACATCTGGGCGGCCACACCCCACGCCCGCCCTTCCCTGCCCGCTGCCCATTCGGGCTGCTGCGGAATTCGCGGGCACTGCGGCGGACATACGGCAAGATTCACGCGAGTGTCTCCAAGAAAGAGAGTGTGATAGCCCGGTGTACCGATGGGAGGCAGCTGTATGTGACCAGGCGCTCGCGCTTCGGCCAGTCCATCCGCGGCCATGCCCGATTCCAGTTCGATGCGATATGCGCGCGAGCCTTGCCACGGCAGGCGTAGCGGCTCATCGGTCCGCAGGATCCACAGCGGCCGCGTGGCGGGATCGGCATAAGCGTTTTGTTCCGTGCGCAACATGGCCAGGCTATCAGCGGCCTGCGCCGCTGTTGCGCAGGGAAGCGCCATGGCGTCAAGCAACTGTCGCACGGTCTGCGGACTGGCCTCGCGCGTGGCGCCGGTGTAGTCGATCCATACGCGCTGCAGCCCGGCGGCCTCCGCGAGTGACTGCAACTCGGGTGGCATACTCATTCAGGGCCTCTCGCCGGAGTTGTCCATATCGCGCCCGGCTGACAGCGTGCCTGCCAGCAGCACAATGCTGTGCGCGGCGACTTTGACGCTCTCGCGCACTGGGCGTTCGCACCGGTCAGCCGGCACGTTGCTGTCCAGTACCGTGCACAGCACGCATGGCGACGCAGGCAACACGAAATCTATCGCAAGAGCGCTGGCATTCAGCAGCAGGAAGGTGACGTCAATGTCGTTGTTGACCAGCGTAGCCGCGCGCCGCAGCCCGAGCACCCGCCCTTCGTGGTACTCCCAGGCGGCGCGCGACATCTCCTTGGCGTCCATGTCGTACCAGGCAATGCGGCGCAAGCCGGGCGCCAGTTCAATGTCGCCATCGCGAAAGCGGGCCAGCCGTACGGAAGGATGGCGCCGGCGCAGTTCGGTCAGCTGCGCGACATAATCGGTCAGTTCGCGCCCCGCCGGTGTGTCGGCCAGATGCCAGTCCAGCCATGATGTGGGGTTATCCTGGCAATAAGCATTGTTGTTGCCCGACTGAGTGTTGCCAAACTCGTCGCCTGCCAGCAGCATAGGGGTGCCGCAGGATAGAAACACTGTGCCCAGCATAGCCCGCAACACGCTGCCGCGCACACGCTCGATGGAGGGCTCGGTGCTGTGGCCTTCGCGGCCCCAGTTGCAGCTGTGGTTCTCGTTCTGGCCGTCGGCATTGTTGTCGCCATTCGCTTCATTATGCTTGTGGTTGTATGACACCACGTCGCGCGCGGTAAACCCATCATGTGCGGCAAGGTAATTGATGGATGCCCACGGCCTGCGGTGACGGCGGTCGAACAGCGCGGGCGAGCCCAGCAGCCAGTCTGCAATATCGCCGCGCAACCCGGCTTCGCCTTTCCAGAAACGGCGGATGCCGTCGCGGAATTGGTCATTCCATTCTGCGAAACCTGGGGGGTGATTGCCTAACTGGTAACCATCGGGGCCGGGATCCCAGGGCTCAACAATCAGCTTCAGGCGTGCCAGCACCGGATCCTGGATGATGGCATCGAAAAAACCCGCGCCAGGGTCGAAACCCGTGCCTTCTCGGCCCAGCGTCACACCCAGATCGAAGCGGAAACCATCGATGCGATAGCTTTGCGCCCAGTAGCGCAGCGAGTCCATCACCATTTGCAGTACACGCGGGTGTGAAAGGTTGAGCGTGTTGCCGCAGCCGGTATCGTTGACGTAATAGCGTTCGTCGCCAGGCGGGAGACGGTAGTAGCTGGCATTGTCCAGTCCGCGCCAGGATAACGTCGGGCCTAGCTCGTTGCCCTCGCAGGTATGGTTGTAGACCACATCCAGGATGACCTCGATTCCGGCGTCCTGCAGGCGCCGTATCGCCATGCGCAGGTCGTTGGTTCGGCCGTTGGCCAGATAGCTCGGTTCGGGCGCGAAGAACCCCAGAGTGTTGTAGCCCCAGTAGTTGCGCAGGCCGCGCTGCGCCAGAAAATGGTCGGTCAGGAAGGCATGCACGGGCAGCAGTTCGATGGCGGTGACACCCAGTTTGTGCAGATGGTCGATAAAGCGAGGATGGGCGAGTGCTTCGCTGGTGCCGCGCCATTCTGGGCGTACGGATTCGCGCAGCATGGATGCGCCCCGCAGGTGGACTTCGTAGATAACGCTGCGATCCCATGGGGTGGCGGCGCGTGAAGCCGCACCCCAGGTAAAACCGTCACCAGCGACCACGCATTTGGGCACACACAGCACGGAATCTCGCCTGTCCAGGCTCAGGTCTGCCTTGGCGTGACCGACACGGTAGCCGAATATCGCATCAGACCAGCGCACAGCGCCGTCCAGTTTTCGGGCGTAAGGGTCGAGCAGCAACTTCTGCGGATTGAAGCGGTGGCCGTTCTGCGGATCATAAGGGCCGTAGGCGCGATAGCCATACAGCAGCCCGGGCTCGGCGCCGGGCAAATAGCCGTGCCAGATCTCATCTGTGCATTCGGGCAGTGTGTAGCGCCGCGTTTCCTTGCGCCCGCGCGCGTCGAATATGCAAAGATCGATGCGGGTGGCGTTGGCTGAAAACACGGCAAAGTTGACCCCCAGTCCATCGCTGGTGGCACCCAACGGGTATGGCAGCCCCGGCGATAGTATGTCTGCGAATGACTGCCTCATGGCGCTACTCCTGCGCCGCCAGTACCAGCGTGGCCAGCGGCGGTAGCGTCAGCACGAGCGAATGCGGGCGGCCATGCGACGGATACGGTAGTGCCGCAGCGCCACCGGCATTGCCGGTATTGGTTCCGCCGTAGCAATGGGCGTCCGTGTTCAAGAGTTCGCGCCAGTATCCGCCGCGCGGCACGCCTACGCGATAAGCCTGCCGGACTATGGGTGTGAAGTTGCTGAGAGTCAGCAGCATCTGGCCTCCGTGAATGCGCAGAAATGCAAACACGCTGTTCTGTGTATCATCGCCAACGATCCACTGGAAGCCTTCAGGCAGCGTGTCGCTTGCGTGCAGGGCCGGCATCGTTCGATAAATCTGGTTCAGGTCGGCCACCAGGCGCCGCATGCCGCGATGCGGGTTCCCACTCAGCGCGTCTTCGGTGTGACCGGCCTGATGTACCGGCATCGCATCGCTGCGCTGGACGTCTCGCACGGCAGGCTGGGCGGGCTCATCCAGGAGCGCCCAGTCCAGGCAAGCATCGTGATTCCATTCCTTCCATTGGGCAAATTCTCCGCCCATGAACAACAACTTTTTGCCTGGGTGCATCCACATGAAGCCCAAGTAGGCGCGCAGGCTGGCAAAGCGCTGCCACGTGTCGCCCGGCATTTTTCCAAGAAGCGAGCCTTTTCCGTGAACGACCTCATCGTGCGACAGCGGCAGGATGAAGTGCTCGGACCAGGCATACGTCAAGCCGAAGCTGATGTCGCCATGATGATGGCGCCGGTACGCCGGATCGCGCCGCATATAGCGCAAAGTGTCGTGCATCCAGCCCATATTCCATTTGTAGTCGAAGCCCAGACCTCCGTCGCTTGCCGGCGCGGTGACGCTTGGCCAGGCGGTGGACTCTTCGGCGATCATCACAGCGCCCGGACAATACGCATGAACGCGGGCATTCAGGGTGCGCAGGAAATCGATAGCCTCCAGATTCTCGCGGCCGCCGTGCTGATTCGGGATCCATTCACCGGGCGCGCGACTGTAGTCCAGATACAGCATGGACGCTACCGCGTCCACCCGCAAACCATCCACGTGATAACGCGTCAACCATTCCAGCGCGCTACCGAGCAGGAACTCGCGTACTTCGTGCCGACCGTAGTTATAGATGAGTGTGTTCCAATCGGGATGGCGGCCTTGCCGCGGATCCTCGTGCTCATAAAGTGCCGTCCCGTCAAAGCGCGCCATGCCGTGCAAGTCGCCGGGAAAATGCGCCGGTACCCAGTCCAGGATGACGCCCAGCCCGGCGGCATGGCAGGCATCCACAAAGGCAGCGAATTGGATGGGTGTGCCGTAACGGGCCGATGGCGCATACATGCCCAGCGGCTGGTAACCCCACGATCCGCCGAAGGGGTGCTCCATGATGGGCAGTAGTTCGATGTGGGTGAAACCCATCTCGCGCACACTGTTGATCAGCGCAGGTCCCAACGTTTCCCACACACGGCCCAGCTCGGCATGACGCCAGGAAGCCGGGTGGACTTCATAGATGGACATGGCGGCGTCAGGCCCCTGCCGTGCCCCGCGCTGCGCCATCCACGCCGTATCTGTCCATGCCAAGGGTGTGGGATCGGGGATGATCGAGGCTGTGGCGGGTGGTAATTCGGCCTGGCGTGCGCAGGGGTCGGCCTTGAGCGGCAGCAGCGCGCCTTGTCTGTCGCGAATGGCGTACTTGTAGCAAGCGCCTGGCCACGCACCCGGCACAAACTCAGTCCAGACCCCTGTGTCAGCATCTCGCCGCATCGGATTGCGGTCGGCATCCCAGCCATTGAAATCTCCCACCACGGCAACCGAGCTGGCATTGGGCGCCCATACCGCGAAATGCGCACCAGCCTGCCCCGCATGCACGTCCACATGGGCGCCGAGCTGATGGGTGGAGGCGCCGCTGGTCTGCGGCCCTGCGAATCCGGATTCCCACATAGGCCGCACGATCAGGCTCGCAGCGTCGCGTCCAGCGTGATGGTGGCGTTGAAAAGCTTGGAGACCGGGCAACCCGACTTGGCTTGGTCAGCGATACGGGCAAACGTTGCCTGGTCGGTACCCGGCACGATTGCCGTGGTGCTGAGATGACTGCGCGTGATGGCGTAGCCATCGCCCACCTTGTCCAGCGTTACGGCGGCTGTCGTGCTGATCTCTTCCGGCTTGAGCCCTGCCTCGCCCAGCATGAGGGAAAGCGCCATCGAAAAGCATGCGGCATGTGCGGCGGCGATGAGTTCTTCAGGGTTGGTTCCGGGGCCGCCATTCTCGAACCGGCCTTTGACGCCGTAAGCGGCGTTGCTGAGCGCGCCGGTCGCCGTTGATATCGATCCGCCGCCATCCTTGAACCCGCCTTTCCAGACAGCCGATGCTTTCTTGGTGATCATGGCATGCTCCTTCGTGTGAGACGATGTGTTGCCTTCCTCCCGCCATATGCGGCGAATGGAACAGCGAACACTGCAGCAAGAAGCGTGCCTGCGCGTCAGAGGGGGCTTGCTGCGCGTATCATGCCACCGGCCACTGTCTGGTGGCTGGCTTCGTCGATCAGAATAAAGGCGCCGCTCGCCGGCAGGCTCGCATAGCAGTCCACAGGCAGTGCGTCCCGTGTGCGCAGCGCCACGCAGCCAATATCGTTCATGGACAGCGTGGCACCGTCGGATGCGGGCGCCTCCGCGAGCTGCATCAGGTCGCGTCGAGTCAATACCCGCTCGATCTTGGCGCTGCTCAGGCGGGCGCCATGCTTGATCAGATATTTGCGCGCGGGGCTGAGCGTGCGGCTGTCCAGCCAGCACATGTCTGCCACCAGGCGCCGCGCAATGATGGGTGCGTGGCTTTCATGCGAAAACCAGTCGCCGCGAGAAACGTCGATCTCCTGCGCCAGTTCGACCGTAACGGGGGTGCCAGCGATGGCCCTTTGCACTGGCCCGGCCGGTGTATGCAAGGACTTGACAATGGCTGCCGCACCTGACGGTTGGGCCACGACCGTATCGCCCACCTTCAGTGTGCCGCTGGCGATCTGCCCCGCGTAGGCGCGCAGCCCGTCCGTGCGGCTGCCGTTGTGTCGCATCACCCATTGCACCGGCATGCGTAGTGGCTCGCTGGCACGGTCCTCGCCGGTGTCCAGCGCTTCAAGATGCGAGAGCAGCGTGGGGCCGCGATACCAAGGCATGCGGCCCGATGCCCGGACGACGTTGTCGCCCAGCAGCGCCGAAACCGGTATGGCCGTGAAATCGCCGATGCCAAGCTGGTTGGCCAAGTCCGCATAGGCGCTTTCAATACGCCTGAACACATCCTCGCGCCAGTCCAGCAGGTCGAGTTTGTTGACGGCGACGATCAGATGCCGTACGCCGAGCAGGTGTGCAAGAGTGCTGTGCCGCACGGTCTGCACCAGCAGACGGCCATCGGCCGCCTTGACAGCGTCGATAAGGATGATGGCGGCATGTGCTGTGCTCGCCCCCGTCACCATGTTGCGCGTGTACTGCTCATGGCCTGGTGCATCGGCCACGATGAATTTGCGCGCCGGCGTGGCAAAGTAGCGATAGGCTACATCTATGGTAATGCCTTGCTCGCGCTCGTCTTCCAGGCCGTCGGTCAGCATCGCCAGGTTGACATTCTCATCGTCGGGGCGGCGATGGCGGGTTTTTTCCAGCGCCCGCAACTGGTCGCTGAACACCGTTTTGCTGTCGTACAGCAGGCGGCCGATCAGTGTGGATTTTCCATCGTCGACGGAGCCAGCAGTGATGAAGCGCAGCACGCCATGCGCCGCCGCGGGAAGTAACTGGTCGTTGATCGCGTTCATGGGTAGTACCTGTGGTCCTGAAGTTTAGAAATAGCCATTCTTCTTGCGGCGCTCCATCGAGGCCTCGGAGGCCTGGTCGTCCATGCGTGTGGCGCCGCGCTCGGTGACCGTGGCCACCGCCGTTTCGGCAATGATGTGATGGGCCGTGGCGGCCTTGGAAGCCACTGGGCAGGTGCACGAAATATCGCCGACGGTGCGAAAGCGCACCGACACGTGTTCGACGGTATCGCCCTCGCCTGCCGGTGTGAGCGGTGTCACGGGCATCAGCAGGCCGCGCCGCCGCACAATGGGCCGCATATGTGCGTAATAGATACTGGGCAAGGCGATGTTTTCGCGCTGTATGTATTGCCATACATCCATTTCGGTCCAGTTCGAAATGGGGAACACGCGCATATTCTCGCCAGCATGCACACGGGTGTTGTACAGGTTCCATAGCTCGGGCCGCTGGGATTTTGGGTCCCATTTGCCGAACTCGTCGCGGAAGGAAAAAATACGTTCCTTGGCACGGGCTTTCTCCTCATCACGCCGCGCGCCGCCGATGCAGGCATCGAAGCCGAATTCTTCGATGGCTTCAAGCAGCGTGACGGCCTGCGCGGCATTGCGCGAATCATTTTCCCTGCGCAGCACTACCGAACCGCGACGGATGGAATCCTCGACGCTGCGCACGATCAGCGTTTCTCCCAGTTCGGCGGCGCGCTGGTCGCGAAAAGCGATTACCTCGTCGTAATTGTGGCCGGTGTCGATGTGCAGGAGTGGAAAAGGAAAACGCCCCGGCCGAAAGGCCTTTTCCGCCAGCCGCAGCAGCACGCAGGAATCCTTGCCGCCCGAGAAGAGCAGCGCGGGCCGCGTGCACTCTGCCGCGACTTCTCGCAGGATATGGATGGCTTCGGCTTCGAGCCACCCAAGATGGTTGTCGTCGATGTGTGTGGCGGTGGCAAGTGTGTCGGCTTCAGGTGCAAAGGTTGCGGTCATAGTGTTTGCCTGTATGAATGCGTAGATGTCATTGCGTGCGCATCGTTGCGCACGCCTGGCTGCGCGCCAGCGTGGCCAAGCGTGCGGCCGGGATAGAGCGGTTTCACGGCCTCGCTCCAGCGCTCACGCGCGGCGCCTGCGTCCGCAGGTTGCCGGCGTGCAGGCCGCACTCGCGGCTGTCGGCGTTCTCCCACCACCAGCGGCCCGCACGCAGGTCCTCGCCGGGCTTGACGGCGCGCGTGCAAGGTTCACACCCAATGGAGGGATAGCCCTTGTCATGCAAGGGGTTGTAGGGGATGCCGAAGTGCCTGATTACTTCCCATACGTCTTCATGCCCCCAGCCTGCCAGCGGATTGAACTTGGGCAGCCCGGTCAATGGATCCGTCTCGTGCTCGTCAAGCGCCCCGCGTGTGGCTGACTGCTCGCGGCGCTGCCCCGTGATCCATGCATCGCGGCCGGCCAGCGCACGCCGCAGTGGCTCAATCTTGCGCAGTTGACAGCACGCCTTGCGCAGCGCCACGCTTTCATAAAAAGCAAAAGCGCCATGCTCGGCCACATGGTTGGCTACGGCAGGGGCGTCCGGCTGCCACACTTCGATATCCTTGCCGTAATGACCTCGGATGGTGTCGATCAGCGCCAACGTTTCCGGATGCAGTCTGCCCGTGTCCAGTGTGAACAGCGCAATTGGCAGTCGCGCATCAAAGATGGCGTGCGTGAGCACCATGTCTTCCGCAGCCAGCGACGATGCCAATGCGGCGCGCGGGTACTGGCCCGCGATGTCGCTCAATTGCGCGCGCAGCGTCTGCCACAGGCCTTGTGTCGTGTCTTTCATGCCGCGGCCTCCGTCGATGTAGGCGTTGCAAAAATACGCATGCGGCGCGGCAGCGCATACAGCGTATCGCCCTCGCGCAACGCTAGTTCGCGAAAGCGATATTCAGGCAGATGTGCCTCGATGATCTTGCCCGAGGCCGCATGTGCCAGTTCCAGCCATGCGCCGGATGCCGCCACGTATGCGTGATTTAGCCGCACAGGTACGGCATCGCCGCCCTTCCCCAGCGGCGTGCGCGCCAGCTCGACATCGTGCGGTCGTACATAGGCCGTGGCTGTCGTCGCATCAAAGCCTGCATGGGCGGGAGCGGCCAGCCGCAGCCCGTCCGCATGCAACACACCCGCCACGAGGCGGCCGTTGAACTGGTTCACCTCACCCAGAAATCCATACACAAAAGGCGATGCCGGGGCCTCCCAAACGGCTTGCGGCGTACCCACCTGCTCGATGCGACCGCCATTCATCAGAACAATTCGATCAGCCACTTCCAGCGCTTCTTCCTGGTCATGCGTCACAAACACGCTGGCGACATCGAGCTCGTCGTGCAGGCGGCGCAGCCAGCGCCGCAGCGCCTTGCGTACTTTGGCGTCAAGCGCGCCAAATGGCTCGTCCAGCAGCAATACACGCGGTTCGACCGCGAGTGCGCGCGCCAGGGCAATACGCTGGCACTGCCCGCCCGACAACTGCGAAGGATAATGGTCAGCCAGCCAGTCCAACTGCACCAGGTCCAACAGCGCATGCACTTTTTCGTGAATCACGGCTTCGGGCAAGCGCCGCGCCCGTGGTCGCGCACGCAGGCCGAAGGCCACGTTTTCAAAGACAGTCATGTGTCGAAACAAAGCATAGTGCTGGAACACGAAACCCACCTGGCGCTCGCGCACGTCTACACGCGTAGCATCTTCACCCTCGAACCGCACACTGCCTGTATCGGGCCGCTCCAGGCCTGCGATGATACGCAGCAGTGTGGTCTTGCCGCAGCCCGAGGGCCCCAGCAATGCCACCAGCTCGCCGCGTTCGATATGCAGCGATACATCGTCCAGCGCCTGAAACCCGCCGAACGCCCGTGATACGTGACTGACTTCAATACTCATGCAACACTCCGGTGCTGAACCCAGCGCTTGAGCGCCAGCGTGGCCAGTGCCGGGAAGGCAAGCAGCGAGGCCACCGCGAACGCCGCCGAGAACATGTACTCGTTGTAAAGAATTTCGATATGCAGGGTCATGGTGTTGGTCATCCCTCGTATATGGCCCGATACCATGGACACGGCACCGAATTCGCCAATGGCGCGTGCGTTGGCCAGGATTGCGCCATACAGCAGGCCCCAACGCACTTTGGGCAGCGTGATGCGGCGAAAAATCACCCAGCCGCTGGCGCCCAAGGTAAGCGCCGCATGCTCCTCGTCGCTGCCTTGCGCCTGCATCAGCGGGATCAGCGTGCGTGCCACAAAAGGAAGGGTGACAAACAACGTGGCCAGTACAACGCCAGGCACGGCGTAGATGATGGCTGCATCGGCATCGCGCAGCCAGTCGCCAAACCAACCCTGGCGGCCAAACAGCAACACGAACACCAGGCCAGCCACTACAGGCGACACCGTGAACGGCAGGTCAATGAGGGTGATCAGCCAGCGCTGGCCGCGAAAACGGAACCTTGTAATAGCCCAGGCCGCCGCCAGCCCGAAAACAATGTTCAGCGGCAAGGAGACGGCTGCCACCAACAAGGTCAGCCTGATGGCCGCCCACGCGTCAGGATCGGTGATTGCTTGTAGGTAAACATCGACGCCCCGCCGGAAGGCTTCGACGAATACCACGCCCAGTGGTGCCATCAGGAAGATGGTTAGAAACGCGAAGGCGGTAACGATAAGCAGCGCACGCATCCAGCGTGGCTCGGTAAGGTGCTGGGCATCACGCCCAGCAAGCGGGGCTTGCGTATGCGGCGCGCGGGCGGCGGCTGTGGCGACAACTGTGCTGTTCATTTACGCGCCTCCCGAGGCCGTCGGTGTTGGCGCGCTTGCAGCGTATTGATGGCAAGCAACAGCAAAAACGAAAACACTAGCATGGTGGTGGCGATGGCCGCCGCGCCTTCATAGTCGTATTGCTCCAGTTTGGAGACGATGAGCAGCGGCGCGATCTCCGACACCATGGGCTGATTGCCAGCGATGAAAATGACCGAGCCATATTCACCAATGCCGCGTGCAAAGGCCAGTGCAAAGCCGGTAAGTATGGCCGGGCGCACGGCGGGCAATATCACGTTGACGACGATGCGCAGCCTGTCCGCGCCTAGGCTGGCCGCAGCTTCTTCCAAGTCGCGTTCCAGGTCCGCCAGCACCGGCTGCACTGTGCGCACAACAAACGGCAAGCCGATAAAGATAAGCGCCACCACAATCCCCGAGGGCGTATAGGCCACCTTCCAGTCCAACGCCTGCTCCAGCAGGCCGCCAAACCAGCCATTACCGGCGTATAGCGTGGCAAGCGCAATGCCCGCCACCGCTGTCGGCAGGGCGAAAGGCAGATCGATCAGGGCATCCGCGATGGCGCGCCCCGGAAACCGATAGCGCACCAATACCCAGGCCACCACGACGCCGAATGCTGTATTGATGAGCGCAGCAATCAGCGCCGACAAAAAGGTGATGCGATACGACGCGAGCACACGGGGCGCCGTGGCAGCGGCCCAGAATGCATCCCATCCCATGTCGGACGCGCGCAGCGGCAAGGTGCTGAGCGGTATCAGGATCAACAAGCTGAGGTAGCAAACTGTGAAGCCCATGCTCAAGCCAAAACCCGGAAGGACACCGGCCCGGCCGCCGTGCGAGGACGCGGGCCCGCGTGCCCTTCCGCCGATGCGGCGCACCGCATCTGGGCCTGTACTCCGACTTGTTGTGTTGGTCGTCATATCTGTCATTGCTGCATATAGATCTGGTCGAAGGTGCCACCGTCGGCAAAATGCGCGCGATGCGCAGCCTGCCATCCACCAAACAGCGTGTTGACGTCGAACAACCGCAGCGTCGGAAACTGTGTCTTGTACTTCGCGGCCACTGTGCTGTCTGTGGGGCGATAGCCATTGCGGGCAATGATCTCTTGCGCCTGCGGGGTATACAGAAACGCGAGATACGAATGCGCAGCCCGCGCGTTGCCGCGTCGGCGCACGATGTCATCCACCACCGCCACAGTCGGCTCAGCGCGTATGGATACAGAGGGGATAACGATATCGAACTTGCCCGCGCCCAGCTCTTCGCGAGCTAGCAGCGCTTCGTTTTCCCAGGCCAGCAGTACATCGCCCTGCCCTCGCTCCACAAATGTCGTCGTGGCGCCGCGTGCCCCGCTGTCCAGCACTGGTACGTGGCGAAACAGCTCGCGCACGTACGCCTCGGCCTGCCGTTGGTCGCCCGCGGCACGCTCTAACGCGTAACCCCAGGCCGCCAGATAATTCCATCGTGCGCCGCCGGATGTCTTCGGATTGGGCGTGATGACTTGAACGCCAGGCTTGATCAAGTCTCCCCAGTCATGAATACCCTTGGGGTTGCCTTTGCGCACCAGGAACACAATCGTTGACGTATAGGGCGCGCTATTGCGGGGCAATCTCGCTTGCCATTCGCGATCGATCAGGCCTTGCGATGCAATCGCGTCGATATCATAGGCAAGCGCCAGCGTCACCACGTCGGCCCTCAGGCCTTCGATGACGGAGCGCGCCTGCGCGCCAGACCCGCCATGTGATTGCCTGATGTGCAGCATGGTGCCCGTGTCCTCGCGGTAGCGAGTAATAAAGGCCGCGTTGATGTCTCGATAGAGTCCGCGCGTGGGGTCGTACGATACGTTGAGCAAAGTCTGCGCCTGCTGGGCGTGCGCGGATGCGATAGGCGCAATGGCCGCCGCGAGTGCGAATGCACGAAACAATAATGCGTAGCGCCCCATCCTGATCTGCATGATGACTCCGTGTTGCATGATGGCTGTCATCTTGCCTGTGCTCGGCATTGAACGGAACTACAGGTTTTTCGATTGCTTATGTCTGCGCTCTATATACCCGGCGGGCGATGCGGCATACACGCCGCCGCGTGTCGTATACAAAGACATGGCAAGCACCTCAGGCATGAGGGTTGCCTGCCGCTGCACATACATCGGCACAGCAGGCGGCGGATGCGTTCAGGATGCATCTTGCATTAAGGCCTCCTCAACGTTATGTTATTGATCATCCAGACTACGGTCACCCATGCACGGCGCACAGGGGCACTTCGATGAAATACGTCGATTACTACCATGTCCTGGGCGTCCCCCGGGACGCCAGCCAGGCCGATATCAAGAAGGCCTATCGCAGTCTTGCCCACAAGTATCATCCGGACGTCTCCAACGATGCAGATGCCGAAGCCAGGTTCAAACAGGTGGCCGAGGCTTATGCCACACTTAAAGACCCCGAAAAACGCGCGGCATACGACAAGCTCGGCCAGCATGCCGAAGGCGAGGATTTCGTACCGCCGCATGCCTGGCAACGCGATTTCACCGGCGGCGACGGCGCATTTCGAGATGGTGGCTTTGGCGATTTTTCAGAAATGGATCTGGCCGACCTAATAGCCGCATTCGCTGCCGCCCAGCGCCAGGAGCACATGCATCGCGCCCGACGGCCTGTACGCGGTGAAGACTACGAAATCGCCGTCCCAGTTACGCTGGAACAGATCTACGATGGCACCGAAACCGAGTTCACAGTAAACCTCCCGGGCCTGGACGAGCATGGCAGGCCCCACCATGCGTCGCGCACCTACCGCGTGCGCATCCCCAAGGGCGCGGGCGACGGCCAGCGTCTGCGCCTGCCCGGCAAAGGCGGCAGCGGCCGTAATGGCGGTGGGGCCGGCGACTTGTACCTGGTCATGAAACTGCAGCCGCACCCGCTGTATCGTGTCGATGGTCGCGACTTGTATGTTGACCTGCCGCTTACGCCCTGGGAAGCCGCGCTGGGCGCGTCGGTACAGGTGGCCACCCCCGGCGGCCCGGTCGAGCTGTCCATTCCGGGCGGCACTTCTTCGGGGCGCAAGCTGCGCCTGAGCGGGCGCGGTCTGCCCAGGGCGCCCGAAGGCAAGGCGGGCGACCTTTACGCCATCGCGCGCATCGATGTGCCTCGCACCTTGTCCGCGCGCGAGCGCGAGCTGTTCACCGCACTGGCCGCCGAATCCGCATTTACCCCGCGCGCGCAGCGCACAGGAGCCTGACATGCCTAGCTATCTGACGGAAACCGTATGGCTCAATGCCTCGGACATCTGTTCGATTGAGCACATGGTCGAGGTATCAGGGCTGAGCGAGGCCGATATCCTGGACCTTGTGGATACAGGCATTCTCCAGCCGTCCAACCAGGATCGCACTCATTATTTTTTCCATACCGAATGTGTGGTCATTGCCCGCAAGGCGCGCCGCTTGCGCGATGATTTCGAGTTGGACGCCGACGGCCTGGCGCTGGCCATGCGCCTGCTGGCGCGCGTTGACGCGCTGGAGTCCGAAGTGCATGCTCTGCGCGCTCGGCTTCTGCACAAGTCGTGACGGCGGTTCATCGTGCGCATGCAGCCTGCTGCGTGACCTGTCTTGTTCGCGTACACTGGACCGGCTGGTTCTTTGTGCTAGATCAAGAACGCTTCCTGCGCTTCGGGTTTCAATCGTACGGTTAGCCGCTGCGGTTTTCCTAACGGTTGCTCGGCGCGCCTTGTTTTTGCTTATCGGAGATCTTAAATGCTTGCAAAAATCACCTTCGCCGCTATCCTTGCCGCTGCCAGCGTGCCTGCCATGGCGGCGTGCGATATCACCATCGAAGCCAACGATGCCATGCAGTTCAACACCAAGGAAGTCACGGTCGACAAGTCGTGCAAAGAGTTCACCGTGAACCTCAAGCACGTCGGCAAGCTGCCCAAGGCCAGCATGGGCCACAACGTGGTCATCTCCAAGAAATCCGACGAGCAAGGCGTTGCCACCGACGGCATGGCTGCGGGTCTGGACAAGGACTACGTCAAACCGGGTGACGCCCGCGTCATCGCACACACGGCGGTCATCGGCGGCGGCGAAACCACCTCGGTCAAGTTCGATGTCTCCAAGCTTGAAGCCGGCCAGGAATACGCCTTTTTCTGCTCCTTCCCCGGCCACTGGGCTGTCATGACCGGCAAGCTTACACTCGCCGGCTAAGGCGGGGCGTATCGCTGTACCGCAGCCGGGCCCTGCGCCCGGCATGAAACAGGGGCGGCCCAGGCCGCCCCTGTTTCATGCGCATCCGTATCATGCGCGGTGCCGCGTCGGCATCGCCGCCGGGCCTCGCAAACACGTTTGCCCGCGCTCGTTTTTCATGGCCGGGCCGCCTCGTCAGTGCTCGGCCAGCTCATCCAGAATGGGGCAGTTGGGTCGATCATCACCATGGCAGCAATTGGCCAGGTGCTGCAGCTCGGTGCGTATGGATTGCAGTTTGCGAATGTCGGCATCCAGTTCCGTAATGTATTGCAGTGCAAGCTTTTTTACATCGGCACTATGGCGTGTGCCATCCTGCCACAGCGCCAGCAATGTGCGGATACGCTCCAGCGAAAACCCCAGGTCGCGCGCACGTTTTATGAAGCGCAATGTTTGCACATCCGTATCGCCGTACCGGCGGTAGCCTGCCTCACTGCGCTGGGCCTGATGCAATAACCCGATCTGCTCGTAATAACGGATCATCTTTGCTGATACGCCCGATGCCAGCGCCGCCTGGCCGATGTTCAGTTTCACGGATGTCTGCTGGGTCGTGGCAGAGGCCATCGGCTGCCTGTAACGCGTCATTTCTCGCTCCTTGTTACACCGCCGCTGGCGGCGCGTAACGACGCAAGCGCAGCGCATTGGTCAGCACGAATACGCTGGACAGCGCCATTGCGCCCGCAGCGAAGATCGGCGACAACAAAATGCCTGCTACAGGGTATAGGGCGCCCGCCGCCAGAGGTATCAGCGCGGTGTTGTAGGCAAAGGCCCAGAATAGATTCTGGCGGATATTGGCCAATGTCGCGTGCGACAGATCGATGGCGTTCACGACGCCCTGCATATCGCCCGACATGAGCACCACATCCGCAGCCTCTACGGCGATGTCCGTGCCGGTGCCGATGGCGATGCCGATCTCCGCCTCAGCCAGGGCTGGCGCATCATTGATGCCATCGCCCACAAAAGCTAGTGTGCCGTAGCGTTCGCGAAGCCGCTTTACCTGCTCCACTTTGCCCTCGGGCATGACTTCCGCTACGACGTCATCAATGCCTAACTGACGTGCGATGGCATGCGCCGTGCGCGCGTCATCCCCGGTGATCATCGCTACCTTCAGCCCCAACGCGTGCAGAGCGCGGACAGCCGGCGCCGCTGATGGCTTTACGGGGTCGGTGACTGTGATCAGCGCAACCAATTGGCCGTCCAGCGCGGCGTAGACCGGTGTCTTGCCTTCTTCGGAGAAGTGTTGCGCCTGTTCAGTCAGCGCAACCGCATCTTGCACTCCATTTTCGTGTATGCCGCGCTGCGGGGCGCTGCCTGGCCCCAAGCCGCCCTCCCCGCCTGCGTCGACCGCCGCGCCAAAGCGGTCGATACCTATGCCCAGGCTCCGCATGTACCGAGCCGCGCCAACCTCAACGCGCACACCCTGAACGGTGGCGCGTATACCCGCGCCCACATCCGTTTCAAACGCCTGGGCGTCGGCCAACGGCAAACCTTGCTCGCGCGCGGCACGCACAATGGCCTGCGCGATCGGGTGTTCGGATCGCGTTTCAGCAGCCGCGACGAGTGCGAGGATGCGGTCCCGATCGGCGCCCGGGGCAAGCACGATGTCACCCAGCGTTGGCTTGCCTTCGGTCAGCGTGCCTGTCTTGTCGATGGCGACGACACGCGCATCGCGCAGCGATTGCAGGGCATCGCCCTTACGAATCAATACGCCAAGCTGTGCCGCACGCCCCGTGCCCACCATGATGGACGTAGGTGTGGCCAGCCCCATGGCGCAGGGGCAGGCGATAATCAACACTGCTACCGCATTGACGAGTGCAAAGCTGAGCGCAGGCGACGGGCCCCAAGCCATCCATACCAGAAAGGTCAGCGCAGCAGCCGCCATGACGGCAGGCACGAACCACAATGTGATGCGGTCCACCATCGCCTGGATAGGCAGTTTGGACGCCTGCGCCTGCTCTACCATGCGGATGATCCGCGCCAGTACGGTATCGGACCCGGTGCGGGTTGCCTGCATCGTCAACGCGCCGTTCTGGTTGACGGTACCCGCCACCACCTCGGCGCCCGCTTCCTTGCGATTGGGGATGGGCTCGCCCGTGATCATCGACTCGTCCACATAGCTGCTGCCCTCAGTGACCGTGCCGTCCACCGGCACGCGTTCGCCGGGCCGCAACTGAAGCGTGTCACCCGGCCGTACGTCAGCCACCGGCAGTTCCACATAGCCGTCGTCGCGCATTACGCGCGCCGTAGCTGGCTGCAGCCGGAGCAGTCGTTTGATCGCTTCGGACGTGCGCCCCTTGGCCCGCATCTCGAGATAACGGCCGAGCAGGATCAGCGTAGCAATGACCGCCGCCGCTTCGTAGTAGACATTCACTGTCTGCGCTGGCAACAGCCCGGGCGCAAAGGTTGCCACAATGGAATAGAGATAGGCTGCGCCAGCGCCAACCGCAACCAGCGAGTTCATGTCAGGCGCGCCCCGCATCAGCGCTGGCAGCCCGGCCGTAAAGAAGCGGCGACCTGGAAACAGCAGCACTGCCGTGGTCAGCGCAAACTGCAAATACCAGTTGTTCTGGCGCCCCAGCGTGCTGTCGATAAAGTGATGGAAAGCTGGGATAAAGTGCGACCCCATCTCAAGCAGGAAGACCGGTAGGGTCAGCGCGGCAGCCAGCCACAGCGCCGCGCTCAATGCGTTCATCTCCAGGCGTTGGCGTTCGGCCAGTGCATCCATGCCGCCGGTCTCTGCTTCGAGCAGCCGGGCGTCATAGCCCGCCTTCTCGATCGCAGCAATGAGTGGCATGGCGTCCACCCCGCGCCCAACAGCCACCCTGGCCTGCTCGGTCGCCAGGTTTACGCTGGCGGACACCACGCCAGGCACAGCAGCCAGCGCCTTTTCCACGCGCATTACGCACGATGCGCAGCTCATGCCAGTAATGGCAAGATCCAGCGTCTGAGACGGCGCAGCCGCCGTTGCTGTGCCCGCACCGGAGGTGCCGGGATTGCCTGCGGCAAATGATTTATCCATAGTCATGCCAGTATCTCGATATTGTTCACGCGATACTGACAAGGATAATCCTTGACATCATGGGAAGGTCAAGCAGTCATACCCGCCGCATTCATGAAAATACGCAGCACCCAGGCCACCACACCCAGCGCTGCGACGCTCAAGGCCCAGATCAGCATCAGCCAACCCAAGCGCCGGCCCCAGCGCCGTGCGGTATTGCCCGCGTTGTGGCCGCGTTCAGTGGTAGCCCGCATCGGCGCTCACCTTGCCGCGAAAAACATAATACGACCATGCCGTGTACATCAGGATGAAGGGCACGATGAACAGGGCGCCGACCAGCGCGAAGCCCTGGCTCTGCGGCGGCCCCGCCGCCTGCCAGATAGTGATGGCGGGCGGTATGATGTACGGCCACACACTGATCCCCAGCCCACTATAGGCCAGGAACACCAGTGCCAGCGTTAGCATGAATGGCCCCGCGTGCGGTTTGGCGGCCAGGCTGCGCAGCAAAAAGTACGTGGCCAGCAGCACCAGTAGCGGCACCGGCGCGAACCAGAACAGATTGGGCAAGCTGAACCAGCGCTGCGCAATGGCAGCGTGCTCCATCGGCGTCCAGATGCTGATGGCCACGATCACCGCCAGCAGAACCAGCGTCAGCGGCCGAGCCAGACTGCGCATGCGCTCATAAAGGCTCCCTTGCGTTTTGACGATCAGCCAGGTGCAGCCAAGCAAGGCATAGCCGGCCAGCAGCCCCAGGCCGATGAACACTGAGAACGGCGTGATCCAGTCGAGCGGGCCGCCAGCATAGGCACCATTCTCCACCGGCATGCCGTGGATGAAGCCGCCCAGCGTCACTCCCTGGAAAAACGTGGCCATGATTGAGCCCGCGATGAAGGCCTTGTCCCACCAATGGCGGTGCGCTTCGTTGGCCTTGAACCTGAACTCGAAGGCGACGCCCCGGAAAATCAGACCCAGCAGCATGAAAATCAGCGGCAGCATGAAGGCATCAAGAATCACCGCATAGGCAAGCGGAAAGGCGGCCAGCAGCCCTGCCCCGCCCAGCACGAGCCATGTTTCGTTACCGTCCCACACGGGTGCCACCGTGTTCATCATGGCATCGCGGTCTTCCTTGTTCGGAAAGAATGGAAAGAGAATGCCGATGCCTAGATCGAAGCCGTCCATGACGACATACATCAGGACGCCGAACAGAATAATCACCGCCCACAGCAAAGACAGATCAATACCCATGATGTCACCTCGCAGGCCTGTGCATACCGTTGTCACGATCGGGGCCCTGGCCTGTGCCCTCGGCAGCGGTTTCGCGGGCGGCGGAAATAGGCCGGGCCGGCCGCCGCGATTCGCCGTGCTCATCGGCCACCGGTGCGGCTTCATGTGGCACCGGCCCGCGCCTGATTAATTGCAGGATGTAGCCGATGCCCGCGCCAAATACGACGAAATACACGATCACAAACAAGGCCAGTGTCAAGGCGACCTCGCCGCGGCCGTTGGGCGTGACCGCGTCGGCGGTGCGCATGACGTTATACACAATCCAGGGCTGCCGACCGACCTCGGTGGTGAACCACCCGGCGATGATGGCAATCAGGCCCGCAGGGCCCATACAGAGGGCAAAACGCAGCAGGCCGCGCCGCTCGAACAGGGTGCCCCGCCACCGCAGCCAGGCGCCCCACAGCGCTTGAGCCACCATGAGCAGGCCTAGCCCGACCATGATGCGAAAACTCCAGAACACCACGGTTGCGTTGGGCCTGTCCTCCGGCGCATAGGATTTCAATCCTGGAAACTGCCCGTCCCAGCTATGCGTCAGGATCAGGCTGCCCAGATGCGGCACGGACACGGCAAAATGGGTGGTTTCGGCCTCCATGTCGGGCCAACCAATCAACGTGAGCGGCACACCTTTGCCCTCCTCGTTCTCCCAGTGCGCCTCC
Source organism: Paracandidimonas lactea (assembly GCF_021653995.1). Classification (NCBI taxonomy): domain Bacteria; kingdom Pseudomonadati; phylum Pseudomonadota; class Betaproteobacteria; order Burkholderiales; family Alcaligenaceae; genus Paracandidimonas; species Paracandidimonas lactea. The sequence goes on from NZ_JAJJOZ010000001.1 coordinate 494,077, forward strand.
ATGGCCGCGATCTTTGCGGGTTGATACTTGAGCGTATTGAGCCCGTGCAAATCCCCCACAAAAACCTGCAGCGGCGCCACGAACAGCAGCATCCACATCGCCATGGACAGCATCTTGCGCACGGCCGTCGTGTCGTTGCCACGCAGCATATGCCAGGCGCCCGATGCGGCCACCATTAATGCCGTAGCCAGAAAGGCTGCCAACGACATATGCACCAGCCGATAGGGAAACGAAGGATTGAAGATTACTGCCAGCCAGTCTACCGGCACCGCCTGGTTGTTGATGATCTCGAAACCTGCCGGCGTCTGCATCCAGCTGTTGGAGGCCAGAATCCATGTGGCGGAGATCAGCGTGCCCAGCGCCACCATAATGGTGGAGAACAAATGCAGGCCGTGGCCAACGCGCTTCCAGCCGAACAGCATCACGCCCAGAAATCCGGCTTCCAGAAAGAACGCAGTCAGTACCTCGTAGGCCAGCAATGGGCCAGTGATGCCGCCCGCAAAACGCGAGAAGTGGCTCCAGTTGGTGCCGAACTGATAGGCCATCACAATGCCCGACACTACGCCCATACCGAAGTTCACCGCAAATATCTTGATCCAGTAATGATAAAGATCGCGATAGACAGGCTTGCCAGTGGCCAACCAACAGGCTTCGAGTACGGCCAGGTAGCTGGCCAGGCCGATGGTGATGGCGGGAAAAATGATATGGAAAGCAATGGTGAAACCAAACTGGATCCGCGCCAGCATCAGGGCGTCAAATACCATGCCGCACTCCTTGCGATCCAGCCCGGGCGACCTCGGCTGTCGAGGTGCGGGCTGCTCGATACGGCCACTGTAGCGCAGCGTGCGGACGGGCGAAAGTGACAAATTGTCCTGACTCGACGGGCATGAGGCTTGCTGGATATGGATGGCATCAAAGCGGGATGAGGGCTATAGTGAGTCTGTATGGAGCAGGTTCGGGGCATGCGTCACGCTGGTTCACAATCAGGAGGGCACTATGCTACGCAGAGTCGGCAGTTTGAAAGACTATGCCATCCAGGCTACGGATGGCGAGTTGGGCAAGATCCGCGAGATGTATTTCGACGAGGAGCAGTGGGCCGTCCGCTACTTGGTCGTGGACACGGGTAAATGGCTGACGCGGCACGAGGTCCTGATTTCGCCCTACTCGGTCGACGGTATCGATGACGAGCACGGGAAGGTGCTGGTGTCGCTCACACGCGAGCAGGTCGAAAACAGCCCTGACATCGATACCCATCAACCATTGTCCCGCCAGCTCGAAGGTGAGTTTTCCGCTTATTACGGCTATGGCCACTACTGGACCGGGCCTTACTTGTGGGGCGCCGATGGCGCGCCCGTCATGCCATTGCCGAACACGCTCACCGAGGTCGCTTCCGCTGCTGTGGCCGAGGAGTTTGGCCATGCCGCCGACACACATTTACGCAGCAGCGCTGAAGTGCACGGCTACCATATCGCCGGCACCGACGACGCGATCGGCCATGTCGCCGACTTCATCTTCGACGACGAAACCTGGGCGCTGCGCTATCTGCTGGTTGACACGCATAATTGGTGGCCAGGCGGCAAAAAGGTACTGCTCGCCCCCGAATGGATCGAGCATATCGATTGGGCCGATGCGCTGGTAAAAACACGCCTGACGCGTGAGGAAATCCGCAACAGCCCAGAGTATGTCGAAGAACTCCCCATTGCCCGCGACTACGAGAAACGCTTGCACGAGCACTACCGCCGCCAGGGCTACTGGGATGTGTAAACCCCACGGGGCCGGCGCTTGCCAGCCAGGCCCCAGGGCGTCGGCCTGTCAGGCCGACGCCTCAGCGGCGCCTGCGGGCGAGAACATTTGCTCCAGGTTGCGCCGCATGGCGTAAGCCGCGGTGGATGTGTCCATGGCCACATCGTCCCACGTCAGGCTCTGCCCCTTGCGCACCGGCCGCACCACCTTGATGCCATGCGCCAGGCCCAGTGGCAGGCCGCCCGCCGCCAGCGATATTTCGGCAGGCGTGAGTTTGCCCCACACCGTGTAGCCGCCTTCGCCATCCAGCAGCTCGCCGGGAGCGAGATCGCGTTTGGCGGTGGCCACCACATCGGCGCGCCAACACGTGGCCGCACCGGTAGGTTCGCCGCGCAGCGCCACCGAGGCCACCGACATACCCACCTCCAGGCCGATCAGGTGCCAGCGCTTGTACAGAGTGAAGTAGCGTCCGCTCGGATCCGTCTGTGCGTTGTATTCCTCGAAGCAATGCTTGATATAGTCGGTTTCGGCCTCTACTGTTACCCATACCCCCATGCGGATGTCGTAATCGATGGTGTGACCATCCCGGTGCAACGACGACACCACTTCCACCATACCCTTGCGTTCAAGAGTGCCGCCTTCGCTGCGCGGCCGCGTGACGCTGGGGATATCGGCAACGCTTGCAGGTGGATACTGCAGGCCGTTGGATGGCACATACAGGCCAGTGGCGTTGGCAATGGCAGCGCTTTCAATGGAAGGCTTGGAGCCATCCAGAAAGCTGTTGAACATTTTGGGATTCAGGCCACCGCGCTCGGCCTGCTCGGGGGTAAGGCCATAGTTGCCCCAGACCGTATCGGGCGTGGATTCGCAGAAATGCGGCAGCCATTTATGGCCGCGGCCCGCTGCCACCACCGGGAAACCGCAGGTGCGCGCCCAATCGACCAGGTCGCACACCAGGGCTGGCTGATCGCCGAAAGCCAACGAATAAACCACCCCGGCCTCGGCCGCGCGCCGGGCCAGCAGCGGGCCACAGAAGGCGTCGGCCTCGACCGTGACGTTGACCACATGCTTGCCGTTGCGAAATGCCTCCAGGCAGTGCTCGACGGCAGCCACGGGGTTGCCCGTACACTCGACCAGCACATCGAGCTCAGGCAGCGCGGCCAGCGCTTGCCAATCGTCGGTGATCCACGTGGTGCCGTCGCGCAGCGCCTGCGCGGCCGATGTGGCCGCCACGCGGGCGGGATCCCAGCCAACACGGGCCAGGTTGCGCCGCGCTGCCTCGGGAGACAGATCGGCCACGCCGACCAGATGTACCCCTGGCGTACGAGGTATCTGGGCGAGATACATGGAACCGAACTTGCCCGCGCCCACCAGGCCAATGCGCACGGGCCGGTTGTCGGCCTGCCGTTGCTGCAGTTTCAGGTACAAACTCATTGCCTCTTCCTTTGTTGATCTGGATGACGGTTTTACTGAATTGCGGTGCCGTGCTGCCGGGAAATGCCGCAGCCTGCCCCTTTGCGCGCCCGTGCAGCAACGATGCCAGGTGATGGCCTTAACGTTTGCGCCCACCCGCCACGCGGCGCCTGGCAGGCTTGCGGCGCACCGATACAGCTTCGGGGGTGCCAGACCAGCTCAGTTCGTATGCCGCATCACGCCGCACATTGCCTACCAACGCAGGGCGAAAACAGGCCAGATTGGTACCGCCGGGATGGCGCACGCTAGGGTACACGATACCGAGAGAGCCGGCCTCCAGCAAGCTTGCCGCGAGTGCTTGCGAGGCGACATAACTGCGCGTGTCGAGACAGCGGGCGTATCCCCGCGCCTGGCGGATATCGTGAAAACTGCCGCTGAAATCGGCCAACATGAGTTGGTAGCTGACGGTATCGTGAAAGTAGCCGATCTCGGCATATTCCACTGTTTTATGGAAAATGACCTCGGCCAGCGCGGTGTCGACGTCAAACGCACAGTACCAGGCGCCCCGCTGCCCGTCGTTGAAGCGGCTGCCTTCGGGCCGTGCATAGGTGAACGCACCATTGATGATCCTGAAATTGGGCACGCCGAATACCAGCTCATCGATGCCTATACCCGGCAAGGCACCGCGCTCGGCCGCCAGGCGCTGGTTGGTGGCATTGTCGAGCGCGAACAGGTCGGCGAGTTCGGTGTCGTTGTCGGCCAAGGGCGCCAGCACAGAGTCTTCTTCCGCGGCAAAACGGGAAGGCAGCAGGCGGCAGGTATCGGCTTGGCGCAGCGCCGTAAGGGGCGGCAGCCGCATGCCTAGATGCCGCCGCGACGCGCGTCAAGCAATTGGCGCAGCGTTTGCATGGCCGGCAACCCACCCTCCAGCAGGTAGCTGAGCGGCGTCTTGCCGCCGAACAGCAGGTTGCGGTTGGGCATGGAGACCCATAGGTCGGCGAGCTTGTCGCCGTACAGGATATGCAACGCCTTATAAATGCCCAACAGATAGGAGATGCGCGTCAGGCGGTCGACCTCCAGTACCCTGTCGGGGTGTTTCTTCCATTCGTAGAAGGCGCTGCTGGAAATGCCGCCAAGCAGCGTGCAGGCGTCTTCGTCCCGAAGCTTCCAGGCCTGCGCGAGTTTGAAGAAAGCCTTCAGGGCCGAATGCGAGAGGCGTTCGCGCGCAGCCTTGTCGTTCAGGTCGGGCACGACGGCTGGCTCGAAGCGGCTGAGCGGGTAAGCGTATGCGAAGCTCATCGACGACTCCTTATCTGGATTTTATTTTATCCAGAGATGGATATCTTAACCTTTTGCCGTCGACATGGCCAGTACTGGCGCTGCCCTGCCCCGCCGCTAAACAGAAAGCAGCACCACCCCGGCAACAATGATTGCGCAGCCCGCCAAGCGGGCAATCGATGCCTCTTCTTTGAGAATGAAAAAGCCGGCGATCGTCGCCAGCATCAGCGACACTTCGCGTAAAGGCGCGATCAGGCTCACTTGGCCGCCCAATTGATAGGCATAGAGCACCAGGATATAGGCCAGGGGCGACAGCACCGCGACAGCCACCGCATACTTCCATTTGCCGCGCATCTGTTCGCGCATGGCGCGCCGGCGCAACCAGGCGCGCGGCGCCAGCAGCGCTGCATTGCCGAGTGCCGACAGCCAGTCCAGAATCACTGGCGCCACCAGCAGCACTTTGACGCTATAGGCGTCGGCCACCGTATAAGCCGCAATGAACAGGCCGATAAAACCGCCCCAGCCTACGCCTATCCACGCATGCGGCGAGGCAAAACGGCGCAGCGCGCCACCGGTTGCAATGAGCAGGATGCCGGCCACCACGCAGAGTATGCCGGCCACCCCAACTGCCGTGGGCTCTTCGCCCAGCCAGATGAACGCGCCCAGGCTCGAAAGGAGCGGCCCTGTGCCGCGCGCCACAGGGTAAACCACCGACAAGTCCGCCGCCCGGTATCCCCATTGCAGGCTCAAGCTGTATCCTAGATGCAGCACGCTGGACAATGCAATGAAGAGCACCACCGGCACACTCCATGTCATCCCGTCCACCACCAGGATATACAACACCCAGGGGGCATAGAAAATCGCTGACAGCAGCCGGTAGGAAAACACAAAATCGCCCGCCGCCGCCGCTGCCTTCTTGGAGATGAGGTTCCAGGTGGCATGCAGCGCGGCCGCACAAATGACGAGCAGGAATGTTTCCAGCGTCATGCGGGCGACCCATTAACCGCCGTGGCCCACGGCCGTGACTCAGTAATCAGAGGATTTCCTGCACGACTTCTGCCGGCCGGCACAGCCGCGTGCCTTTGGGGCCGACAACGAAGGGACGATTGAGCAGTATGGGATGTTCGACGATTGCGTCCAGTAGCTGATCGTCGGTGAGCGTGGCGTCGTCCAGGTGCAGTTCTTGATAGATGGCTTCTTTGGCGCGCATGGCCTCGCGCACCGTCAGGCCTGCGTCAGCGATCAACTGGGCGATCTGTGCGCGTGAAGGCGGTGTCTTGAGGTATTCGATGATTTCGGGGCTATGGCCGTTATCCTGCAGTGTCTGTAGCACCGTGCGGGACGTACCGCAGCGAGGGTTATGATAGATTTTCGTCATTGTTGTCTTGCCGGTGTGCATCGAAGGCAAATCAGAGATTACAGAATGGCGAAACATGCGTGAAACAGGCGTGTTTCGTTGCTCATTATCTTAACGCAGTTTGCCGCACGCACCGCCGGCGCCCATCACAGAGGATTCACTGATGATCGATCTGTATTACTGGACCACGCCCAATGGGCACAAGATCACGCTTTTTCTTGAAGAGGCCGGCCTGCCGTACAGGATCGTACCGATCAATGTCGGCAAGGGCGAACAGTTCGATCCCGCCTTCCTGCGCATTTCGCCCAACAACCGTATCCCCGCGATTGTCGATCACGCACCGGCCGACGGCGGCGAGCCGTTGTCCGTCTTCGAGTCCGGCGCAATCCTGACGTACCTGGCCGAGAAAACCGGACGCTTCCTGCCCACAACCCTGCGGGGCCGCGTGCAGGCCACACAGTGGCTGTTCTGGCAAATGGGTGGCCTGGGCCCCATGGCGGGGCAGAACCATCACTTTTCCCGCTATGCGGTCGAAAAAATCCCCTATGCAATCGATCGTTATGTGCGCGAAACCAGCCGGCTCTATGGCGTGCTCAACAAGCAGCTGGATGGCCGTGAGTTCATCGCCGGCGAATATTCCATCGCCGACATAGCTTGCTATCCCTGGATAGTGCCTCACGAAAGGCAGGGCCAGGCACTGGAAGACTTTCCGCACCTGAAGCGCTGGTTCGACACCATCGCTGCGCGTCCCGCCACACAGCGCGCCTATGCGCTGGCAAGCAAAATCAACACCGCACCGTCGATCAGCGACGAGGAATCTCGCCGGATACTGTTCGGCCAGGATGCAGGGACGGTGCAATGATGAATGCGAAATCGAAAGGCGCTGCGTGTGCCGTATATAGCATGTGGCGGATCCAGACGCACGGCGGTTTCAGCGACGCGCGGACGCAATCCTTGTACGCACCGGGCGCGCTGAAACGCGGCGCTGGTGCGGCGCGGGCCCGATTCGGCCGCCTGGCGCTGGCGGGCCTGCTGGCGGCCACGCTGGCGGCCTGTGCGAGCCGGCCAGGGGATATTTCGCGCATACCGGCCCAGGTGGGCCAGGAAACCGGTAAACAGGGCGTGTTCACCCAGCCCGTCAAATGGGAAAGAACCCGGCCGGGCTGCAAGGGTGAATGCCCCTCCATAAAGGTGGATTCCATTGTCTTCCCGGGCAACGGCGAACTGACCGAGCTGGTGGACCAAGGCCTGGCCTACATGACGGGGGTGGATGCCACCGTTACCCACCCCTACGCCACCATCGCAGAGTTCGAAGACTACTTCTGGAAAACCGCCGGGCCGCGCGATTCCGTGGTGTTGGCGGCCAAAACGGTGTATCGCAACCGCACGCTTACATCAATCGAGCTGGATACCTGGCAATATCTCACCGGAATGGCGCATGGGCTATCCGCAACGCGCTACCTGAATTGGGACAACTCCGCCGGCAAGCTGCTGGCGCTTGGCGATGTGCTGCGCCCCGGTGCCCGCGACGCCTACCTTGCCGCTTTGCGCGCCGCACACCAGCGCTGGTTGGACACCAACCCCGATGCTCGCCATGACCGCGCCGCCTATGAGCGTATGTGGCCTTTCCAACCCAGCGACAACTTCGCCTTCACCGACAGCGGTCTGGTGGTGCGCTACAACGCCTACGAAATCGCACCCTATTCGGCGGGGCAGCCCGAGTTGGCCATCCCCTACAGTGAGCTGGCCGATGTCCTGAGGCCGGCGTTTTTGCCGGCGCAGGGATAGGCAGCCTGTTATGGCGAAGTCGTGACAAGCACGGTTACTGCGACAAGCACGTCTCCAATCGGAAGGAAAAATCGTACGCACACATGCTCCCCTACCGGAGAGCTGTTGCGCCTAAAGTGCTCTCATTCGCCCGCGCCGGCTATGGCGTTGAGGGCTTGTTGAAGCGATCCAGGTCGAAGTAGCGCGATGTACCCTGCTTTGCGGACGGTGCCGCTGCAGGGGGCGCGGGCGGTTGCGGCGGTGTCGCGCGCGGCATATCGGGCGGCAGGGTGTCGACACCAGGGATGCCGAATGCGCCCGGCGCGCCAGCCTGGGCGGGCGTGTTCGTCGCGTTGTTGGCACCGACGCCGCCTTCATTGACGCTGGCACTGCCAACGCCAAACGTTTCTGGTTGGTCAGCCGCCACGCGCTTGGCACTGCGATCGGCCTGCACCCGGGCGGACAGATCGTCCAGCTTTTTCGCCAACCCGTCATGCTTCTTGAGCCGGGCCCAGTCTGCGGCATCCATTTTCTGCAGGTTCTGCATGGTCGCGTCAGCGCCGTGGTCGAGGAGGTAGCGCACCACATCCTCGCTGCCTGCGCGCGCGGCCATCATTAGTGCGGTGGTGCCGTCGGGCCCCGGCGCGTTCACAATGGCTTTGTTGGCGATCAGCATTTTCACGGTTTCAAGCTGGCCGGTCGACGCCGCGTATTGCAAGGGTGTCCACCCCAGCCGGTTTACCTGTGCGCCCCGGTGAATGAGTGCGCGGGCGCGCTCGGTCTGCCCCACGACCGCCAGGTACATAAGCGGCGTTTCACGGTTCTTGTTGATGGCGTTGAGCGATGTGCGGCGGTCTGCGGCAAGCACATCGAAAACCTTCCAAGCGCTACTGCGGATCGCCAGCATGATACCCGGCTGGCCGTCGGGGCTGACCGCATTGGGATCTGCGCCCTGACGCAACGCCTCTTCGACCTTTGCGGCCCTGTCGTTGGCGATGTCCACCCACCAGCTTTGCGGCACCGCCGCCTGGGCGGCGATGGTCAACAACATGGCGGCGGCGAAGGCCAGGAATCGACTCAATAAGCTGCGCATATGTTTATGTGTATAAATCGTTAAAAATCAAGTTGATAGAGTATTTATATAAAAATTAACTGTAGATTTAATTTATTAGATAAATCACATTAAATAAAATATGTAGTATATTGAAAATATTGAATTTATTGATGTATTCACATCAATAGAAACAGAGGGCCGCACCAAAGATAAGCACTCCCAAGCCGATGAGGGCTAGCCTCTGGCTAGCACTTCCATTTCCAAGAGCGGGCCTTAGGGCCTAAGGCCCTAACGTTTTATTTTGCTGAACAAGCTGAAGAAGTTTTCTGTTGTCTGTTCACCAATCTGTTGCACGGAAATGCCGCGCAAGTCTGCGATCTTTTCAGCAACGTGGATAACTTTTGACGGATCATTGAGCTTGCCCCTGTGTGGCACAGGCGCCAGGTATGGCGAGTCCGTCTCGATCAGCAGGCGATCCAGCGGCACCCGCGCAGCCACGTCCTGCAATGCGACAGCATTCTTGAACGTGACAATCCCCGACAGCGAAATGTAGAAATTCATCTCCAGGGCTGCCTGCGCGACCTCCCAGGACTCGGTAAAACAGTGCATCACGCCGCCGTACTCTCCGGCCCCCTCTTCCCGCATGATCCGCAGCGTATCTTCACTGGCCGCCCGCGTGTGGATGATCAGCGGCAGGCCGGTTTCGCGGCTGGCGCGGATGTGGGTACGGAACCGTTCGCGCTGCCACACCAGCGGCTCTTGAAGGCGATAGTAGTCCAACCCCGTTTCGCCCAGGGCTACAACCTTGGGCGAGGCGCTCATCTCGACCAACTGCGCCACGGTGGGCTCTACTTCGTCTTCGTAATCCGGGTGAACGCCTACTGAGGCGTAAAGATTGTCATGCGGGGCCACGAGCTCCATCAGGCGCGGCCAGGCGGGCAGATTCACGCTGACCACGAGTGCGTGGCTGACGCTGTTGCGTGCCATGCGGGCGAGGATGTCGGGCAGGTTCTCGGCCAATTCAGGGAAATCGAGATGGCAGTGCGAGTCTACAAACATGGTGGTGGTACTTCTGAGCGATGAAGTGAAACGGTTGTACTACGCGGGCATCGAGCGTGGTGTTCGCCGAGGCTTCCCAATGAACCGGCCTGACCACACCGGGCCGCGCACGCCTTGGCAGGACTGTGCGCCGGATCAGGCTCACGGCCGTTGAGCGCCCGCTGCCGGCGCACAAGCCAGTGCAACTCGCTGAAGGGCGCTGTGCACAAACAGTTTGGCATTAAGCGGATGCCCCGCAATACCGCGCTGCTGCGCCAGCCATTTGGCGGTATCGCCCAGGGCGGCCGGCGCCGCGCGGGCGGCAATGGCCGAAACCTGGGATTGCAGCGCGGGATAATAACGCGCGGCGGCACCGGCGCGTGCCAGCAACAGATCGACAAACAAGCGTTGCAAAGCGTCGATCCAGGCTTCGGGTGCAAGCTTTTCGACCTGATCGGCGCAGCCGCCGATTTCAGGTGCCTGCCCACGGGCCAACAAGGTGGAGAACTCCACCAGCCAGTGCGGGCACGGTGTATCACCTGATTGTGCCATGGATCTGGCTCGCAGCGGCGCCCCGCCTGCCGCTGCCAACCATTGCTCAGGCTGCGCGACACCCTCTCCAGCCAGCCATTGTACGGCGTTGGCATGGCTGGGCATGGGCAGCGGCAGGCGTCGGCAGCGCGACACCAAGGTGGGCAATAACCGATCGGGTGCGTCGGCCACCATTAGAAAAACTGTATGTGCGGGTGGCTCTTCAAGCACCTTGAGCAAGGCGTTGGCGGTGATGGTGTTCATGGCATGGGCTGGGTACAGCACGGCCACCCGCCAGCCGCCCCGATGCGTGGCGGTGTTGAACCAATCACCCAGTGCGCGCAATTGATCGATGCGTATATCGCGCGATGGGGCCTTTTTGGCCGCCGTGCCAGCACCCTCGTCTTCACCAGGCTCGCCCTCTTCGAGTGCCACCGCGTCCGGACGAATGCGGCGCAAATCGGGATGATTGCCGTGGGCTACCCACAGGCAGGCGGCGCAATGGCCGCAGGCCAGCCCGTAGGTGGGCTGTTCGCACAACAGACTGGCGGCCGCGGCCAGGGCGAATTGTGTCTTGCCTATGCCGGGCAGGCCGTGAATCAGCCAGGCATGTGCGAAGCGCTCACGGTGCCCCAGCCAGTGCTGCGCCGTATCGTGCTGCCAGGGCAGAAAACCAGGCAGGCCGACGGGGTTCTCGCTCATGCCTGCCCCTGGGCGGGGATATCGCCCGCAGGTGTGGGCGCGCCAGACCAACCGCGCACCAGAGCGTCCAGTTGGCTGGCAAGCAGCGCTCGTATCGCGGCAATGGGCTGCGTGCTGTCGATGACACACAGTCGATTGGGCTCGCGCCGGGCTAATTCATGGTATGCCTGCCGAGTACGGGAAAAAAACGCAGCCCCTTCCCTTTCGAAGCGGTCTGGCTCGCGCGCGTCGGCGAGCCTGGCTCGCGCGACTTCAAGCGGGACGTCGAACAACCAGGTGCGGTCAGGCCCGAAGCCCCCCAATGCCCAGGTATCGAGGGCCCGCACGGCTTCGTAGCCCAATTCACGACCACCCCCCTGATAGGCGTAACTGGCATCGGTGAAGCGATCGCACACTACCCAGGCGCCCCGATCAAGCGCGGGCGCGATCACGCTGCGCACATGCTCGCAGCGTGAGGCGAACATTAGCATGGCCTCGGTGCGGGCCGTCATCTCGCAGGACAGCAGCAGTTCGCGCAGGCGCTCGCCCAGTTCGGTGCCGCCCGGTTCACGGCTGCAGACCACGGTCAGGCCGTGTGCACGCAGGTGATCGACCATCCACTGGACGTGGGTGCTCTTGCCCGCGCCGTCCACCCCTTCGAGTGTGATGAAGCATCCCCGCTGTTTGGGCATGTTGCTAGCGCCTCAGGATATATTTGGCGACCGCACGGTTGTGCGAGGCCAGGTTGCTGGAAAACTCACTGCTGCCGTCGCCGCGCGAAACGAAATACAGATAGTCGTGCTTGTCAGGATGCAGCACGGCCAGCAGCGCAGCCTTGCCCGGTGCGGCAATCGGCGTGGGAGGCAGCCCTGCGCGCGTGTAGGTATTCCATGGCGTATCGGTGGTGAGATCTTTCTTGCGTATACGACCTTGGTAGGCCTCGCCCATGCCGTAGATGACGGTTGGGTCTGTTTGCAGAGGCATGCCAATGCGCAGGCGATTGATAAACACACCCGCCACCCTGCCGCGATCGCCATTGTGGCCGGTTTCTTTCTCGACGATAGAGGCCAGCACCAGCGCATCATAAGGCGAATCGAGCGGCAAGTCGGCGTCGCGGCCTTGCCAGAGCGCTGCCAGCATCTGCTGCTGGGCATGATATGCCCGGCGCAGGATGTCAAAATCGGAAGTGCCCGGCGTGTATACATAGGTATCCGGGTAGAACAGGCCTTCGGGGCTCGAAGCCTTGGCACCCAGGCGAGCAAGCAGCGCCTCGTCACTCACGCCGTCGAGTGTCTGGCGCACGTCTCCGCTTTGCGCCAGGGCCTCGCGCATGCGCCGGTACGTCCATCCCTCGACCAGGGTGAGTCGGGTTTGTGTCATGTCGCCGCTGGCCATGCGTTCCAGCAGCAACATCGGCGTATCGCCCCGCACCGCTTCGTATGCACCGGCCTGCAGACGTTTGTCCAGGCCGGTCAGACGCGCTAGGGCCACGAAACCATCTTCGTTGACCTGGATGCCCGCGGCATTGAGGTGGCGTGCAATGGCCCGCGGGCTGCTGCCCGATTCGACGAGGTAGTCGACGCGCGGCTGCGCCATTTCGACCGGCCGCGCGGACCAATACCAAGCCCCGCCAGCCGCAATGACACCGGCCAACGTCAGCGCCAGCAGCGCATAGAGTATGATCAGGGTAAGTTTTTTCATCAGCCCTCCAGTTTAGCCCAAGCTCGCCGCCCGGCGCATCCGTCGCCGCCCATTCGGCAGAGCGCCGCGCAGCCGTTACAGACCAACGCGATCATGAATAATTCCCCCGCCTCCCTTCTACCCCTGCCCGACATCGCAGTGGTGCAGGCTACTGGCTCTGAAGCCATTGCTTTCCTGCATGGCCAGCTCACTCAAGATATCCAGGGTTTGCCCGGCGGCCAGGCCCGCCTGGCCGGCTATTGCACACCCAAAGGGCGGCTGCTGGGCTCGTTGGTGATCTGGAAGGCGCCGGTTGCCGCACAGGGCGAAGATGACCCCGTGGCCTATGCGCTGGTCAAGTCAGACATTGCTGCGGCGCTGACGAAACGCATCGCCATGTTCATTCTGCGCGCCAAGGCAAAGCTGCAGGTCACCCGCTTACGGGTCTCCGGCCTTACCGTGGCACCCACCGCTCAGCAGCCCGCCGGCCTGCCTGCCCAGCCCAACGCCTGGTCGGTGGCGCAGTCGGAAGGGGCTACATATATTTGCGCGCCCACGGCAGGTAACAGTGCGGTGCGCTGGTGGGTGATAACGCAAGAACACAACGGCGCACCCGGCGAAGCTGCCGAGCCCGCCGCCGGCATGCATGCGCAATGGCAGGCGGCGGATATTGCGGCTGGCCTGCCTTGGATCCAGGCCGCCACACAAGATCTTTTCATCCCGCAGACCTTGAATTTCGACCTCATCGGCGGCGTCAACTTCACCAAAGGCTGCTACCCAGGGCAGGAAGTGGTGGCGCGCGCCCATTACCGTGGTACGGTCAAGCGGCGTATGGCGTATGGCGTGGCAAACGACGCATCAGGCGCTGACCCGAGCGCCCTTCCGGGCGTCGATACCTTCGACGCCCGGCAGCCTGACTCTCCCGCTGGGCGCATCATCAACGCCGCCCGCGCCGACGATACGCTGCACCTGCTGATGGAGGTACAGCTGTCGGATCTGGACGACGCCCAGTACAGGCTGGGCGCTGCGGATGGCCCGGCCATTCAGTTGGTGACGCTGCCCTACAGCATTACCGCCGAGGGGTGAACTGGGCAGCAGCCCCTATGCGCGGCTGCCTGGCTAGCTGCTTCGGCCGCAGCAGCCAAGGGTAGAACGGAGCCCCATGCAAAAGCTCCGTTCGGCCTTCCTGAAAGGCGCTCGGGTCGTATGACGCCAGCGGCCTTCTACTTGCGATACAGCGTCAGGATGCTGGAAAAATCCAGCCCGCCGCTACCTTTGGCGCTGTGCAGCGAGTACAAATTGCGCGCCAGTTCGCCCAGCGGTATCGTAGCCCGCGCATGCAGCGCCGATTCGGCGGCCAGACCCAGGTCTTTGAGCATCAGGTCCACGCCAAAACCGCCCTTATAGTTGTTGGCTGCGGGCACGTTTTCCATTACCCCTGGCCAGGGGTTGTAAAGCTCGGTAGCCCAGTTGCGGCCGGAACTCTTGGCGATGATATCCGACAGCACTTTGGGATCCAGGCCGTTGGCGGCACCCAGGGCGAGCGCTTCGGCCGTGCCAGCCATCAGGATGCCCAGCAGCATGTTATTGCAGATCTTGGCCACCTGGCCCGCGCCGGCCTCGCCGGCATGGAAGATGTTCTTGCCCATGCTTTGCAGGTACGGCCTGGCCGCATCCAAGTCGGCCGCGGTGCCACCCACGATAAAGGTAAGCGTGCCTGCAACGGCGCCACCCGTGCCGCCCGATACAGGCGCATCAATCATGCGTATACCTTTTGCATGGGCAGCCGCACTCACCTTGCGCGCTGACTCTGGTGCAATGGTGCTGCATTCAAGCACCAGTGTGCCGGGTGCAATATCATTGACCAGCCCCGAATCGCCCAGGTACAGGCCTTCGACGTGCTGGCTGGCCGGCAACATAGTAACGACGACTTCAGCCCCCTTTACAGCCTCGGCGGCCGACGCGGCCGAGGCGGCGCCGCTGTCCACCAGCAGCTTGACGGCCGCAGGCACCAGATCGAACACCGACAGCGTGTGCCCTGCCTTGAGCAGATTCTGGGCCATGGGCGCGCCCATATGGCCCAGGCCGATGAATGCAATACGACTCATGCTTGTCTCCTGTCAGAAATATTGTTGTGCGTGTGTTTATGGTTGCCGTGTCGTCAGCCGCGCCCCAGATCGCGCAGCGGGTGCGGCATGCTGGCAGGCCACGGGGCCTGGAAGAAACGCTGCACCCATTGCGCGGTAGCCTCGGCAGGCGTTGCCGGGTTCCATCTGGGGGTTTTGTCTTTGTCGATGATGAGCGCGCGTATGCCTTCCTGCAAATCGCCCTGCACGCCGCACTGCAGGCTGACGATGTACTCTTCGCGGAAAACATCGGCCAGCGACATCAGGCGCACGCGCTGCAGCAATGTGAAGCTGAGCCTGGCCGAGCCCGGCGAACCTGCCTTGAAGGTTTTGGCGGCGCGCTGGAGCCAGGGATCGGCTTCAGCCTCAAAGCCAGCGATATTGGCGCATACTGCTTCAAAGTCCGCGCTGTCGCAGGCTTCGCGAATACGCGCAAAGTGTGTATCAAGGGGCCCCGGCGGCAGTGCTTTAGGCGGCTTGAACGACAGCAGCGCCTGACGCAGCAGCGCATGGTCCTGCGCGGCTTCGCCCGTCCAGGGCAGCGTCGGCAGTTGCTCCATGACTGCGCCCCAGCGGGCGGTGTCTATCATGTAGTCAGCCAAACCCAGGCGCAGGCAGTCGGCTGCGCCGATCTGCGCTGCGGTCAGTGCAAGAAAGGTGCCGATGCCGCCAGGCAGGCGCGCCAGCATCCAGGTGCCGCCCACATCGGGAAACAGGCCGATTGAAATCTCGGGCATGGCGAAACGCGTCGTTTCACTGACCACCCGATGGCTCGCGCCCATCATGAGCCCCACGCCGCCGCCCATGACAATGCCGCTGCCCCAGCAGAGCAGTGGCTTGAGATAGGTATGAATCTGGTAATCCAACCGATACTCGACATCGAAGAACTCGCGCGCGTGCACATTGTTCCAAGGGTCTTTGTCGGTGTTGTCCAGCATGCCCTGATACATCCCGGTGAGGTCGCCGCCGGCACAAAATGCCTTGCCACCCTCCGCATCAAGCACCACCATGGCGATGCTGTCGTCGTCCTGCCATTGCGCCAGCCGCTGCGCCAGCATACGGCACATCTCAAGCGTCAGGCTGTTCAGGCTTTTGGGCGAATTCAGCGTGGCCACACCAATCTTTTTACCGCTGGCGGTGTCGAGTTCGCGGAAAAGCACGGGGGCGTTCATCGGATGTCTGCTCCTTTTTCAAGTATTTGCCGGGCCACGATGACCCGCATGATTTCATTGGTGCCCTCGAGAATCTGGTGCACGCGCGTGTCGCGTACCAAGCGTTCGAGCGGGTAGTCTTTCAGATAGCCATAGCCACCGTGAATCTGCTGCGCATCCAGGCAAGCCTGGAAGCATAGATCGGTGGCCAGGCGCTTGGCCATGGCGCAGTAGGTGCTGGCCTGCGGGTCGCCGTCATCAAGCTTGGCGGCGGCCAGACGCACCATCTGGCGCGACGCGACGATATGCGTCAGCATGTCGGCCAGTTTGAATTGCAGGGCCTGGAACGCGGACAGTGGCTGGCCGAACTGCCTGCGCTCCGCCATGTAGCGCCGCGCGGCATCGTAAGCGCCCTGTGCGGCACCCACAGAGCAGGTGGCGATATTCACACGCCCGCCATCCAGCCCCTTCATCGCAAACTTGAAGCCCTCGCCTTCGGCACCCAGCAGGTTTTCCGCAGGCACTTCCACGTTTTCGAACGTAATGGAGCGGGTGGATTGGCTGTTCCAACCCATTTTGTCTTCTTTGCGTCCGTATGTGATCCCGGGCAGGTCTGCCGGCACTACCAACGCTGAAACCCCGCCAGCGCCGCCCCCTCCTGTGCGCGCCATGACCACCAGTACATCGGTGTCGCCGCCGCCCGAAATAAAGGCCTTGGCGCCATTGATCACATAGGCATGGCCGCGTTTTTCGGCGCGCGTGACGAGCGACGCGGCATCCGAGCCCGAACCCGGCTCGGTGAGGCAATATGAAGCAAGCTTTTCGCCGCTGGCAAGCAAAGGGCCCCACGCATCGCGTACGGCAGGGCTCGCCCAGTTGCCCACCATCCAGGTGGCCATGTTGTGAATCGTGATAAAGGCGGTGGTGGAGGGGTCGACTGCGGCCATTTCCTCGAATACCAGCGTGGCATCGAGCCTGGGCAGGCCCAGGCCGCCTATGGTTTCGGGTGCATAGATGGCGCAGAAGCCGAGTTCACCGGCACGCGCGAAGCTTGTGCGCGGAAAAATGCCTTCGGCATCCCAGCGGGCGGCATTGGGTGCCAATTCGCCCGTTGCAAAGTCGCGCGCTGCCTGCGCAAAGGCCTGTTGTTCGTCGCTAAGGCGCAAATCCATCGTCTATGTCTCCTTGCCTTGCCGCGCGAGGTCGTACGCGCAGCCTGATTATAGTTGCCTAACCATAGCGCCGATCGGCCTGTTTTTTTGTCATGTGCGCGACAATCGATTCTGCTTGTGGAGTGCTCGCCGGCGCCGGGATTCCATCGGATCGAAGTTCAGCGGGCGATAGAGTTCGACCCGGTCGCCGTCGACCAGCATGCGGCTAAGCGTGCAGGCCTGCCCATAAATACCGGCCTGCAGCGGGGCTTCATGCAATGCGGGAAACTGCGACAAAACGCCGCTGGCTTCGATGGCGTCGCTTACGCACGCACCCATTGGCAGGGTGAGCGACGCCGTCCAGATGGACGTAGGACCAGCTGCATACATGACCTGTATATGGACGATGTCATTCGCCATACAACGCTTGGGCCCTTTGCGTGAAAGAGTCGACGAAACTGGTGGCAATGCGGTTGAATACCGGCCCCACCACAGCCTCGAGGGCTCGGCTGGAGAATTTGTATTCCATGGTGTAGACCACTTTACAGGCGTCGTCCGACAAGGCGAGAAATTCCCACGTGCCCAGCAGGTGCGAAAATGGCCCATTGACCAAATCGATCGTGATCTTACCGGGAAAATCGTGGGTATTACGCGTAGTGAAAGTTTGCCGGATGCCCGCGATACTGATCGTAATCGATGCCTCCATGCCCTGCTCGTCGCGTCGCAGCACCTGCGCGCCGCCGCACCACGGCATGAACTCAGGGTATTTCTCCACGCCCTCGACCAGGCGAAACATCTGTTCGCAACTGTAAGGAACCAGAATTGAGCGTTGTATTTTATGCATCGAGCCGTGTTAATAGATAGAATGTACCGATTTTACAGTCTGCAGTCATATTGGCCATATCCATGAGTATTGTTGAGAATCGCAAAGCCACACACGAATACTTCATCGAAGATCGCTTCGAGGCAGGGCTCGTGCTTGAGGGCTGGGAAGTAAAGGCGATCCGGGCCGGCCATGTGCAGCTCAATGAAAGCTACGTCATCGTGCGCGATGGCGAAATATGGGTGATAGGCATGCATATCAGCCCGCTGCCTACGGCATCCACCCATATCCACCCCAACGCCACGCGCACACGCAAGCTGTTGCTCAAGGCAGAGGAAATCAGCAAGCTTATCGGCAAGGTGGAGCAGCGCGGCTACACACTGGTACCGCTCAATCTGCATTACAAGAACGGCCGGATCAAGCTCGATTTCGGTCTGGGCCGCGGCAAGAAACTGCACGACAAGCGCGACGTGGCGCGCGACAAAGACTGGCAGCGGGAAAAAGAGCGGGTCATGAAACACGACACACGCAACAAGGGTTAACGGTATCGGCCCGTGTGCGCAACGTCAACGGCGCATCAATACACCTCAAACCCTTCTATCTGAAGCAGCCCCACTTTGCGATCCAGCCCGCCGGTGTAGCCATTCAGCCGCCCCGACCCGGCCAGCACACGGTGGCACGGGACAATAATGGAAATCGGGTTCTGCCCTACCGCCATGCCTACGGGCCGCCCGTGCTGGCGGCTCATGCCCGCCGCCAACGCCACATCTCCGTACGAGACATACTCGCCATATGGGATGCCTTGCAGCGCGCGCCATACGCGCAGTTGGAAGGCGGTGCCTTCGAAGGCCAAGGGCACCGAGAATGTTCGCAGCTCTCCCGCAAAGTACGCCAGCAGCTCGGTGTGGGCCAGCGCAAACACAGCGCGCGCGCCAGCCGGAGTATGCGCGTCGGCCAACACCAGTGCGGAACAGTGGGCTGCTTCGTTGTCGGAGGCCGCCTTCGGTGCGGGGCTGGCCTCGAAAAGATCCGTCTGCGCATCGTGCGCCGAGCCCTGGCGCCGTGCGCGCAGCCCGCGTATGGGACGACCGCCCAGTTCGCCGTCCATCGGTCTGGGCGGGCTTGCGGCCGGCACGCGTGCGCCTGCCGGGCAATCGGGCTGGTCGGTGAAATAAAGACCGGTGAGCGCTCGGTGGTGGGCGCGCAGCAGCATAGTGCCCAAGGGTGTGTGAAAGTGCGCGAAATAAGTGTTCATGTCAGATATGGCACGCGATACGGCGTAAGCGGTAGGCATGTGCGAGGCTTGCGTGCGGGCCTGGTTGACCATGGCGGGATTATGCCCCTCTATCTGCTCAATGCAGTTTCACGCGCGGGGCGCCTCGCTTAAGCAACAAACGGCCCAGGGCCAGCGAGGTGGTGCGCAGCAGCCCCAGCACCGCAGCATGGTGCATGAGGTGCAGGCTCATGTACATAAGCCGCGCCAGCAGCCCTTCGACAAACCAGCTTTTGCCTGACAACACCCCCATCAGGCTGCCAACCCCACGCGTATGGCCCACCGATACCAGCGAGCCATAATCGCGAAACGCGAATTCACCCGGCGGTTCAGACTCGCCCTGGATACGCGCCCGGATGATTTTGCGCAGGAAGGAGGCCTGTTGGTGCGCAACCTGCGCCCGCGCGGGCAGGGCGCGGCCCTCCCCTTTCCAGGGCGCCTGTGCGCAATCGCCAATGGCGAAAATATTGGCATCGGCCGTGCGCAGCCGTCCATCGACCACGAGCTGGTGCACGCGATTGGTTTCCAGGCCAAGCCTCGCCAGAAAGGCGGGAGCCTCGATGCCCGCTGCCCAGACGCATAGATCGGCCGGATAGCGCTGGCCGGCGCTGTCGATCAGGCAGTCGGGCTCGACGGCGGCAACCCTGACCGACGTCAGCACCTTGACGCCCCGCTCTTCCAGCAGCCGTGCGGCGGTGGCGGAAAGCTTGGGCGGCAGCGCGCTAAGGATGCGCTCGGCCCCTTCGAGCAGGGTAATATGCACGTCGCGGGCGGGGTCGAGTTCGGTCAGGCCGTAATAGACAAGGCCGGCACAGGCTTCGAGCAGTTCGGCCGAAAGCTCGACGCCGGTGGCGCCGCCGCCCACAATGGCGATATTGAGACGGGTGTCGCCGCCACGGACCGACGCGGGCCGGTAGCCCCCCGCCACTTGTGCCGCCTTGCGGTGGTTGCGCAGCACCAATTCGTGCAGCAACTGCTGGCGAAACCGCTCAGCCTGCGCGGTTTCATCGAGCGCGATGGCATACTCGGCTGCACCGGGCGTGCCGAAGAAATTAGCCTTGCTGCCCACAGCCATCACCAGCGTATCGTAGGGCACCGTGCGAGCGGGAAAGATCTCCAGCCCGTCGGGGCCGCATACTGCCGCGAGGCTCAATTGGCGTGTGTTGCGATCCAGGCCGTCGAGTTCGCCATGCAGAAAGGTAAAACCGCAATCGCGCGCAAGCATTGAGTAGGAAAGGTCTTCGCGATGGATGTCGAGCGTGCCCGCGGCCACCTCGTGCAACGAAGGTTTCCAGATGTGGCTGTCAGCCTTGTCGATGAGTGTGATCTGGCCAGGGCCGAAAGCGCGGCCAAGCCGTGCCGCAAGTTCAAGGCCGCCTGCGCCGCCACCGACAATGACCACCTTGTGCTTGCCATGGCTCATGCTGATTACCTTATCCCGATGATGGTTTTTGGCCAGCACATGATACACCAGGGTGCAGGCTTAACCGCTATGGCCCGTTCCCTTGTGCTGTCCGTTCCCTTGTGCTGCCTGAGGCCGTTGCGGCCCATACCCGTGCGCCACATCAGCGCCGACCAGAAAAAAAAGGCCCGCTGAATGAACTGCACCCAAAAGTTGGACAGTGATCCAACCTTTGGGTGCAGTTCATTCCGGGCCCCTCTCGGCAGCGACGACAGATCGACTGCGATCAGCGCCTCGCGTGAGGCGCTGCCGCTGCCAGATGCTGCGCTGGTCAGCCCTCGCGCGCCAGGCGCTGCCAGGTGTCGACCACCGTGTCCGGGTTCAGCGACATGGACAGAATGCCTTCATCTTTGAGCCACTTGGCCAGGTCGGGATGGTCGCTGGGGCCCTGGCCGCAGATGCCCACGTACTTGCCGGCCTTCAAGCAGGCCTGGATGGCCCGGCGCAGCATGAACTGCACTGCTTCGTCGCGTTCGTCGAAATCCGCTGCCAGCAGCTCCATGCCGGAATCACGATCCAGGCCCAGGGTGAGTTGGGTCATGTCGTTAGAGCCAATGGAGAAGCCGTCGAAGTACTCGAGGAATTGTTCGGCCAGGATAGCGTTGGACGGGACTTCGCACATCATGATGACGCGCAGGCCATTATCGCCGCGGGCCAGGCCGTTGCGGGCCAATAATTCGACCACGCGTTTGGCCTGCGACGTGGTGCGCACGAACGGTACCATGATCTCGACGTTGGTTAGCCCCATGTCGTCGCGCACCTTCTTGAGCGCTTCGCATTCCATGCGGAAACATTCTTCGAACTCTTCCGAGACATAGCGTGAGGCGCCGCGGAAACCCAGCATGGGGTTCTCTTCTTCGGGTTCGTAGCGCGAGCCGCCCACCAGCTTGCGGTATTCGTTGGACTTGAAATCGGACAGGCGCACAATGACAGGCTTGGGATAAAAGGCGGCGGCCAGCGTGGCCACGCCTTCGGCAAGCTTTTCGACGAAGAAGGCGCGCGGGCTAGCGTAGCCGCGGGCAGCCGACTCGACCGCCAGCTTCAGCTCGCTATCCACATTGGGATAGTCGAGCACTGCCTTGGGGTGCACGTTGATGTTGTTGTTGATGATGAACTCGAGACGGGCCAGGCCCACACCCTTGTTGGGGATCTGCGAGAAGTCGAAGGCCAGTTGCGGGTTGCCGACGTTCATCATGATCTTGACGCCGATCTCGGGCATTTCACCCCAGCGCACTTCCTCGATTTCGGTTTCGATCAGGCCATCGTAGATGCGGCCCTCGTCGCCTTCGGCGCAGGAAACGGTGACCTCGCGGCCATTGTCGAGCACATCGGTGGCGTTGCCGCAGCCGACCACGGCAGGGATGCCGAGTTCACGGGCAATAATGGCGGCATGGCACGTACGACCGCCGCGGTTGGTGACGATGGCCGAAGCCAGCTTCATGACGGGTTCCCAGTTCGGGTCGGTCATGTCAGTGACGAGGATATCGCCCGCCTTGACCTGATCCATCTCGGAAACATCGCCCACGATACGCACACGGCCCGAGCCGATTTTCTGGCCGATGGCGCGGCCGGTTATCAGCACGTCGCCGGTGGCCTTGAGGCGGTAGCGCTCTTGTACATCGTTGTGGCCAGCCTGGGATTTCACGGTTTCGGGGCGAGCCTGCAAAATGTACAGCTTGCCGTCAATGCCGTCGCGGCCCCATTCGATATCCATTGGGCGCTGGTAGTGCTTTTCGATGATGACGGCGTAGCGTGCCAGTTCGATGACTTCTTCGTCCGTCAGCGAATAGCGGTTGCGTTCGGACACCGGTACATCGACGGTGCGCACCGCGTGGCCGGACGCGCGCTCGGCATCGAACTCCATTTTGAGGAGCTTGGAGCCGATGCGACGGCTGATGATGGGATAGTGGCCCGAAGCCAGCGTGGGTTTGAAGACATAGAACTCGTCCGGGTTGACGGCGCCCTGCACCACGGTTTCGCCCAAGCCGTAGGATGAGGTGATGAACACCACATCATTGAAGCCTGATTCGGTGTCGAGCGTGAACATCACGCCGGCGCTACCGACGTCGGAACGCACCATGCGCTGGATGCCGGCCGACAGGGCGACATCGGCGTGCGCATACCCCTTGTGCACGCGATACGAAATGGCGCGATCGTTGTAAAGCGACGCAAATACATGCTTGATCTTGTCCAGCACGTCGTCAATGCCGACGACATTCAGGAAGGTTTCCTGCTGGCCCGCGAAGGATGCGTCGGGAAGGTCTTCGGCGGTGGCGGAGGAGCGCACGGCGAAGCTGCCCTTGCCGTCGGCATCGAGCTTGGAGAATGCATCACGAATAGCCTGCTCGAGTTCGGCAGGCAGCGGTGTGTCGATGATCCACTGGCGAATCTCGGCCCCGGCAGACGCAAGTTCACGCACGTCGTCCGAATCAAGGCTTTCGAGGCGCTGGGCGATGCGCTGGTCTAGCCCTGTGCCGCTCAGGAATTCACGAAAGGCATCGGCCGTGGTGGCGAAACCGCCCGGAACCCGGACGCCGGCACCGGCCAACTGACTGATCATTTCACCAAGTGATGCGTTTTTACCTCCAACCGAGTCGACGTCCGTCATGCGGAGCTGCTCGAAAGACACTACATAAGACATGAAGTCACCTTTGACAATATAAGAAAGCGTGTTTGCTTAGCGCGCCGCCACACTGTGGCGCTTTTGCACGCATCGGGCCGCAACCCTAACGCGCTAGGCAAACCAGCCTTGCCTGCTGGTACGGTGACTGTTAATCTTTCGCGATTGTACCGTTTCTGGCAGCCCCTGCGCTTGCCTTTCTTTCCATGTCTGAAAACATCATCGAACGTACTGTATTCGTCATCTCCGACAGTACCGGCATTACCGCTGAAACATTCAGCAACTCTGTTCTGTCCCAATTCGAACAGGTGCGCTTCGATACGATCCGCATTCCTTTCATCGACAGCCCTGACAAAGCCGATAGCGTGGCGCAGCGCATCAACCGCTGCGCCGCTGCGCAAAATTCGCGCCCGCTGGTGTTCAGCACGCTGGTCAACCCTGAAAGCGCCGAAAAAATCCGCGCAACAGACTGTATCTTTCTCGATCTGTTCGGCACCTTCGTGCACCACATCGAAAATGCCTTGGGCGTGAAGTCCAACCATTCCGTCGGGCGCTCGCATATGGGCGGGCTCAGCAAGCAGTACACCAACCGCATCGAAGCCATCAACTTCAGCCTTGCCCACGACGACGGGCAGTTTGTGCATGGGCTGGAACAAGCCGATGTTATCCTGGTGGGCGTGTCGCGCTGCGGAAAAACACCCACCAGCCTGTATCTCGCCATGCAGTATGCCGTCAAGGCCGCCAACTTCCCGCTCATCCCCGAAGACTTCGACCGCGGTTCGCTGCCGGCCACCTTGCTGCCCTACCGTAAAAAGCTGTTCGGCCTGTCCATCCAGCCCGAACGCTTGGCCGAGGTGCGCAACGAACGCCGCCCCAAGAGCCAGTACGCATCACTCAAACAGTGCCGCTTCGAGGTGGCCGAGGCCGAGCGCCTGATGCGCATGGAAAACATCCCTTGGTTGTCCACCACCACCCGCTCCATCGAAGAAATCTCCACCAAGGTGCTGGACGAAATCGATCTGCCGCGCCGCTCGTATTGAGCCCCGCAGGCGCTTACACCGTGCCCGCAAGCAGGCGCCGGCGCTGCTCGAACAGGCATATGCCCGCCGCCACCGCTACATTCAGCGACTCCACCCCAGGCGCCTGGGGCACGAATACGCGCTTATCGGCACGCGCCAGCAGGCGCGCATCGACGCCCTGCCCTTCATTGCCCAGCACCCAGGCGCAATGCGCAGGCAGGCTGGCTTCGTAAAGCGACACGCCACCCTCCAGCGCTGTGGCCAGCAGCGGCACGCGCAGGTGCTCGCAGGCAGCAAGCAGATCCACATGTTCGCGAATGCGCAGCGCGAAGTGCGCGCCCTGGGCGCTGCGCAGCACCTTGGGCGACCATACCGCCGCCGTGCCGGCGGACACATAGACATCGGCAATGCCAGCTGCTGCAGCGGTGCGCAGCAGCGTGCCCACATTGCCGGGATCTTGTATGCGGTCCAGCCAAAGGCACAAATGGTCGATGTGCGCGGGCACGGCAGGTGCTGGCGGCGAAACAACAAAATACACGCCCTGCCCATGTTCCACCTGCGACAACCCCCGCGCCAGGCGCTCATCGCAGGATAGGCACAGCGCTGGGTCGATCGCCTCCGCCAGGGCTTGCAGTTGCTCGTCACGCTCGAGCCGCTGCGCGTCGAAGACCGCCCTGACGGGCATACCTTGATGCTGCAGCCAGGCCTCGCACAGATGAATACCTTCCAACATGGCCTGCGGGGCTTCGCCAGCGCGATGACGGCTGGCGGCAATGCGCAGTAATTGCTTGTAGACCGCGTTGTCGCGGGAGCTGATGAATTTCATGAGGCCTTAGCGGACGGCGGGTTGCGCGTCGAGCAGATCACGCACGGGACGAAAGCTGCGTCGGTGCGCCACACACGGGCCATGCAGGGCCAGGCGCTCGAGGTGCAAGGCCGTACCATACCCTTTGTGCTGGTCGAAGCCATACTGAGGATATAGGCCATGCAACGCCAAGCAATCGGCATCGCGCGCCGTCTTGGCCAGGATAGACGCGGCGGAAATAGCCTTGATCGTAGCATCGCCACCGATCACCGGCTCGGCTATGCAAGCCAGACCGCGCGGCAGGCTGTTGCCATCGATGAGCGCTTTATCGGGCACCAGCGCCAGGCCCTCGCAGGCGCGCCGCATCGCCAGCATGGTTGCTTGAAGAATATTGAGCGTGTCGATCTCTTCGACCGTGGCGCTGGCCACGCACCAGGCCAGCGCCCGCTCGCGGATGTTATGCGCCAGTTCCTCGCGCCGTTCGGCGCTCAGCTTTTTGGAGTCGTCCAGGCCGCGGATGCGGCGGGCGGGATCGAGGACGACCGCGGCAGCAAACACCGGCCCGGCCAGCGGACCTCTGCCCGCCTCATCGATACCTGCCACATGCAATACGCGGGCGGCATCGGCTACCGCGAACAGGTCGGGCTGGGCAAGCGCCTTAGGCACGGCCCGCCTCATTGAGAATGGCGCGGGCAGCCAGCGCCGGCGTGTCGCGCAGCAGGGATTCGTGAATCTGGCGAAAGCGTTCGGCGACCTGCGCGGCATAGGGTGTGTCGGTCAGTGCCTTCCAGGACGCCTCGGCCAGGGCCTCAGGGGTGGCATCGTCCTGGAGCAGCTCGGGCACCACGAAATCCTGCGCCAGCACATTGGGCAGCCCGACCCATGGCACGTAGGGCCGCGACTGGCCGGATTTCCATTCCATAATGCGCTTCATCATGGGCGAGAGTACATAGGAGATAACGATGGGCCGCTTGAAAAGGCTTGCTTCCAAGGTGGCCGTGCCACTGGCCGCCAGCACCGCGTCGGCTGCTTCCATAACGTTCCAGGCCGGTGGTTGCGCGTCGCGCGTGGTATCGGAAGCCTCCGGCGCCTGGCTGGAGTGGTCGATGATGCGGCAGCGCGGCACCGGATGGCGCGCAAGAATAGCCTCAAACTCGGCCCGCCGCCGGGCATTGACCATAGGCACCAGGAATTCCAGGTCGGGATCCTGCCTGGAAAGTATCTGCGCGGCGGCGAGAAAGCGCGGTGCCAGCAGCCGGATTTCGGATGACCGGCTGCCAGGCAGCACAGCCAGTACGCGTGCGCTGTCGCTCACCCCCAGATAGCGGCGCGCGGCGGCACGGTCCGGCTGCATGGGGATGACGCCTGCCAGCGGATGCCCAACATAAGTGACCGGAACGCCTTCCTTGCGGTAAATCTCTTCTTCGAAGGGAAACAACACCAGCATGTGCGACACGGCCGCACGAATTTTATGGATGCGCTCATAACGCCAGGCCCAAATCGACGGGCCCACGAAATGCACGGTAGGCACACCCGCTTGCTTGAGCTGATGCTCCAGGCGCAGGTTGAAGTCGGGCGCATCGATGCCGACAAAGACATCGGGCCGCGCCGTCAGCCAGCGCTTCTTGACGTCTCCGTACGTGCGCAGCAGGCCAGGCAGGCGCTTGAATGCATCGACATAGCCAAAGACAGTGAGCGCATCCATGGGGTGCCAAGTATCGAAACCGGCGCGCCGCATGGCTGGCCCGCCTATGCCCTCGCACCGGCTGTCGGCCTGCTGTCCGTGGATTCCTTCGATGACCTTGGCGGCAAGTAGATCGCCCGAAGGCTCGCCCGCCACCATGCCTACGCGCGGGCTCATGGCCGCACAATGCCCCGGGATGAGGCATTGAGGAAGTCGATCATGGTCTGAAGCGCTGCGGCGGTTTCCGGGCGTTGAGCGGCGATATCGGCCATTTGCGCGGCCGCTTCCTCGGCTTTGAGATTACGGCGGTACAACAGCTTATACGCTTCTTTGAGTGCCGCCACGGCCTCGGGCGAATAGCCGCGCCGGCTCAGGCCTTCGGAGTTGATCCCGACCGGGCGGAAGGGATCACCCGCACCGATGAGATAAGGCGGGATATCCTGGCGCACCGAACTGGTGCCGCCTATCATGGCATGCGCGCCGATGCGCACGAATTGGTGCACAGCCGACAGGCCGCCCAGGATGGCCCAGTCGCCCACATGAATGTGGCCGGCCAACTGCACGCTGTTGGCAATGATAGTGTGGCTGCCGACCTGGCAATCGTGCGCAACATGCACATAGGCCATGATCCAGTTATCGTCGCCCAGGCGGGTAACGCCAATATCCTGCGCCGTACCGGTGTTGATGGTGACGAATTCACGTACAGTATTGCCGTCGCCGATCTCCAGCGAAGTAGGCTCACCACCGTATTTTTTGTCTTGCGGAATACCGCCTATGGAGCAGAAACGGTAGAAGGTGTTACCTGCGCCTATGGTGGTGTGCCCGTCTATGACGCAATGTGGGCCCACGACTGAGCCTGAGCCGATCACCACGTGCTCACCGATTACGCTATAGGCGCCCACGGTAACATCGCCGGCCAGCTTCGCCCCGGGCGCCACGATGGCTGTGGGGTGAATACGATCTGGCATGATCAGTCTTCCAGTACGCGGATGGCGCACATGATCTTGGCTTCGGCGGCCACCTGCCCGTCTACCGTCGCCTGCGCGGAATACTTGCAGATTGAGCGGCTGATGCGGTCGGCCGTGACTTCGAGGCGCAGTTGGTCGCCCGGCACCACCGGCCGGCGAAAGCGTGCGCCATCCACGCCGACAAGGTAATAAGCGATTTTCTTGTCGGCGGGGTTGACGTCTGTATCGTCTTCAAACGAAAACAGGGCGGCGGCCTGTGCGAGCGCTTCGATGATGAGCACGCCGGGCATGACCGGGTGATGCGGGAAATGGCCCGTGAAGAATGGCTCGTTCATACTGACATTCTTGATCGCGACGATGCGCTTACCCGGTTCCATCTCGAGCACGCGGTCCACCAGCAGCATCGGGTAGCGATGCGGCAGCCGGTCCATGATTTGTCTGACGTCGAGTTCCATTCTTATTCCTGCCTGTACACCGCGGCCAGCACGGCGCTTCCTGTATAAAGTTGATTACGGATTGTTCTTCTCGGCCGTTCTGATACGGCGGCGTAGCTGTGCCAGTTGCCCGATGACGGCAGCGTTGTGCTGCCATGCGCGATGCTCGGCAAATGGATAGACGCCGGTATAGCGGCCCGGCTGGCTGATACTGGCCGTGATAGCCGTGCCCCCCGATACGTGGACGTCGTCGCCCAGCACTAGGTGACCTGACAGCATGGCTGCGCCGCCTATGGTACAGCGCTGCCCAATGGTAGTGGAACCGGCCACGCCGACGCATGCCGCCATGGCGGTATGGTCGCCGATCCGGCAGTTGTGGCCGATCATGATCTGGTTGTCGAGCTTTACCCCGTTGCCCAGCACTGTGTTCTCGATGGCGCCACGGTCTACCGTGGTGTTGGCGCCGATTTCCACATCATTGCCTAGCACCACGCCACCGATCTGGGCGATCTTGGTCCAGCCCTGCCCGCCCGGTGTGGGCGCGAAGCCGAAGCCATCGGCGCCGAGGACTGCACCTGAGTGCAGAATCGCGCGGTCACCGACCTGGACCCCATGATACAGCGTGACATGTGCATGCAGCAGGCAATCGCGACCCAGCATCGAGCCCGCGCCAATGACGCAGCCTGGGCCCAGGCGCGCCCCGTCGCCGATGCGCGCACCTGCTTCGACCACACAATGCGGGCCAATGCTGACGCCTGCGCCCAACTGGACGCCGTCTGCG
This sequence comes from Paracandidimonas lactea, assembly GCF_021653995.1. NCBI lineage: Bacteria > Pseudomonadati > Pseudomonadota > Betaproteobacteria > Burkholderiales > Alcaligenaceae > Paracandidimonas > Paracandidimonas lactea. Next base: position 522,916 of record NZ_JAJJOZ010000001.1, read on the forward strand.
ATGACCGCGGTGGCGTGTATACCCTTGGGCAGATTACGCAAGCGGTGGCTGTCGAACCATTGCGCAAGCAAGGCGTACATGACGTAGGGCTGGCTGCACAGTACAACCCGATAGGGGTGGCCGGGTTGTACGTTGGCTTCGTAGTCGGCCGGCGTCAGGATGACCGCAGCGGCGCGGCAGCCTTGAAGCTGCTCATGTAGGCGAGGATTGGACAAAAAGCTGATTTCGGCCGGCCCCGCCGACAGCAACGAACCCAGCCCCTGGATTCGGGGCTGGGACTCGTTGGCGTGGGGAAGGAGCCTGCAGTCCAGGCCTGCGGTATTGGCGTCAGCCAGCAACTGCTGAAGGGTCGGCGCCTGTTCAGGTGCGAGCAATACCGGCATTATGGATCAACCGCCCAGCGCCTTCATGACCTGGTCGGTGATGTCTACGCGTGGGCTGACCGTGACGGCGTCTTGGATGATCAGGTCGTAGCCTTGCTGCTCGGCAATTTGCTTGATGGCGGCGTCAGCCTTTTCGACGATATTGGAGAACTCTTCGTTGCGGCGGCGGTTGAAGTCCTCTTGGAACTCGCGGCGCTTGCGCTGCAGGTCGGAATCGAGGTCGGCCAACTGGCGCTGACGTTTGACGCGCTCGGACTCGGACAGCACGGGTGCATCCTTGTCGAGCTTCTGCGCCTCGCTGCGCAGGCGCGTGGCCATGCTCTGCAGTTCCTGGTCGCGTTTTTTGAATTCGGCTTCGATCTTGGATTGAGCGGCCTTGGCTGGCTTGGAGTCGCGCAGGATGCGTTCTGTGCTCACGAAGCCGATCTTGGTGGCTTGCGCTTGGGCAATGGGGGCTGCAACCAGCCCGCCCAAGCCCAGAGCGGCGGCGAGCACCATTGCGCGCTGGCCACGAGCCAGACTGCTGGCGATACCGGAAAGCTTGTAAGAAATTTGAGACTTCATGAAAAATCTACCTTGCAATTGTGCAGAGATAAAAAAGCTATTGTGCCATTAAATGGCGGCCATCAGAAACCGGTGCCGATCTGGAACTGGAAGGCCTGCTTGTCATCGCCTTCCTTGGCGTTGAGCGCGCGGCCCCAAGACAGCTGCAGCGGACCGAGCGGGGATTCCCATGACAGGCCAATACCCGCCGAATACTTCCAGCCGCAAGGGTCTTCGGCCGAATTGGCGATGCCGCGCGGGCAACTGCCCGAGGTGTTATCGACGCGGCCCGCATCGGTGAAGAGGAACCAACGCAGCGTACGGTCGCGCGACGCGCCAGGGAAAGGCAGGTACAACTGCATGTTGCCTACGACGCGGCGCGAACCGCCTAGGTAGTCGTTGGTGAGAATATCGCGGCCGCCCAGCGAGGCGCCCTCGTAGCCGCGCACCGAACCAATGCCGCCGCCGTAGACGTTTTTGATGATCGGGAAATCTCGGTCGCCGTAGCTGCGACCCCAGTCGACTTGGCCGTTGAAGGCCAAGGTGTATGCTCGTCCAAGCGGCAGGTAGTACTGCTGCTGCGCACTGAGCATGTAGTACTTCAGGTTGAGCGTGGAAAGGTCGCCCGACAGGCGCGTGTAGCTGCCGCGCGTGGGCGCCAGCGCGCTGTCGCGGGTGTCTTTGGACCAGCCCAGGTTGAAGATGACGGCGTTGGTATCTTCACCATACTGGTCAACAAAATCACGGTATGCCTGCGGCGCCGAATCGCGGAAATCGCTGATGCGGTTGTGCTCGAACTTGGCGCCCGCGAAAATGCGATCGGTTTCGGAGATGGGTACGCCGAAGTTCAGGCCGGCGCCATATGCCGTGATCCGGTAGTCGCCGGTGGCGTAGCTGTTGTCGTACGGCGTGGTGCGGCGGTAGTACAGCGAGGTTGTCTTGCTGATGCCGTCGCGCGTCCAGTAAGGGTTGGTGTGCGACACCACCAGCGCGCGGTTGGTTTGGCTGGTGTTGACGTTGAGCGATAGCGTGTTGCCGCTGCCGAAGATGTTGTCTTGGCTGATGCCCGCCGACAGAATCAGCTTGTCGGTGGAGCCATAACCCACGCCCAGGTTGATCAGGCCGGTTGGCTTTTCCTTGACATTGACATTGATGTCGATCTGGTCGGTGGAGCCCGGAACGGGCGCGGAGGCCACGTTGACCTCGCTGAAATAGCCCAGGCGATCAACACGATCGCGCGACGTCTTGATGGCGCTGCCGTCGTACCAGGCGGCTTCCTGTTGACGCATTTCGCGCCGGATGACTTCGTCGCGCGTGCGGGTATTGCCACCGATCTGGATGCGGCGTACATACACGCGGCTACCCGGATCGACATAAAAGGTAAGGTCGGTTTCGTGGGCGTCGCGATCCATTGCCGGATTGGGATTGACGTTGGCAAACGCATAGCCCAGGGTGCCGAGGTATTCGGTGATGGCCTTGGCGGTTTCGTTGGTTTCGGCTGCCGAGAAGGTTTGGCCTTCTTTGACCTTGACCAGCGGCTGGATCTTGTCGTCGAGGCCCAGGAGATCACCGGCCAGTTTCACGCTGCGAACCTTGTAGGGCTCACCTTCGTGAATGGTGTAGGTGATGAAGATATCCTGGCGGTCGGGTGAAATAGTGACCTGCGGCGGCTCCGCGGAATACTCGAGATAGCCGCGATCCAGGTAGTAGGAGCGCAGGCGTTCGATGTCGCCTTCGAGTTTCTCGCGTGAATACTTATCGGTGCCTGTGTACCACGTCATCATGCCCGACGTGGTCAGTTCCATCTGGTCTTTCAGGGTGCCTTCCGAGAAGGCCTTGTTGCCGATGATATGAATTTCTTTAATGCGGGCGCGGTCGCCTTCGAAGATCTCGAAGCTGATGCCCACGCGATTGCGTGGCAGCGGCGTGATGATGGGATTGATCTCTACACCGTACTTGCCCTTGGACAGATACTGCTGCTCGATCTCGAAGCGGGCGCGTTCAAGCATGGAACGGTCGAACACCCGCCCTTCCCCGAAGCCTACCTGGCGCAGCGAAGCGGTAATGGCCTTGGCGTCGAACTCACGCATGCCGTTGAAACTGACCGAGGCAATGGTGGGACGCTCCTGGACCGTAACGAGCAGCACGTTGTTGTCGGTGCTGATCTTGACGTCGCTGAAAAAACCGGTGGCGTACAGACGCTGGATGGCCTCGCTGGCCTGGGCGTCTGTGAACTGCTCGCCGACCTTGACAGGCAAATAGCTGAAAATGGTACCCGCGTCAACCCGCTGGATGCCGTTGACCTGGATGTCGCGCACGATGAAGGGGCTGAACGCACTGGCAATGCCCGGCAAGAGCAATGCCGCCAGCAATGCGGAAAAGCCGCGCTTGGCGAATGGGAGTTTCCTGCTAAACGACATCCTGAGCGGTCCTCTGGCGACTAAATGGTGGAAGATTGTACGGCACAAATGTTTGTTCTAACTGAAAAGGCGCACAAAATCGTTGAAAAACGCAATACTCATCAGCACCGCGAGCAGGCCCAACCCTACACGCTGCCCGTTTTCGAGCCATTTTTCAGAAAGTGGTTTTCCGCGAATGGCTTCGATGGCGTAATACAAAAGGTGGCCGCCATCCAGCATGGGTATGGGCAACAAATTTAACACGCCGATACTGACGCTGATGAGTGCAAGAAACCCTATGTAAGCGGCAAGCCCGATTCGTGCCGTCTGGCCCGCGTAATCTGCAATGGTAACCGGGCCGCTGACGTTGCGCAGCGAAACGTCCCCGATCACCATCCGGCCCATCATCTTGAGCGAATACCACACCGTTTCACCGGTGCGGGACACCCCGCGCGCGATGCTGTCGAACAGGCCGTAACGCACCGTCACCATCGGAAAATCCGCAGTCAGCAGCACACCTATGCGGCCGACCTGCGCACCGCCGGACCCCGCCTCGGGTGTGGGCGTGACCGTTGCCGTGACGGGCGTGCCGCCGCGCAGCACAGTAAGCGCCAGTGGCTGGCCAGGATGTTTCTGGATTTCGGCAACCAGCGCTGCCGCCGACGGCCGCTGCAGCGAGCCAGCCGCAACGATGATGTCACCTTGCCGAAGCCCGGCAGCCTCGCCCGCACCGCCCGCTAGCACCTCGCCCACCATGGGACGCGGTGCTGCGAGCACCAAGCCCGCCTGGCGCAAAGGATCGGGCGCGTCGGGCGCCACGTTGCTCGGGGGAAACTGTATTGTGCGATCACGCATCAGGCCGCCATGGTCCACCCTCAGGACGGCTGTGCCACCCGATGTGGTGACGTCCAGCAGTTGCCAGCGGGCCTCGCTCCATGAGCGCACGGGCTGGTCATTGACACTTTCGATGCGATCGCCCTCCATAAGGCCGGCCTGGGCGGCGGGCGTGCTTGCCGCGGGCTTGCCCAGTATGGCGGCGGGTTCGCTGGTGCCTGCCAGGTTAAGCATAGTATAGAGAATGGCGGCAAGCAGCAGATTGGCCGCGGGGCCCGCCGCCACGATGGCGCTGCGCTGGGCTAGGCTTTTGCTGTTGAAGGCTTCTTGGCTGGCACCCGGCGCGGCATCGGTGGCCGCCTCATCCAGCATTTTCACGTAGCCGCCCAAGGGGATGGCGGACAGCGCCCACTCGGTGCCGTGGCGGTCGGTGCGCCGCGCAATCACCTTGCCGAAGCCGACGGAAAACCGCAGCACGCGAACACCGCAGCGGCGCGCGACCCAGTAATGCCCCAGTTCGTGGAAGGTGATCAGCACGCCCAGGGCAACGACGAAGGCGACAAGGGTATAAAGCATGTGGGTGTGATCGGTGCAGTGACGACTGCCCGGGCATCAGGCCGCGGACAGACAGTAATCGGCCGCCATGTCGCGGGTGCGCGCGTCGAGCGCCAGGACTTCGTCGAGCGTTTCGGGGGTGTGCAGCGCCATGCCGCTTGCACGATCCAGGCAAGCATCAATGATGCGGGGTATCTGAGTATAGCCAATTTGCCGCCGCAGGAAGCGGTCTACCGCTACCTCGTTGGCGGCGTTGAGTACCACGCAGGCGGTTTGGCCGGCCCGCAGGGCATCGAACGACAGTCTGAGGCAGGGAAAACGCGTGAGATCGGGAAGCTCGAAATCGAGCCGCCCCAGCGCGGCGAGGTCGAACAGCCCCACCCCGCTGTTTATGCGCTCGGGAAACCCCAGGCCGTAAGCAATAGGCGTGCGCATGTCGGGTTGGCCCAATTGCGCCAGCACCGAACCATCTTCGTACTCGACCATGGAATGCACTGTGCTTTGCGGATGGATGAGCACCTGGATGCGATCCACCGGCATGGAAAAAAGCCAATGGGCTTCTATTACCTCTAGGCCTTTGTTGAGCATGGTCGCGGAATCGACGGAAATCTTGCGTCCCATGCTCCAGTTGGGATGCGCACAAGCCTGCTCGGGCGTTACCTGCTGAAGATGCTCAAGCGGCGTATTGCGAAACGGCCCGCCCGATGCGGTGAGAATCAGGCGCCGCACCCCTGGTACGGGCACGACGCCGGGGCGGCTGCGCTGTTGCGGCCGTGGCATACATTGGAAAATAGCGTTGTGTTCGCTGTCGATGGGCAAAAGCTCGGCACCGCTGTCGCGCACTGCGCGCATAAACAGGCTGCCTGCGGCCACCAGCGACTCTTTGTTCGCCAGCAGAACGCGTTTGCCAGCCTGGGCCGCGGCGATGGCGCCTGGCAGGCCCGCGGCGCCGACGATGGCCGCCATGACGGTCGTCACGTTGGTATCAGCGGCGGTATCGGCCAGCGCCTGCGCCCCGACACGGATCTCAGGCAAGGCCTGCCCCCCGGGCCAGGCATGCACGAAACGGGCGCGCGCGGACTCGTCAGGCACCACCACCACGCGCGCCCCGGTGGCCTGGGCTTGCGCGGCGAGCTTGTCCATACGACTATAGGCGCTCAGGGCATACACGGAATGCGTGTCCGGGTGGCGGGCAATAACGTCCAGCGTACTGTCGCCGATGGATCCTGTGGATCCGAGCACGCAAACCTGTTGATGATTCATGACTGCTACCATAGCCCCGTTGAAAACAGGAACGCAAAGGGCGCCACGGGAAGCAAAGCGTCGATGCGATCATAGACCCCGCCATGACCGGGCAGTAGGTTGCTGGAATCTTTCACCCCCGCCCGCCGTTTGAGCAGCGACTCGAACAGGTCACCCACAATCGACAATGCGGCCAGGAAGATGGCAATCAGCACCACGGCCCAGAGGGGCCAACGGCCCGCCAGCACCGCCCCGAAGCTGCCGGGCCAGAAGCTGGTGGCAATCACCCAGGCGGTTGCACCCACAATGCCGCCCAACGCGCCTTCGATGGTTTTGCCGGGGCTTACGCGGGGCGCCAGCTTATTTCGGCCCCAGGCCTTGCCAACGAAATAGGCAGCAATATCGGCGATCCAGATGGTGGCGAGCAGCGATACAAGATACCACGCACCATATACACGGAATAGTTGCACCAACGCCGCCCAGGCGGACAGCGCGGCTAGGACGGCGAACAGGCTAAGCGATAGCGGGTGCCGGCGCTGATCAGTGCGGGCCCGCACGACCATAGCTGAACCACCCGCCAACCAGGCCAGCGCGACAGCAGGGAGCAGCCACTGGTTGATCATCAGGAAAAACGACCATGTCCAGGGCGCGGCTGGCACTGATAACCATTGTAGCGCTACAACCGCAAGCCCAAGGCCGATTGCCAGTGCCACTGCGGCGGGCAGAACAGGCCCGGGGATCGGCGACGTGAGACGCAGCCATTCCCACAGCGCGCAGGCGGCGATCAAGGCCAACAGCAGCACCAGCGGCAAAGGGCTGGACGCAAGCAGTGCAGCCAGCAGAATGATCAGAAGAATGACGGCGGTAATGACGCGCTGCCTGAGCATGAGCGCTCCTGTTGGGCTACTCGTTCCGCGCAGCGAGCTGCGCGCTGGTGCGCCCGAAGCGGCGCTCTCTGGCTTTGTACCACTTAAACGCGGCGTCGAGCTCCTTGGCACCGAAATCGGGCCAATAGCAGCCGGTGAAATAAAGCTCGGTGTAGGCCAACTGCCAGACCAGGAAATTTGAAATGCGCTGCTCGCCGCCCGTGCGAATAAAAAGATCGGGTTCGGGAGCGAAAGACATGGCCAGATGCCTGGCTAATTGAGACTCGTCGATGCCCTCTGGATGGGCGGCGAGCGCGGGGTTTTCAGCCAGCATGCGGCGCATCGCTTGCAGGATGTCCCAGCGGCCACCGTAATTGGCCGCGATCGACAGGTGCAGCATATCGTTGTGCGCGGTGCGTGCTTCGGCGTCGCGAATCAGATCGCGCAAGCGGGGCTCGAAGGCGGAAAGATCGCCGACGACCCGCAACCTGACGCCCTGGTCTTCGAGGCGCCCCACTTCTTTTTCAAGCGTCTGGATAAACAGGCGCATGAGCAGGGAGACTTCTTCGGCAGGCCGGCGCCAATTCTCGGAACTGAAGGCGAACAAGGTCAGGTATCTGACGCCGCGCCGCCCGCAGGTTTCGACCGCTCGGCGCACGGCGCGCAACCCACGCATATGACCGGCAGTGCGCGGCAGAAAGCGCTCGGTGGCCCAGCGACCGTTGCCGTCCATGATGACAGCTACGTGGCGCGGAACGTCTGAGGATTCGGGTATGGAGAGTGTCGACGAACTTACTGTCATTCAGGGGACCGGGCGCGGAGCGCCCGGTATATCGTGTGGGTTAGACGGTCATGATTTCGGCTTCTTTCTGAGCGACAAGCTTGTCGATCTCGGCCACATGGCGGTCGGTGAGCTTCTGGATATCATCCTGCATGCGGCGCTCGTCGTCTTCGGAAATTTCCTTGTCCTTGAGCAGCTTCTTGAGGGCGTCGTTGGCTTCGCGGCGCAGATTGCGCACGGCGACTTTACTGTCTTCGCCCTCGGTGCGCACCACCTTGGTGAGATCGCGGCGGCGCTCTTCGGTAAGCGGCGGCATGGGCACGCGGATGTTGTCGCCCATGGCGATGGGGTTCAGGCCCAGATCGGATTCACGGATTGCCTTTTCGACGGGGCCAGCCATGGATTTTTCCCAGACCTGCACGCTGATGTTGCGGGCGTCTACCACGTTGACATTGGCGACTTGGCTCACAGGAACGGGAGAGCCGTAGTATTCGACCAGTACGTGATCAAGAATGCCTGCATGCGCCCGGCCGGTGCGGATCTTGGCCAGGCTGGTCTTGAGCGAGTCGATAGACTTGCCCATGCGGGATTCGGCGGATTTCTTGATGTCGGAGAGACTCATTGCGGTTCCTTTTCTATTTATGTCAGACGTGCACCAGCGTGCCCTCGTCTTCGCCGGACACGGCACGCTTGAGGGCGCCTGGCTTGTTGATCGAGAACACCTTGATGGGCAGCTTCTGATCGCGACACAAGGCGAACGCGGTGGCATCCATGACTTCCAGCCGGCGCACAATGGCTTCGTCGAAACTGATGCGCGCGTAGCGTGTGGCGCTGGGATCTTTGTTGGGATCGGCGCTGTAGATGCCGTCGACCTTTGTTGCCTTGAGAACGATCTCGGCGCCGATTTCAGCGCCTCGCAGCGCGGCCGCGGTGTCAGTGGTAAAGAAAGGGTTGCCCGTGCCGGCAGCGAAGATGACAACCTTGCCTTCTTCGAGATAACGCAGTGCCTTGGGGCGGATGTAGCGCTCGACCACCTGATCGAGGTTCAGGGCCGACTGCACGCGTGCATCGACCCCGCGGTTCTTGAGCGCGTCTTGCAGCGCAAGCGCATTCATGACCGTGGCCAGCATGCCCATGTAATCGGCGGTTGCGCGATCCATGCCTTGCGCGCCAGGCGCGACACCACGAAAAATATTGCCGCCACCTATGACAATGGCAAGCTCCACACCCTGCGACGATACCTCGGCGATCTCTTCAGTCATGCGCTGGATGGTGGAACGGTTGATCCCAAACGCGTCCTCGCCCATCAGGGCCTCGCCTGAAAGCTTGAGGAGGACACGCTTATACGATCTGATGGTCATAGGTAGAATTCCTAATAAACAAACCAACGGAAGTGTAAGCCAGACTCGGGCCTGCGTGATGACGCAGGCCCGTTTTTTTTGAAAGCGAAGCGCAAACAGGCGTTACGATGGGCGCATGAGTGTTACAGGATGCCCCGCCCGGTTACGGCTTGCCTGAAGACCTTAGGCCTGGCCGCCGGCAGCGGCGGCGACTTCAGCGGCGAAGTCTTCGACTTTTTTCTCGATGCCCTCACCCACGACATACAGGGCGAAGCGGGAGATGCCGGCGCCCTTTTCCTTGAGCATCTGCTCGACGGATTGCTTGTCGTTCTTGACAAAGGGCTGAGACAGCAGCGTGACTTCTTTGAGGAACTTCTGGACCGAACCTTCGACCATCTTGGCAACGATCTCGGCGGGCTTGCCGGATTCTGCGGCCTTTTGCTCGGCGACCGAGCGTTCGGCGGCGATATCGGCAGCAGGCACGCCATCGGCGTTCAGGGCCTTGGGACGAGTGGCGGCGATGTGCATGGCAAGGTCTTTGCCGACTTCATCGGGGCCGTTGAAGTCGACCAGCACACCGATGCGGCCACCGTGCACGTAGCTGGCCAACGTGTTGGTGGTTTCAAAGCGCTGGAAGCGGCGGATGGCCATGTTTTCGCCGATTTTGCCGACCAGTGCGGAACGGGTTGTTTCGACCGTGCCCTCACCCATGGGCAGCTCGCTCAGGGCTGCGACATCGGCGGGGTTCTTTTCAGTGACCAAAACGGCCATGGCATTGACGAAAGCGATGAAGTCGTCATTCTTGGCGACGAAGTCGGTTTCGCAGTTGACTTCGATGACCGCGCCGCGCTTGCCGTCGGCAGCGATGTTCAGGCCGATCAAGCCTTCAGCGGTGATACGAGCGGCAGCCTTGCTGGCTTTGTTGCCGAGTTTGACGCGGAGAATCTCCTCGGCACGGGCCATATCGCCTTCGGCTTCGGTGAGCGCCTTCTTGCATTCCATCATGGGCGCGTCGGTCTTTTCGCGCAGTTCTTTGACCATGGAAGCGGTAATTTGAGCCACAATTTTCTCCAGTTATCTAAAACACGCCCCGGTCGGGCCGGGGCTGTTGCGAAATGACGGTGCGGCGCGCCCAAGGCGTGCCGCGGCGGCCCGGCGCACTGCCGGGCAGGCCACATTACTCGCGGTCTTCGTCGACTTCGATGAATTCTTCATCGCCTTCGGCGATTTCTTCGACCAAGCCGTTCAGGTTCTGCTCACGGCCTTCGATGACGGCGTCAGCAATACCGCGGGCGTACAGCGCGATGGCCTTGGCGGAATCGTCGTTACCCGGGATGACGTGTGCAACGCCGTCGGGCGAGTGGTTGGTATCGACCACGCCAACAACCGGAATACCCAGGGTGCCGGCTTCGGCCACAGCAATTTTGTGGTAGCCGACGTCGATGATGAACAGTGCGTCGGGCAGCGTGTTCATGTCTTTGATGCCGCCAATGGATTTGTTCAGCTTGGCCAGTTCGCGTTCAAACATGAGCGCTTCTTTTTTGCTCATGGCATCAGTACCGCCTTCGGCGACCTGGGCTTCCATCTCTTTCAGGCGCTTGACGGATGTCTTGACCGTTTTGAAGTTGGTCATCATGCCACCGAGCCAGCGGCTGTCCACATACGGCATGCCGCAGCGGGCGGCTTCGGCCGCGATGATTTCACGAGCGGCGCGCTTGGTGCCGACAAACAGGATGGTGCCGCCGCGCGCTGCAAGCTGGCGCACAAACTTGGTGGCTTCCTGGAACTTGCCAACCGTTTGTTCGAGGTTGACGATATGGATCTTGTTACGCTGACCGAAGATGAACGGAGCCATCTTGGGGTTCCAGTAACGGGTCTGGTGGCCAAAGTGCACACCAGCTTCAAGCATTTCACGCATCAAAGACATGATATTCTCCAAGGGTTGGGCCTTGTACCGGGCCAGTATTTGCTTGCGGCCCGCCCTGCTTGGGCGGCCCCGCGCGCAAACACCCTGAGGTGGCCGGGCACGCGATTTACTCCCCCGGCGCCTGCCAGTGCGGCAGCCAGAAATCCGGGAAAGCCTATAATTCTACTATTTTTAAGTAAGCCATATCAAGTTGCCATGAGTAGCCTAGTCACTGACCCCGCCGATCTCGCCAAGATGCGCACCGCCTGCCAAACGGCTGCGTCCATACTCGACTACCTCACGCCTTTCGTTCAGGCTGGGGTCACGACCGGTGAACTCGAAAGGCTGTGCAGCGAGAAAATCGCTGAACTCGGGGTCAAATCCGCCACGGTGGGTTATGCGCCGCCCGGCTACACGCCCTATCCGGCCTCCATCTGCATTTCGGTCAACCATGTGATCTGCCACGGCATTCCGGGCGACAAAGTGCTAAAGAACGGCGACATCCTCAACATGGATGTCACCATCATCCAGGACGGCTGGTTCGGCGACACCAGCCGCATGTTCTATGTGGGCGAACCTTCCATTCTGGCACGCCGCCTCACCGAAACCACCTTTGAGTGCATGTGGCTCGGTATCGACCAGGTGCGCCCCGGCGCCACCCTGGGTGACGTCGGCAATGCCATTCAGAAGCATGCCGAAAAAAACGGTTTTTCAGTGGTGCGAGAGTATTGCGGGCATGGCGTGGGGCGCAAGTTCCATCAGGATCCACAGGTATTGCACTATGGCAAGCCGGGCACGGGCGTGCGCCTTGAGCCGGGCATGATTTTCACGATCGAGCCCATGATCAATGCCGGCCGCCGCGAGATTCGCACGCTGGCTGACGGCTGGACAGTTGTCACACGAGACCACAGTCTGTCCGCGCAGTGGGAACACGCAGTACTCGTCACCGATACCGGCCACGAAGTGCTGACGATCTCCGAAAACATGCCTCCTCCTCCCGCGTTCATCAAGAACGCATGAGCCATGGTGGCCACACCGCGCCCCACGCTTGACGCACTGCGTCGGCAGTTGGCCGCGCGTCGCCAGGCAGCCATTGCCGCCTGGCGCCAGCACCTGCGCCCCGATACCCTGCTGACGGCGCTGCGCCGGGCCACAGATCAAACCCTGCGCGACCTCTTGCGCCTGCATCCGCTGCCAAGTGGCGCAACACTCGCTGCGGTAGGTGGCTACGGCCGCGGCGAGCTGTATCCGTATTCAGACGTCGACGTGCTGGTACTGTTGCAGCAGCCCCCCGGCCCCCAGGATAGTGCAATGATTGCCGCTTTTGTAGCGGCAATGTGGGATCTTGGGATAGAGCCCGGCCACAGCGTGCGCACGGTTGAAGACTGCCGTCGCGAGGCCGCCGGCGACATTACGGTGGAGACTTCTCTGCTCGAAGCGCGCTGGCTTGCAGGCTCCCGGGAATTGCTGCATACGCTGCGCGAGGCAATGGCGGCGCAACTGGATCCCCAGACCTTCTTCCAGGCCAAGCGCGCCGAAATGCACCAGCGGCACGCGCGGCACCAGGATACCCCATACGCGCTCGAACCCAATTGCAAAGAAGCCCCCGGCGGCCTGCGCGATCTGCAAGTGCTGTTGTGGATGGCCCAGGCCGCTGGCCTAGGCCATACCTGGCGCGAGATTGCTCGCACCGACTGGCTCATGCCATCGGAGTACCGTGCGCTGCGGCGCGCCGAACAGGCTTTCAAACGCCTGCGCATCGAGCTGCATCTGCTGGCCGGGCGCCGTGAAGACCGCGTACTGTTCGACCTGCAGCCGGCTCTGGCCACGCTTTACGGGTTCGAAGCCACCCGCAACCGGCGCCCCAGCGAGATTCTGATGCAGCGCTACTACTGGGCCGCGCGCGTCGTCAACCAGATGAATGTCATCCTGATGCAGAGCATGGAAGAACGCCTCTTTCCCATGCCGGCAGACCAGGCCCGCCGCATTGACGATGATTTTCTGGTGGTGCGCGGGCGCCTGGGGATCGTGCGCGATGACGGCTTCGAGCGCAATCCAGCGCTACTTTTCCGTGCCTTCCTTGTCATGCAGGAGCACCCCGAGATCGAGGGGCTGACCGCGCAGGCGCTGCGCGCCATGTGGCACGCGCGGCGCCACATCGATGCCCAGTTCAGGCGCAATCCGGTCAATAGGCATCAATTTTTGCAGATACTGCAGCAACCACGCGGCATTGTGCATGCCCTGCGACGCATGACCATGCTGAACATCCTGCCGCGCTACCTGCCGCTGTTCAGGCGCATCGTCGGCCAGATGCAGCACGATCTGTTCCACGCCTACACCGTTGACCAGCACATCCTGATGGTGATTCGCAATCTGCGTCGCTTCACTATGCCCGAACACGCCCAGGAGTATCCCCTGGCCAGCCAGTTGATTGCCGGGTTTGAACGGCACTGGCTGCTTTACGTGGCGGCCCTGTACCACGATATCGCCAAGGGCCGCGGCGGCGATCACTCTGAGCTTGGCGCAGCCGATGCGAGACGCTTCTGTATCGACCATGGCATCGATAGCACCGACCGCGATCTGGTCGAATTTCTTGTGCGCCAGCACTTGACCATGTCCATGGTGGCGCAAAAACGCGATCTCAGCGATCCTGAGGTGGTAAAACAGTTTGCCCAAGTGGTGGGCGACGAGCGCCACCTGACAGCGCTCTATCTACTCACCGTCGCTGACATCCGGGGCACCAGCCCCAAGGTCTGGAATGCCTGGAAAGGCAAGCTGCTCGAAGACCTCTACCGTCAGACGCTGGCCGTCTTGGGCGGCGCGCAGCCAGATACCGGCACTGTGCTCGCCCAGCGCAAGCAGGCCGCAGCCACCGAAATACGCCTAATGGGCCTGCGCGACGAGAGCCGTGATGCATTCTGGAGCCAGCTAGATGTCGCTTACTTCCTGCGCCACGAAGCCAGCGAAATCGCCTGGCACACGCGTCAGCTCTATTATCGGGTAGACGCGCCAGAACCCGTCGTGAAGGCGCGCGTGGTGGGGCAAAACGAAGCGCTGCAAGTCATGGTCTACACGCGCGATCGCGATGATCTATTTGTTTCAATCTGTCGTTATTTCGACCGGCGCGGCCTGAGCGTGCAGGATGCCCGCATCCATACCACGCACCACGGCTGGGCACTGGACAGCTTCATTGTGCTGCTGCCGGGGCATGACAAAGACTATCGCTCCAATGCCTCCCTGGTAGAACACGAGCTGTACCAGGCACTGATGCCTGCGAGCGTCCACGCCACCGGCGAAGCCGCGCAACCTGCGCGACGGCCTGGCTCGCGTCGTTCTCGCGTGTTTCCTATTGTGCCCAATGTAGAATTGCAGCCCGATGAGCGCAGCGCCTCGTGGCGCCTGTCAATTACCGCCGCAGACCGGCCGGGTCTGCTCTACAGCGTCGCCAGCCTGTTCGTCAGGCATGGGATCGACCTCAAAATGGCCAAGATCATGACGCTGGGCGACCGCGTCGAAGATATCTTTATCATCTCCGGCGACGTGCTGGGCCATCCCCGCCAGCAATTGCGTTTCGAACGCGAGCTGCTGGCCATGCTGGACAGCAGCGACATCCACTCTCCCTCTCGTTACACCACCTTCCAACAATGAACACTCGTTCCGTGAAACTCCTGAATCTGATTGCCGTGCTGTGTGCTGCCGCCGTGGCAGTCGCCCTGATTTCACAGCATGTTTTCGACATGCAACCCTGCGCCTGGTGTGTGCTGCAGCGGCTGGTGTTCCTGGTGATTGCGCTCGTGTGCGGGCTGGGCGCCTGGGCCGGCCGACACAGCCCGACCGCAGGCAAGGCTGCCGCTGGGGCAGTGGTGCTGCTCAGTGCGGCAGGGGTAGTTGCCGCTTGGTATCAATACACGGTCGCAGCCAATATGTTCTCGTGCGCGCAAACGTTTGCCGACAAGTTCATTGCGGCGTCCGGCATGGACGCCGCCCTGCCCTGGCTGTTCGGCATTTACGCGACGTGCATGGAAGCGCGCGTAGAGCTCTTCGGCGTCGAATATGCCCTGTGGGGCATGGGGCTCTTTGTTGTAACAGGCGTGTTGGGCGTGATCGCACTCGTGCAACGCACCCCCCGAGGCTGATCACGCTGCATTCTGGCACCGCTACCTTTAAGGCAGCGGTGTCACACAGGCCTGCGCCGACGATGTATACCCATACCCGGCGCGCGGCCCGCAGCCCTCAATCTTCTTTTTCGTTGGTGGCCATTTCGCCGGCAGGCGGCAATGTTCCGCGTGTCTGCTCCAGGCGATCAAGGTAGGCTGCATCGATATCGCCCGTGACATACTTACCGTTGAAGCACGACGATTCAAACTGCTTCATGGCGGGGTTCAGATCGCGGATCGCCTGTTCCAGATCTTCGAGGTTTTGGTAAACCAACCCGCAGGCGCCGATTTCACGCGCAACGTCTTCGGTGCTTCGGCCCACCGCAATCAGTTCGCGGCGCGTGGGCATATCAATGCCGTATACGTTCGGAAAGCGCACGGCAGGCGCGGCGGACGCGAAGAACACTTTGTTCGCCCCTGCCGCCTTAGCCATGTCGACGATCTCGCGGCTGGTGGTGCCACGCACGATGGAATCATCGACCAGCAGTACATTTTTGCCGCGGAACTCCATATCGATGGCGCTAAGCTTTTGACGCACGGATTTTTTACGCACCGCCTGCCCCGGCATGATGAAGGTGCGGCCCACATAGCGGTTTTTGATGAAGCCTTCACGGTAGTTGAGGCTCAGGCGCGACGCAAGCTGCATAGCTGCCGGCCGCGATGAATCGGGGATAGGCATGACGACATCGATCTCGCCCAGGCGCAGCGTTCGCGCGACGTTATCGGCCAGGTACTCACCCATCTTGAGCCGCGCGTTATAAATGGATACCGTATCCATGACAGAATCGGGCCGGGCGAAATACACATACTCGAACACACAGGGTGTGAGTACTGCGTTGTCTGCGCATTGGCGGCTCACGAGCTTGCCATCCATATCGATAAAGATCGCTTCGCCGGGCTGTATGTCGCGCACCAGTGTGTAGCCACAACCGGTCAGGGCCACGGATTCGGATGCCACCATCCACTCTGTGCCCTGTTCGGTTTCGAGGGAACCCAGGCACAAAGGGCGTATCCCGTATGGATCGCGGAAAGCAACCAGGCCGTAGCTGGCGATCTGTGCAATGACGGCATAGGCCCCCCGAGCGCGCCGGTGCACGGCCGAAACCGCCTTGAAGATTGCGTCGCTGTCGAGCGTACCGCCGCTGGACGCCTGTTGCAGCTCATGCGCGAACACATTGAGCAGCACTTCGGAGTCGGAATTGGTATTGATATGGCGGCGATCAATCTTGAATAGGGACTCGCGCAACTCTCGCCAATTTGTGAGGTTGCCATTGTGTACGAAGGTGATGCCAAATGGTGCGTTGACGTAGAACGGCTGGGCTTCGTCCACGCTGTCGCTGGAGCCGGCGGTGGGATAGCGCACTTGGCCCAAGCCGCTGTTGCCGGGTAGTGAACGCATATTGCGCGTGCGAAACACATCGCGCACCAAGCCGTGCGCCTTGTACATATTGAAAAACTGTTCGTGCGAGGTGGAAATGCCCGCCGCATCCTGGCCACGATGCTGCAGCAGCAACAGACTGTCGTAGATCAGTTGATTGACGGGGGAGGTACCTGCAACCCCAACGATTCCGCACATGATGAATTCCTGTAAATGCGATCAGATCAATATGGTAACCATGCGGCCAGGTCAGGCGGCAGCATCTGCTTGATCTGCTGTATGCCCTTTACCGCGGTGCCGGAGAGCCGGGCTTGTTGCCACCAAGGCTCCTTTGGCAACTCTGTATAGCCTGCCAACCCGACCAGCACCAATACGAATACGATACCGCGTAACAACCCGAACAGTGCGCCCAAGCCATGATCGGCAGGCGTGAGGCCGGTGCGGTCGATCAGCGCCGCCAATGTCACATTAACCAGGCCCACGAGCAGCAGGACAAGAATGAAGACGAGCGCGTAGGCTGCACCCGCGCGAAGTAGCGGGTTGTCGATCCAGCCCTGTAGCCAGTCGCCGGCCAGAGGGCCCCACCAGATGGCGGCCATGAACGCCAGCACATAAGCAAGCAAGGAGAGGATTTCTTTGACCAGCCCTCGCAAGAGACCGAGGAAGGCGGACACAGCCAGAATGGCCAGGACGAGGTAATCGAAACTGGTCACGTATCAGTGGCCAAAGGCCCATAAGTTGGATGGGAGAGGCGGCAACGTTTATTGGCTGGAAATGAAACCGTTATCGTAACCCAGCGCGCGCAGGCGCGCCTGCGCGGCTTGGGCGGCGTCGCGCGACGGGAAGGGACCTACCCGCAGGCGATAGGTGGTGCGCCCGCCCGCGGTGCCGCGCTCTACATAGGCGTTGGTGACCCCGGCTGCAGCCAGGCGGTCGCGCCGCACCCGGGCGTCTTCCTCGGCACCGTAAGCAGCGATCTGCAGTACGAAATTGCCTTTCTCGGACGCGGCCGCGCGTTTGGGCGGCACCCTGCCTTCCAGCATGGCGAGGGCAGCCGAGCCGTCATCGGTGCGTTGGATTTTTTCGGCCGCCTTGGGCTTGGCTTCGGGTTTGGCTTCTGCTTTGGGCTTGGGTTCGGGTTTGGGTTCGGGTTTTGGCTTGGCTTCAGGTTTGGGCTGCGGTGCGGGCACCGCCTCGGGCGGCGCAGGCTCGACCGGAGTTGTTGTGTCGGGTTGGCTAGGGGCGAGACCGGTTGATGGCGCTGGCACTTGCGGCGCATCGGGCTGCTGGATGCTGCCCGAGTAGGCGTTGCCTTGCGCGTCGGTGTTGGGCGCGGCGGCCAGATTGCCGGTGTCGGCGGCCGGTGGTTCGATGGATGGTACCACCACTGGCGTAGGCGCTTGCTCGGGCGGCTCGGTGGTATCGAAAAGCATGGGCACTACGATCACGGCGGCGAGTACCAGCACCAATGCACCGATCAACCTGCGGCGGGCGCGATTGCGCAGATCGCTGGCTTGCGCCTCGCTGGATAGCGCGGATCGGGAAGCCGGGCGACGCTCGGAGCGGGAAGCGGACTCGTTGCGAGAGAACAGACCCATGTGTGAAGAAACCTATGCTGTGTACAAGGCTGGCCGACGTAGCGCCGGCGCGGCCCGGAATACCCGTTGGCCTAACGCCCCAGCGATTGGAGCACCGGCCCGACCGTGGTGAATGACCCAAACACAAGGATTCTATCATCCCCTGCCGCACGCTTTTGCGCCTCGGTAAAGGCCTGTACCGGATTTTCAAATACAGATACGGTTGCGGACCCGGCTGCGACCTGCTTGGGTGCGACAGCGCGCACACCTGGGCTGCGCGTATCCGTGGCGGCTGACCCATGGCCGGCCAACCCCGGGCCATCGAAACTGTCGTCGACCATGGCGGGCGCGGGAGACACGGGCGCCACGCTGGGCGACGGTGCAACGGCAGGCACGGCCAACGCAGCACGCGCGGCGAGCACCTTGCGCACGTGCTCGGCAAGCGCATCGCCCGCCATGCCACGTGCGCCATCGACGCTCGCGCAATACCAGTGGTCAACCCGGCTTGCAATTTTTTCGATTACCCCTTCGACGTCTTTGTCTGCGAGCATGCCAATGACAGCATGCGTCTTGCCGAAGCGGCCCATGTTGTCGAGGTTCTGCCCCAGCGCCGCCGCGGCATGCGGGTTGTGGGCCACGTCAAGGATGACCACGGGATTGCCAGGAAGAATCTGCAGGCGGCCAGGCAGATTGACCTGCAGAAGCCCTTCACGGACTGCTTGCTGTGGTACCGCCAGCCGGCCGCGCAGCGCTTCGATGGCCGCCAGCGCTGCGCAGGCGTTGAGCAATTGATTGGCGCCGCGCAAGGCAGGATAGCCCAAAGCCGCGCGGCGCTGCGAACGCCCGCCGTAGGCCCATTGCTGGCGGTCGCCGGAGTAGTTGAAGTCATTGCCGAACAGCCAGAGGTCGGCGCCGACCTGTGCGGCATACTCGACGATACTGGCCGGCGGCATAGGATCGGCGCAGATGGCCGGCCGCCCGGGTCGGAAGATATGGGCTTTTTCCCAACCTATTTTTTCGCGTGTATCGCCCAGATATTGCGCGTGATCGATGTCTACGCTGGTGATGATGGCACAATCGGCGTCGACCATATTGACCGCATCGAGCCGGCCGCCCAGCCCGACTTCGAGCACCGCCACATCGACGGCACGCTCCTGGAACAATAGCAGCGCGGCCAGCGTGGAGAATTCGAAATAACTAAGCGTAATGTCGCCGCGCGCCGCGTCTATCTTGCGGAATTGGCTGATGATGTCAGTGTCGGCGGCTTGTTCGCCATTGAGCCGGATGCGTTCGTTGTAGCGCACCAGATGTGGCGACGCATAGACCCCTACCTTGTACCCAGCGGCCAGCAACATACTTTCGAGCATGGCACAAGTGGAGCCCTTGCCGTTGGTGCCGCCCACAGTGATCGTTACAAACGGCGTCTGGATGTCCAGCACTTGTGCCACCTTGCGGATCCGCGACAGCTCCAGGTCTATGGCGACCTTGTGCAGGGTTTCAAGATAGCTCAGCCACTGGTCGAGCGTGGCGGAAGCGGCGGGTGCGGAGGTGGACATGATACGAACCGGAAACGAAAAACGCAGGTGCTGATATTAGCACCTGCGGCGCAGGGTGGACGTGGCAGGCGCGCCAGCGGCATGGGTACAAACCCACGCCGCCGGGCTGCCGCCCTATTTCTTTTTGCGTGCCGGCGGCACGTCGGTGCAACTGCCTTCGGCCACTTCGGCAGCCATACCGATGGATTCGCCCAGCGTGGGATGCGGGTGTATGGTTTTACCGATATCCACCGCGTCAGCGCCCATTTCGATGGCCAGCGCCACCTCGCTGATGAGGTCGCCCGCGTGCGTGCCAACAATGCCGCCACCCACGATGCGATGCGTCTTCGCATCGAACAGCAGCTTGGTGAAGCCTTCGTCGCGCCCATTGGCGATGGCTCGCCCCGAGGCCGCCCACGGGAAGAGGCCTTTCTCGACTTCGATGCCATCTGCTTTGGCCTGCTCTTCGGTCAGGCCGACCCACGCTACCTCCGGATCGGTGTACGCCACTGAAGGAATCACGCGGGCATCGAAGAAACTCTTGTGCCCTGCGATGACTTCGGCCGCCACATGGCCTTCGTGCACAGCCTTGTGGGCGAGCATGGGTTGGCCAATAATATCGCCAATGGCGTAGATGTGGGGCACATTGGTGCGCATCTGGCGGTCGACATCGATGAAGCCGCGATCAGACACCGCAATCCCGGCCTTGTCGGCGCCAATGCGTTTGCCATTTGGGGTGCGGCCCACAGCCTGCAGCACCAGATCGTAGCGCTGTGCTTCCTTGGGCGCCTTTTCGCCTTCGAACTCGACCCAGATGCCATCCTTGTCGGCCCGTGCACCCACGGTGCGCGTGTTGAGCATGATGTTGTCGAAGCGCCGGGCATTCATCTTTTCCCACACCTTCACAAGATCGCGGTCGGCGCCCAGCATCAGGCCGCCTTGCATCTCGACCACGTCCAGCCGCGAACCCAGGGCGGAATACACCGTGCCCATTTCGAGGCCGATGATGCCTCCGCCGATAATGAGCGTCTTTTTGGGGATACCCGCGAGCTGCAGTGCGCCGGTGGAATCGACAATGCGATCGTCTTCGGGCAGGAAAGGCAGTTTGACGGACTGGCTCCCGGCCGCGACGATGGCGGAAGCGAAGCGCACAGTCTGCACGCCGCCGTCGGCACGCTGGATCCGCAGGTGATGCGGGTCGGCGAATTCGCCGGTGCCGGTGATGACCTGCACCTTGCGCGCTTTGGCCATGCCGGCCAACCCACCCGTGAGCTTGCCAACCACGCTGTCTTTGTAGGCGCGCAGGCCGCCGAGGTCAATCGTGGGCGCGCCGAAGGTAATGCCATGCGAGGACAGCGACTGTGCCTCTTCGAGGACCGCTGCGGTGTGCAGCAGGGCCTTGGACGGAATGCAGCCTACGTTAAGGCACACGCCGCCCAGCGTGGCGTAGCGTTCGACCAACACCGCTGACAGGCCGAGATCGGCAGCACGGAATGCGGCGGAATAGCCGCCGGGCCCCGCACCCAGTACGACCACATCACACTCGAGATCGGCTTGCCCTGTAAAGGCGGCGGCTTGCGGCGCAGCGGCAACTGGCTGAGCGGGAGCGGCCGGCTGCGCCGGGGCGGCAGCGGGTGCGGACGCGGCGGCCGCAGGTGCGGGCGGCTCAGCGGGGGCGGCAGCGGCCGCTTCCAGTCGCACCATTGCCATGCCCTCCCTGATCTTGTCGCCCACCTTGACCAGTACTTCTTTAATGACGCCGCCCTGCTCCGCGGGGATCTCCATGGAGGCCTTGTCAGACTCCACCGTAATCAGGCTCTGTTCGGCCTGGATGGTGTCGCCGGCGGCCACCAGCACTTCGATGACTTCGACCTCGTCGAAATCACCGATATCGGGAACCTTCAGTTCGATAATGCTCACACGCGGCTCCTAGAGAATGGCACGGCGGAAATCGCCAAGCAGGCTGGCCAGATATGTATTGAAGCGCGCAGCAGCGGCGCCATCGATGACCCGGTGATCGTAGGACAGCGACAGCGGCAGCATCAGCCGCGGCACGAAGTCGCTGCCGTTCCATATCGGCATATGCGCCGAGCGTGAGACGCCGAGGATAGCGACCTCGGGGGCGTTGATGATGGGCGTGAAATGTGTTCCGCCGATGCCTCCCAGCGAGGAAATCGAGAAGCAGCCACCCTGCATCTGCGCGGGCGAAAGCTTCCCCTCGCGCGCCAGCGCCGCGAGTTCGGCGGTTTCTTTGGCGAGTTCAAACACGCCCTTCTTGTCGGCGTCGCGAATCACAGGCACGACCAGGCCGTTGGGCGTGTCGGCGGCAAAGCCGATATGGTAGTACTGCTTGAGCACCAGGTTGTCGCCATCGAGCGAGGCGTTGAACTCGGGAAACTTCTTGAGCGCCGCAACCACCGCCTTGATCAGGAAGGCCAGCATGGTGACCTTGACGCCGGATTTCTTGTTTTCGTCGTTGAGTGTCTGGCGCAGCGCCTCGAGCTCGGTGATGTCAGCCTGATCATTGTTGGTGACGTGCGGGATCATCACCCAGTTACGATGCAGGTTGGCACCCGAGATCTTCTTGATGCGCGACAACGGCCGTGTTTCGATAGCGCCAAACTTGGCGAAATCCACCTTGGGCCAGCCCAGCACCGCCAGCCCGCCCTCGCCCGTCGCCGCGCCGATTGCGGGCGCCGCGCCAGTGGCCAGCGAACGTTTCACATATTCACGCACGTCATCCTGGGTGATGCGGTTCTTGGTGCCGGAGCCAGTGACGCGCCGCAAATCAACGCCCAATTCACGGGCGAACTTGCGCACTGAAGGTGAAGCGTGCGGCAGATCGCGCGCCGGCATATCGGCATCAGCATAGGCCTCGGTGGGCGAATGGCGCTCGGGCGGCGTTGAGGCCATACCGCCGCCGGATGGCACTACAGGCGCGGCAGCAGGCACGGGTGCGGTTGGCGTTGGAGCGACAGCGGGCGCGTCGGCCTTTACTGCAGCCCGCTCCTCGGCCGGAGCTGCCGCGGCAGCCGGCGCGCCACCACTGGCGCGAAGTTCTAGGATGTCGGAACCCTGGCTGACCTTGTCGCCCAGCTTGACCTTGATGGCGGTGACCACGCCTGCCTGTGGCGCCGGCACCTCCATTGATGCCTTGTCGGACTCAACGGTGATCAGGCTTTGCTCGGGTTGGATGCTGTCACCGACTTTGACGAGGATCTCGATAACCTCGACGTCCGTCGCGCCACCGATATCAGGTACGGATACAGTGACGTTCGCGCCATCCTGGGCTGCGGGTGCTGCGGCTTGCGCCGCAGGCTGCGCTGCCGCAGGTGCCACGGATGGCGCGGCTGCTGGCGCAGCCGCGGCTGGAGAAGCGGCTGCGCCAGCGCCCTCCCGCAGCTCCAGAATGACACTGCCTTCGCTGATCTTATCGCCGACTTTGACCTTGAGCGATTTGACGACACCCTCTGACGGCGACGGGATCTCCATTGATGCCTTGTCGGATTCGACAGTGATCAGGCTTTGCTCAGCGGTGATTTCATCACCTTCCGCAACCAATACTTCAATGACTTCGACCTCGTCGAAATCGCCAATATCCGGGACCTTGATCTCGGTAATATTGCTCATGTCCGTCCCCTCTGTTTATGCGTGATGCGGATTGGCTTTTTCGGGATTGATACCATATTTGGCGATTGCTTCGGCAACCTTGACGAGTGGCAGCGCGCCTTCGTCGGCCAGGCTGCGCAGCGCAGCAAGCACGACGAAGTGGCGATCAATCTCGAAGTGCTCGCGCAGCTTGCTGCGGTAATCGGAGCGGCCGAAACCATCGGTGCCAAGGACGTGCATGCCGCGCCCTTTGGGCAAGAAGGGGCGGATCTGCTCGCCGTAGGACTTGACGTAGTCGGTCGATACCACCACGGGGCCCTCGGTACCTTGCAACTGCTGCGTGACGTATGGCAGTTTCTGCGCATCCGCATCGGGGTGCAGCAAATTATGGCGTTCGCAATCCAGGCCGTCGCGACGCAGTTCGGTAAAACTGGTGACGCTCCACACATCGGATGCGACACCCCAGTCGCTCTGCAGAAGCGCTTGCGCGGCCAGCACCTCGCGCAGAATCGTACCCGAGCCCATTAGTTGCACACGTGGCTGTTTCGCCTTGCCAGCGCTGCTAAGCTTGTACATGCCGCGGATGATGCCTTCTTCGTCGCCCGTCTTCAGGCCTGGCTGCGCGTAGTTCTCGTTCATCACCGTGATGTAGTAGAACACGTTCTCTTGATCCTGCACCATGCGGCGCAGGCCGTCACGGATGATCACGGCCAGTTCGTGCGCATAGGTGGGGTCGTACGACACGCAGTTGGGGATGAGGCTGGACATGATGTGGCTGTGGCCGTCTTCGTGCTGCAGCCCTTCGCCATTGAGCGTGGTGCGGCCGGCGGTGCCGCCCAACAGAAAACCGCGGGCCTGCATGTCACCCGCCGCCCAGGCCAGATCGCCCACGCGCTGGAACCCGAACATCGAGTAATAGATGTAGAACGGAATCATGATGCGGTTATTCGTCGAGTACGACGTGGCCGCGGCGATCCAGGAGCTGAACGCGCCTGCTTCGTTGATGCCTTCCTGCAGCAACTGACCGTTGGATGTTTCGCGGTAGTACATGACCTGGTCTTTATCGACCGGCACGTACTTCTGGCCTTCGGGCGCATAGATGCCGATCTGGCGGAACAGGCCTTCCATGCCAAAGGTACGCGATTCGTCGGCCAGAATGGGCACGACGCGCGGGCCAAGCTCCTTGTCGCGCAGGATCTGGTTGATGATGCGCACGAATGCTTGGGTGGTGGAAATCTCGCGGCCTTCGGCGGTGGGCTCCAGCACGGCTTTGAAAACATCCAGCGCGGGCGCCTTGAAATGTTCGTCGGCCTTCTGGCGACGATGCGGAAGGTATCCACCCAGCGCCTTGCGACGCTCATGCAGGTATTTCATTTCGGGCGAATCCGCCGATGGCTTGAAGTACGGGATTTCTTCCAGCTTGTCATCCGGGACAGGTATATTGAAGCGGTCGCGGAACTCGCGCACAGATTCCATATCCAGTTTTTTCTGCTGGTGGGTGGGGTTCTTGGCCTGGCCGACCTGACCCATGCCGTAACCCTTGATGGTCTTGGCCAGGATGACAGTGGGCTGCCCGGTGTGATCGGAGGCTGCCTTGAAGGCGGCATACACCTTGTAGGGATCGTGGCCGCCACGATTCAGGCGCCAGACGTCTTCGTCGCTCATCCGGCTGACCATTTCGAGCAGCTTGGGATGTTTGCCAAAAAAGTGCTCGCGCACAAACTTGCCGTCATGCGCCTTGTAGGCCTGATATTCGCCGTCGACGGATTCTTCCATCACCCGGCGCAATATGCCTTCTTTATCGCGCGCAAGCAGCGGATCCCAGTACCCGCCCCAGATCAGCTTGATGACGTTCCAGCCGCTGCCGCGGAAATCGCCCTCGAGTTCCTGGATGATCTTGCCGTTGCCGCGCACCGGGCCGTCCAGGCGCTGCAGGTTGCAGTTGATGACGAAAATGAGGTTGTCGAGCTTTTCACGGGACGCAAGGCTGATCGCGCCCAAGGATTCGGGCTCGTCCATTTCGCCGTCGCCGCAGAAGACCCACACTTTGCGCTTGCTGGTATCGGCGATGCCGCGGGCATGCAGATATTTGAGAAAGCGAGCCTGATAAATGGCCATCAATGGGCCCAGGCCCATGGACACCGTGGGGAATTGCCAGAAATCGGGCATCAGCTTGGGGTGCGGATAAGACGGTAGCCCCTTGCCATCGACTTCTTGGCGGAAGTGATCGAGCTGGTCGGCCGTGAGCCGCCCCTCAAGGTAGGCGCGGCCGTACATGCCCGGCGAGGAGTGGCCCTGGAAATAAACCAGGTCGCCGCCGTGGTCGGGGGATTCAGCGTGCCAGAAATGGTTCTGGCCACAGCCTATCATGGTCGCCAGCGAGGCGAACGAGGCAATGTGGCCGCCGAGGTCGCCGCCGTCGGCCGGGCTGTGGCGGTTGGCTTTGACCACCATGGCCATTGCGTTCCAGCGCACGTACGAACGAATGCGCTCTTCGAGCACAATATTGCCAGGGTGCGGAGGCTCCAGGCCCGGCGGGATGGTGTTGACGTAGGCGGTATTGGGCGAAAACGGAATGTGGGCACCGCTGCGGCGGGCCAGGTCGATGAGGCGTTCAAGCAGAAAGTGCGCGCGTTCCGGCCCCTCGCGATCGAGGACGGCCTCCAGGGCCTCTAGCCATTCCTGGGTTTCCAGGGCATCGACGTCGGTATTGCCGGCCGTGTTGGTGGCCCGATCTGAAGAGGACATTCACTGTCTCCTGTATAAAGAGTGAATTCTGTTGCCGCGTAAAAAATCGAATTCTGTTGCCGCAGGCAAACTGCTTGCCCGCTTGCCTCATCCCCGCGCGACAATACCCTTCTTTTCAAAAAGCATTGCACGCGCGGCCCCCGATGATGCGGCGGCACATCGTGAGGCCATTCTAGGAAAGCCCCAAAGAATGTTCAAGGAAAATTTCATTTTATGATATAGCTTTTTATAATGTGAAAAATGAAACCGGGCCAGCAACGTTGTTACGGTCTAAAATGTGCAACAGAAACGCGCGGTTAAGCCGTATAGTGGCTGGTTATTGGCTACACGGCATACCCCTTATGGCTACCGGCTAATATATTGGGCTCGTCGGGGGGTATTCTTCCTGCACGCAACCAGTACCCCCATTATCGCTACAGATGGCAGGCAACTCTCGCAAATCCTTGATCCCGACCACGTTCTATGAGCAGGCTCATAACACGCGTCGCGGGTTTTACTGGCTGACGCCTGTCATTGTGCTGCTGCTCTATCTGTGCGTCATGGGCGTATTCTTCTGGCTGCAGCAGTTGCACAACGATAGTGTGATGTTCATCACGATCGACCAGGAAACCCGCCAGCAGCGCCTCATCATGATCGTGGTGGCCTTGTCCGCGCTCATCGTGCTGAGCTTGCTTGCACTGTGGCGCTACACGCGCTTCCGCACCCGCGCCGAAGCAGCCCTGATCGCCGAAACAGGCTTTCGCCGCGCCATGGAAAACTCCATGTCCACCGGCATGCGTGTGTTCGACATGCACGGGCGCATTGCTTATGTAAATCCCGCCTTCTGCCGCATGATAGGTTGGAACGAGGCCGATCTCATCGGCCGCACCACACCGTTTCCCTATTGGGTGCCGGGGCGTTACGCCCAGCACCAGGAAACCCTGGATATCCTGCTCTCAGGCCGCACGCCCAGCAGCGGGCTTGAGGTCGAGGCCCAGCGCCGCGATGGATCGCGTTTTACCGCCCGCATGTACGTGTCGCCGCTGCGCGACCCCAATGGCGAGCAGATCGGGTGGATGACCTCGATGACCGACATCACCGAGCCCAAACGCATCCGCGAGGCACTTACCGCCGCGCATGAACGCTTCATGACCGTGCTCGAAGGGCTGGATGACGCCATTTCAGTCGCAGCCGATACGTCGGACGGGCTCGAACTGCTCTTTGCCAACCGTACGTACCGGCGCTTCTTCGGGGCGCAGTCCAACGGGCACGCCGAACTCATGGGCGGGCGCCTTGGGCGCTTCACCGACGAAACTGTCGAAATTTTTTCAGAATCGGCCCAGCGCTGGTTTGAAGTGCATCATCGCATCCTCGCTTGGACAGACGGGCGGCGCGTGCGTCTGCAGGTGGCTCGCGACATCACCGAGCGCCGCCGGCACGAAGAAGCGTCGCGCGTGCAGCAGGAAAAAGTGCAGCTCACCAGTCGCCTGACCACCATGGGCGAAATGGCTTCGTCCCTGGCCCATGAGCTGAATCAGCCGCTTACCGCCATCAGCAACTACAGCATGGGCGCCGTGGCCATGGTCAAGTCGGGCAACGCTGACCCCGAGCGCCTGCTGCAGGCGCTCGAGAAAGCAGCCGAGCAGGCCCAGCGCGCCGGCAAGATCATCATCCGCATCCGCGAATTCGTAAAACGCAGCGAGCCGCGCCGTCAGCGCGTTCCCGTCATGCGCATTGTCGAGAATGCCGTCGGCTTCGCCGAGATCGACGCCCACAAGCGCCAGGTCGAACTCGAACTCTCGGTACCCGAGAACATCCCCGATGTGATGGCAGACCCGATCCTGATCGAGCAGGTATTATTGAACCTGCTCAAGAACGGCATCGAGGCGATGGAAAAGGCGGAGCACCGCACGTTGCAGTTGGTCATCACCGACCAAACCCCGATCGTGGAAATCGCCGTGATCGACCGCGGGCACGGGCTGCGCGACCCAGACCGGCTTTTCGAGCCGTTCTACAGTACAAAGTCGGAAGGCCTGGGGATGGGCTTGAATATCTGCCGTACTATTATCGAGTCGCACCATGGCCGCCTGTGGGCAAGCGCCAATCCGGAGGGTGGCACGATATTCCGCTTTACACTGCCCCGCGCCACGGCGCCAGCGCAAACCGAGACTGAAGACAGAGACAATCAGGAGCAGCATGCATGACTACACTTCAAGCACCCAACACCATTTTCATTGTCGATGACGACGAGGCCGTGCGCGACTCGCTGCGCTGGCTGCTCGAAGCCAATGGCTATCGTGTGCGCAGCTTCAGCGGTGCCGAAGAATTCCTCAACGCCTATGACCCCGAGCAGATCGGCGTGCTGATCGCCGACGTTCGTATGCCAGGCATGAGCGGGCTCGAACTACAGGAAGAACTCATCGCCCGCAAAGCGCCGCTGCCCATCGTCTTCATCACCGGCCATGGCGATGTGCCTATGGCGGTCTCCACCATGAAGAAAGGCGCGGTCGACTTTCTCGAAAAACCGTTCAACGAAACCGACTTGCGCACCATCGTGGCCCGCATGCTCGAGCAAGCCTCCGAACGGCTTACTCAGGCACAAGCGCAGCGCAACCACGAAGCCGTGCTCAGCCGCCTTACCGCGCGCGAGCAGCAGGTGCTCGAGCGCATCGTTGCCGGCCGCCTGAATAAACAAATCGCAGGCGACCTGAACATCAGTATTAAAACCGTCGAGGCGCACCGCGCCAACATTATGGAAAAACTCGAAGTCACCACTGTGGCAGACCTCATGAAGATTGCCCTCGCCAAAGCCGAGGGGGCTGTATGACCGCGCGTATCATCGATGGCAAGGCGCTGGCCGATTCCGTCAAAGCCGACGTCTCTGTGCGGGTGGACGCACTGAAAAAACAAGGTGTCGTACCCGGCCTTGCCGTCGTGCTTGTGGGCGACGATCCGGCTTCGCAGGTCTATGTGCGCAACAAAGCGGCGGCTTGCGAGAAAGCCGGCCTGTATTCGCGCGTCATCCGGCTCGATGCTGGCATCACTGAGGCCGCGTTGCTCGAGCAGGTGCGCGAGCTCAACGAGGATGACGCCATCCACGGCATCCTGGTTCAGCTTCCGCTCCCGCGTCACATAGACTCTGCCAAAGTCATCGAAGCCATCGACGCCCGCAAGGATGTCGATGGCTTTCACATCAGCAACGCTGGCCTGTTGATGACAGGCCAGCCGCTGTTCCGGCCCTGCACACCCTACGGCATCATGAAGATGTTCGAGTCGGAAGGCGTCGATCTCTGGGGCGCCGAAGCGGTCATCGTCGGCGCAAGCAATATTGTCGGCAAGCCCATGGCAATGCTAATGCTGGCCAAGGGTGCCACCGTCACGCTCTGCAACTCCAAGACGCGCGACCTTGGTGCCCAGACGCGCCGCGCCGACGTGCTGGTCGTGGCCACCGGCAAGCCAGGCATCGTCACCGGCGACATGATCAAGCCCGGCGCCGTGGTCATCGATGTGGGCATAAACCGCGGCGAAAATGGCAAGCTCGTCGGCGACGTCGACCTCGCGTCCGCCAGCCAGGTTGCCGGCGCCATCACGCCCGTGCCGGGCGGCGTCGGGCCCATGACCATCGCCATGCTGCTCGTCAACACACTCGAAGCCGCCGAACGCAGCCTGCAATCGGGCGCCCGCGCGGCTGCCTGAGTCACGCGGCACCACAGTCGGCGCCGCGCCGGCTGTGACCACCCTTCCCCGCTCTGCACACAGACCCATTTCTCGCCCCATGCATCCGTCTCAGCCTCACAATCCCCTACTTGCCCCAATTACGCAGCTTATCGACTATGCGTCCATACGGCCCGCCCACATTGAGCCCGCCATTGATGCGCTGATTGCCGATGCTCGGCGGGCGGTCGAGCAAGCGGCGGATCCCACGCTGCCCGCCACCTGGGATGCAGTGGTGGAGCCGCTGGAAGACGCCTCTGAAAAGCTTTGGCGTGCCTGGTCTGTGGCGGGGCACCTGAATGCGGTGATCAATACACCCGAGCTGCGGGCGGCCTATAACACCTGCCTGCCACGCATTACTGAATTTTCCACCTGGGTCGGCCTGCACGAAGGGCTGTTCGCGCAGTACAAGCGGCTCAAGGCGGCCCCCACGTTCGCGTCCCTTGCGCCGGTACGCCAGCGCATCATTGATCTCGCCTTGCGCGATTTCCGGCTCAGCGGTGTCGAGCTTCAGGGCGAAGAGCGCGCACGCTACGCCGAGATCTCCGACGCGCAGGCGCAGGCATCGCAGAAGTTCTCCGAAAATGTACTCGACAGCGTGGATCGCTGGTCACTGCATGTCACTGACGCCGCTCGGCTGGACGGGCTTCCACCCGACGCTTTGCAGGCGGCCCGCGCCGCTGCCCAGGCCGACGGGCTGGAAGGCTGGAAGCTGGTCCTCAAGATGCCCTGCTACCTGCCCGTCATGCAACACGCCTCTGACCGCGGCTTGCGTGAGCAGATGTACCGTGCGTATGCCACCATCGCTTCCGAACAAGGGCCGGTCGAACTCGATAATTCCGCGCTGATCGAGCAGTTGCTTGCGCTGCGCGCCGAAGAGGCTGCCCTGCTGGGCTATGGCAGCTTTGCCGACCTTCGCCTCGAAACTCGCATGGCCGATAGCGCGGTACAGGTGCTCGGCTTCTTGCGCGAGCTGGCCGCAAAGGCCAAGCCCTACGCGCTGCACGACCTCGAACAACTCCGCGAGTTTGCGCGCGACACGCTGGGCATGGACGACCTTGCGCCCTGGGATATCGCCTACGCCTCCGAGCGCATGCGCGAGGCGCGATATGCGTATTCCGAAGAAGAAATCCGCCAATATTTCACCGAACCGCGGGTGCTGGAGGGGCTGTTTCACGTCATTGCGCGCCTATATGGCGTACGTATGCGCGCCATCGATGCCCCTACCTGGCACACCGACGCCAAGGCGTTCGAGGTGATCGATGCTGGTGATACTCGCCTGGGCGTGCTGTATATCGATTTACAGGCTCGCCAGGGCAAACAAGGCGGCGCCTGGGTCGACAGCGAACGCAATCGCCGCCGCACTGCACGGGGGCTGCAAATGCCAGTTGCATACCTTACCTGCAACTTCCCCGCGCCGCAGGGCGGCAAGCCCGCCCTGCTCTCGCACGATGACGTCATCACGCTGTTCCACGAAAGCGGCCACGCATTACACGCCCTACTGTCCCAAGTGGACGACCCAGGCGCCGCAGCCTTCGCCAGCGTCGAATGGGATGCGATCGAACTACCGTCGCAATTCATGGAGAACTTCTGCTGGGAATGGCCAGTCGTGCAGGCGCTGTCGTCGCACGCCGAAAGCGGCGATCCACTGCCGCGCGCACTCTACGACAAGCTGCTGGCCGCACGCAATTTCCAGAGTGGTATGCAGATGCTGCGACAGATCGAATTCGCGCTCTTCGACATGTCCATCCACCATCAGTCCGCAGGCATGGACATCGCGCAGGTGCTCGAGACGCTGGACGCGGTACGCAAGGAAGTCGCCGTGCTTTTCCCGCCGGCGTGGCACCGCTTCCCGCATAATTTCTCGCACTTGTTCGCGGGCGGCTACGGCGCGGGCTATTACAGCTATAAGTGGGCCGAGGTATTGTCCGCCGACGCCTACGCTGCCTTCGAAGAGCAGGCTGCTGTCGGCCCGGGCGGCGAGCGCGATACACTAGACCCGACCACTGGCGCGCGCTTCCTGAAGGAGATACTTGCCGTCGGTGGCGCGCGTCCGGCCGCCGAGTCGTTTGCCGCCTTCCGGGGCCGTGCGCCCACCATGGATGCCCTGCTGCGCCACAGCGGGCTGTCCGACAACCACCCTTAATGCGTGCGAGGCGCAGGCGCATGTCGCCCGTCTCGCGATACTTCCTTGCTTGCCTGTCGCCATGTGTAATTTTGTTCGTTTACTTGCCTGCCTGGCAACCTCGCTGCTGATGACCCCGGTGTTTGCCGCACCCAACACGGACGCCGCACCCACTACAGATGCCGGGCCTGCCGCCAAAACGCCGGACACCGCACTGCATCCCGTACGAGGCTTCCTGCCCGACCTGAAATTCAGCCTGCAGGGCGCCGGCGGGAAAACCTACACGCAAGAGGATTTCAAAGGCACGGTCGTGCTGATGTTCTTCGGCTATGCCAGTTGCCCCGACATCTGCCCCACAACCATGGCCCAACTCACCCAGGCGATGAACGAGCTGGGCGAGCAGGCAAAAAAAAGTACGCGCATCCTCTTCATCAGCGTCGACCCGCACCGGGACACGCCTGATGTGTTGCAGGCATATGTCGACGCCTTCGGCGGACAAGCCTTGGGGCTGACTGGCACCGAAAAACAGGTGGCTGATGTGGCGCGACGCTATCGTGTGGCCTACCAGATCGCGAAACCGCAGCCTGGCTCACCTGAGGTCTATGAAGTGGCTCACAGCCGTGGCGTGTATTTCTTCGATCAGGAAGGCAGGGCGCGCTTTCTTGCAGCCGACAGCGAGACGGTAGATGTCATCAAGAGAGGCGTGCAGACGCTTTTGCAACAGGGCTGACGCTGGCGGGCTTATTAGGCGCCCGCCTGCAATCATACAAACTCGCACTGCCTGCGTGGCGACGCAGCGGCTGCAAACGGGCACGCGGCCGCATACATGCAAGGCTTAATCGCCTGTCCACTCACTGACAAATTGGCGGTGGTCGGGCCGCTGCATAGGCATGAGTGCGTCGATGGGTGTGCCGATCGACACGTAGCCCATGAAGCGATAGTCCAGCTCATCGAAACCCAAGGCCTCGGCAACGTCGGGTACATCGGTGCCCAGGCCGGTACTCCAGAAGCCGGCGTAGCCGAGCATATGAGCAGCGTTCAGGATATTGGTGGCCGCGGCGCCCGTTGCCAGCAGACGCTCATGTTCGGGAATCTTGGTATTGCTGTGATCGAGCCTGCACGCCACCGCAAGCACCAACGGCGCCTTGCCCAGCCAGTTGCGCGCGTTTGCCTGCTTGGGCGTCGGCATGCCGACGCCTGCAGCCTCCATGCGCGCAATGACCATTTCGGCCAGGCGCGGCACGGCGGCGCCGCGAATGACCTTGAAGCGCCAGGGTTTCAGGCCGCCGTGATCGGGGGCCGACATGGCCGACTGCAGGATCAGGGCGAGTTCTTCATCCGACGGCCCGGGTGCCTGAACAAACTTGACCGAACGCCGGGAAAGCAGAAAATCAATAGGTGTCGAGGACATCTTCAACTCATCAAAATCGTATCAAGGGACGTGCACAAGGGATGAGGCACGGACGGATGGGGTCAGGCGACCCGCACCAGCAGCGCTTTCATATCACGGACAGCCTTCTCCCACCCGTCGAATACCGCCCGTGCGACAATCGCGTGGCCGATGTTCAGCTCGGCAATGCCCGGCAAGGCCACAATAGCCCCAACATTGCTGTAGTGCAGCCCATGCCCCGCATTGACG
The DNA here is from genome assembly GCF_021653995.1 of Paracandidimonas lactea. Taxonomy (NCBI): domain Bacteria; kingdom Pseudomonadati; phylum Pseudomonadota; class Betaproteobacteria; order Burkholderiales; family Alcaligenaceae; genus Paracandidimonas; species Paracandidimonas lactea. The sequence continues at coordinate 556,226 of NZ_JAJJOZ010000001.1, forward strand.
CGCAGGCCATGGCCCACACCCTGGGCAATGGCATCGCGCAGGCGGGTAAGCTCGGCATCTACCGCGCCCAATGCATGGTCGGGGCCCGACAGTGCGGCGCCGCCCTGCTGCACGCTGCGATCCACCGCATCTTGTGCCTCGGCATAGGCGCCGGTATGCAGTTCGATCACAGTGGCCCCCGCACGCACGGCCGCATCGACCTGCACCGCCTCGGGGTCGATGAACAGCGACACGCGTATGCCCGCGTCATGCAGGCGATCCACCGCCTGTTTTACCTGATCGAACTTGCCCGCCACATCCAGGCCGCCTTCGGTGGTCAGTTCTTCGCGCTTCTCGGGCACCAGGCAGACATCTTGCGGCCGTACACGGCAGGCAATGGCCAGCATCTCGGGCGTAATTGCACACTCGAGGTTCATGCGAGTGCGCAGCAGTGGCCGTATCGCGTCGACATCCGCATCCTGGATGTGGCGGCGGTCTTCGCGCAGATGCAGGGTGATGAGATCCGCCCCCGCATCTTCCGCGCGCAGCGCAGCCTGGATGGGATCGGGATAGGTGGTATGCCGTTGCTGGCGCAGGGTGGCGACGTGGTCGATATTGACGCCCAGCTCAATCATGAAGCACTCTCGGTTAGGGTTATAGGTAACGCGCCAACGGCGCCTACAGCGCCGTTGGCGCAGTGAGGCGCCGCAGGCGCAGATGGCGCGGGCGCACAGCGGCGCCGCCCCCTATTATGGCCTTTATGTCGGCCCCGCGCTTACCGGCGAGGCGCCTGCCCCTCGGCGCTGGCCTGCGCACCCGGCACTTCGAGCCAGCCGCCGCCCAGTGCTTTATAGAGCTCTACACGGTTAAGCAGCGAATCCATGCCAGTTTGCACAAACTTCTGCTGCACACCATATAGCGTCACTTCGGCATTTTGCACCTGCAGAAAGCTGTCGACCCCGGTTTCGTAGCGCAACTGTGCCAGCTTGAGCGATTCGGACGCGGCCGATTCGGTGGCACGCAAGGCGTCGAGCTGGTTGGCATAGGTGGCTTCGCCCGCCAGTGCGTCGGCGACTTCCCGGAACGCCACCTGGATGGATTTTTCGTACTGCGCCACCGCGATATTCTTGCGTGCTTCGGCCACAGCCAAATTGCCTTGCAGGCTGCCGCCCGCGAATATCGGTACTTGAATCTGCGGCGCATATTGCCAGAAGCGCTGGCTGCCACTGAACAGGCCACCCAACTGGTCGCTGGCAAAGCCCAAGAGACCGGTGATGGAAATATTGGGAAAGAAGGCTGCCCTTGCAGCGCCAATGTTGGCATTGGCTGCACGCAGCGCATGCTCGGCGCCAACGATATCGGGACGGCGCGTCAGCAGATCGGAAGGCAGCCCCGCGGGGATTGCAGCGACAAGCTGGCTGCGCCCATAGGCCGCCGGAGGCGGCAGGCTGGGGCCCGGCTCGGCGCCAACTAGCAACTGCAAGGCATTTTGTGCCTGCGCCTGTGTGCGCCGTATGCCAGCCAAGTCTGCTCGCACGGTCTCGAGCTGGCCGCGCGCCTGATTCAGATCGAGTGCGGAGGCAACGCCGCTGTCGTAACGGGCCTGCACCAGCCTCATGGTGTCCTGACGCGCCTGTTGGGTGCGCAGCATGAGGTCTTCGAGCGTTTCTGCAGTGCGTAGACGGAAATACGCCTCTGCGACCTGGGACACCAGATTGATGTGCACAGTACGTCGCGCTTGGGCCGTGGCGAGGTATTGCTGGAACGCCGCATCGCTCAGATTACGCAGCCGGCCGAAAAAATCAATCTCGAACGAAGTGAGGCCAATGCCCGCCTGATAGGAGCGCGACACACTGGGGGAATCAGGGCCGCCCATGCGCAGGTTTTCGGGTGAACGTGTGACCTGACCATTTGCGCCCGCCCCGATCGTAGGGAACAAGTCACCGCGCACGATACCGTACTGCGCCCGGGCCTCTTCGACGCGCTCCACCGCGACACGCATGTCGCGGTTGTTCTGCAATGCAAGCGCGATCAGGGCCTGCAGCCGCGCATCGGTAAAAAATTGACGCCAACCCAGATCACCGCCGTATGCGGCTTCCGTCGCTGGCTGGACGGCGGCCCCCTGCCCGCCCACGCCTAACGCACTGATGTCAGGGTATTGCGTCGGCACAGGCGCTTCGGGCCGCTGATAGGCGGGCGCAAACGAGCAGCCCGCCAATGCTGCAGCGACGACTACGTGCGATACGGTTAGACGGAAAAGACGATGACTCATGCTTACTCTCCCGTGTGCCCATCGCGCGACGACAGTGGCGCGTGCGCCCCATGGGCCCCGTGCCCGCCGCCATCCGGCGCGCCATGCTTGCCCAACAATTTGGGCTTGGTCTTGAAGAAACCAAGCACCACCACGAAAAACGCAGGAACGAAAATTACTGCCAGCGGCGTGGCGGCAACCATGCCCCCCAGCACGCTGAGGCCGACCGCATTCTGGCTGGCCGAGCTCGCCCCGGTTGCCAACGCCAGTGGCAGCACCCCCAGGATGAACGCAAATGAGGTCATCAGAATGGGACGAAAGCGCAGCCGCGCCGCGTGCGTAGCGGCGGTGAGCAGATTCCCCCCCTGCGCGTAGAGATCCTTGGCGAACTCGACAATCAGGATAGCGTTCTTGGCCGCCAGACCGATCACGGTCACCATCCCTACCTGGAAATACACATCGTTAGCCATGCCCAGGACGGAAACCAAGGCCACTGTACCCAGCATGCCCAGTGGCACCGCCAGCATCACCGACAGCGGAATAGCCCAGCTTTCGTACAGCGCGGCCAGCACCATGAATACAACCAGAACAGACAGACCCATTAGAATCAGCGACTGGCTGCCAGCCTGGATTTCCTGGTAGGACAGCCCCGTCCATTCGAAGCCGATGCCCGCGGGCAATTGCGCCACCAGACGCTCCATCTCGGCCATGGCCTCACCGGTGGAGTGCCCCGGCGCCGCGGAACCACCGATACGGACGGTTTCGTAGCTGTTGTATCGCACCACCTGAACAGGGCCCTGGGCCCACTCGATCGACACGAATGACGACAGCGGCACCATCTGGCCATTGAGGTTGCGAGCATTGAGCTTGAGAATGTCCTGAGGGTCCATGCGATGTGCCTGCTCGGCCTGTACCCAGACGTTTTGCACCCAGCCGTGATTAGTGAACTTGCCCACAAACGCCGAGCCCAGGGCAGTCGAAATCAATTGCGAGGCCTCACTGAAATCAACGCCCAGCGCCGCAGCCTTTTCGCGGTTGATCTCGATGTGCAGTTGCCGCCCCCCGGCAAGCCCGGTTACCCGCGTACCGGCAAGAATGGGGCTTTGGCTTGCGAGCTGCAGCAACTGCTGCGAGGCAGCGATCAACGCATCATGCCCGACACCGCCGCGGTCTTCGAGGCGCAGGTCGAAGCCTGCGGCATTTCCCAACGAGGAAATGGCGGGTGGCACGATGGAAAACACCATCGCGTCGGGGATGCCAAAAAGCAGGCGCTGGATAGCGCCGCCCGCGATTGCCTGGGCGGAGTTTTCTTCGCCTTTGCGCTCCGCGAAATCCTTCAGGGGAACAAATGCAATGGCAGCGTTCAGACCGTTGCCGTTGAAGCTGAAGCCTTGCACGGTGATGATGTTTTCCACCTGCGGCAGCCCTTTGAAATAGGCCTCTACCTGCTCAATCACATCCAGCGTGCGGTTGGCCGTAGCACCCGACGGCAGCTCGATATTGGCAATGACGTAGCCCTGGTCTTCTTCGGGCAGGAAGGAACTGGGCAAACGGAAGTACAACCAGCCCATCACGATCACAAGCACCAGGAAGATCACCATCATGCGGCCACCACGGCGCACGATACTGCCGACGCCGCGTTCATACCTGTTGGTGGTGCCATCGAACATGCGATTGAACCAACCGAAAAAACCTTTCTTGCTGGCATGATGGCCTTTGGGAATAGGTTTGAGCACGGTTGCGCATAAGGCAGGCGTGAAGGACAGCGCCAGAAAGCCTGAGAACATGATCGACACGGCCATGGCAACGGAAAACTGCCGATAAATCACGCCCACGGAGCCGGACATGAATGCCAACGGGAGGAACACCGTGGTAAGCACCAGCGTAATACCGACGATGGCACCGCTGATCTGCGGCATCGCCTTGCGGGTTGCCTCTTTGGGTGGCAGACCTTCCTCGGCCATGATACGCTCGACGTTCTCGACAACCACGATAGCGTCATCGACCAGAATGCCGATAGCCAGCACCATGGCAAACATGGTTAGCACGTTGATCGAAAAACCCAAGGCCAGCATGACCGCAAATGCGCCCATCATCGCAACAGGCACCACCAATGCGGGAATCAGTGTGTAGCGTATGTTCTGCAAAAAGACGAACATCACCACGAAGACCAGCACCATGGCCTCGAGCAGCGTATGGACGACCTGCTCGATGGAGAGCGACACATAGGGTGATGTATCGTAGGGAATTGCGTATGTGATGTTGCCGGGGAAGAACTTGGACAACTGCGCCATCTCGGCCTTGATGCCTTCGGCGGTGGACAGTGCATTGGCGCCTGGCGACAGTGAAATGGCAAACGCTGCAGTGGGCTTCCCGTTCAGGCGCGCGCCGAATTGGTAGTTGTCGGATCCGACTTCGATGCGAGCGACATCTTTGAGCCGAACGCTGGAGCCGTCGACGTTGGCGCGCAGCACGATGTTGCCGAACTCTTCGACAGTGGCGAGCTGCCCATTGACAGTGATGGGCGCGGACACACGTTGCGAGTCGGGGTTGGGTGGAGAACCCAGGATGCCGCCTGATACCAGTACGTTTTGCCGCGCAATGGCAGCGTTGACTTCGCTTGCGCTCAGGTTCAGGCCAGTGAGCTTGTCTGGGTCAACCCATATGCGCATGGCGCGTGGCGCAGCAAACAACTGGAATTTCCCCACGCCGGGCACCCGCGAGATCGGGTTCTGGATATTGCGGATGATGTAGTCTGCCAGCGCGGTCTGGCCCATGGAGCCGTCGGTGGACGATAACGCCACCACCAACAGGAAGCCGGTATTGCTCTGCTCTACCTTGAGGCCTTGCTGGATCACGGCCTGCGGCAGTTTGGAGGTGATATTGGCAAGCCGGTTCTGCACGTCGACCTGGGCAAGGTCGGGGTTGGTGCCTGGCTTGAATGTGGCAGAGATTTCGGAGGTTCCGTAGGAATCACTGACGGACTCGTAGTACAGCAGGCCTTTAGCGCCGTTGAGCTCGTTCTCGATCACGCTGGCGACGGTGGTGGCCACTTCTTGCGCCGAAGCGCCAGGATAGATGGCACGCACGCTGATGGTGGGTGGCGCGACTTCGGGATACTGAGACACAGGCATGTTGGGTATGGCCAACAGGCCAGCCAACGTGATGCCCAGCGCGACTACCCAGGCGAAAATCGGTCGATCAATAAAAAACTGAGGCATGTGTGCTCACTTTTCTTGCATGAACGCTGCGGGCCCTTTATGGGGGCCCGTATGTTGTGGCGATGGTGGCGAATCAGCCCTGTTTGCCGTTGCCCGCCGGCGCGGTGGCTGGCTTGGGTTCTTGGTTCGCGCCAGGCGCGGCCGGCGGAGTTTGCCCATTAGGCTTGCCGCCTTGGGCTTGCGCACCGCCCTGCGGGGTGGCTTCACCCACGCCTTGCGCTTTCCAGGGCATAGGCTGCACTGGGGCACCGGGGCGAATCTTCTGGAACCCTTCGACGATGACTTGTTCGCCCGGATTCAAGCCCTTGGTAATGATGTAGCCGTCTTGTACCTCAGCGCCAACATCGACCGTGACCGAGGCAGCCTTGCCTTCACGCACCACGACCAGGCTGCTGAGGCCATCCGCCGTGCGTTGAAGCGCCTGCTTGGGCACCACCAGCGCCTTGTCGTCGACGCCCTGACTCAGCCTGACCCGCACATACATACCGGGCAACAGGATGTGGCCGGGATTTTCGGCCACCGTGCGCAAACGAACCTGACCGGTGGTGGGATCGACGCTGATGCCCGAAAACAGAAGCTTGGCGGGGTGATCGTACACAGAGCCGTCTTCAAGCAGAACCTCGACCGCAGCCGCGCCTTCGCCCGCCTGGCGCAACTCGCCCGATGCCAGCGCGCGGCGCAGCTCGGCCAGTTGCGCGGTGGATCGATTGACATCCACATAGACCTGGTCGATCTGCTGCACCGTTGCCAACTGCGTTGCCTGCGCGGCGCTGACTAGCGCGCCTTCAGTGACCAGCGATTCACCGATACGACCACTGATAGGCGAAATGACCTTGGTGTAGCCCAGATCGATTTGCGCCGCCTTGAGCGCGGCCTTGGCAGCCGCAACGGCGGCTTCGGCCTGGCCTGCCTGCGCAACAGCGCTGTCGTATTCCTGTCGGCTGACAGCATTGGCCTTGATCAGCTTTGCGTAACGCTGTGCGAGCAGCCGGGCGCTGCGCACGTTGGCTTCGGCGTTCTTGAGCTGAGCCGCGGCCTGGTCGCGCACCGCTACATAGGGTGCCGGATCGATGGTGAACAGCAACTGCCCCTGTTTCACCTCGCTGCCCTGCTCGAAATTGATGGCTTCGACGATCCCCGTGACCCGTGCGCGAATTTGTGCGTTCTTGATGGCTTCGACACGCCCCGGAAGATCAACCATGACGGGGGTAGACGCGGGATTGACGGTGACGACGCTGACCGGCACTTTCATGCCGCCTTGCTGTGGCGGTGCGTTTTCGCCGCAAGCGCTTAACAACGCAAGTGAAGAGATCAGCAGGAAGGAAGAGACAACAAAACGGCCGTACTGGCGCGCGGGCTGCCGCGTGGGCAGGCGGGTACTAGGCATCCGAAACTCCTGAAGCAATAGGGCCCCTTTGTGAGGTACGCCGTACTGCTTTTGTTTTTGTTGGTGCTTGGCTGGGTCAAACCGCAAAGTATAAGGGTAAAACGTAACCAGAGATATATAACTTCCATTTCATTCTGTTTCACTCCGCCCACCCTGCAAGCATGCTGGCGGCATGCCACTTGCTTGCGGATGCACATCCCCGGATTGGGGCAACTCAGCATGAAGGAGGTAATGCAATGACTAAGCATCGATTCTCGCGCGTCATGATGACGGCCGCTGTGACCACCTTGCTGGCGGCCTGCGCGCAGCAGCCCGCGCGACAAAGTTCGGCCGCCGGCCCTGTCGATGACACGACCATCAACACCAAAGTACAGAACGCAGTGCTGGGTGTGCGCGGCGTGCATGAGAAGGACATCCAGGTCTCGACCACCGACGGCGTCGTCAAACTGCGCGGGTCGGTCGACAACCAAATGGCCGCCCAGGATGCTATCCAGGCTGCACGCCAGGTGGAAGGCGTGAAGAAGGTCGACTACGACCTAGACGTCAAATCGACCTATTAAGGGCCCGTAGGGGGCCTTCCGAAGGCGTGATGCGCCTTCGAGGCCGCTTTCCTTATAAATTGCGCTCGGGCTCGGGTGTGGCAAGAGGATCGAAATCGTCCCACTGGCCGTTGCGCCACGTGCCGCGAGCACGCTCGACCTCAACGCCTCCGGCATCACGCAGCAGCAGCGCGATCCGTCGCTCATCTTCGGTGCCGACATGCGCCGCGAGCAACACACCCGAAGGATGGCCTTTGCGCAGCAGTGTTTCACGCTGTTCCTCGGGGTTGCGGGGCGGCCGGGCATGGCCCAGGCCCCGCATGGCGCCCGCGAGCGATCCCACATAAGCACCCACGCCAGCCGCCGCCGCGATCAGCGTTGCATCCAGGTCGAACCAGGATGTTATGACGACACCGATCAATGCGCCGCCCACCCCGCATAACGCCGCCATGCCCAGCGTGCTGGATGGCGCGCCGCGCGAGTCCGGGTCGGCGGCACGGTCGCCGCCCATGGCGTAGCGGTTGTGGCTGCCGGCGGGATTAACAAAAAAGGTATGCAGATTGTCGGCGGTGACGCCTGCATTCATCAGAGAGGCCGCGGCGGTTTTGGCGGCGTCGAAGGTTTCAAAACGTGCGGCGACGATCAGAGCCATGATCAACTCCAGGCAATTGCGCTTGTATTCAGGGCAGCATTTTGCATACCCGATTCAACTGCCCTCGCCCTGCCGATTTCCAATATCCGCCTCGTGCACCAAATACCAGACGCCCGCCACGAACAGCGGTGTCAGATAGTACACAGCTCGAAACACCAGTGTCGCGGCAAGCGCGTCGCTGCGCGGCAGTTCCGCCGACGCGAGCAGCGCGATCACTGTCGCCTCAAGTACCCCAAGGCCTGCCGGCACTCGGATCAGCAAGCCGATGACTGCGCTGAGCAATACTGCGCCCAAGGCCATCGCATAAGAGGCTTGGTGCTGCAGCAATACATACAGCACGCCGCCCATCAGCAGCCAGTGCACGGCGGCTGCGCCCGCTTGTGCCAGTGCCAGCGCCCCTGTGGGCAGCACAATGGTATGCCCGCGCACCGACCATTCTCGCCTGCGCGCCAGAAAGCAGAACAGGACGTATGCGACGACCGCGACAATGGCCACCCCTCCGCCAATGCGTAGCCCGGTATCGCTCAACGGCCATGTCTCAGGCAACGCGATGTAGCCAGAGGCGAACAGACATCCGCTGACCAGGCAGTAGCCGATCCAGTTGGTGCTCACAGCGAATGCAAACACTCGCGCGGCGTCGGCGGGCGAAACGCCACTGCGTGTATACAAGCGTAGTCGCAGCCCGAGGCCGCCGATCGACCCTCCCAGATTCAGATTGAAGGCATATGAGGTACAGGCAATGCAAAGTGTGCGCAGGCGCGACAGTGTATGGCCTGTGTAACAACGTCCCAACTGATCGAAGCTCGCATACGCAAGATATCCAGCGAACGTGAGCGCGTACGCGACAGCGAGAGATGCTGGTGGCAGCGAGGCCGCTGCCTGACCTACCTGCACCCAGTCGACGCGAAAGGCAGCCAGTGCCAACAAACCGGCAACCGCAACAATAAAGCCGCCAATCAGTATACGTCGCAGCAGCGGCCAGTGCCGGCGCAGCCAGGCCGTTACCCCTCGCACCGAATTCGCGCTCGGGCGCGCACCGCTATGGCCCTCCGGCCCGGCGCATTCCCGCCCCACCTCAATCAAGCGGCCTTCCGCCCGCGCTCCGTCGACTCCGCCGAGCGGCTGCTGCCTCTCGCCGCTCACGGCTTGTCTTCCACCGGCATATCCGCCGCAGGGATGGACGTCAAGGTGCGCTCACGCGCCGGCAACCAACTGGACCACGAGGGAAAGCGGCGCAGAAAGTGGAATACCAGCGTGCCCAATATGACGCGTTGAATCTTGCGGCGCGGCTGGGTCGCTCGCTTCACCCGCCGGCAGTGACGCTCCACCAACTCATCCAGCCGCTGCTCCAGCACGCTGCCAAACGCCTCATCACGAATCATCACATTGGCTTCGAGATTGAAGGCAAGACTGAGCGGATCGAGATTGCTGGACCCGACGGTTGCCCACACGCCATCCACCACGGCCACTTTGCCATGCAGTGGACGTTGGCAATACTCATAGATCTCGACGCCAGCCGACAAGAGATAGTCGTACAGCATGGTTGCAACGAAGCGTGCTGCCGGCATGTCAGGCTGGCCTTGCAGGATCAAGCGCACCCGCACGCCACGCTGGGCAGCACTGCGCAATGAGCGCAGCAACTGATAACCTGGAAAGAAGTAGGCATTGGCAATCGTCACAGTCTGTTTGGCGGCGCGTATGCCTACGCGGTAGTGCATCTCGATGTCGGTCTTGTGACTGTCGTTGTCGCGCACCACCAGTGCGGCGGACGAATCACCCGGCATCCATACATGTTGGTGCGCATGGCGCCGTCGCAGGCCTCGCCAAGTGCGCCGCACCGCCTTGACGGGCGCCAGCGCTTCGGCGGCGAAACGCGAGATTTCGTCGACCAGCGGGCCGCGAATGGCAATCGCATAGTCCTGTTTCGCTGTGGGGCCGAAGTCGGCTAGATGGTCGGCGCCAAAATTGATGCCGCCAACGAAGGCGATCTCGCCATCCACCACCACAATCTTGCGGTGCAGCCGGCAGAAGAGGTTGGTGCGCACGCCGAAGCGGCGTGGCTGCGGGTCGAAGACATGAAACCCCACGCCGGCGGAGGTCATAGCACCAATGAAGGAAGGCGACAGATCTGCGGTGCCATAACCGTCAACGGCAATATCGACACGTACGCCGCGGCTTGCCGCCTCAATGACAGCCTGTTGCAGACTGCGGCCAACCGAGTCATCGAAGATGATAAAGGTTTCGATGACCACCATGCGCCTGGCCTCGCGTATGGCCTGCATCACTGCGGGAAAGTATTCTTCGCCGTTTTCCAGCAAGGTAATAGCGTTACCGGTTGTCCATTTGCTGTTCATAGCGCGAGCTCCACCGCCAGCGGCGCGTGATCAGAAAGATGCGACCAAGGCCGGCGGGCAAGGGCCATAGCATGGTAGCGCAGCACATTGCGCACATATACCCGGTCGAGCCGCAGCAAGGGCCAGCGGGCCGGAAAGGTGCGGGCCACCCGCCCGTGGCATTCGCGAAACACCTCCTGCAGGCGGCATGCCCGATACAGCATGCGCTGACCCACTTGTCGCCAGTCGTTGAAATCGCCCGCAATCACCAGGGGTGCATTATCCGGAATTTCCTCGTTGATATAACGGCACAAGCGGCTCAATTGCGCGTGGCGATGACGCTCCTGCAAACCAAGGTGCACGCAAATAACATGCACATCTTCGTTGTAGCCCGGAGGGTGCATGACACAGTGCAGCATGCCGCGCTTTTCGTGCTGGCCAATGGAAACATCGATGTTCTGGTAGAAAACAATGGGAAACTTGGACAGTATTGCGTTGCCATGATGGCCGTGGGGATAGACGGCATTGCGGCCATAGGCATACTGCGGCCAGATGGTGTCCGCCAGGAACTCGTACTGGCTTGTGGCAGGCCAACGAGCATGCCGCTCGGCATGCCGCTGATGCGCGCCGAGCACTTCCTGCAAAAAAACCACGTCAGCACCCGTTGCGCGGATTGCCTCGCGCAGTTCATGCAGGATGAAACGCCGGTTAAGTGCCGTGAACCCCTTGTGGGTATTTACGGTGAGCACCTTAAGCGTAAACGGGTTGACGTCGTCGATTCTTGCCATGAATGCGGCGGTTCCGTGAAATGACCGCCCCACCCTCAGCAATCGGTGTGCCCATAGCGGCACACCAACGCATCTCGAAGCGCAGGCCGCCGCCGACGCCAGCAACCTGTGGCGGCCGCTGGGGTGAAGCAGCCCCGCTACCGAGCTGGCCCCTTAGATAATCAACCCAGCAACAGGGCGTCGTCCGATACCTTTTCGCCGCGCACGCGCTCGAACATCTGTAGCAGATCGGGCACATCCAGGCCTTTGCGCGCCTCTCCGGACACGTCGAGAACGACATTACCCTGGTGCAGCATGACAGTGCGTTCACCCACGTCCAGCGCTTGGCGCATGCTGTGGGTAACCATCATGGTGGTGAGCCCACTTTCGGCCACAATACGCGCAGTCAGCTGCAGCACGAAATCGGCCGTTCGGGGGTCGAGGGCGGCCGTGTGCTCGTCGAGCAGCAAAATGCGCGATGGCCGCAGCGCGGCCATGAGCAGGCTCACCGCCTGCCGCTGCCCCCCCGAGAGCAGGCCGATGCGATCGGTTAGGCGGTTCTCGAGCCCCAGGCCCAGCATGGACAGGCGCTCGCGGAACTCATCGCGCATTGCCGCCTTGACGGCACGGCTGAAACCGCGCCGGCGCCCGCGCCCCGACGCGAGCGCGAGGTTCTCTTCAATGGTGAGATCCTCACAGGTACCCGCCATCGGATCCTGAAAGACCCGTGCAACGCGCTGCGCACGCGTCCAGACGGGTTCGCGCGTGACATCGCGACCGTCGATCGAAATACTGCCGCTGTCGATGGCCAGGTCGCCCGAGATGGCGTTGAGGAACGTCGATTTACCGGCACCGTTGGAGCCGATCACCGTGACGAACTGCCCCGCCGGGATATCGAGCGACATGCCCCGTAGCGCCCGCGTTTCAATGGGCGTACCGGGGTTGAACGTAATGGAGACGTTTTTTGCGCTCAGCATGTCAGCGCCCTCCTTTGCCGCTTAGGCGCTGCTTGATCAATGGTATGACCAACGCGACTGTGACCAGCACTGCTGTAACCAGATTCAGATCCTGCGCCTTCAGGCCGATGAAGTCGGCATTGAGCGCCAACGCAATGAAAAAGCGATACAGGACAGCGCCCAGAATCACCGCCAGTGTGGCGATCATCAGCTTGCGAGTAGGCAGAATGCTTTCACCGACGATGACGGCGGCAAGGCCAATCACAATAGTGCCTATGCCCATGGAGATATCGGCGCCGCCCTGGGACTGCGCGAACAGCGCGCCCGCCAGCGCGCATAGCGCATTGGAAATAGCCATGCCCGCCAGGATACGATTGCCGGTGGCCACGCCTTGCGAACGCGCCATACGTGGATTGGAGCCAGTGGCCCGCATCGCGAGCCCGATCTCGGTGGAAAAATACCAGTCCAGCACCAGCTTGACCACTATCACCAGCGCGATCAGCAGCAAAGGCCGGAAGATGTAGTCGCTAAGCCCCTCGGGCTGCAGAAGCGTGAAAACGGTGGGCTCGGTGATCAGCGGCACATTGGGCCGCCCCATGATGCGCAGGTTGATCGAGTACAGCGCAATCATCATCAGGATGCTCGCCAGCAGATCCATGATCTTGAGCCGTACGTGCAGCCAGCCTGTCATTGCTCCGGCGACCGCGCCGGCCAGCGTGGCGATGGCGGTGGCGGTATAGGGGTCCATGCCGCCGCTGACAAGTGTGGCCGCAGTGGCTCCACCCAAGGGAAAACTGCCGTCGACAGTGAGATCGGGGAACCGCAGGATGCGAAAAGAAATCAGCACGCCCAATGCAACCAGCCCGAAAATCAGGCCGATCTCAAGCGCACCCCATAGAGAATAAAGTGACATGTAGCAGCTCGTTGACGAATAAAAATAAACAGGCGGGCTGCTGCAACAACCCGCCTGTTCTGCCTGATCGCGATTTTAATCAATATTGGGGCGGTTCGCGGCGAAGCGGCTATTTAACGACCTTGGTGGCCGTTTTTACGAATGCCTCGGACAGCTTGACGCCCTGCTTTTCAGCAGCACCAGGGTTGACATACAGCTCGAGCTTGTCGCTGGTTTGCGAGGCAATGCCGCCCGGCTTCTCGCCTTTGAGAATACGGACGACCAGTTTGCCGGTCTGGATGCCCAGATCGTGATAATTGACACCCAACGCTGCAATGGCGCCACGCTTGACGCTGTCGGTATCCGAGGCGACGAGCGGAATCTTGGCGTCGTTGCCGACCTTGACCAGGGACTCGTACGCAGATACTACGTTGTTGTCGGTATTGGTGTAGATGACGTCAACTTTGCCCACCAGGCTTCGGGCCGCCGCACCAACGTCGACCGTGCGCGCCGCGGAGGCTTCGACCAGCGACATGCCGGACTTCGGCAGGAGTTCGCGCATGCGTTTGACCACCACGACGGAGTTGGCCTCGCCAGGGTTGTAGACCATACCCACCCGCTTGGCATTGGGCACAACCTTTTTGATCAGATCAACCTGCTTCTCGAGCGCCAGCGCGTCGGACACGCCCGTTACATTGGTGCCGGATGGCTCCATGGAGGGAACGAGCTGCGCCGCAACAGGATCCGTAACGGCAGAATACACCACAGGAATCGACTTGGTTGCCGCTACGACAGCCTGCGCCGAAGGCGTGGCGATGGCGACGATGACATTGGGGTTGTCACCTACATACTTGCGAGCGATCTGCGCCGCAATAGCGGTATTGCCCTGCGCAGTCTGGAACTGCCACTTGAGGCCGCTTTTCTCGGTATAGCCCGCCTGTTCCAGCGCTTGTTTCACACCGTCTTTCACTGCGTCGAGCGCGGGATGCTCCACAATCGAGGTGACGGCCACAGATTGCGCGCCTGCCGGCGCATGTGCCAGCACTGCAAGCGTTGCCGCGACGCCCGCGAGCAGGCGGGCCGATTTCATCAAACGCATAGGATCTCCTTCTGGAAAACGAACATCGCCGGGCCATTGCCCGCGGTGGGCGTAAGTCTAACGCGTTGGCGTGTCGCGCGCCTCAAGGATATCCCTGTTAGAAGGCGGCCGGCAATGCATGCATAGCATGGTCCGCCCTCACCGGTGACTCGATTGGCGGGCGTGGCCTCGTCGCCCTTTGTTTGTTTTACCTTTAAACAGTCAGGTAAGCGCCGCCATTCAGGCTGGCGAGCAACGCTCTGGCCCAGCGCCGCGCTGGCAAGCCATACTGGCTTTCCACACGTTCCGCCCTGCGCAGCAACTGCCCTGTCGTCACATCCAGCACCGGCCCCTTAAAAGCCAGCACCACACGATTGCCGGCATCGATTTCGGGCAGCATCAGCACACGGCCGCCAAACGCTTCGCGGATGTTGCCAATATTGCGTGGAAAACTGGCATGGTTGCCAAAAAGATTGACCGCCATGACGCCGATGTCACCCAACACCGTGCGGCAACCTTCATAGAAGCCCACGCTGTCACGCACCGGCCCTTGGGCCTCGCTATCGTACAAATCCACCATCAAGGCGCGGAAACGGCCTGCATTGGCGCCGTCCGCAACCCAGACGCCGGCGTCGGCGTGGGTAACGGTGGAGCGGCTGGCGCCCGGCAGGCGGAAATACATCCGGCAGGCCGCCGTCACGGCCGGGTTCCACTCGACCGTGACAACAGACGCAGGCGTGTGTTTCAGGGTATAGCGCAGGAGCGAGCCCGCGCCCAAGCCCAAGACACCGATTTCGTCCTGGCGGGTGGGTTCCAGGAACAGCAGCCAAGCCATCATCTGCTGGGTATACGCCAACACCAGCTCGGCCGGCCGAGCCAAACGCATGGCACCTTGTATCCATTCAGTGCCGAAATGCAGGTAGCGCACGCCGTCCTGTTCGGACAGCGTGGGTTCGTCGGACGCGTTATACACGTTCGAAAATCGCCGCAATGCCCTGGCCACCGCCTATGCACATCGTCACCAGCGCATAGCGGCCTTGCACGCGCACCAACTCGTGCAAGGCCTTGGCAGTGATGATGGCGCCGGTAGCCCCGATTGGGTGACCCAGGCTGATGCCGCTGCCATTGGGGTTGACCTTGGCCGGATCGAAGCCGAGCTCTTTGCTGACCGCGCATGCCTGTGCGGCGAAGGCCTCGTTGGCTTCGATCACATCCAATTGGCCGATATCCAGCCCCGCCTTTTGCAGCGCCAGGCGCGTGGCGGGCACCGGGCCGATGCCCATATAGCGCGGGTCGACCCCGGCATGTGCGTATGAGACCAGACGCGCCATCGGCTTGACGCCGCGTGCCTGGGCGGCGCGCGCGCTCATCAACAGCACTGCCCCAGCCCCGTCGTTGATGCCCGACGCATTGCCGGCCGTGACGGTGCCGTTTTCTTTCTGAAACACTGGCTTGAGCGTGGCGAAATTGTCGGCCGTGGCACCCATGCGCACGTGCTCATCGGTGTTGAACACGACTTCACCCTTGCGGGTCTGGCGTACGACAGGAACAATCTGATCCTTGAAACGCCCTTCGACAATGGCCTTCTCGGCACGCTGGTGCGAAGCCAGCGCCAACGCATCCTGATCAGCGCGGCTGATTTCGTATTTGCGCGCGACGTTCTCAGCAGTGACGCCCATATGCATCTTCTCGAAAGGATCGGACAACGCACCTGTCATCATGTCGAGCATGACGCTGTCGCCCATGCGCGCGCCCCAGCGGTGCGCGGGGGAAATATACGGCGCGCGGCTCATGCTTTCGGCGCCGCCCCCGACTGCAATGTCGGTATCACCCAGCATAATGGCTTGCGCCGCGGACACGATGGCTTGGAGGCCGGAGCCGCACAGCCGATTCACGTTGAATGCTGGCGTATCCTGCGACAGGCCAGCATTGAGTGTCGCCACGCGGGACAGGTACATATCGCGTGGCTCGGTATTGATGACGTGGCCGAACACAACATGGCCGACATCTGCGGGCGCAACGTTGGCGCGTTCGAGCACCGCCTTGAGCACAGTGGCGGCCAGATCGCAAGGCGGTACATCCTTAAGCCCACCGCCAAAATCGCCGATTGCGGTACGGCACGCGCCGACAACAACTACTTCTTCCATCATCGTCTCCTGTAGGTTCCGGTTGGTGACACAGACACCACGACCACCCGCTTACATACGCTGCATGCCGGCTCCGCGGCTTTGACCGGGCAGCGGCGCACCACGTGGCCGCCTGCCCGAATCGATGGTGCATAGTAACGCTTTTTTGCCGCAGATTGCGGCACTGCAACACAACAACCCGACCTGCCCTCGCCGCTGCGAATAGCAGCCCCGCGAACGTTGCGTGCCGGGCGCATAAACGCAAAAGCGACGGCATATTGCCGTCGCTTCAGACTGCCCTTCAGTAGCCGGCGATTGTCCGTCGCCCCCACATCACCCATCCAGCCCATGAGGATCTTTCAGGCCGAACGCTGTTGTTGTCATGCTGTTACATACCTATATGATGAAACAGGGTGCCCGCGCGACCTTGCGCCGGTAACGCGCGGAACACGGGGGTGGCCACCTGGCTGCGCCGCGTTATCAGTCTTGCTGAGGCTGTGCGGGCGTCGGCTTCTCGGGTTGCTGGTCCTTCGAGGATTCGTCATCGCCTTTCTGTGGCGCCACCCAGTTAAGTGGCTGAATCACAAAAGGCTGCTTTCTGGCGACTGGTTTCTTTGCCATGCATATTCTCCCGGACACAAAACATAGGGGCACCCAGCGTGCCCCACACAACACAACTATAGCACAAATGTTGAATAATAACAACATTATGAACGAAATTAGGCAATATAAACTGAATTTGATAGATGATTAATGACATTGACACTTCCGCCCTCCGTTGCCGGATGCAGATCTGTCCGTCCGCACCGTGCAAATTATCGTCAGGCAAAACAGCCTGTACCAAGCTCCACCAGCCCTTGCTGACGGCGCAGAAGAAACAACGCGTCCAAGCCCATGCGCCGCGCAAGCGCAAGCCCTTCCCCTGGCCCAGAAACCAGCAATGCCGTAGCCCAGGCATCGGCGTCTATACAATCCGGCGCCAGCACTGTGACCGACGCCACATCATTGGCCACCGGCGCCGCGCGCCGCCCGTCCATCGTATGCGACAGGCGCATACCGCCTACGTGCACCCAGTGCCGATAATCGCCCGATGTCGCAACGGCTGCATCGGCCAGCCCGATCACACCATGGGTAAGGCGAGCATCGTGCCGGGGGCTTTCCAGCGCTACGGACCACTGCCGCCCGTCGGCCTGCGGGCCGCAGGCGCGCAATTCGCCATCCAGGGCCACCAAGGCATGGTTGACACGCGATGCGCGCATGACGTCAGCCATGAGGTCGACGGCGTAGCCTTTGGCGATGCCGCAGAGGTCCAGGCACATAGGCGTACGCTTGCAGGCCCTTTCGCCCGTGAGGTCCAGTTCCAGCCATTGATGCGCTGGGCGCCCTGCGGCCCGCGCCGCCATCTGAATCGCGCTTGCGTCAGGCGTATCACGCACCGCGCCGAATCCCCATGCGTCAACGAGCGCGCCCACAGCGGGATCGAATGCTCCTGCGCTGAGCCGACCAATCTCCAGGGCGCGGGCGAGCACCACGAGCGTATCTGCCGGCAGTGATACCCACACATCGGGCGCCGCCCGATTCAGCCGCGACAGATCACTATCCGGTTTCCAAGGGGACATCTGCGCGTCAACCCGCTCCACAACATTGGCCAGGCGCTCGCGCAGCGGCGCTGGGTCTATGTCCGGCGCAAGATCGCACTGTGCCGACCAACGGGTGCCCATTACGGGCCCGTTCAGGCGCAGCCGCATGAGGCCAGGGCGTTCAACCGCTGCCAGCTCAGAAGACATCTTCGGCATAACGCCCCCCGTCTTTGAGTTGCCGAACGCTCTGGCTGATCGTGCCCAGGATGCCGTCCAGTGTTTCAACAACGCCTTGCGCCATGGGACGGCTGCCGCACACTCGCAAAACGGCGCCACGAGCAACGAGGTCCCGCACGCGGGCCGCGTCACGGCGCAGCGCGTCCTGCACATAGCCACCACCGTCGGGCACGCGGGAGAACGCCGTGCGCAGGCTGGTCAGCCGGCGATCCCCCAGCCAACTTTTTATCTCCTGGCCAAAGTAAAAATCCACGCTCGGATCCCGTGCCCCGTAGTACAGGTGCATGGGCACCCGGCGTATGTTGTCGCGGATGAAGCCCACCAACGGGGCAACCCCCGTACCGGCCCCGATCAGCACCACAGGCCGGCGCCCGCCTTCCAAGACAAAACCCGGATTGGGCTTGATGAACGCATCGACCCGATCGCCAGGCTTGAGGGCGTGAAGATAAGATGAACACAGGCCGCCCGGCATCCGGCGTACACATATCTCCAGAAAACCATCCCGATACCCGGAGGCGAGGGAGTAATAGCGCGGCACGGCAGCGCCCGGCGGCAGAATACCCACTAGATCTCCCGCCTTGAAGCGCGACAACCCGCGCCCAGCCAAGCGTTCCCACCCATTGCGGGCAGGCCAGACAAAACGAAGGATTGCCGCCGCCCCGCCGCCGCCCCCGGCGTGGTCCTGGCGTGACACCAGCACCAGCGAGGTCGTGGATGGTAAACGCGGCACATAATCAAGTGCAAGCGTTTCACCCAGCGCAGCTGCCAGCGTTTCGCCCCAGCGATAGAACTGCTGCACAGATTGCTGGTTGACGCGCTCCAGCGGAAGCAACTGCGGCCAGCCGCGTGCGCGCAGCGTACTGTCCAGGGCCTCCGCGTACGCACAGAAGGCAGCGAATTGCCGGTCGCCAAACCCCAGCACGGTGACCGGCACGTCACCCGCGGGCTGGCTGGCAATGCGCTGCAAGGCCCGGGCCGCATGCGCCGGCGCTTGTCCCTCGCCATATGTTGCCGCCAATACAAAAACCTGCCTGGTGCCTGGCGCCGTACGAAACGTTTCCAGACCCGCGGTATGAACACGATGCCCATTACGCAGCAACGCTTGATGCAAAGCGCCCGCAAAACCCCAGGTGGAACTGCTTTCGCTTGCAACAAAGATCAGCGTATCAGCCCGGCTCAGCGCGCTGTTTTCGGCAATTACAGGCCGATCGCGCCGCCCCTGCCACCACATTATCAGCCCCGTTAACCAGAACAGCGGAATACTGGCGCCAAGCACACCCAGGACCAGCGCCCAGCCCCATGCCCCCTCACCCGTATGCAATAGCGTGACCCAATCGTAAACGCGCTGCGGCAGTGTGGCGGGCTGCCATGCCAGCGTATGCCCCGTGTACCGGTCCACCCAGCCTGCGCCGTCCTCCGTCACAACTTTCCATGTGTCCTCAGGGTCAGTAGCCACCGGAAAATTCAGTTTGCGCAGCTCGCCCACGCGTAATGACTGCAGCAAAGCTAACTGTGCTGGTGTACGCTCGGCCAGCTCCACGGGGGTAGAGACCACATCAGGATCCCAGTCGGGTTCGACCGGGATCAGCGCGAATGTCGTCGCGCTCATATACAGCGCAGTCAGTGAGGACAAACACAGTACAACCAGCAAAAGCCGGCCCGCTACGACGTGAATACGCTGGGTGAGGCTGCCGCGCACCCGTCCTGCGAGCCGCCGCCATCCGCCCAACCTGCGCGCCGTGAGGACCAGCCCCGACAGAGACAGCAGCAACATAGCAAGCGCGACAGTCGCGGCACCCAGACGCCCCGCATCGCCCATCAGAAACGAACGGTGCAGGCTTTTGACCCAGCGCGCAGTACCCGAGACTTGATAATCACCCAGCACCGTGCCGTTCAGCGGATCTACGCGGGACGCCCGGGCCTGATCGCCGGCGAATGAGTACACCACAATGTCACCCGAGGGCAGGCGGCGGATTTCCTCCACTGCGGGGATGTTTGCGGAGACGCGCTCGACCAGCGTGGAGACAGGCATCGCCTGCTCCGCCGGTACGGATATCCACGCATCGCGTAGTGGATAAAAAGCGAGTATCACCCCCGTCAGTCCCAGCATCAGCGCAACAGTCCCCGCCGCCAAGCCCAGCCAGCGATGGATCAGCCGCCAGTTCATATGTGCCTCCGCCTCACTGAAGTTGATAGGTCAAGGACTGAACGTACTGCTTGCCCGCGTACGCTTTGCCCGCGCCCGCCGTGCTCAGCGGCACGCGTACTTCCGCAGGGCTGTCGCGCATGTCTTCTGCGGCGGCATCAATGCGTATCTCATAACCCGCGTCCAGTAACGCCTCGGCCAGCTCCGCCGTTACCTTGAGTGTGCGCCCTGCGCCAACACTGGCCCCCGTCACCCCGTCCAAACGCTTTGCGTCGCCCGCGGACAGACGATTCCAGTCTTTCAGGTGTTTGTAGTACTTGGCCTTGCCGCCAGCAACCCACAATGTACGGACATAAGCACCCTTGGCGTCGGTGAGATAAACCGCCAGATAAGCGCCATCGCCGCCGTAGTTTTTCAATGCGGCCGACACCGTCACCGTGCGGCTTTGCGCCAGCGCGGGTATGGAAAGTGTTGTGGCGGCCAATAAGGCTGCGATCAAGGGTTTGGACATAGACGTTCTCCTGTAAAAAAGAGGAAGGAGGCGGCGCGGCGCTGACACAGTCGGGCGGCCCGCGTGCACGCCAGGCGCGTGTATTCGTTACCGGGTGTCGGGCTCATCGCGCCCGTGCAAGCGACGCGGACGGTCACGATTGCGCCATTTCACGATCTTCAGCGTTTCGGGATCAAGCTTGGCCTTGAAGGGGCGACCTGCGCTGTCCTCGCCCCGGATTTCGTAACATCCGTCATCTATTTTGATGCTTCGTATCGTCCAGCCTTCCCGGTCCGCCAAGTCAGCCACAGCGGCGCGAGGCTGCCAACGGGCAACGGGGGCATCGCAGTCGTCAGTCGCGTGCGCAGGCGTGGCAGCCACAACCATGCATAGCAGCAGCCCGCACATGCCGGGGGATATGTAGAAATTCATTCTGGTTCTTCCCGCATCAAGCATCCAAGATTTACTTTTCTTTCTTGGCATACTAGGTAAACAAACATGAACGGGACATGAACCGTGGGTGGCGCTGCGGGTACGACACCATCGCGCCCTGCTACCATAGAGGCATTGACATCAGCACTGCCCACCGCATGAAACTCGCCACTTGGAATATCAACTCGCTCAAGGTGCGCCTTCCCCAGGTGCTGGACTGGCTGCGCCAGAATCCTGTCGACGCTCTGTGCCTGCAGGAGCTCAAGCTGCCCGACGACAAATTCCCCGTCGATGCGTTTGCCGAGATCGGCTACAAGGCGCAGTGGGCAGGCCAGAAAACCTATAACGGCGTGGCCATCGTCACGCTGGCCGAATGCAACAACGTACAGCGCAACATCCCTGCATTCGACGATCACCAGCAGCGCGTCATCGCCACCACACTAAACTGTCCAGACGGCGAATTGCGCGTCATCAGCGCCTATTGTCCCAACGGGCAATCGGTGGGCAGCGACAAATACAGCTACAAGCTGGCATGGTTCGAGGCGCTGCATGGCTGGCTCGAGTCCGAGCTCAAGCGCTACCCCCGCCTGGCAATACTGGGCGACTACAACGTGGCCCCCGAAGACATCGACGTGCACGATCCCGCCAAGTGGGAGGGCGAAGTGCTTGTTTCCGAACCCGAGCGGGCGGCTTTCCGCAAGTTGCTCGACCTCGGCCTGACAGACGCTTTCCGGTTGTTCCCCCAGGAAGAAAAATCCTTCAGTTGGTGGGACTATCGCCGTTTTGCATTTCGCCGCAACGCAGGGCTGCGCATCGATCATGTGCTGCTGTCGTCGGCCCTGCGCGGGCGCTGCACGGCCTGCACCATCGACAAGGCCCCGCGGGCCAACGAACAGCCCTCCGACCACGCCCCGGTCATTGCCACACTGGATTTCAAAGCATGAACACCTCCGCGCACAGCCGACTCGTCGATACCCTTGAGCGCGGCGTCGTTCTCGATGTGACAGTCGAGGAATTACAGTTCCGGGCCTACGTGGTGGTTAGCGAACCCGATCTCGAACGCGTGGCGGATTTCGTGCCGCGCGAGCAGTTCGAGCAGGACGGCGACCTGCACGTCGCGGCTGTCGCGGAGCCATCAGCCGCCGCCGAACAGGTAGAAGACATCGCCTTCAACATGAATCAGGGCGACGCCGCCGTCTTTCTGTGCGGCACGCAAGCCGCCTATGAAACTACGCTCGACGCGCTGGGCCTTGCACCCGCCGCAGGCACGACAGACGGCAGCGGTCGCGCACCGTTGTAAAATCCATTTCTTTGCTGATTGTTTCCGTCTGCTATGTCTCCGTCCTACCCCGGCAATGTTTTCATGGTTGTCGCCCCCAGTGGCGCCGGCAAGTCCAGCCTGGTCAACGCGCTGCTTGCCCAGGACCCTTCTATGGTGCTGTCAATATCCTGCACCACGCGCGCGCCGCGCCCAGGCGAAGAAAACAACAAGCACTACCGCTTCGTCAGCAAGGAAGACTTCCTCGCCCTGCGCGAGCAAAACGCGCTGCTCGAATGGGCCGAAGTGCACGGCAATTTCTACGGCACCCCGCGCGATCGCATCGACCACGCCCTGCGGGAAGGCCATGACGTGCTGCTCGAGATCGACTGGCAAGGCGCCCGACAGGTGCGGGCCCATTTTCCGCAGGCTGTCGGCATTTTCATCCTGCCGCCGTCGGTCGAGGCACTCGAAGCTCGCCTCATCCAACGCGGGCAAGACGCGCCCGAGGTCATCTCCCGTCGCCTCCTGGCCGCAGGCAGCGAGATGTCGCACGCCTCAGAATGCCAATATGTTATTATTAATCAAGAGTTTAGCACTGCATTAACAGAACTCTCCCAGATCGTCGCGGCCGCCCGTCTGCGCTATCCGGCGCAAGCGTTGCGCAATGCCGAACTGTTCTCGCAGCTGGGTATAAGCAAAACGCTTGCCTGATATGCATACCCTGCTACTATTTACATAATCGCCCGCTTGCCCGATGGCTGCGGGCAACATTGATCCGTTCGCGGATTCCGCGCCGTTCCCGATCTCACTCCCTCCCTCAACAAGGTTAAACATGGCTCGCATTACCGTCGAAGACTGCCTGGAAAAAATCCCCAATCGCTTCAACCTCACCCTCGTGGCCGCGTATCGCGCCCGCGAACTGGCGCAAGGGCACGAACCGCGGCTCGAATCCAAAGACAAGCCCACTGTAACGGCATTGCGCGAAGTCGCTGCCGGCGCCACCGGCATGGAAATGCTGCGTAAAGTTCCCACCTGACTCCCTACGAGGCGGCCTATGGCATTTTCCGCATTGCGTGGTGCGTCGTCGGGGTTGCTGGCCGCCCTGAAAAAAGGCCCACGCCTGCGCCGCAAGAAGCCCGCTGCCGTACCGCCGCAGGCCATTGCCGCCGAACCGGCGCGCAACACCATCGCTTCGCTGGCGCCGCTCACCGAAATCATCGGCCGCTATCTTGATCCGAAAGATGCCGAGCGGGTCAAGGAAGCCTATCGCTTCGCCGACCAGGCGCACCTGGGCCAGTTCCGGGCCAGCGGCGAGCCTTATATTTCCCATCCCATCGCGGTCACCGAGATCTGTGCCGGCTGGAAACTAGACGCCGACTCCCTCATGGCTGCTTTGCTGCATGACGTCATCGAAGACCAGGGCGTTTCCAAGCAAGAATTGGCCGAACGCTTCAGCCCCGACGTCGCTGAGATCGTCGACGGCGTCTCCAAGCTGGACCGCATCGAGTTCGCCTCCAAAGCCGACCAACAGGCCGAAAGCTTTCGCAAGATGCTGCTGGCCATGGCGCGTGACGTGCGGGTCATTCTCATCAAGCTGGCCGACCGCCTGCACAATATGCGCACCCTGGGCGCCGTGGCCCCCGAAAAGCGTCGCCGCGTAGCGCGTGAAACACTCGACATCTACACACCGATTGCCCATCGCCTGGGCCTCAATGCCCTATACCGCGAATTGCAGGATCTCTGTTTCCAGGCCATCCATCCCAACCGCCATGAGGTGCTGCGCAAAGCCATGCTGGCCGCGCGTGGAAATCGCCGCGAGGTGCTTGGCAAGATCTCCGATGCCGTACGCGTGGCGCTGCCCGCCGCAGGTATCGAGGCGGAAATCAGCGGCCGCGAGAAATCCCTGTACAGCATCTACCGCAAGATGGCTGAACAGAAAAAGTCTTTTTCCGATGTCCTCGACATCTACGGCTTCCGGGTCATCGTCCATACCCTGCCCGAATGCTATCTCGCGCTGGGTACGCTGCATCAGCTCTACCGTCCGGTGCCCGGCAAGTTCAAAGACTACATCGCCATCCCCAAACTCAATGGCTATCAGTCGCTGCACACCACCGTTGTAGGGCCGTACGGCACACCGGTCGAGTTCCAGTTCCGCACCCGCGACATGGATCACATCGCCGAAGAAGGCGTGGCCTCGCACTGGCTGTACAAAGAAGAAGACGTAACCCTGAACGATCTGCAGAAACGCACCCATCAGTGGCTGCAGTCCCTGCTCGATATCCAGAGCCAGACGGGCGACTCGGGCGAGTTTCTCGAACACGTCAAGGTCGACCTCTTCCCTGATGCCGTCTATGTCTTCACGCCGCAAGGCAAAATCCTCTCTCTGCCGCGCGGGGCTACGCCGGTCGATTTTGCGTACGCCATCCACACCGACGTGGGCAACCAGACCGTGGCCGCCAAGATCAATGGCGAGTTCGCCCCCTTGCGCACCGAACTCAAGAGTGGCGATTCGGTCGAGATCATCACCTCGCCGGCATCGCGCCCCAGCGCGCAATGGCTCAATTACGTGCGCACTGGCCGAGCGCGTTCCGAGATCCGCCATTATCTGCGCACGGTCAAATACGAAGAGTCAGTCGCATTCGGCCTGCGCCTGCTGAACCAAGCGTTCGACCAGCTCAAATTACCACACCCCGCCAACGACGACCCCGAATGGGAAAAGCTTGCCAAAGGCTCGGGCGCGGCCTCGCGCGACGAGATCCTGGCCGACATCGGCCTGGGCAAACGCCTGGCAGCTGTGGTTGCGCGCCGCTTCGCCCCAGAAAATACGCTGCTGGCCACCACGGCCGCCGCGGTCGACGAGATTACGGCGACCACCGGGGCCCCCATCCTCATCCACGGCAACGAAGGCCAGGCCGTACAACTGGCACCCTGCTGCGGCCCCCTGCCCGGCGACGCCATTATCGGTGGCATCCGCCTGGGCCACGGTTTGGTGGTGCACATGGAAGAATGTGCTGTGGCGCAACGCCAGCGTGCGCGCGAGCCCGAACGATGGCTTCCCCTGGCCTGGGATGTCAATACGGCACGCCACCTTACAACGCGTCTGGACGTCACCGTCATCAACGAGCGCGGCGTATTGGGCCGCCTGGCGGCTGAAGTCACTGAGGCCGATTCAAATATCATGCACCTGACCATGCAGGAAGAAGTCGGATCCACCGTCGTTCTTCACCTGACGGTGCAGGTAGACAGCCGCAAACATCTGGCGCAGGTAATACGCGCCATGCGCCACGTGCCACAGGTGCAGAAAATTGTTCGTGTAAAGGGCTGAGCACAGCCATGCAGGCCGCTGCCTCACTCGTACGGGGTCTGGCGCGGGCCGGGGACACACGCGCTGCAGTTCAGAAGGCTGGGGGCACCACCGCCAACATGGCGCCGTAAGCCAGCACACCGGCCAGGGTGGCCCAGGCAATACTGCCCACGTAACGGCGGCCCAGCCATACACCAAGCAGCCCCGCTGCGACGGCCAGCATCGAACGCATCGGCGCGGCGCCATTCACCAGCCCCCACAGCGACACCGTGAGCAGCGCCACAATGGCCGCAGGGCCGATGGCATCCATGCCTCGTCGCCACGCGCCACGCGGTTGCCGGCGGGCGCTGTTACGCATATGCCAAGCCATTGGCAGAAAGCGTACAAGGAAGGTGCCAACACCCGATAACACAGCAATCCACAGCAGACTGGTGTCGCTCACGAATGGCCTCCTGGGTCGCTCGATACGTTTGGCGGGGCGCTCGCGGCCGGAAAGCGCATAGCCAGCATGACGCCCGCAAGCATGCCGGCGATGATTGCGGCATAGACGGGGAGCACCACCAGCGCCAAGACTGCCACCGCGCAGGCGGCGGACAAGACCCGTGCCGCCACCAGATGCCGGATCTCCAGCAGCAGTGCGAAGAATAGTGCTGGCAGTACGAAACCCAGGGTATCGGACAGCCAGGGCGACTGGGCCAGCCAGTCTTGCCCGAACCAGGCGCCAGCTGCAGTGCCCGCCACCCAGGCGCTATAAGCACCCAATTGCAGGCCCGCATACCAGTATTCGCGCACAGAGGCCGCGCACTGATGCAGCCTGGCCATCGAGGCAGCAAATACCTCATCGGTGAGCCCCGCTGCAAGCACGCCGAGCGGCAGGCGCCTGTGCGCTGGATCCAGGCGCCCAAGCACGGCGGGCCCATAGAAAAGATGGCGCAGATTCATGAGCAGCACAATGCTCACAATGGCCGCGGGCGCGGCTCCTGCGGCAAGCAGGCTGACAAGGATGAACTGGCTGGCGCCGGCGTAGACCAGCAGGGAAAGCAGCACAGCCATATAAGGCGGCACACCAGCGTGCACAGCGGCAAGGCCGAAGGAAATGGCGACCGGCACGTAACCGATGGCAATGGAAAGGCTGTCGCGCAAGCCCGCGCGTATCGCCCGGGCGGGTGTCCCGCCGCCGGGCGATGCGTCAGGGCTGGTAGGCATTTATGAAAATGGCCGGGTCCACGCGCGCATTGTTCAGACTGACGTTCCAGTGCAAGTGTGGCCCGGTGGCACGCCCGGTTGCACCCACACGCCCGATGACCTGACCACGCTTGACCGACTGGCCTTTTTTTACATCGAAGGCCGAGAGATGGCAGTACATTGTGACCAGGCCCTGCCCATGATCAATGAAGATGGTCTTGCCGTTGAAGAAGTAGTCGTCGACGATAGTGACGAGGCCATCTGCGGGTGCCTTGACCGGCGTGCCGGTCGGAACGGCGAAATCCAGCCCGGAATGGGGGTTGCGCTCCTGCCCATTGAAGAAGCGTCGGAGACCGAAACGGCTCGACAACCGCCCGCCGTCCACCGGCCTGTCGAGCGCGATATTGCTGGGTATGCCGGGCCTGAAGCTGGCGTATGCCGCTATCTGCGCCTTGTGCTCACGCTCGTATCGCGCGAGTTGTTCAGGATCGGGCGTAACGTGTTTTTGGCTCTTGAGGGTAATGTGCTGGCTGGGGTATTCACGGCTGCCTACCGTGAAGCCAACGCTGCGTGTGCCTGCCGAACTGGCCAACGCGAGCGACGCCTGGCCCGGACGGGTCTTGAGATCGAGCCCTACCAAGGCGATCCACTGCCCGTCGCTGTCACGCAGCACCATTACGGGTTCGCCCTGATAAGTGGCTGTGCCACCACTTGCGCCCAACGGCACCACCGCCACGCCGCCCGGCACGGGGCGGTTGAGCAAACGCGCGATATAGCCTTGCGCACTGACAGACAGCGGCGCCAACAGCATGCCTACCGCCAGAAGGACGGGGAGCGCGCCTTGCACCGCAAGCGCACGAACGTCTGAGAACAGCGACTGGCTCCGGGTTGCGGCAGGCATGAATCAGCCTTCCCTGCTTTCGCCCTGGATGGCCTTCTCGGCTTCGGGCAGCACCTTGACACCCATCCGCTGGCGCATCACCTCGAGCACGGCTTTCTCTTCGGCCTGGCCCCACACACGCGAGAGATCGCTCTGCAAACCGGCCAGTTGCGGACTGTCGACAGTACCGGCCTGCGCGCCTTCAATACGCACCACCACATAACCCTGCGGACCTGTTACGCCCTGGAACGCGGGCAACTTGTCGGCCGGCACCGCGAACGCGGCGTCTGTGATCACCTTGGGCAAGCCCTTGGGATCGATGCGGCTGACCGACTGTACAGTACCAAAGCCTTCTTCTGTTGCGGGGCCAGTTTCACCATTGCGCAGCGCCGCCAGCAATTGTTCGCCGGCCTTGGTGGCAGCCTGCAGCGCACGCTCGGCTTTGAGCGTGGCGCGGATATGATCGGTGACCTGCGCCAGTTCGGGCACATGGGCGGGAATGACTTCGTGGGCACGCACAACCAGCATCGTATCGGGTGAGATCTCGATGACGCCGGAATTCTGCTTTTCGTTCAAGACTGGCGCCGAGAACAGCGCACGGCGCACACGGACGTCGTCAAGCAGTGCAGCGTCGGGGCTGGCGGACGCGGCATTGGCCGGCACTTCGTCGGCCGACAGCAGGCGGTCGCGCGTGATGCCCGCAGCGGTATGTACCTTGAGGCCCAGCGCTTGCGCGGCCGGGTCGAGACTGGTGGCGTTGTCGTAGGCCAAGCTCGTCAACTTGGTGGCCATATCGGCAAAGCGCTCGGAGCCCAACTGACGGCGCACTTCGGTTTCGACCTTGGCGCGCGCCTGCTCGAACGATTCGCCTTGCTCTGCCTGGCGTTCGTTGACACGGAATATATGGTAGCCGCTGGGGCCATCGATTACGCCGGAAATCTGGCCCGCCTGCAGCCCGAAGACAGCGCTCTCAAGGTTGGCCGGCCAGGACCCCTGCGTGATCCAGCCCAGCTTGCCGCCATCGGCCGCAGTACCGGCGTCTTGGGATTCTGCCTTGGCAACCTCGGCAAACGTATCGGGAGCCTTGCGCAAACGCTCGAGGATCTTCTGCGCCTTTTCCTGCGCCTGGGTGCGCTGCGCACCCGATGCGCCGGCCGGCACCGTAACCTGGATATGACTGACGTTGACGCGTGCAGGCCGCACATAGCGTGCCTTGTTCTGCTCGTAATAGTCGCGCAACTGCTGGTCGGTGACCGCGGGCAGGTTGCTCATGGCGGCTTTTTCGTTGAGCAGGATGTACTGCGCCGTTACCTGCTCGGGCAGCTGCAGGCTGTCTTTGTTCTTGTCGTACCAAGCCTGGATATCTGCGTCGGTGATGACAATGTCTTTCTCGTAGTCGGTAGCCGGGAAGCTGCGCAGGCGTATGCTGCGCTGCGCTGTCAGTGTGCGCTCGATGCGGTCAAGCACCTCGCCCGGCACCAGGGCGGAATCGCCGACCGGGCCTAGCACACGGTCGATGGCGAGTTCGGCCCGTTGGCCGGCCTCGAAATCGCGTGGGCTCAGGCCTGCGGACGCCAAAATCTGGTTGTAGCGTTCAGGCGAAAAGCTGCCCTCGACCTGGAATTGCGGCATGGTGGCAATTGCCTGGCGGAGCGCGGTGTCGGAAATGCTGAAGCGGTCGCTGGTGGCGGCGTTGATCAGGACCTGCCGTTCGATCAACTGATCGAGCAGCGCCTTGCGCGCCTGCGGATTGTCGACAACGGCCGGATCGAACCCGCCCTGCATGGTTTGCTGCAGTTGCCGCATCTGGTTGTTGCGCGCCTGATCAAAGACCTGCTGCGTGATCGCGCTGTCACCGACCTTGACCAGGTCGCGGTCGCCCGACACGTAGTTGGTGTAGCCGCTGACCCCGATCAGCACGAATGACGGCAGGATCAGGATCAGCAGGATCAATTGCATCAGGCGCTGATGCGAACGAATGAAATCGAACATGAATCACCCACAAGCGCCAGCCATCGGGCCGGCACACGGTTGTCTCAAAAGATGAGATGAGCGGCCGCGGCCGCGCTTAAAAATAGAACAAAAGTTTACCACCAGCGGCTGCTTCCGCCAGAACTAGCGGCCATCGAATGTGTAATCCGCCCGGCGGGGCGGATTACACAGTGGCGGAGATGACATGCGCCCTGCCGCTCGAAAATCCCGCTTCTGCAGCATCGGGACAGCATGCCGATATGGCCGAGACCGCAGGCGCCACACGGACATCGCAATGGGTGTGGGTGCCACGGGCGTTGCGATCTCGCGCGCCACGCGGACGCGCAAGGCTAAAATAGCCCGACCGCCCCGTATCACCATGGCGCAAACCGAGCACTTTCCGCCGCCCCCCTCTTTTCCTGAAGGCCGCCAAGCATGAGCACTTCCACCGTCTGGCCCTACCCGCGACTCATCGCCCACCGCGGCGCGGGCCGCGCCGCGCCCGAAAACACATTGGCCTCGATCCGCCTGGGCGCGCGGCATGGCTTCCGGATGATGGAGTATGACGTCAAGCTCAGCAAAGATGGCGTCGCCATCCTGCTGCACGACGACACCCTGGACCGCACCGCCAACGCCACCGGACGGGCCTCCGACCGCAGCTATGCTGAACTGGCCAATGTCGACGCTGGCGCTTGGCACAGTGCCGGCTATGCAGGCGAACCCATCGCTACGCTTCATGCCATTGCTGCGTTCACGATAGCCAACGGCATCGCCAGCAATATCGAGATCAAGCCCACAACCGGCAGTGAAGCCGAGACTGGCAGGCAAGTTGCTCTGCAGGCACAGGCATTATGGCGCAGCGCCGCGCAGCCGCCGTTGCTATCCTCATTTTCCGAGGCCGCACTGCAAGCGGCGCTTGAGGCGGCGCCCGCCTTGCCGCGTGCCTTGTTGTTTGAAAACGAGCTGCCGCCGGACTGGCGCGCTCGGCTCGAGCGGCTGCAATGTATCGGTGCCAACCTCAATAACAAGCACACCACCCGCCCCGCCGTGGATGCGCTACTGTCTGCAGGCTATACCGTCGTTGTCTGGACAGTGAACGACCTTGCCCGCGCACAAGAATTGCTGCGCTGGGGCTGCCATGCCATCGTGACGGACGAAATCCTCACGTTTTCCCCCGAACACTTTGCCTGACCGGAATCCACCTTGTTCAGCTACCGCCACGCCTTTCATGCAGGCAATCACGCCGACGTGCTCAAGCACGCCATACTGGTTCATATTCTGGAGTACTTCAATCGAAAGGACAGCCCCTACTGGGTGATCGACACGCATGCGGGCGCCGGCCTGTACGACCTACGCAGCGACTGGGCGCAAAAAAATGGCGAGTTCATCGACGGGCTGGATCGCGTGCTGGGCGCGCCGGACGCGCCGCCCATCATTGCCGCCTATCTCGAAGCCATCGAGCATTTCAATCCCGACGGGGTGGCCAACTTCTACCCCGGCTCACCTTGGCTGGCGCTGCACGCCATGCGCGACCACGACCGCCTGCGCCTGTTTGAAATGCACCCCGCCGAAATCGAGGTGCTGCGTCAAAACCTGCACAGCCAGGGGCGCGCCACGCAACGTATGGTCACGGTGTACGAGGCCGATGGCTTCAATGGCCTCAAAAGCCAGTTGCCGCCGGGGCCACGGCGCGGCATCACTATCATCGATCCGTCCTATGAAGACAAGCACGATTACCGCAAGACGCTGCACGCGCTCAACGAAGGCCTCAAGCGCTTCGCAACAGGCTGCTTCGCCGTGTGGTACCCGTTGGTGCAGCGACGCGAAGCCACAGACATGATCCGTGCGCTGGAACGCCTGGAGGTAGATTGGGTCAACGTATCCCTCACGGTACGCAAACCCGCCAGCGACGGCTTTGGTTTGCACGGCAGCGGCATGTTCGTGGTCAATCCGCCCTGGACGCTCTATAAAGAACTTGAACAAGCCATGCCGTGGCTGGTGGAAAAGCTGAAGCAAGATGACCGCGCCGGTTTCGCGCTGAAGCGGCGGGAAGGGTGAAGGAGAACGGCCCGGGCAAGCGCTTGGGTGCCGTACAGATCAGAATTTTTCGTGCTCTTTAAGGTAGCGCCATTTGCCCGGCGGCAGGTCGCCCAGCACAACGCGCCCCATGCGTACGCGTTTCAGGCCTACCACCTTGAGCCCCACCAGCTCACACATGCGACGGATCTGGCGTTTCTTGCCTTCCCTCAGTAGAAAATGCAGTTGGTCTTCGTTTTGCCAACTGACTTTGGCGGGCCGCAAAGGCTGGCCGTCCAGCGACAGGCCATGGTTGAGCAGCGCCAGGCCGTTACCGGCCATACGCCCTTCTACCCGCACCAGGTATTCTTTTTCGATGGACGAGTCTTCACCAACGAGCTGGCGCGCAATACGGCCGTCTTGCGTCAGCACCAACAGCCCGGTGGAATCGATGTCCAGCCGGCCGGCCGGCGCCAGGCCACGCAAATGCGACGGATCAAACGCCAATGGGGAATGATCGCCCCGGTAGCGCGACGCGGCAGTGATGAGCGACACCGCCGTGCGGTAGCCCCCTTCTGCCTGGCCTGACACATAGCCCACCGGCTTATGGAGCAAGATGGTGACGCGGGATGTCTGGCGCCGCTGCGCCTGACGATCGAGCGTGATTGTTTGGTGCGGCCAGGCTTTGCTGCCCAGCTCATCGACCACCCTGCCATCCACGCGCACCCAACCGCGTTCGATATAGGCATCAGCCTCGCGGCGTGAACACAAGCCGCGCTCGGCCATGAGCTTCGAAATACGTACTTTTTCTTCCATAACCTGGATCTGTGACTCTTTGTTGAATTTTAACCGGCCCCGTGTGGTAGCCTGTTTATGCAATTTGCGATAATACGGCCATGCAACCCGCCCTTCCGCCTAACTGCGACTGGCACCCTGAGCCATCGCCTTCGTTTACCCAACATCAGAAATACTGGCTGTTTCGCCCCGGCGCCCTGACCGCGGGCCTGCGCAGGCTCGGCGACGTCAGGCTGCGCGTGGCGGCCGAGTACGCCTCGGGGCTTGCGCCGTCCGAAGCCTGGATGCTTGCACGCCGTGTGCACAGCCCGGTTTGGGTGCGCGAAATCATCATGGCCATCGATGGTGTCGACAGCGTGTTTGCCCGCAGCTTTACGCCGCTGCGCGCCTCGCATGGCTGGTGGCAAGGCATGCGCCGGCTGCGCACACGCCCACTGGCCGACATGCTGTACCACAACCCTCAGATCATCCGTTCGCCATTTTTGGCTTGCAGGTTGCGGCCGCAGAACCCGCTGTACGGCACTGCCGTGCGCATCCTGGGGCCTCATTGCCCGCCCGCGCAAAAGATACTGGCACGCAGTTCGGTGTTCTGGCGCCAGGGCGAACCGCTGCTGGTGGCCGAAGGCTTTCTGCCGCAATTCTGGGGCATGGCGGCCCGCGCCGCCTTCGACCGCAGCCTGGCCCTGCACGAAATCTAACATAAACGCGAACAGGGCCTCGGGCCCGCCATATGCCCGGCACCGCGCCCGCACGGCGCGAGCCTGCCCGAGAATGCTGCTGTGGATCAACCCGCTCGCGCGGGGCTCTTGTAAAACGGCAACTGCCTTGCTGCTGTCGCGGGAAGATCAACCCGCTCGTGCTGGGCTCCAGTCTTGCAGCCGCAGCGTCAAACTGTCGGTGTCCGAAGACACCAGTACGCCGTCTTCATCCACGCTGACGTGCAGCGTCATGGCGCGCTGCGCAAATGCCGCCAGTGCACGGGCGTCTGCCGGATCCACAGCCAAGATCGTGATGGCCGGGACGCGAGCCGCAATGGCTGCTTGAACGCCGCGCCACCAGACCTGGCTGGCATGGCCGCCATAGCACAGCACCGCGACCTGGGCCGACTTGCCCGCCGCCTGCAACAGCCGGCGCTCGTCGGGATGCCCAAGCTCGATCCAGCATTGGATGCCGCCGGTAAGGTCTTTACGCCATAGTGCGGGCTCGTCCGTGGCGCTCAGGCCGCGCGTGAAGGCTAGCTGCTCGTCGGCATAGAGGGCAAACGCGAGCAGGCGCAGCATCATGCGCTCGTCGGTTTCGGAAGGATGGCGGGCCAGCGTCAGGGTATGGCTGGCATAATAGCCGCGCCGCATGTCGGCGATATGCAGATCGGCCTTGAAAATAGTGGCGCGCAGAGCCATAGAATAGACGCGCGCGCCTACAGCGCATCGATGCCGCTTTCGCCGGTGCGGATGCGGATGGCCTGCTCGACCGGGCTGACAAAGATTTTACCGTCGCCGATCTTGCCTGTGTAGGCGGCCTTGATGATGGCATCAATGGCGGTGTCGACCATGGCAGCCGGCAACACGACTTCGATGCGGATCTTGGGCAGGAAGTCGACGACGTACTCGGCGCCGCGGTAGAGTTCGGTGTGGCCCTTCTGGCGGCCGAAGCCCTTGACCTCGGTGACCGTCAGGCCGTTTACGCCAATATCGGCGAGGGCTTCGCGCACTTCGTCGAGTTTGAACGGCTTGATGATGGCCGCGATCTGTTTCATGTGTCTGGCTCCGCAATAAAGCGAAATTATCGCATGACGCGCCGGCCGCGTCAGAGCATCGGCGGCCCGCCGGATTGCGGCGGCGACGCGGCGCCCGCGCCCGGATGGCGCCAAGCCGCCGCCAGGTCCCCGCCCGATGGCGCTTGGTACAAGCGCAGCGACATCTCGGGCAAAATGGCCAGCAGGTGATCAAAAATATCGCCTTGGATGCGTTCGTAATCGACCCACGCGGTATTGGCGGAGAAGCAATAAACCTCCACCGGCACACCCTCCGAATCCGGCTCCATCATGCGTACAATCATCGTCATGTCCCGCCGCAACGCCTCGTGGTGCTGGAGATAGGCCAAGGCGTAGGCCCGGAAAGTGCCCAGGTTGGTCAGCCTGCGCCGGTTGACCTCTTGCGCACCCAGCTCGCCCAGTGCGCGATTGCTTTCCTCGAGCTCGCGCTGCTTGCCTGCCAGGTAGTCGCGCAGCAGCGCAAACCGGCCCAGGGCCACAATCTCTTCCTCATCCAGAAACCGCACCGTGCTGGCGTCGATGCGCAGGGTGCGCTTGATGCGCCGGCCGCCCGATTCGAACATGTAGCGGAAATTGCGGTAACTCTCGGAGAACAGCTTGTACGTGGGGATGGTAGTGACTGTCTTGTCCCAGTTCTGGACTTTGACGGTATGCAGCGCCATGTCGATTACAAAGCCGTCCGCACCCGCCTGAGGCATCTGGATCCAGTCGCCGATGCGCAACATATCGTTGGTGGTCATCTGCGTGCTGGCCACCAGCGACAGCAAGGTATCCTTGAACACCAGCAGCAGCACGGCAGACAATGCTCCCAGGCCGGAAAGCATCAGCAGCGGCGAGCGATCGACCAAAAGCGAAATGACCAGGACGAAGCAGATTATCCACAACAGGATTTTGCCGAGCTCGAGATAGCCCTTGATCGAACGTGTTTGCGCGCGCCGGGTTTCGGCATAGACGTCCTGCCAGGCCGACAATGCGCCACTGAGCGCCTGGAAGATGAAAATGAGGCCCGCCGCCAGAAAAACCTTGGCGATGATCGCGCTGTATTGCGGCTGCAGCGGCAGCAGGCCGATATTAACGACAACCACCAGCAGGGGCACCGCGTAGCTGATGCTGCGGAAGACCCGGCGGCGCGACAGGGCTGATGCCCAATCATCGCGCCCCATCGCTGTGAGCGTGCGGCGGGCGATGGTGGCCAGCACCCGCGCAGTAAGCCAACCGGCCAGCGCCATCAGCAGCGCAAGCGCCAGCAGGCCGACGGCGACCTGCCCCCAGAGCGTATCGGGCAGATAGCCGGCCAATTGCAGATCGGCCAGCCACCTTGCGGGCAAAGCGTCTTTTTCCATAATGGGCGTAAATATAACGCACCCGTTGTCCCTTATTAACGCAACCGCTCTCCCTTATAATTGCCCCACTATGGCACAAAACACTTCTTCCGACCTGCAGAATCAGTTTGCAAACAAGGCGCAGGCCTGGTCCGCCCGCTTTTCCGAGCCGGTGTCCGATCTGGTCAAGCGCTACACCGCGTCTGTCGATTTCGACAAGCGGCTGGCCGTTTTCGACATCCAGGGTTCGCTGGCTCATGCCGACATGCTGGCTGCCGTGGGCGTCATCAGCACCGACGACAAGGCTGCCATCGAACAGGGCATGGCCACCATCCTGGCCGAAATCCAGGCCGGCGGTTTTGAATGGTCGCTCGATCTGGAAGACGTACACCTGAACATCGAAAAGCGTCTGGTCGAGCTCATCGGCGATGCCGGCAAGCGCCTGCACACCGGCCGATCGCGCAACGACCAGGTGGCTACCGATATCCGCCTGTGGCTGCGCAACGAAATCGACATCGCGCTCGACCTGCTGCGCCAGTTGCGCCTGCGCTTGGCCGAACTGGCAAGCCATCACGCGGCCACTATCATGCCAGGCTTTACACACCTTCAGGTGGCACAACCCGTCACCTTCGGGCACCATCTGTTGGCCTACGCTGAAATGTTTGGCCGCGATGCCGAGCGGCTGGCCGATTGCCGCCGCCGCGTCAATCGCCTGCCACTGGGTGCCGCCGCCCTGGCCGGCACCACGTTCCCCATCGACCGCGAACGCGTGGCCAAGACGCTGGGCTTCGACGCCGTCTGCCGCAACTCTCTT
The DNA here is from genome assembly GCF_021653995.1 of Paracandidimonas lactea. Classification (NCBI taxonomy): domain Bacteria; kingdom Pseudomonadati; phylum Pseudomonadota; class Betaproteobacteria; order Burkholderiales; family Alcaligenaceae; genus Paracandidimonas; species Paracandidimonas lactea. The sequence goes on from NZ_JAJJOZ010000001.1 coordinate 592,614, forward strand.
GACGCCGTGTCCGACCGCGACTTCGCCATCGAGTTCTGCGCAGCCGCGGCGCTCATCATGACGCATATCTCGCGCCTGTCCGAAGAGCTGGTGCTCTGGATGAGCCCGCGCGTGGGGTTCATCGACCTGGCCGACCGCTTCTGCACCGGCAGTTCTATCATGCCGCAAAAAAAGAACCCTGATGTGCCCGAACTGGCGCGCGGCAAGACAGGCCGCGTCAACGGCCACCTTATTGCACTGCTGACACTGATGAAAGGCCAGCCGCTGGCCTACAACAAAGACAACCAGGAAGACAAAGAGGGCTTATTCGACGCCGCTGACACGGTCCGCGACACGCTCACCATCTTTGCGGACATGGTGGGCGGCATCAAGGTCAAACCGGAGGCCATGCGCAGCGCCGCGCTGCAAGGCTATGCCACGGCCACAGATCTGGCCGATTACCTGGTCAAGAAAGGCGTGCCCTTCCGCGATGCCCACGAAACCGTGGCCCACGCCGTGCGCGCCTGCGAAGACAAGGGCTGCGACCTGGCCGACCTTTCCTTGCAGGAGCTCCAGCAGTTCCATGCCTCCATCGAGGCCGACGTGCATCAGGTGCTTACGCTTGAAGGGTCGGTGGCGGCCCGCAACCATATCGGCGGCACGGCGCCTGAACGCGTCAAGGCCGAGGCCGAGCGCCTCATCGCCGAAACGCGCGGCTAGTTTCAACCCGCCACGCTACCGACTGCTAACGCCGATATACCAACTGCCCCGCAGCGGCTGGACTTCAATCCAGTTACTGCGGGGCGAATCATTTATAAACGCGATTTCTTTGCCGCCGGCCCGCGCAAGGCCCGCAAGGGCCAAGCGTGCAGCCTCTGCGAAGCAGGAACCCACCGAAGCGACGCACAGCAGCCTTGCGCCGCTGTGAGCGCCGTAGGAATCCCCTTTCTTTAGGGAGGGGAGAATGCCAATCAGGCCTGGAATACAGCAATGGATTCGACGTGCCCGGTATGGGGAAACATATTGATGACGCCGGCGGCGGCCAGGTGATAGCCGCCCTCTCGCACCAGGATACCTGCGTCACGCGCCAGTGTGCCGGGGCTGCATGACACGTATACGATGCGTTGCGGCCGTTCGTGCGGCGCCAGCGCAACCAGCGCCCGGGATACCGCTTCGGCGCCGTCGCGCGGCGGGTCGATCAGCATACGGTCAAATACGCCCAGGCCGCGCAGCCATGCCTCGTCCACTTCAAACAGATTCAGGGTGGCAAATTGCGTCTTGCCCTCAAGGCCATGATGTTTCGCCGCCTCGAGCGCGCGATCGGTCAGCGCTTTGCTGCCCTCCACGCCTATGACGTGCGCCGCCCGCGTGGCCAGCGGCAGCGTAAAGTTGCCCAGGCCACAGAACAGGTCGGCGACACGGTCGCCTGGCTGCGGATCCAGCAGGCCGAGTGCGCGAGACACCAGCGCCTGATTGATCTGGTGATTGACCTGTGTAAAGTCGGTAGGCTTGAAGGGCATGCGCAAGCCAAACTCAGGCAAGGCATAAGCAAGGCGATCCGCGTCGGCCGCATCCAGCGGGTGGACGGTTTCGGGCCCCTTGGGCTGCAGCCACCAGCATACGCTGTGCTCGGCGGCAAACGCGCGCAGACGGGCGACATCGCCGGCGGACAAGGGTTCCATGTGGCGCAACAGCAGGACTGTGGTGCCGTCGCCTACCGCCACCTCGATTTGCGGAATGCGATCGGGTTGGTCAAGCTGGCCAACCAGCGCCCGTAGCGGGACGAGCAGCGCCGACACATGCGGCGGCAGCACCAGGCACCGCGCCATGTCGGCCACATAACTGCCTCGCCGCTCGCGAAACCCAACCAGCACGCCACCTTTCTTGCGCACCACCCGCACCGACAGGCGGGCGCGGTAGCGATAACCCCAGGCGGGGCCATGCATGGGTGGCAGCATGCGCTCGGCGCGCACTTTGCCAATATGCGCCAAGGCGTCTTCCAGCACACGCTGTTTCACGGCGACCTGTGCCGAAGGCTCCAGATGCTGCATGGCACAGCCCCCGCAGACGCCGAAATACGGACAGGGCGGCTCGACGCGCTGCGACGACGCGCGCACGATGCGCTCAACCCGAGCGGTATCGTATGAAGGCTTGCGCCGTGTGACGGTGACCTGCACACGCTCGCCGGGCAGCGCCCCTTCGACAAAAACAACCTTGCCCTCGCGACGCGCAATGCCACGCGCTTCGAGATCCAGGGATTCGATATCCAGTACTTCCAGAGTCATGTGTGGGGTGTCCTGATCAGGCAGGCGGGAATTTTAACTCCGATATGACGAGGCTGCCCGCCAGTATACGTACTGGCGGGCAGCCTTCCTCAGCCTGCCGCAAGAAACTATCAGGACGCGCTGGCCCCCGCCTTGGGCGCAGCTTGTGTGGCGCCCTGCTGCCCGGCTTCGGCGGCGTGCTTCTGGTGCCGCTCGGCGGCCCGTTGAGCAAACTTCTCCGTGCGATCGGCCAATTGCTTGGCGATTTTTTCGTGCTGCGTGGCATCCAGTGCGTCCCAGACAGCAAGCCACTTTTTATCCTGCTCGGCCCGCTCGGCCTGCGCTTTTTCGTGCATGTCGCGCTGCTGTGCCAGCGCGGACTTGGGATCAAGTTTTCCCGATTTCAGTTGCTCGGCGCGTGCCTTGTGTACATCGCTCATGGCGTCGCGGTGTGCCGTGCGCGCTGCCTCGCCGGCACTCTTGGCATCCGCGATCAGCGCCTTCTGCTTGTCGGTGAGATTGAGCGTTTCCACGAACGATGACTTCAGCGGGCCATAGCCCGGCACCCACAAGCCGACATCACGCATTTGGCGATGATGCTTGCCGTGCATGCCGCGGCCGTCACGCATGCCATGATGGCCGGAGTGCGGCGCCACAACCTGTTGCTCGCTACCCGGCGTGGCCGTGGTTGCAGGGGCAGCCAGCGTCTGGCCGGCCCCGAGGGCCAGTGCGACTGCAGCGGCGGCGATTTTGGCGGTGAAGGAAAGCGATTTGGCTTGCATGTTGAGGTTCCTTGGTGTGTATTCGGGAGCCCTCAGTATGCCGCCACAGGCGTTTCTCGCTTGTTTCATGCACGCATGCAATTCTTTCAGCCTGTTGCGCGCTTGGGGTTCGCCCCTGCAAACCTAGGCCGCGCCGGTGTCTTCCCAGGCCGCCAGATACTCGCGCCAGTGCGACGCGTCACTGGCCCGCAGCGTGTCGCGCACCAGCGCAACCTCGGCCTCGTAGGCTTCACGGTGCAGTTCGCCACGCAGAAAGCAGAAACGACAGTACACCAGCCAGGTATTGACGACATCAGTTTCGCAATATGCACGAACTTCGTCTGCCCGCCCTTCCGACCACGCACGCCACACTTGGCTGCCGTCCATGCCGAGCTTGCCGGGAAACCCGCAGAGCTTGGCCAACTCGTCGAGCGGCGCATTGGCCCGCCCGTTGTATTTAGCCAGCACGTCCATCAGGTCGATGTGGCGGTTGTGATAGCGGCTGATGTAGTTGTTGAACTTGAAATCGCGATCGTCGTCGCCCATGTCCCAGTAGCGCGGCGCCTGCACCCCGTGGATGAGGCTGCGGTAGTGCAGCACCGGCAGGTCGAAGCCCGAGCCATTCCAGCTGACCAGACGCGGTGTGTAGCGTTCGATGGTCTTGAAGAAACCGGAAATGAGCACGGATTCGGGATCATCGGCATTGCCCAGCGTTTTGACGCGAAAGCCCTGGTCGTCGCGAAACACACAGCCCACCACCGCCACCTTCTGCAAGTGCAAGGGCAGGAAGTCTGTGCCATGCGACGCCATGCGGGCGGCCATGGCCGCCTCGATGACCTGCGCATCTGTCATGGATGCATCCCAGTCGGGATTTAGCCTGCGCAGGCCCTGAGCGTCGGGGATGGTTTCGAGATCGAAGACCAGGACAGGCGTCATCGTACCGGCAAATAAGCCATGGGGTTGGCGGGCGTACCGCGGCGCCGGATCTCGAAGTGCAGACGGGGCGAGCTTGTATCGGTTTGGCCCAAGGCAGCGATTTTGTCGCCCTTTTTGACCTGTTGGCCAGTTTTTACCAAGAGCTGGTCGTTATGGGCATAGGCCGTCACGAAACCATCTTTATGACCAAGCAGGATGAGGTTGCCCAATCCCCTGACCCCATTGCCGGCGTACATGACATTACCATCGGCCGCCGCATAGATGGGATCCCCGATCTTGCCGGCAATGTCTATGCCCTTGGTATTGCTGTTGAAGCCCTGGATGATGTCGCCCGACGCAGGCCAGCCCCAGCTTACCAAGGCTGCGTCGTCGGCGCGTGCGGTGGTGGTGGGCTCGGCGGTTTCGACCGGCGTGACGGGGATGGCTTGGGCTGGGCCGGCGCTCGAGGCGGGCGCGGGGCTGGGCGCCGGGGCGGAGCCATTCAGGCGTAGCACCTGGCCAACACGCAGCACATTGCTGTTGCCGATGTTGTTCAGACGGGCCAGTTCGCCGACATCCATGTTGTTGGCTTGAGCGATCTTGTACAGCGTGTCGCCCGGCCGCACGGTATACGTTGCCCCGCCCGTTGAAGGCGCGGCAGAGGACGACCCTGCGGACATATCGGCGATGGGCGCGCGCTTTGACGTGGGCGCGCAGCCGGCAAGCAGCGCGCTGCCCACAACGGCAACCAGCGCCAGCCTTCGAAAGCCCGACCGCATCGTATTTCTGGATGTCAGCGCCACTTGGGACGCCGCAGCCACTGCATACATAGAGTTCTCCTGGCTAATAGGATTGGAGGCCCGAGCGCAGCGGCACGAAACGCACCGGCTCGAGTTCGGTACGGCGCCAGGATGTGGCGCCTGTACGCTCGAGCAGGATCAGGCGTTGCGCCGTCGTGCCCTCGGGAGCAATCAATCGGCCCCCAATGGCGAGCTGCTCAAGCAGCGCCTGGGGGATTTTAATTCCGGCCGCGGCGACGATAATTGCGTCAAAAGGCGCCACACCGGGTAAACCTGCCATGCCATCGCCGAAGATCAACCGCACGCGCGACACAAGCTTCAGGGCTCGCATCCTGTCGCGCGCGGGATCATACAAACCGCGTATGCGCTCGATGGCATGCACTTCTTTGATGAACTGCGCCAGCACGGCAGCCTGATAGCCGCAGCCAGCGCCTACTTCCAGTACTTTAACCGGAACCCGATTTTCGCACACCGCCGCGATCATGCGCGCCACGACCCATGGCTGGGAAATCGTCTGGCCGTGGCCAATAGGCAGCGCGGCGTCCTCGTAGGCACGGCTGGCCAGCCCTTCGTCGACGAAAAGGTGGCGCGGCACGGCGCGCATCGCCTCGAGCACCCGTTCATCGGCAATACCGCCGCTGCGCAGGCGCTGCACCATATTGGCTCTCAGGCGGTCGGAATTCAGACCGAGGTTGGACAGCTGACGCCCGGTATCCGCCGGGCGAATCAGCGCCGGCGGCGGCGCGGAGGCTTGCGACGCCAGGCGATGAGGCGCCGAGGGCCGCCCTGCCGGTACCCCGCCCTGTGCGTTGGCGGCCCACGCTGGACGCGGGGGCGGCGCGGCGGCGTCGCCAGCGGCAGCCTTGTCGAGCGGAACGGCCTTGACGATGCGCGTATTGCTGTTGGATGCGGACACACCGCCGCCGAGGCTGGAGCGCCCGAAACGGTTATGCGTGCCGGCCCGGAAGGGCGAAGGGGCTAGGGGTTTGCGCATAGCGGCTTTGCCCAGGCCCGGACATCATCGAGTTGTTGATAATTCGTGAGATCGAAGCGCAGCGGCGTAATCGACACGGTGTTTTGCTCGATGGCGCCAAAGTCGGTGTCTTCGGCCGCGTCGGAGACGCTGCCCACAGGGCCGATCCAGTATACGGTGTCGCCATAGGGCGTGCTGGTCTTGACGACTGGCTCGGAGGGATGCCGCTTGCCTAGCCGCGTGACGCGCATATCGCCCATGGCATCGCCCGGCACCGCGGGAATATTGACGTTGAGCAGGAAATTGCCGGGCAGCGGGGATTCGGTATAGCGTTGCACGACGCGCCGCGCAACCGCGGCGGCCGCATCGAGGTGGTCCCAGCCCTTGCGTACCAATGAAAACGCAATGGAAGGGATGCCGAACAGATAGCCTTCTGTGGCGGCGGCGACGGTGCCCGAATAAAGCGTGTCTTCGCCCATGTTGGCGCCGTTGTTAATGCCAGAAACGACGAGATCGGGGCGGAAATCGAGTAGGCCTGTAAGGGCGATGTGGACGCAGTCGGAAGGCGTGCCGTTGACGTAGTGATAGCCATTACCAGCCTGGCGCACCCACAGCGGCCGATTCAGAGTGAGCGAGTTGGACGAACCGCTGCAGTTGGTTTCGGGCGCGACCACCGTCAGTTCGCCGAGCCCGTCGAGCGCGCGCACGAGTGCCTCGATACCGGGAGCGTTGTAGCCATCATCGTTGGATACCAGTATGCGCATTGCCTTTCACAGCCATCAACCGAACGTAGCGAATTGTACCTGTTGGTTTTGGTATTTTGTGCGGCACGGGTAGAATCGGGCCGCGGTCACTCTTCGAAAACATACCATGTCCATCGTCATCGCCATCGCTCTTGTGGTTGCCGCCTATCTGGCCGGCTCCGTCCCCTTTGCCGTCGTGGTCAGCCGCGCCATGGGGTTGGCAGACCCGCGCAGCTTTGGATCGCGCAACCCTGGGGCCACCAATGTGTTGCGTACAGGCAACAAAACCGCTGCGGCGTTAACCTTGCTCGGTGATGCCGCCAAAGGCTGGTTGGCGGTTTTTGTGGCACAAATCATTGCTGAGCAAACTGACCTGCCGGCCACCGTGGTGGCGTTGTGCGCAGTGGCAGTGTTTCTGGGGCACCTGTACCCCGTTTTCCTGGGCTTCAAGGGCGGCAAGGGTGTCGCCACGGCCTTGGGGGTGTTACTGGGCATCAGCCCCTGGCTGGCGCTGGCCACGGCGGGCACCTGGCTGATCATGGCTTACGTCACCCGCTATTCGTCACTCTCGGCCATTATTGCCGCCGTATTCGCGCCGCTGTACTACCTGTTCGGCGGTGGCGTCGCTTGGCGGTTCGAGCCCGCCTACGCTGTAGCCATCGTGGTGATCAGCGCCCTGCTGATCTACCGCCACAGCGCCAACATCAGTCGCCTGGTCCAGGGCAAGGAAAGCCGTATTGGTGGCAAAAAAGCAGAACAGGGTGGCAAGGGGCCCCACACCCCGGCACGCCACCGCCCGCGCAAGTAAGGCAAGCGGGCCCGCCTTGCGGCCGAAACACATTAAACAGCGGCCGGCACCCCGATACAAACGTCCTGCAGATCCCAGCGCGGGCGCACCGTAAAGGCATGGCCGGCTTCGGCCAGGTCGACCAACCCCGCGTTCACCCGGCAGGCGGCCGCATAAGCGATCATCGCGCCGTTGTCGGTACAAAGCGCCAGAGGCGGGAAGAATACCTCCCCACCGAGCTTGGCCATGGCGGCCGTGAGCCGCTCGCGGAGCATGCTGTTGGCGCCCACCCCACCCGCGACCACCAGACGCTTCATGCGCGAAAGCTTGACCGCCTTGAGCGCCTTGGCAGCCAGCACGTCCACAATGGCCGCCTGCGTCGCCGCCGCAAGGTCGGCACGCTGTTGGTCGGAGACCCCGCCGGGCTGGCTCTGCAACGCCTTCATACGGGTGAGAACCGCCGTCTTCAGGCCACTGAAGCTGAAATCGAGATCGCCGCTGTGCAGCATAGGCCGCGGCAAGTCGAACGCCTGTGCATTACCCTGCTCCGCCAGACGCGCCAGTTCGGGGCCGCCGGGATAACCCAGACCCATCAGCTTGGCGCTCTTGTCGAAGGCCTCGCCGGCCGCGTCATCGAGCGTTTCGCCCAGCAGCCGGTAGGCGCCCACCCCGTCAACCCGCATGATCTGGGTATGCCCGCCTGACACCAGCAGCGCCACGAATGGGAAGCGCGGGCTGGGTGTCGCCAGCATGGGAGAGAGCAAATGGCCTTCGAGGTGGTGAATAGGAATGGCGGGCAGGCCCCGCGCCCAAGCGAACGACTGCGCCACGCTAGCGCCCACTAGCAACGCACCCGCAAGCCCGGGCCCAGCCGTATAGGCAACCGCATCAATGTCATCCAGCGCAAGCCCCGCTTCGGCCATGACTTGGCGCGCCAGCGGCAGCACCCGGCGGATGTGGTCGCGCGAGGCGAGTTCGGGCACCACGCCACCATACTCGCGGTGCATGGCGATTTGCGTATGCAGCGCATGCGCGAGCAAGCCATTTTTGGTGTTGACGAGGGCCACGCCCGTTTCGTCGCACGAGCTTTCGAAACCAATGATATTCATGCCGCTAGTTTACAACCGCCCGGGCGGGAGGCTTAGAATGCAGACAACCCGATGCCGCCTAACTACACTGCTCTACTCCTTGCCGCCTCAACCGCGCAGCGCATGGCCCCGCAACGCCCCGGCAGATATGCGGGCTGATGTACACTGAAGGATCAAACAATCCAGAACAAGCGGCTTTCGGCAAACAGAAAGCCGCTTTTTTCTTGCAAGGATAATGATGAGTACCGTCAATTTCGATAAAGAAGGCTTCCAGCAAGCAGTTGAGAACGGCGATCCACTGATTGTTGACTTTTGGGCGCCGTGGTGCGGGCCCTGCCGCAGCTTCGCGCCGGTATTCGAGCAAGCATCCGAAAAGTACCCCGATTTCACCTTCGCCAAAGTCAATACCGAAGAACAACCCGAGCTGGCCGGCGCGCTCAATATCCGTTCTATTCCAACGCTGATGGTGTTCCGCGAGCAGGTGCTGCTGTTTTCGCAGCCCGGCGCACTGTCGGCCTCGCAGTTGGAGGAACTGATCACGCAGGTAAAAGGGCTGGACATGGCAGAAGTGCACGCCGAGATCGCCGCCCAGAAAGAAAGCGGCAAGCCCAACGGACAAGGCTAACGCCAGATACCCGTGGCCGGGTGGCACATCAGTGTGAGGCCGGCGATTTGGTCGCATTGAGCCGCTCGCGGCGAACAGCATCTAGGCGGCGGCACAGGGCGCAGGCCGGTTTCGCCAGCGATTACGCAGCGCCGCCGGTTTTGGTGTTGTCTGCCACGACCCAGCCGCCCTGCCCTCGGGTCAGGTCAGCGAAGCGTTCGGCCAGCTCGGGCGCCTTGTCGCGCGGCACCATCAGGCGCCAGCATACGCCCACGGCGTCGAAGTTTTCTTCGATAATACGGGCGTCGTGGCTGGCTAGGCGCGCACGCACCAGCGCCATGTCCGCAAAGCTGCACCGGCAGGCAATTTCAATTTCGTCCACAATAGGCAGCCGCGCAGCCCTTCGCAGGCATTCGGCCGCTACGCCGCCATAGGCGCGCACCAGCCCACCCGCCCCCAGCTTGATACCACCGAACCAGCGCACCACCAGCACTGCTACCTTATCGCACTGCTGGCCTTCGATGGCCTGCAGGATGGGTCGGCCCGCTGTGCCGCCTGGCTCGCCGTCATCGTTGAACCGATACTGCTGGCCGATGCGGTAGGCCCAACAATTGTGCGTGGCATCGACCACGCTGTGCGCCGCGATGAACTGCAGGGCCTCTTCTGGCGACTGCACCGGCGCGGCAATGGCGGCAAAACGGCTCTTGCGAATGTCTTCTTCGTACCGGGCCATGCCCGCCAGCGTATGCAGCATAACGGCCGCACCACTCAGCTTTCGATGCCCCGCGAAGCGAGATAGTCGTCGTAGTTGCCCTGGTAATCGATGATCTGGCCGTCGGGCAGGATCTCGATGATGCGTGTGGCCAGGCCCGACACGAACTGCCGGTCGTGCGAAACGAAAATCAGCGTGCCTTTGTACAGCTCAAGTGCAAACTGTAGCGATTCGATCGATTCCATGTCGAGGTGGTTTGTAGGCTCATCCAGCAACATCACGTTGTGCCGGCCCAGCATCAGGCGCCCGAAGGTCATGCGGTTTTTCTCGCCGCCTGACAGCACGCGCACCGCCTTGGAGATTTCGTCGCCCGAGAACAGCAGGCGGCCCAGAACCGAGCGAATGGACTGGTCATCATCGCCGGCCTGGCGGTAGTCGCCCAGCCAGTCGAACAGGTTTTTGTCGCTGTTGAACTGGTCGGATACGTCTTGCGCCATGTAGCCCAGGTCTGCGTTCTCGGCCCACTTCACCGTGCCCTCGTCGGGCGCAAGGTCGAGTGCCAGCATGCGCAGCAGCGTGGTCTTGCCAACGCCGTTGGCGCCGATGATGGCAACCTTCTGGCCCGCATCGATCATGGCCGAATAGGACTTGATGACAGGGTGATCGTAGTGCTTGGAAATATCTTCGACCGTGACAGCCAGGCGATGCAGTACTTTCTCTTGTTCGAAACGAATGTAGGGGTTTTGGCGTGAAGAAGGCTTGACCTCGACGGCGTCAGCCTTGATGCGGTCGATCTGCTTCATGCGCGACGTGGCCTGGCGTGCCTTGGATTTGTTGGCCGCGAAGCGCCGCACAAAGTCTTGTAGCTCGGCCACGCGCTCTTTGGCCTTGGCATTGGCGGCCTGCTGGCGTTCGCGCGCCTGGGTGGACGCCAGCATGTAGTCGTCGTAGTTGCCCGGATAGATGCGCAGCTCGCGGTAGTCCAGATCGGCCATGTGCGTGCAGACCTGGTTCAGAAAGTGGCGGTCGTGGCTGATGATGATCATCGTGCTCTGATAGCCGTTAAGCACGTCCTCAAGCCAGCGAATGGTGTTGATATCCAGGTTGTTGGTGGGTTCGTCCAGCAGCAGCACATCGGGGTTGGAAAACAGCGCCTGCGCCAACAGCACGCGCAGCTTCCAGCCGGGCGCGATCTCGCGCATCGGCAAGTTGTGCTGCTCGACCGGAATCTCCAGCCCCAGCAGCAACTCGCCCGCGCGCGCCTCAGCCGTGTAGCCGTCGTATTCGGCGAACTTGGCTTCGAGGTCGGCCGCACGCATGTAGTCTTCTTCGCTGGCGTCGGGATTGGCGTAGATGGCGTCGCGCTCGGACATCACCTGCCACATTTCAACGTGACCCATCATCACGACATCGAGCACGCGCACGTCTTCATAGGCAAACTGGTCTTGGCGCAGTTTGCCCAGGCGCACGCCGGGGTCGAGCGAAACGTTGCCCCCGGACGGCTCCAGATCGCCCCCGATGATCTTCATGAAGGTTGACTTGCCGGAACCGTTGGCGCCGATGAGGCCGTAGCGGTTGCCTTCACCGAATTTGACGCTGACGTTCTCGAACAGGGGTTTGGGGCCGAACTGGATGGTGAGATTAGCGGTGGAGATCACGTTATGGGGTACTTTGTATGAAAAAAGTCAGTAAACCGGTGAGTTTACCAAGCACACCGTGTTTATGCCGACCCCGACGCGGCGGGCGGGCTGCGGCGATGAAAGACAGGCCAAACGACCCGCGACCGCAACATTGTGCAGCATGCGTGCGCTGCAGGTGTGATGTGTGCGGCCTGGATGCGGGCTGAGTGCGGGCTGAGTGCGGGCTGAGTGCGGGCTGAGCGCGGGCTGGATGTGGCGCGCGGGCGATCAGTACTACATGGGCGCGACACCGCCGCGCCCTGCATCAGTGGATGCCGTGATCAGTGATGATGCTCGTCGATAACCAGGTGCGCCAGGCCGTGTTCGGTGGCGATGCCCACCTTGCGGCCCACCGGCAGCGTAGCTTTTACTTTCACATGCCCATATGGCAGGCCAGTGACCACCGGCACCTTCACATTGGCGCGCAGCCAAGCGACCACGGAGGGCATATCGTAGCCATTGTCGTGGGCGGCCAGGCGGTAATCAGTGAAGCGCCCGAGCACGATGGCCTTCTGGCGCGCCAGGATACCTGCATGCAGCAGTTGCGTGAGCATGCGCTCGACCCTGAACGGATGCTCACTGATGTCTTCGAGCACCAGAATGCCATTTCGGATGCGCGGCAGATAGGGCGTGCCGACCAGCGAAGCAACCATGGCCAGGTTGCCGCCCCACAGCACGCCGCGTGCATCGACCGGGTCGGCGTCGGGTGTTTCGAAGCCCAGCACCTCGAGTTCGCCACGCATGGCCTCGCCGAACAGATCGGCAGTGAGGTCATCCAAGCGCGGCCCGCCAAAGTCGTAAAGCGCCATCGGGCCGGTGAAACTCTCGGCGCCTGTCTGGGCCAGCAGCGCCAGGTTGAAGAGCGTGAAATCGCTGTGGCCAACAAAAACCTTGCCGCTGTCCGCCACCGCCTTCCAATCGATATGGTGCAGCAGGCGACTCAGGCCATAGCCGCCGCGCGTGGCCATGACCACCGGGTGCTTCTGCTTGAGGGCGCGTGTAATCGCCGCCAGGCGCTGCTTGTCGGTGCCCGCGAACCGTTCGTACACCGCGAGTGCGGTGCGGTCTATGGCGATGCGATAGCCCAGCTTTTCGAGCCTGGTGCGGGCCTTCTCCAGCGCCTTGGGCTCGGGCACGGCGCCGGAAGGCGAAATAAGATAGATGCCTGAAGGAGCGCGGTGGCGATGGACTTGGCTCGCCTGGCCGGGTGCATGGCTCGCGTGGCCGTGCTCATCGTCGGCATGTTCATGCGTTTGAGCGCCCTTGCCAGTCGCCTCGATACCATCCCCAGGTTCGCCGTCGCCATGATCGCGCGAATGCGCATCTGCATGCGCGTGCTCGAGCGCCTTGCGCGCGCGAGAGATTTTTGAGGGGCGTCGAGTTTGCGACGTAGCCATGGATGGACTCGCTTAAGGAGAGAGAAAATGGAACAGCCGTATAGTAATACAGGCCTTAGACTTCTTTGGCCGCGCGGCGGCGCGCCCGGAAGAAGTCGCGCAGCATATCGCTGCAGGCGTCGGCCAAGAGGCCGCCTTCAACGCGCGTATGGTGGTTCAGCCGATGCTCCTGGTGCAAGCTGAGCACGCCGCCGCAGGCGCCCGTCTTGGGGTCGGCAGCGCCAAATACGACGCGCGCCAGGCGGGCATGCAGCATGGCACCCATGCACATCACGCAGGGTTCGAGCGTGACGAACAAGCTGGCGCCTGGCAGGCGATAGTTGCCCAAGCGTGCGGCGGCGTCGCGCAAGGCAACGATTTCGGCATGCGCACTGGGGTCGTGATCGCAGATGGTGCGATTGTAGCCTTGGCCAATGACGCATCCGTCGGCATCCAGCACCACCGCGCCCACAGGCACTTCACCGGCCAGGCGGGCCAGGTCGGCCTGCGCCATGGCCAGCCGCATAGCCGCTGCGTCGGCATCGTCGAACACTGGCGTATCAACCACGATAGGTCCGGCTGTTCAGCGCCATACGGCCGGCCAAACTTTCGACAGCCTCTTCCAACCATTGATAGAGTTCGGCTTCGTCATCGTAACGGGCCTGGTTGAGGTTGGACACCCGCCCTTCCTGGATGAAGCCCCAGGCCCGGCTGCGCTTGTCGCGGTGCCGAGGGTCCCAGACACCAAAGGCAACGCCACCAGAGCGCCGGATCAAGGAAAAACACGGGATGTCGGTGTACCCGTCGCCCACGAAAATCATCTGCTCGAACGGCACGCGGAGTTTTTCAGCCGGCACCTTGCGGTTGACCTCGAAGGGTTTGTTGCGTGACTGGGCGCCGATGATGCCTTTTTGGATATGGAACAGATACCGCGTTTTGTCGGTAAAGCTGACAATGCGCCGCGGGAAATGAATGCCGCCTTCGTCGGGGGCATAGACGAATTCTGACGCCCAGATGTCTGTGAACTCGTGCGCGATACGGGTGCTGCGCACCACATCGCCGATGCCGCTGGAAATCAGGTAGAACTCGAGCTGTACATGGGGATGCCGCGCACGCACCATGGCGCGCAGGCGTTCAAACAGCGTATCCACACCACTGTGCAGCGGCAGGCGGCGCCCCCAGTCTTGCAGGCGCTCGCGGGTGATGGCGCCGTACTGCCCCCGCTGCGATAGCTCGATCATACGGTACAAGTAGGCGGGCACAGGATCCCAATCGTGCTGATTGAGCAGTGGGCCGACGTCTTCGGCCCAGAAATGCGCTGCGTCGACACCGATATCGGCCAGGAAGCCAGAGGTGCTGTCGGGGGCAAGCGTATCGTCGAAATCGAAAACCAGGGCAATGACGTCGGACATGGCAACGGGGAGCACGGGGCGGTAATGCAATACCCCGCAGTGCTGTTTAACTGAACACGTGCAGTTTAACCGGCCCGACGCCGCATGCGCCTGAGGACGCGTGGAATCAGCGCGGGAAGGTCTTCGGAAATAAGCCCAGGCCCGAACAGGCGAGCGGCCTCGCCATGTATCCACACCGCCGCTGCAGCCGCCAGATAGGGCGGCATGCCCTGCGCCAGCAAGCCCGCCACCATGCCGGCCAGGACGTCGCCCGTACCGCCTGTGGCCAGCTCGGCCGGCGCATTGGTGTTGATGGCCGCCCTGCCGTCGGGCGCCGCGATGACTGTATCGGCGCCCTTGAGCACGACCACCGCGCCGCTCTGGCGGGCCGCGGTGAGTGCGCGGCTGAGCTTGTCGCCCTGCGCATCGAAAATACGGTTGAATTCGCCCTCGTGCGGGGTGAGTACGCAAGGCCCGTTGATGGCACCGAATAGCGTATCGGGATCGGGCGCAAAGACACTGATGGCATCCGCATCCAGCACCACTGCGCGCTGGCCGGACAGAGCCTGCAGCGCATGCTTGCGGGTGAGGTCGGACACGCCTGCGCCAGGGCCGACCACCACGGTATTTATGCGGGCATCGGCCAGGATGTCTTCGAGCGTACCGCTTTCTTTCATGGGATGAACCATGATGCTAGTGAGCGACGCCGCATAGACTGCCCAACTGACCAGCGGCGCCGCAACGGTAACCAACCCCGCACCCATGCGCGCACAAGACTGCGCCGCCAGGCGGGCCGCCCCCGTCATGAGCCGCCCGCCGGCAATCAAGGCATGGCCACGCATGTACTTGTGCCCGACGGCTTGCGGCCAAGGATAGGCGGACAACCATAGAACTGGGTCGTTCTCGAAAACCGAAGGCTGGACCGCTTGGAGTACAGATGCCGGAATGCCGATGTCGACCACAGCAAGGTCGCCACACAGCCCTCGGCCGGGTTCGAGCACATGGCCGGTTTTTTTGCGAAAGAAGGTGACAGTAAGGGCAGCCTGTACGGCCATCCCGCGGACCACCCCGCTGGCACCATCAACGCCGCTGGGGATATCCACCGCGCACACCGGCAGGCCCCGCGCTTGCACCGCCTGCAGCACATCGGCTGCCGCACCCTCGATCGGCCTGGCGAGGCCTGCGCCAAATAGCGCATCGATAACCAGCTCCATGCCATCGAGCACAGACGGTTGCATGGTTTCGATCGGGCCCTCCCAGGCGTGGGCGTGCAAGGCGGCATCGCCGGAGAGATGTTCGCGTGTGCCAAGCAGTGCAAGCCGCACAGGCCAGCCCGCAGCATGCAAGTGACGCGCCGCAACAAAGCCGTCGCCGCCATTATTGCCTGGGCCGCAGAGCACCACGATCGGGCATCTGGGCCAGCGCCCTACTATCGCGTTGGCAACCGCCGCGCCGGCGGCCTCCATCAGTGCGGCGCCGCTGACGCCGGCATCAATGGCGCCTTGATCGGCCACCGCCATCTGGCGTGGCGTCAGCAGCGCTTGGCGCAAGATTTTGTGCGTATCCGCCCCCCCCGGGCCTGCCAGGCCGATGGATGGTGGATGAAAAAAAGTATCGTCTGCTGTCATGCTAGCGCTTGCCCCCGCGCGGGCGACGGGACACGCCCCGGATGTGCTATTGTGCCCCAGAGCCACAGGAAAATCACGCATGCAGCCAGTCATCTCAATACGCGGTCTGGGCAAAACCTACGCCTCTGGATTCCAGGCCCTCACAGATATCAACCTCGACATCCGGCGCGGCGAAATCTTCGCGCTGCTCGGCCCCAACGGGGCAGGCAAGACAACACTCATCAGCATCATCTGTGGCCTGGTCAATGCCACCACCGGCACTGTGCGCGCCGATGGGCATGACATCGTGGTCGATTACCGCGCCGCACGGGCGCGCATTGGCCTGGTGCCGCAAGAGCTCACCACCGACGCCTTCGAGTCCGTGTGGGACACGGTCAGCTTCAGCCGCGGCCTGTTTGGCAAGGCGCCCGACCCAGCCCACATCGAAAAGGTGCTGCGCGCACTCACACTGTGGGACAAGAAGGACAACAAGCTCATTACACTGTCAGGTGGCATGAAGCGGCGGGTACTTATCGCCAAGGCCTTGTCGCACGAGCCGCAAATATTGTTTCTGGACGAACCCACGGCAGGCGTCGATGTCTCGCTGCGCCAGGAAATGTGGGCGTTGGTCCGCCAGTTGCGCGGCACGGGGGTAACCATCATCCTGACCACCCACTACATCGAAGAGGCTGAGGAAATGGCCGACCGGGTGGGTGTGATCAACCACGGCCGCATCATCCTGGTGGAAGAAAAACGCGAACTCATGCGCAAATTAGGAAAAAAACAACTCATTCTGCAGCTGCGCGACGCCCTGTCAGCGCTGCCCGCACATCTGGCGCCCTACCAGCTCGCCCTGTCGGACGATGGTCGCGAAATTATCTACACTTATGACGCACGCCAGGATCACAACGATATCGCCGCCCTGCTTCAGGCCCTGGATCGTGCCGGCGTTCCGTTCTCCGACCTGCGCACCACGCAGAGCTCTCTCGAAGATATCTTTGTGAGCCTGCTGCGCGAACCCGCGCCGCAGGCTCAGCCCGTAGCAGTATCCGCCGTCGCACCCACTGGAGCCCAGCCATGAACGTGCATGCCATGCGCGCTATCTATCGCTTCGAAATGGCGCGGGCCTGGCGTACGCTGCTGCAAAGCCTGATCGCACCGGTCATCTCCACCTCGCTGTATTTCGTAGTGTTCGGTGCGGCAATCGGCAACCGCATCACCCAGATCGACGGCATCAGCTACGGCGCTTTCATTGTGCCCGGCCTGATTATGCTGTCGCTGCTCACGCACAGTATTTCCAACGCCTCTTTCGGCATTTATTTTCCACGCTTTACGGGCACCATTTACGAAGTGATGTCGGCACCGCTTTCCTACCTGGAAATCACCATCGCCTATGTGGGCGCCGCAGCCACCAAATCGCTGATCCTGGCGGCCATTATCCTGGCCACGGCGGCGTTCTTCGTGCCGCTGCACATTGATCATCCGCTGTGGATGATCGGTTTTCTGGTGCTCACCTCCGTTACCTTCAGCCTGTTCGGCTTCATCATCGGCATCTGGGCCGACGGCTTCGAGAAGCTGCAACTGGTGCCATTGCTTATCGTCACACCGCTCACCTTCCTGGGCGGCAGCTTCTATTCGATCGACATGCTGCCGCAGTTCTGGCAAAAGGTTACTTTGCTGAACCCGGTGGTGTATCTGGTGAGCGGTTTTCGCTGGAGTTTTTTCGGCAAGGCGGATGTCAGCCTATGGCTCAGCCTGGGCATGACGCTCTTGTTCCTGGGGCTCTGTGTGGCGCTGGTGGGGTGGATCTTCAGGACGGGCTATCGCCTCAAACCTTGAACAGTACGGCCTGCGTGGGCGCGCAACGCGGCCGCCTGGCCGCCGCGTTGCGCAGCGGATCAGTCGCGAAAGTTGTTGAACTGCAAAGGCAGGTCTACATCAGACTTTCGCAGCAAGGCCATTACCGCTTGCAGGTCGTCGCGCTTTTTGCCAGTGACGCGCAGTTTATCGCCGTTGATCTGCGCCTCGACCTTGAGCTTGGCGGCCTTGATCTCGGCAATCAACTTCTTGGACACAGCCTGCTCGATGCCTTGCCGCACGGTTACCTTGCGCCGCGCGCCGGCCACGTTCTCCAGCGCGTCGCCCACTTCCAGGCAACGCACGTCGATGCTGCGCGCCGAAAGCCGCCCACGCAGGATATCCAGCATCTGGTTGAGCTGGAACACACTGGGCGCTGACTGCGTCACCACATAGCCCTCGAGCTCGAAGGTGGCGTCGGTGCCCTTGAAGTCGAAACGGGTGGACAGCTCGCGATTGGCCTGATCGACCGCGTTGCTCAATTCGTGCTTGTCGACTTCAGACACCACATCAAAAGATGGCATTCGTATATTCTCCCGAAAAATAAAAAAGCGGGCCGCGACGGCTGCGGCCCGCCCAGCATCCTGCGCCTACTTCGCCGGCGCGGCGTCCAGCGCCTCGGCCTGTTTACGCAGCTCGAATTTCTGGATTTTACCGGTGGACGTCTTGGGCAGCGTCTGGAATACCACAGTACGCGGCACCTTATAGCCCGCCAGATGCTTGCGACAGTGCTCCGTGATGTCGGCAGCCGAAACTTGGGCACCCTCTTTCAGTTCGACAAAGGCGCACGGAGTTTCGCCCCATTTTTCGTCGGGGCGCGCCACCACCGCTGCCGCCAGCACAGCGGGATGACGATACAACACGTCTTCCACCTCGATAGACGAGATGTTTTCACCGCCCGAAATAATGATGTCTTTGCTGCGATCTTTGATTTTGACATAGCCATCGGGATCCATCACCGCCAGATCGCCGCTGTGGAACCAGCCGCCCCGCAGCGCCTCTTCAGTCGCCTTGGGGTTCTTGAGATAGCCCTTCATGGTGATATTGCCGCGGAACATGATTTCGCCCATGGTCTCACCATCGGCCGGCACTGGCTGCATGGTGGCGGGATCCATGACGCTGATACCGCGCTCCAGATGGTAGGTAACCCCTTGGCGTGCGTTCAGCCGCGCCCGGTCGCCGATGTCGAGATCGTTCCAGGCGTCGTGTTTGGCGCACACGGTGGCCGGCCCGTAGACCTCAGTCAGGCCGTAGACATGTGTCAGGTCGAACCCCAGGCGCTCCATGCCTTCGATCATTGATGCGGGCGGCGCGGCGCCGGCCACCATGGCCTTGACGCCGGCCGGGATACCGACCTTCATGGTGTCCGGCGCATTGACCAGCAGGCTGTGCACAATGGGCGCGCCACAGTAGTGCGTGACCCCATGCTCGCGGATGGCATCGAAAATGGCCTGAGCCTCGACCCTGCGCAGACAGACGTTGACCCCCGCACGGGCCGCGACCGTCCAGGGAAATGTCCAGCCATTGCAATGGAACATGGGCAGCGTCCAGAGGTAGACGGCGTGCTTGGGCATGTCCCATTCCAGGATATTTGAGATGGCGGCGACCGCCGCGCCCCGGTGGTGATAGACCACGCCCTTTGGGTTGCCAGTGGTGCCGCTGGTGTAGTTGAGCGCGATGGCGTCCCATTCGTCGGTGGGCAGTTCCCAGACGTAGCCTGGATCCCCTTGTGCCAGGAAGTCTTCATAGGCGACTTCGCCCACGCTTTTATGGGTGCCCGTGAAGAGCGGATCCGCAACGTCGATCACCTTGATGGGGGCTGACGCCTTGCGCAAAGATAATGCCTTTTGCATGGTGGGGGCGAACTCAGTGTCCACAATCACCACCTTGGCCTCGCCATGGTCGAGCATGAAGGCGATCATGTCGGCATCAAGGCGGGTGTTGAGCGCATTGAGCACTGCGCCGGCCATGGGCACGCCGAAATGTGCCTCGACCATGGGCGGCGTATTGGGCAGCATGACCGCTACCGTATCACCCTTGCGTACGCCTGAGGCCGCCAAGGCGCTGGCGAGCCGGCGACAACGCGCATAGGTTTCGGACCAGGTGCGCCGCAGCGCCGAAGGCCCCGAACCATGCACGACCGCAAGACGATCGGGGTACACCTGCGCGCTGCGCTCAATGAATGACAGCGGAGACAAGGGTGCGTGGTTGGCCGGTGTTTGCGGCAGATCCTGGTCGAATATGCTTGACATGGAACTCTCCTGATTTTTCCGGAAAATGATAGCCCCCATGCACCTGTTTGACCATCCGCAGTGACACCTACCGCGAAACCCGGCGCGCAGCGCGCAGATGAGGAAGGCTGAATGGCGACCATCCCTGCCGCATAGCAGCCGCCGACGCGAGAATCAGCACCACGCCAACCCATTGCAACCATCCAAGCCGGTGTCCGAACGCGACCCAGTCGACCACGATGGCGACAATGGGATAAATAAAGGACAGTGCCCCGGTCAATGCGGTGGGCAGGCGCTGAATGGCGCTGTACAGCAGCACATACATGAAGCCTGTATGCACGACACCCATGGTCGCCAGCAGCGCCCACGCCCGCCCATCGAGCGACGGCATGCCCTCCCAGCCGGCAAATGGCGCCATGAGCAACGCGCCGGCGAGTACCTGGATCAAGGCAATCAGATGCGGCGGTGTGCCGGTGAGGCGCTTGACCAACAGCGCCGCCACTGCATAAAGGAAGGCGGCACCCAAGGACAGCAGCACGCCGTAGAGATAGTTTCCGTGCCCATATGTGGGGCCGCCATGCTGTTGCGTAATGGCAAGCATGCCGCCAAAGGCGACCAGCAGCCAGAGGATTCTGTCGGCGGTCACCCGTTCGCCAAGAAACAGTACACCCAGCGCCACCAACATAAACGGCTGAGTGTTGTAGACCGCTGTGGCAATACCTATCGATGCGCGTGAGTATGCGGCGAACAACAGCAGCCAATTGCCCACGATGGCCAGGCCACTGATGACAGCCCAACCCAGGCCGGCGGCGGATATTGCATCGCGCCGCAGCATGCCCATCCCGCCGCAGATCAGCAGCAAGGTCATCGCACCGATCGCGCAGCGCCAGAACACGACGTCAGCCAATGGCTGGCCCGAACTAAGCACAAACCAGCCTATGGTGCCGGAAACCAGCATGGCGGCCGTCATCTCGAACGAGCCGCGCCGTATGGATGCATCCATGATGATCTACTCCAGAGTATTTACACGCGGAAACCGCAAGGTTGACCTCGGGCCTTGGCCACTCTGCATTGGGTGTCGTTTTGAGTGCCTGCCGTCTCAACCATTGGCCAGCACTGCTTGTCCGTTAACACCAGGCCCGGGCGAGACCTATTTTCGACGTCTTTTTCATGGCCTTTAGTGTGCAGCCAAATCGCCAGTCGCACCATGGAATTGATTAAGCGGGAAATGCATTTCGCCTGTTTCTCGAAAGCAAAACTTGCCTTATACCTTACAGGTGCGCCATCATGGCAAAACCGAGGCCGCTGGTGTGCGCCAACGGCCTCGGCGGTGCCCTTCCATCACACGCATTGCTCAAGGTTGATTCACGCGCCCGATCAACGAGCGGGCGGTTTACCGCCCATGACCACCTATCAAGGGGACCACATGACCGACGACATCGACCACATCCTGCTCAACGCCCTGATGCAAGACAGCCGACTGTCTATCAAGGCACTCGCGCGCCTGAGCGGCCTGTCATCCCCCAGCGTGTCCGAACGGCTCAAGCGCCTGGAAGAACGCAACATCCTTACGGGCTACACCATCACGATCAACCCAGTCGCATTCGGCTATCTGCTGCAAGCCATCGTGCGTATCCGCCCCCTGCCCGGCCAAATGCACACCGTCGAGCGCCGCATCGCCGCCACGCCCGAATTTACCGAATGCGACAAAGTAACGGGCGAAGATTGTTTCGTTGCGCGGCTCGACGTCAAAAGCATGGCGCAGCTCGATGCCATACTCGATACCTTGGCCGACCACGCACAAACCAGCACAGCCATCATCAAGTCCACCCCAGTCGCCCGTCGTCTTCCACCCCTGACGGCCGCGCCAAAAGGTTGAACCGAGCCCTTGGCCTGTTATCCCGCACGGCCTCGCATTTCTTGTCCCCCTGGTATCGGCGGCAGCTGCCCACCTCTCCCACCTCTCCTTCCACCCCACGCTCCGTTTCGGGTAATTCGATATGTGTGAAATGTTTTTGCATTTTTTTTGCTCTTCCTATAGGATGTCCAACAACCAACAAATAAATCAATTGTATGCAGCCCTACTTGCGGTCTGCAGTGCACCAGGAAAAGCATGAGGAGCTGCATATGAAACCATTGGCGCGTTTTACCGTACTCGACCTGACCCGCGTGCGCTCGGGGCCGGCGGCCGTCAGGCAGTTTGCCGACTGGGGTGCCAACGTAATCAAAATCGAAGAGCCCTCTACCGCCGCGGATGACAAGCCAGGCGGCTCAGCCCAGTTTGCCGATTATCAGAACACGCACCGCAACAAAAAGAGCATTTCGCTCAATTTGAAGCATCCAAAAGGCAAAGCCCTCTTCCTGGAACTGGTCAAACAGGCCGACGTCATCGTCGAAAACTACCGCCCCAGCGTCAAATTCAAGCTAGGCATCGATTACGAGAGCCTTCGCAAGGTCAACCCGCGCATCGTCTACGCCAGCGTGTCGGGCTTCGGGCAGGATGGCCCCTATGCAGACCGTCCGGGGCTGGATCAGATCGCCCAGGGTATCGGCGGGATCATGTCAGTGACGGGCGAACCCGGTCGCGGCCCCATGCGCGCCGGCATCCCCGTTGCAGATCTGACCGCAGGCCTGTTCTGCGCCATCGGTATTTTCATTGCCTTGCTCGAGCGCGAACAGTCTGGTGAAGGCCAATGGGTGCAAACCTCGCTGTTGCAATCGCAAGTGTGGATGATGGACTTCCAGGCCATGCGCTGGCTGATGAACAAAGAAGTGCCCGGCCAGAGCGGCAACGATCATCCCACCAGCAGCCCCACCGGGGTGTTCCCGACCGCCGACGGGCACATGAATATCGCTGCGATGGGCAATGGCATTTTCGCGCGGCTGTGCAAGGTGATCGGCGCCGAAGAACTGCTGGAAGACGAGCGCTACGCCACGGTGCCGCTGCGCGCCCGCAATCGCCCTTCTCTGAATGCCGCCATTGGTGCGCGTACGCAGATGAGGCCGACACATGAATGGATAGACCTGATGAATCAGGAAGGGGTGCCCTGCGGTCCTATCCTGACCATGGACAAAACGTTCGAGAATGAACAAGTACAGCATCTGAACATGGCTGCCCCGCTGCGCCATCCCGAGCTGGGCGACATCAAAGTAATGGGGCAAGCCATCCGCTTCAGTCGCTCGGATACCGGCGAATACGTCCATGCCCCGGCGCACGGCGAGCACAATACAGCCGTCTACGGCATGCTGGGCCTGTCAGCCGGGGAGATCGACGCACTGAGGGCGGAAGGGGTGATATAACAGCCCGTCATTCATTTCACGAGGTGCGCCATGTTTACCGCATTCGAACGGCCGGACAACCTGCCCGATGCTATTGCCCGACAAATTCGCCTGAAAATTCTATCGGGCGACTTCAAGGAAGGCGAACGGCTGCCCACCGAGCATGATCTGGCCAGACAGTTCAGCGTCAGCCGCAATGTTGTGCGCGAATCCATCGCCCGCCTGAAACTCAATGGCTTGGTTGAAACACGCCGGGGCGTGGGCACTTTTGTGGCTGGCAATGCCAATGGCCGTCGGTTCGAAATCATTCAAGACGACTTGTTGGACATTGAGCAACTACTGCAAGTCTCCCAACTACGCGTCGAAATCGAAGCTGGCGCTGCGGCACTGGCGGCCAAAGCGCGCACGCCCGCACAACTGGCCGCGCTGGAAGCCGCGCTGCGTAAAACCGACGAGGCTGGCAAAGACTGGGAACGCGCTGCCGATGCCGCCCTCGCGTTTCACATGGCGATTGCGCACTGCGCCAACAACCCGTATTTCATCCGCCTCATGGAGCACCTGAGCTATGTCATCCACAACGCGGTGCGCACGCTGCGCTACCACCACAGCGGCACGGCTCGCATCGGCCATGTGGATGCCGAGCACCAGGAGATCTTCGACGCCATCAAGCGCCAGGACAGCGATGCTGCTCGAGCCGCGGTGCGCAAACACCTGAACAACGGCATTACCGCATACATGAATAAGGAACAAACATGACCCGCCGCCAGCGTATTCTGCAAAACGAGCTCTGTGAGCAACTCATCGTGGAGAAAGAAGGCCCATCCGGCTGGATCACCTTCAATGACCCGGATCGCCACAATGCCATCTCCTATGCCATGTGGGACGGCATTCCGCTGGCGTTGACCACCTTTCAGGACGATCCGGAGATCAAAAGCGTCGTGTTGACCGGTGCAGGTGAAAAGGCGTTCGTCAGCGGCGCGAACATTTCGCAGTTCGACACCTTGCGCACGGGCAGCGACGCCGTCGAACAATACGAGATCGTCGCCGAACGCGCCCAGCTCGCGCTGCGCGATTTCCCCAAGCCGCTGCTGGCACGCATCAATGGCTACTGCATAGGGGGCGGGCTCAATATTGCCCTATGTTGCGACTTGCGCATCGCCAGCGACGGCTCCTCGTTCGCCATTCCGGCGGGCAAGCTGGGCCTGGGCTACCGCTTCAGTGCGATCCAGAATCTTGTGCGTGCCGCGGGCACTGCCAATGCGCTCGAAATATTCCTGACGGCGGACCGCTTCCCCGCCAGGCAAGCGCGCGAAAAGGGCCTGCTGCACGCGGTGACGACACGCGACGAGCTGGACACCTGTGTAGCGGCCTACCTGGACAAAATCAACGCGCTCGCACCGCTGACGCTGCAGGCAGGCAAAAAGATGATCAATACCCTCGCCGACCGCTGCGAAGAGATTGACCTGGACGAAATGAAAGCGCTGGTGATCCAGTGCTTTGAAAGTGACGATTACAAGGAAGGCAAACGCGCCTTCGCCGAAAAACGGCGGCCCGATTTCAAAGGCCGCTGAACCACCTCATCGACAAGGAGAAGAGGATGACATCATTGAAGCATGTACTGCCGGCGCTGGCGCTGGCATTTGCGGCAGGCAACGCTGCGGCAGCCTATCCCGAGCAGCCTATCCGGCTGGTGGTGGGCTATGCGGCGGGCGGTACAACAGATATTCTTGCCCGCGCCCTGGGCGAACAACTGGCTACAGCGCTCAATGCTTCCGTCGTGATCGAGAACAAGCCAGGCGCCGCCGGCAGCATAGGCGCGGCCTATGTGCAAAATGCCAAGCCTGACGGCTACACAGTGTTTATTGCCACTGTGTCCAGCCACGGCATGAACCCGGCCCTGTACAGCTCGCTCAATTACGATCCGGTCAAGGGCTTCGCGCCCGTCTCAATGCTGGCGTCTATCCCGCTCGTGCTGGTGGCCGATCCAAAGCGCGACTATAAAACGGTGGACGGGCTGGTGAAGGCCGCCGCCGACAAACCCGGAACGTTGAACTACTCAACCAGCGGCAACGGGTCTCCGGTACATATCGCTGCGGCGATGTTCAGCGATGCCGCTAACCTGGACGTGGTCCATGTGCCCTACCGTGGCGGCGCCATGGCCAACACCGCGATCATGAGCGGCGACGCCCAGTTCACGTTTGCCACACTGCCGGCCGCCCTGCCGCTGGTCAAGGCTGGCAAGCTTGACGCGCTCGCCGTCACCACCAAAGCGCGCTCGCCCCAGCTGCCCGACATTCCCACCATGGCCGAGAACAGCAAGTTCGGCAACTATGAGATCAACACCTGGAACGCGCTGCTTGCGCCCGCCGGCACACCCGACGAAGTCATCAAGACGTTGAATGCCGCCGTGGTGAAGGTCATGAGTTCGCAGAAGCTACAGACCACTTTCCGGCATGAGGGCGCAGAGCCCGCCAGCAGCACACCCGAAGAGCTCAAGGCTTTCATCGATAGCCAGATCGGCTACTGGCACAACGTCGTCAAGAAGCTGAACCTGCAAATCAGCTGAGGCATCGTCGCCTGCGCACCGTGATACCTTGCGGATCTGGTGCGCAGCGCCATGCGGCACATAGGCCTGCGGTTTTTTCGAACACCGCGATCGAATATTTGAACTGGATCGAGAAGGCGCGCGCGACGTAGACTGCTTGTTGTTTTCAACGAGGCAGTGATGATTGCGAACGCATTGAAAGGTATACGCGTCGTGGATCTGTCCCGCATTCTCGCGGGGCCATGGTGTACACAGAACCTGGCGGATCTGGGCGCGGAAGTGATCAAGATCGAAAAGCCGGGCGCCGGGGATGACACGCGCGCCTGGGGGCCGCCGTATCTGGAAGGCCCGGATGGCCAGACGATGTCGGCCTATTTCATGTGCTGCAATCGCGGCAAACGTTCGGTATGCCTGGATTTCAAGAGCGACACCGGCCGTGCGCAGTTGCTGAATCTTATTCGTGACGCGGATGTGCTGGTCGAGAACTACCGCGCCGGCACACTCAAACGCTACCAGCTCGATTATGACAGCCTCAAGGCCATCAACCCGCGCCTGGTATACGCATCGATTACCGGCTACGGCCAGACGGGGCCCAAGGCACAGCGGCCAGGCTATGACTATATTTTCCAGGGTCTGGGCGGCTTGATGAGTTATACCGGACACGCCGACGGTTCGCCTGGTGCAGGCCCCCTGCGCACCGGCGTCGCGGTGGTGGACATTTCGACCGGTATGTATGCCACGTCCGCCATCCTTGCTGCGCTATTCCAACGCCAGCAAACCGGTCAGGGCGTCTGGCTGGACCTCGCGCTGCTGGATGTTGCCGTGGCGATGAATGCCAACCAGGCGGCAAACTATCTCGTCTCGGGCAAGAACCCCGAGCGCAGCGGCAACGCACACCCCAATCTGGCACCTTACGAGGTTTTCCGCGCTGCAGACGGCTACTTCATCCTGGCCATCGGCAATGACAGCCAGTTCGGTAAGTTCTGCGTCTTCAGCGGGCACCCCGCGCTGGCAGAGGATCCCCGTTATGCCACTAACAGCGCGCGGATACAAAACCTGGCGTCGCTGCGCGCCGAACTCGGTCGCATTATCGCCGAGCACCCCCGCAAGTACTGGACTGACGCGCTGGACGAACTCGGCATATCCTGGGGCGCCATCAACACACTCGAGGATGTGTTCAACGACGAGCAAGTCCGGCACCGCGGGATGTTGAATACCGTGCACCATCCCGTGATGGGTGAAATGCGGCTGGTCGGCAACCCCATGCTGGCCGCATCGCGCACCCTCGCCGCAACCGCCGCGCCGCCGCTTCTGGGCGAGCACACCCGCATGCTTGAAGACCTGGCCTGAACGCCAAACCACCAATCTAGAGGAGCCCCCTATGACTTCGACATTCGTAAGCCGCTGGTCCGTACGCACTGCAACCGGCACCTGTCTGATCGCCCTGGCCTCATCGGCATTGGCCGCCTATCCGGATCAACCCATTCGCCTGGTCGTACCCTACGCCCCCGGCGGCACCACTGATCTGATCGCCCGCATTGTGGCGCCCAAGCTGGGCGAAGCGCTGGGCCAGCCGGTGGTCATCCTGAACAAGCCCGGCGCGGGCGGCGCAATCGGCAGCGCTTCCGCGGCTCGCGAAAAGCCTGACGGCTATACCTTGGTCATGGCCGTTGAAAGCTCACACGCGGTAAACCCCAGCGTGCAGAAAACCTCTTTGTACGACCCCGTGAAAGATTTTTCACCCATCAGCAACTTGGCCAATGTGCTGGGTGTGCTGGATGTCAAGGCAGACTCACCCATCAAGACTTTCCAGCAGTTGGTCGATACACTCAAGGCCGAGCCCGGCAAGCTCTCTTTCGGCTCATCCGGCAACGGCGGCTACAGCCATCTGTTCGGCGAGCGCTTCAAGAGTGCCACGCAAACCCAGATGCTGCATGTACCCTATAAAGGCCTGGGCCCGGCGCTGACCGACCTGCTGGCGGGGCAGATCGACGTCGTGTTCGACAACCTGCCCTCTTCCGCCGGCCAGATCAAGGCTGGCACGCTGCGCCCATTGGCCGTGGCCGCACCCGCCCGCATCAAGCAAATGCCCGATGTGCCCACTTATGCAGAAGTGGGCTACCCTCAACTCAATACGCCTTCCTGGTTTGGCCTGGCGGCGCCAGCCGGTGTACCGGATGATATTTTGGATACGCTGAATGCAGCCGTGAAAAAGGCGCTTGCAGACCCGGCAGTTGTCACGCAGATCGAGCAACAAGGCGCGGTGCCCGACTATACATCGCGCGATGCCTTCAAGAAGCTGATTCAGGACTCCAACACACGCTGGCAGCAAGTCGTCACCGATATCAAGTTCGAGAAACTGTGAGAAGGCACACCATGGACAGCACACAATGGGCACATCACGCCGACCTGAGCATTGACGAGCAAGGCATCGCAACCTTGCGCATCGCCAATGCCGGTACCCTGAACATTCTCGGTACGCCTGTCATCGCCGCGCTCAGGCAGGCGCTGGACGCCATCTCGCAGGATTCCCGGGTGCGCGTCGTCGTGCTGCGCGGGGACGGCGATAAGGCCTTTGTTGCTGGCGCCGATATCAAGGAGATGGTCAACTTCGACACTGCGTCGGCCACTGCCTTCATCGATGGGCTGCGTCAGTTGTCGGACGCGGTGCGGGCGCTGAAGGTTCCGGTCATCGCAAGAATACCTGGCTGGTGCCTGGGTGGCGGCCTGGAATTCGCACTCGCTTGCGACCTGCGCATCGGTTCGGAACAGGCCAAACTGGGTATGCCGGAAGTCAAGGTCGGGATCCCCTCCATCATCCACGCCGCCCTGCTTCCCCGCCTGGTTGGGCAGGCGCGCGCCAATTGGATGCTGCTGACGGGCGAGATTATCGAGGCGCGCGAGGCGCTGGCCTACGGGCTGCTGGACCGCGTCGTGCCGGCTGATCAGCTCGATGCCGAAGTCGCGCGTGTAGCGCAGCTGCTGGCGGGTTTTGGCCCCACAGTGCTCGCGCAGCAGAAGCGCCTGCTGCGCGAATGGGAAGACCAACCGCTGGAGACCGCCATCCTGAACGGTGTGCGGGAATTCGCTCAGGCCTTCGACACCGGCGAACCGCAGCATTACATGGGCGAGTTCGTGCGCGCAAAGCAGCAGAAGGCCTGATCCCGAGCCGAAGCAGCAGCCCTGTCGGTCGTGCCGCGCGCCCGCATCATTAATCATCGGGCGCGCAGGCGGTCGACCGCACTCATGTGAACCGCCGCAGTGGGGCCGCGCCACGGTCATCTATGCAGGCTGAAAAGCCGTTACGATGTAGTGTACCGGGACGGCCCGGCACGCTACCGGTACGGAGGCCGGCCTTGCATTACGAACTGAAAGACTTGCGCCTGTTCCAAGCGATTGCCGAAGTTGGCAATCTGTCGACGGGCGCGGCGGCCATGCACATGACAGCATCGTCCGCCAGCTATCGCCTCAAGAACCTCGAGTATGCTGTCGGCAGCCCTGTGTTTCTGCGCACCCCGAAAGGCATGAAGCTTACGCCCGCGGGCGAAGTGCTGGCCAAACACGCCAGAAAACTGCTTTCAGATGTGGAAACCATGCATAGAGAGCTTGGCGACTATTCCACCCGGCTGCGGGGCAGCGTACGGTTGCTGGCCAACAGCAGCTCGCTCAATAGTTTCATCATCCCCAGCCTGGCCCGCTTTCTGGTTTCCAATGCAAGCATCAACGTCGACCTGAAAGAAAAAGAGAGCCCGACGATCAGCCAGGCCATCGAAGAAGGCCAGGCCGACATCGGCGTTGGGGCGGGCCTCGAAGAGCGGCCCGGCCTGCGTCGGGAGTTATATGCCATCGACCGTCTGGTATGCGCCGTCGCGCCCGACCATCCGCTTGCCGGCGCAGTCACGGCATCGTTTGAGCAAATACTTGCGCACGACCTGGTATCGCTGGAGCGCAGCAGCAGCAATTTTCTGTATCTGAGCAATCAGGCGCGGATTTCCGGTAACCCGATGCGTGTGCGGGTTCATGTGCAGAATTTCAGCGCTGTGTTGTACATGGTGGAGGCTGGAGTCGGCGCGGCCATTGTGCCTGCCAGCGTGGCGGCATCTGCAACACACCAGGGGCGGATCGCAACGCTGGAGATCATCGACCCCTGGGCGGCACGCGAGCTGTACCTGGTACATGCCCTGCAACCTGCCCAGCCCGACCTTGTGCGCGAGTTTGCCGCGATCCTACTGAACGACCCCCAGATCGTCGCCGCGCGTGGCGGCGCCTAGAACTCGGCCGATGCCGTAACCATGAGGGAGCGCGGAGAGCTCAGCGAGAACGCGCCCCACTGCGAAACGCCCGACCAGTATCCATTGTTGAACGTGTTGTGCAGCGTACCCTGCAAAGTAACGGGCGTACCACTGACACGGGTACGGTAGCGGGCGCCCAGATCCACCCGCGTCCATGCGGGGAGCAAGGCCGTATTCTGTTGGTTTGCGTATTGGCTGCCGGTATACACCACGCCGCCGATAAGCGTCAGGCCCGCCAACCAGGGGGTATCCCATTCGAGCGCTGCGCTGGCGCGCCGGTTGGGCGCACCAATGGGACGATTGCCGGCAACACCCAGGCGGCTGGTATGCGTTAGCCTGGCGTCCAGCAGCATCAAGCTAATCAGCGCACGCAAGCCGTTCGCCGGTTCCCCCTGCAGCGAGAACTCCAGCCCACGGTTGCGCTGTTCGGCAGTGACGCCGAAAACCCCACCGTCTATTTCGCCGGCGGGACGGATAATCTGGAATGCACTTACCCCGGCGTTGAAGTGTTCACCCTCGAACTTGACGCCCACTTCGTGCTGGCGCGACGTGTACGGTGCAAATGTTTCGCCGGCGTTGCTGACGGACAGCGGCGCCACATCGCCCTTGTTCAAACCTTCGATATAGCTGGCATAGACCATGGTGGTGCTGGTGGGGCGAACGATCAGACCAACAGACGGGGTGACGGCGCTTTCGCGATAACGGGACGCCAGCGCTCCGGTACCGGTGCTCCAACTTCTTGATGAGATGTGCTGATGGCGCAGGCCGGTAATGATCCGGATGCGGTCGTCGAACAAGGATAATGTGTCGGACACCGCAAGGCCGCGCAGACGCGTGAGCGCCACGCGCAATACCGAGTTGGGGCCCTGCAAGTACTGATCAGGGTACTGTACCGGCGCATAGAGATTGGATCGCAGACTGGTGCCGTTACGCATCCCGAATCCGTTTTCGATTTCCAGGGTACTGGCTTCCACCGTGACTGCGTGGTCGATGCGGCCGGTGGCAAAACGGGTACGTATACCTGCGTTGGCAGTTTCACGCGTTACTTGGAACACCGCGCTGCGCGGCGTCGTGGAGAAATCGCCGCGCTCGTTGGACAAGACCATCTGCTGATCGAAGATGCGGTCAACTTCGGAAAAGCCACGCCCCAAATTGGCGAACAGGGAGGACTGCTCGCCGACGCGGTACTTCAGCCCCAGCAGTACGGATCTGTCTTCAAGGGTGGACCAGCCCCACTTCTGGGTGGGGTTGGCTGAGCCATCTGGCGCGTCGGGCACCTGCACGCCCGGCGCGACCGAATAGACCCGCGAGGGGGCCTTCCAGTGGTCACGCTGCCAGATGGTATCCAGCGTTGCGCTCAGACGCTCCCCCTGGTAGTCTAGCCCCAGTGCGCCAACGGATGTTTTGCGTTGCTGGTTATCGACCCCCGTGGCACCCGCCTGATGACTGCTGTTCAAGCGGACACCCACTTGGCCATCGGCTCCGAAGCGGCGGCCGATATCCAACTCCACCCCGCCCATCGATTCAGAGCTGTAATTGGTCGAAAGACGGGTGAGCGATTCGGTAGCTGCGCGCTTGGGCACGATGTTGATCACTCCACCCACGCCGCTGTCTGGCAGCATGCCATATAACATGCCTGTGGCGCCCTTGAGCACCTCAATACGCTCTACGTAGGGGGTAAGGATGCGGTAATTTGGCGCGATGCCAAAGACGCCGTTGAAGGCCGTTTCTCCAACATTGCCCTCTCCTATTGGAAAGCCGCGTATCGACAGCGAATCGACCATGCCGCTGGTCTGGCTGATGGCGACCGAGGCATCATACGCGAGCACTTCCGCAACGGTGGTGGCTTGAGTACTCTCGATGAAACGGCTGGTGTAGCTGACGAGGTTGAACGGCACATCCATAACATCCTGGGTACCAAGCATGCCCGCAGTCCCGCCGCTAGCGGCCAACCCACCTGGCAGTGCGGCCGGCATCGCTTGCGCATCGCCATGCACGGTAACGCCGGGAAGACGGGAGATTTCAGGGGCTGCCGGTACCTGTGCCACCGCTGCCGGCAAATACAGGCTCGCAAACGCCACGCCTAAGGCAACTATGGCCCGCGATAATGCAGTCAGGGAAAGAGCTTCTTCGGCTGCGCATGCCCGCACGCGATATCTGTTGATGCAATCGAAACAACATTTCATGATGACGCTGGCCTCTCTGGCGGGCAGCACGCAGCCCGCGCATTAGTTAAAAGCCAAGATCATAAACGAGAATGATTCGCACTTACAATAAAAGGACGCCAGTTATTGCGCATAAGGCTACAACCAGCAGCGGCGATAGCCTCGCCACGACCAGCAGGCCGAAGGCGGCCAAGGCCACGGCGAACTGCAGCCGGCTATGTATTGCGCTGGTCCAGACCGGGTCGTACAGCGCGGCGCCCAGTATGCCGACCACGCTGGCGTTGATGCCCGCCATCGCGCGGCGCACAGTGGTGTGCTTGCGTACAGCGTCCCACCAGGGCACAGCGGCAATCACCAGAAGAAAAGCGGGAAGGAAGATAACACCCAGGAACAGTAGCCCACCAACCCAGCCATGCAGCGGCCCTTGCCCGACCGCCCCCAGATAAGACGCAAAGGTGAACAACGGCCCCGGTACAGCCTGCGCTGCACCGTAACCCGCAAGAAAATCTGTATTGCTAACATACCCGACAGGCACAACGGTATCCTGCAGCAGCGGGAGCACAACGTGCCCACCGCCGAACACGAGTGCGCCCGCGCGATACACGCCGCTTATCATGGCGGCAACTGGTGAACCGGCTGCGGCAGCCCACAACGGCAGCGCCAGAAGCAAGCCGACAAACAACACCAGGGCCGCCAAGCCCTGGCGACGCGTGATGGGATAGCCACCAGGTTGGGCTGCGGTGGGGCTGCTGCCCGCGTCACGCAAACGTGCACCAGCCACCCCACCCAGCACGATGGCGGCGACCTGCCCCGGTGCGGACGGCACGGCCAGCACCAGCAGAGCGGCGATAATGGCCAGTGCCGCCCTCGGGCGGTCGGGGCAGAGCGATCTGGCCATGCCCCAAACCGCCTGGGCGACCACTGCAACGGCTGCTAACTTCAGACCATGAACCACGGGAGACGCGGCCAGGCCTGGAATGCCGGACACCCCATATGCAAAAACAATGAGTACCAACGCCGACGGCAGCGTGAACCCCGCCCATGCGGCAAATGCGCCGCGCCAGCCCGCTTGGCGCAGGCCCAGCGCCAGCCCCACCTGACTGCTGGCCGGCCCAGGCAAAAACTGGCATAACGCCACCAGATCGGCGTATTCGTGTTCATCGAGCCAACGGCGGCGATTGACGAACTCGGCATGAAAATACCCCAGATGCGCGATGGGCCCGCCAAAAGAGGTCAGGCCTAGCCGGAGAAAAACAAGAAAAACCCGCCATGCGGTTGAGCGTTCGCGCGTCATATGTGCCCGGAGAATTCGCCGGCCGCCACGCCGTCAGCCGCAATAGGCGCGAACCACCACGTCGTAGCTGTCCAGCTGGAGATTGATCCGCCCGGCATTATAGTCGCGCGTGATGGCCTGGCCGGGCCGGATCACCCTTACGACACTGGCGCCGCTGAGCTGGCGCGCCTGCTGCTCCAGTTCTGCCGTCATATGACGGCCGGGAATCGGGCTGATGCGCTGGGCGCTGCACATGCCCGGCGGGCCGGGTGGTTCGGCCGTTGGTACGGTACACGCCGCAAGGCCCGCCAACAGGCTGGACACAGCAAAAACACGAATCATAGCGCCCCCTTCGTCATAGTTGACTTGTTTATACCGTAAATCTACCGTCGCTGTTCTTGATGAAACATTTACAGGAATTTTTCTCCGTCGACGCAGTCAAACCCGCGTAGTCGCGTGCCGGCGGCCTGCAGGCATCATCTGTACGCGTGCGCCCACGCAGTCAACAAGACCACATCCACAAACACACAACAATGAACCTGTATCCACTGCTCATTGAAAGCGGCATCTGGCTGCTCAAGGCATATCTACTCACCATGTTTGCCGCTGCGACGACGGTGTTCGCACTGGCGCGATATACCGTCTGGGGCCGGCAGTTTTGGGTGCTGACCGCATCGTATTTTTCGCCTCGACGCAACTGGCGCCCACTGGCCGCACTGGGGCTGCTGCTATTGCTGACGCTGGCGGCCGTCCGCCTGCAAGTCTTGTTTTCCAACTGGTACAACAGTATGTATTCGGCGCTGCAGCAACTGGACGCGAAGGCATTCTGGCTCGCCATGGGCCTGTTCGGCATGCTCGCCCTGGCGCATGTGGTGCGCTCGCTACTCGATTTTTACATGCAGCAGGCATTCACGATTCACTGGCGCGTGTGGCTCAACGAGCGCCTGCTGGATCGCTGGCTGCAAGGCCAAGCCTATTACCGCACCCAATACCTTGACACCCCGGCCGACAACCCAGACCAGCGCATTCAACAGGATATCGCCAGTTTTGTGCAAGGCTCGCTCACGCTGTCGTTCGGCGTGATCAATGCGCTGGTCTCCACGATCGCGTTCACGCTCATACTCTGGAACCTGTCGGGCCCTCTCACGCTGGGCAGCGTCGATATACCGCGCGGTATGGTGTTCCTGGTATTTGGCTATGTATTACTGGCCACCGCCTGCGCGGTCCGCATAGGCCGGCCGCTGATCGGGCTGAACTTTCTTAACGAACGCTTTAACGCCGATTACCGCTATGCACTGATGCGCCTGCGCGAGTATGCCGAAAGCGTCGCGTTCTATGGCGGCGAGAAGGTAGAACGCATGCTGCTGAACAATCGCTTCTCTCGAGTGATCGAAAATGCCTGGTCGATTGTGTACCGGTCGCTCAAATTCCTGGGTTTCAATTTTTCTGTGTCTCAGGCCGCCGTGGTATTCCCCTTCATCATCCAGGCACCGCGCTTCTTCAGCAAGCAGATCAGCCTGGGCGATTTGATGCAGACGGCGCAGGCGTTCGGGCAGTTGCAAGACAACCTCTCGTTCTTTCGCAACGCCTACGACCAATTCGCCACCTACCGCGCCACGCTGAACCGGCTGAGCGGATTCTCCGGAGCAGTCGATAACGCAGCCCAACTGCCATCGCCCGCCCTGCAGAATCAGCCGGGCGCGCTGGCCCTGCACAGTGTGACCGTTACCACGCCCGACGGACATCTACTGCTGGGGAACGCATCGTTGGATCTGGCCAGCACCGGCCCGCTGCTTATCCGCGGGCCCTCAGGCGCGGGCAAGACCACGCTGCTGCGCGCCATTGCCGGTCTGTGGCCGCACGCGACGGGCCGCATCATCCGGCCCATGCACAGCACGCTGTTTCTTGCCCAGAAGCCCTACCTGCCCCTGGGCACCCTGCGCAACGCCTTGTATTACCCGCACCCTGTGCCGGGCTCAAGGCCACAGGAGAACACGCCCGCAGCAGACGATGCAGTGGTGGCCACTGCAGCCAAGGCAATCACGCCCACTCCCCCACTGCCCTTGCCGGACTCAAAAGACACAGACGCAGAGATTGGCGCCGTCCTGGCCGCGGTGCAGCTCTCGCATCTTGAACCACGGCTGGACGAGGACGCGGACTGGAGCCGCATCCTCTCGCTTGGCGAGCAACAGCGCCTGGCGTTCGGCCGCCTGTTGTTGACACGCCCTGAGCTTGCATTGCTGGATGAAGCTACGTCAGCTATGGACGA
Source organism: Paracandidimonas lactea (assembly GCF_021653995.1). Classification (NCBI taxonomy): domain Bacteria; kingdom Pseudomonadati; phylum Pseudomonadota; class Betaproteobacteria; order Burkholderiales; family Alcaligenaceae; genus Paracandidimonas; species Paracandidimonas lactea. The sequence continues at coordinate 628,204 of NZ_JAJJOZ010000001.1, forward strand.
AGGCCTGGAAGATGCCATGTACCGGCTGATAAAAACACATCTTTCGGACACATTGCTGGTTAGTGTGGGTCACCGCGGCACGTTGGTGCGCCACCACCAAACGCTGTTCACGCTGGCTGGTGATGGGTCAGGCGCATGGACGCTGTCATCGGCCACACCGGCCGCGCCAGGCACAACGGCAGACCTCGCAACGGCCCTGAAGACCGCCTGAAGCTGTTGTACAACGTGGCAGGCGGAGGGGCGCTACGCGGGCCGCATACGCTGCACGCAAAGGCCAAGTATTCTATGATCGTGCCTGTTGAAACCTGCAACATTGCATCCCCAATCGACAGGCCGCAGGCACTGCCAGCCGGCCCCACCCATTCACGGAACCCCTAATGAGCCTCTCCCCTTTTCACCTGGCCATTCCCGTCTATGACCTGCCCGCCGCGCGCCGTTTCTACGGCGAGGTGTTTGGCCTTGAAGAAGGCCGCTCCAGCACGCAGTGGGTGGATTTCAACTTTTACGGCCACCAATTGGTCATCCACGAACACCCCAAGACGGCATCACAGGATCATGCCCATACCAATCCGGTAGACGGGCACGAGGTGCCTGTACCGCATTTCGGTATCGTGCTTGAATGGAGCCAGTGGGAAGCGCTGGCGGAACGGCTCAAATCCTTCGATACCAAGTTCGTGATCGAGCCGTACATCCGGTTCAGAGGCCAGGTGGGTGAACAGGCCACCATGTTCCTGCTCGACCCCTGTGGCAACGCGCTGGAATTCAAGGCGTTTAAAGACATGGGGCAGTTGTTCGCCAAATAAGCCCAGTTGCATACAACGGTCGCAGGGCCGGCGGCAGGCCGCTGCCCCCGGGGCCCACCCACGCAAGGGTGACAGCCGGCGCATGCGGCCATGTAAGCCCCACGTGCAGCACGCCAGCAAACATTACCAGCCATAGAAGCGCGGCCACACCTGGGCGCTGCCGTCCGCTTGAAGTGCCTGATATTCGGGATACTGGGCGCCGGTGGCGCAGGCATGGTTGGGCAAAATGCGCAGCCGTGTGCCAACCGGAAACTTCTTGGCGACATCGCTCTGCGTGCCGTCGGCACGCGACAATATCCCGTGCTCCTGGTTGGCGCCGCTAAGCACATAGCCTTCCAGCATACTGCCGTCTTCGGTGCATACCTGGCCATAGCCGAAATCCCGCTTCTGTGCCTGCGTGCCGCGATCACGGCTCATCGCCATCCAGCCAGCATCAACAATGGCCCAGCCCTTTTCCTTCTGGTGGCCGATCACCGTCGTGAGCACGCTCAGTGCAATCTCGTCGGTCGAACAGACACCGACGTTGTGCATGACCAGATCGAAAAACACATACACGCCGGCGCGCACCTCAGTCACCCCTTCGAGATGCTCCGCCGTCAATGCCGTGGGTGTAGAGCCGATACTGACACCCGGACACGGCAGGCCGGCCTCGCGCAGGCGCTGGGCGGCGCGTACCGCACCTGCGCGCTCTTGTTCGGCAATTTCGAGCAAGCCCTCGTGCGTATCGCGCTCGTAGCTTGCGCCGGCGTGTGTCATCACGCCGCCAATGCGCATGCCACCATCGCGCAGTGCTTGCGCAACCGCCAACAATATCTCGTCGTTCGGCTTGATCCCCGAGCGATGGCCGTCGGTGTCGATCTCTATCCATACCTCGAACATGACGCTGTGCTCGGCGCCGTATGTGCAGATTGCCTGCGCGGCATCCACGTTGTCCGTAAGCAGCTTGAGCGCGCAGCCGCGCCGGACCAGCGCGTGCGCCTGTGCAAGTTTGCCCGGCGCCATGCCGACCGCGTAGAAGATATCGTCAATGCCGGCCTCGAAGAACTGTTCAGCTTCTTTAAGCGTAGACACTGTGATGCCCTGCGCGCCCGCCGCCATTTGTGCCCGCACCACGGGCAGGGATTTGCTGGTTTTGACGTGGGGACGGAAACGCACGCCCAGCGCATCCATGCGTGCCTGCATGCGGGCGATATTGCGCTGCATGCGCGTCACGTCGACGAGAGCGGAGGGAGTGTTCAGTTGCTGTAGGGAGGTCATGGCGCAGGCTCGCGGATAAGGTTCACCGCCCTTCTGTGCGGTGACGCGGGCGGACAGCGTTGAGGGCAAGGTTGAAGGCTGGATCGTGAATGGCTGTATGGTAGCTGACTCAACACTCGACAATATTCACCGCCAACCCCCCGCGCGCGGTTTCCTTGTACTTGTTGAGCATGTCGGCGCCGGTATCGCGCATCGTCTTGATGACCTTGTCCAGGCTGACATAGTGGGAGCCATCGCCATGCAGCGCCATGCGCGCCGCGTTGATGGCCTTGACCGACGCAATGGCATTTCGCTCGATGCAGGGGATTTGCACGAGCCCACCCACCGGGTCGCAGGTGAGGCCCAGGTGATGCTCCATGCCGATTTCGGCAGCGTTCTCGATTTGCGCAGGGGTACCGCCCAGCACAGCGCACAGGGCACCCGCCGCCATGGAGCACGCCACGCCGACCTCACCCTGGCAGCCCACCTCGGCGCCGCTGATGGATGCGTTTTCTTTGTACAGAATGCCGATGGCGCCCGCCGTCAGCAGAAAGTCGATCACGCCTTTGTCGCTGGCGCCGCGGATGGCATGGGTGTAGTAGTGCAAGACAGCCGGGACAATACCCGCCGCCCCGTTCGTCGGGGCCGTTACCACGCGACCGCCCGCCGCATTTTCTTCGTTCACCGCCAAGGCCCAGACATTGACCCAGTCCATGATCCGGAGCGGGTCATCGGGGTCTGATGCAAACGTGCCCAGGCGTTCAAAGAGATCCGCCGCACGGCGCCGCACCTTGAAGCCGCCGGGCAGAATGCCTTGCGCATGGCAGCCGCGCCGCACACAGGCCTGCATCACTTGCCAGATATTGAGCAGGCCGGCATCGATTTCGTGGTCGGTGCGCCAATGGCGCTCATTGGCGCGCATCAGTTCGGCAATGCTGATGTCGTGCTGGCGTGTGAGCGCCAGAAGCTCATCCGCGTGGTGGAAAGTGAACGGAAGAATTGTCGTATCTGGTGCAATCACCTTCTGCCTGGAGCCATCGGCGGCCACCGCATCGCTGACAACGAAGCCGCCCCCCACCGAGTAGTAGGTGGCTTCGTGGATGACCGCACCCTGCTGGTCAAAGGCCGAACACAGCATACCGTTGGCATGGAAGGGCAAGGCTTGACGGCGGAAGAAGACAATGTCGCGGGCTTCGTCGAAGCAAATCGGGTGGCTGTCGGCCAGCGTGATTACCCCTGCATCGCGTATGGCCTGCAGCATGGCTGGTATCTGGTCCACATCCACCGTATCCGGTTCATGGCCTGCCAGGCCCAGCAGCACGGCCTTGTCACTACCGTGCCCCTTGCCGGTGGCGCCCAGCGAGCCATAAAAGCCCACCCGCACCCGTGTCACCGCGCTCATGCAGCCGTGGCGTGCCAGCGCGCGCGTGAACATTCCGGCCGCCCGCATGGGGCCCACCGTGTGGGAGCTGGAGGGGCCGATGCCTATTTTGAACAGATCGAATACGCTGATGGCCATGTTGCCTTCCTGATAATGCCTGCCTATGTTTTCAGGCGATGCAATACGCACTGGCGCGAACGCCCTAACCACACGCCGCTTGCTGCTCGTCGATTAGACGTCTGGACTTCATCATAGGGAGGCCGTATCGTTATGTCTATTCGTATATTCAAAACATGATTGACGCTACGACACTCCCCTCCTTCCGCGACCATTGGGTGCAACACCCGCAAGGGCGCCTCTTCACCCGCCGCTGGCAGCCATCCGGGCACCCGCCACACGGCAATCCCATTGTGCTGCTGCATGACTCGTTGGGTTGTGTGGCATTGTGGCGCGACTTCCCCGCTGCACTATGCCAGGCCACCGGCCGCGAAGTGATCGCCTACGACCGGCTTGGGTTCGGGCGCTCCGATGCCAGGGATGCGCTGCCGTCGCTGGATTTTGTAGCCGAGGAAGCGCGTGACTTCTTTCCGCGGGTCTGCGAGCAGCTCGGTGTGGATGGCTTTGTAGTGCTGGGCCATAGCGTGGGCGGCGGCATGGCAATCCAATGTGCGGCCAATGAGGTGGGACGTTGCGAAGCGTTAGTGACGCTGGCCGCGCAGATATTCCCGGAAGACCGGACGCTGGAGGGCATACGGATCGCGCGCATGCAGTTCCACGAAGCGGCGCAGATCGAGCGACTGGCGAAGTACCATGGCGACAAGGCGCGCTGGGTGCTGGACGCCTGGACAGAAATTTGGCTGCACCCTGGCTTTGCATCCTGGTCGATGGTGGATGTACTTCCGCGCGTACGCTGCCCAGTACTCGCCATTCATGGCGAACAGGATGAGTACGGTTCCACCCGCCATCCCCAACTCATTGGCCAACACAGTGGCGGTCCAGTGCGCATCGAAATTCTCTCCGGCGTTGGGCATATGCCTCAGCGGGAGCAGCCACAAACCGTGGTCGAGCTGGTATCGGCAGCCATAAACACACAGCGTCGCCGTGTATGACGCGCTTCGGGCCTTCCCAACATAGATGACACGAGTCAAGAGCCTTGCGGGCACCCAATCGTGCGCAAGTGCCCGGCGCGTCTGCGTTCGGCCTAGCAAGTCACCGTGCTGGAAGGCCTCCAAGCACACCTCGCTTGGCCACTTAGGTCGGCGCATCCCAGCCGCCTCCGAGTGCCTTGTATAGCGCTGCCAATTGCACAGCAGCATTGGTATGTGCCCGTGCAGCCGCGGTTTCGGCCTCGTGCAAGCTACGTTGGGCAGCCAGTAACTCGACCAGCGCAATGTCGCCCGCCGCGTAGCGCGCCTTGGCGTGGCCGTAGCTCGTGCGTGCAGCATCCAGTGCCATGCCCCGGCGCTGCAGTGTGTCCAGCCCGCCGTAATAGTCGCTCAGCGCGCGCTCGGCATCGCCCAGCGCCGCCAGCACCGCCTGCTCATAGGCCAATGCAGCCTGCCGCTCCGCCGCCTCACGCGCCCGAATTTCGGCCCGAACACGGCCACCATCAAACAGGCGCCAGGATATTAGCGGCAAGATGGAAAAACGCGAGCTGGATGCGTCGAACCAATCGCCCGTACTGAGTGCTTGAAACCCGCCGCCGACACCGATAGAGAGTTTGGGGAACAGCTCGGCCATGGCTACACCGATATCGGCGGAGCTCGCTGCCAGGCGACGTTCCGCAGCGAGTACATCAGGGCGTCGGCGCAGCACATCTGCGCGCTCACCCACCGGCAGCGCCCGCAGCGTGCTCGCCGCCAATGGGCCATCAAGCAATGCGAGCTCCCGCTCGGGCGGTGCGCCCAGCAGTACACCCAAGCCAAGCACTGCTGTGCGCTGGCGCGTCTGAATATCCGGGATCAGTGCGTTCACGGCCGCCCACTGGGCATTGGCCGCTTCCACGTCAGCGGCCGACGCGTCACCCAGCGAGTGCCGCTTGCGCACCAGCGCCAAAGTCTGCCGCAGTGTGTCCAGTGTGGCCTGTTGTGCCCGCAGCTCGTAACGGGCGCCGACGACGGTGAACCAGGTGCGCGCAACCTCGGCCACGATCCGCATACGTACGCCCTGTGCCTCGGCTTCGGTCGCCTGCAGGCGGGCGCTGGCGCCTTCCAGGGCCCGCTGCCTGGCGCCGAACAAATCGGCCTCCCAGGCCGCGTCGAAGCCCGCATCGTAGATGGTCTGCGTAGGGTCGAGACCGGGGATGGAGCCTACAGGCAAAGGGCCGTTCTCGCTTTGACGGCGCCGGTTGACACTCGCGCCAGCGTTGACAGAGGGTAGCCGCTCGCCCGCCGCACGATCACGCAAGGCGCGCGCCTCATCAATGCGTGCGGCAGCCTGACGCAGATCCAGATTCTGTGCCAGTGCCGTGGTGATCAAGTGATCGAGGACTGGATCACCCAGTGCAGACCACCATTGGCTCAAGTCCACAGACTGGGAGTCGCTGGCCAGCGGCAGCGTCCAGCCGCTGCCGACATCGACCGGCGGCGGTTCGCGGTAATCGGGGCCCACGGTCGTACAGGCAGTCAGCAGCAGGCAGGACAGGGTCAGTGCGAGCGAACGTGCGCGCCCTGGGTTCAAGCCAGCAGCGGTTTCCCGTAGAAAGGGACTGTGGGTCTTGTATTTCATTGCAAGCGTCCTCGGACAAATACGGAGGCCATTGTCAGCGTTGCAAGCGCAATAGCCATCAGCGGCCACACGCTGGCAAGAATGTCACCGGGCGGCATGGCCTTGAGAAAGCTGCCTTCAACGATGATGAGAAAGTGGGTCAACGGAATGGCTTGGGCCAACCATTGCAGGACGATGGGCATGTTTTCCACCGGCGTGGCAAAGCCAGATATCAACACGGCCGGCACGCCGATAGCGAAGGCCCCCAGAATGGCCTGCTGCTGCGTCATGCTGACGGCCGAAATCATCAGGCCGATGCCCACAACCGAGGCAATGAACAGCACCAGGCTGGCAAGCAGAAGTGCGAACGAGCCCGTGAATGGTATGCCGAACAGGAACACGCCAGCGCTGATCATGAACAGGCCCAGCAAAGTGCCGATGGTCAACGCAGGGAGCGACTTGGAAATAATGATCTCCGGCGTCGAGGTGGGCGACACAAGCAGTTGATCGAAGGTGCCGAGCTCACGTTCGCGCGCAATCGACAGCGAGGTGATGAGCAGCGCGCTGAACAGCGCCAGAATGCCTGTCAGGCCCGGCACGATGAACCATCGATAGACCAGATTCGGATTGAACCAGTGGCGTACCACCACGGGCGTTGGTGCTTGGGCGTCGGGCACAACTTCGGCGCCGACATCCGCAGCGATGGTCGATAGATAAGCCACCGTGATCTGTCCCGAGTTGCTGCGCCGGCCATCGACCAGCACCTGCGCGCGGCCACTTTCGCCAGCGGCGATGGCGCGCGAGAAATCCATCGGGATGGCAAGTGCGGCGATCACCTCGCCACCGTCGATCAGCGCGTGCAGCTGCTGCTGGCTGTCGACATGCCGGACGTGCGCGATGAAGTGGGCGCTGTCCAGACGCTGCACCAACTCGTGCGACCAGCGCCCTGCATCCTGGTCGTAGACAGCAATGTCGACGTTGCGCACTTCCAGTGTCGCGGCAAAGGCGAACACCAGTAACTGCAGAATCGGAGGCACAAACACCACCATGCGGCTGCGCGGGTCGCGCAAGACGCTAAGCACTTCCTTGATGAACTGGGCGCGCAAGCGGGTGAATGAGAACGCTGAGCTCAACACGGCCTTACTCCAGGTTCTTGCGCGTGGCGCGCTTGGCGATCATGAAGAACAACAGCCCGATCGCCGTCATAGCCGCCAGGTTGGGTAGGAATACGGCCCAGATGTCGCCAGCCAGGAACACCGTCTTCAGGGAGTCGACGAAGTAGCGCGCCGGAACCAGCCGGGTGATGACCCTGATTGGCGCGGGCATCGCGTCGATCTCATACAGAAAGCCCGACAGCATGAACGCCGGCAGAAAGCCCGTGAACAGCGCGATCTGCGCTGCCAGGAACTGGTTGCGTGCCAATGAGGAAATCAGCAGGCCTTGACCCAGAGCTGGCACCATGAAAACCGCCGACAAGAGCAACAGGGACAGCAAGGAGCCACGCATTGGGACGCCGAACACGAACACCGCCAGCGCCGCCGCACCCAGCGTGGACAGCATGCCAAGCACAAAGTATGGCAGCAGCTTGCCGATCAGGATTTCGGCTACCGAAGCAGGCGTGGACAGCACCGCCTCCATGGTGCCGCGCTCCCATTCGCGCGCCACCACCAGTGCAGTCAGCATGGTGCCAATGATGGTCATGACGATGGCAATGGCGCCGGGAATCAGTGCACGGCGGCTTTCCAGCTCGGGGTTGAACCAGTAGCGCGGCTCCAGCACAATGGATTGCGCGGGCGCTGCGGCGTCCAGCCCGGCACGCCAGGACTGCACCACGCCGCGGGCGTAATTTTCGACGTAGTTGGCAGTATTGGGGTAAGAGCCGTCGGTGACGATCTGCACCAGCGGCTCGCTGCCGCGCTGGGCCAGACGCTGCTCGAAATCCTGCGGAATCACGATGTAGCCGCGCAGCTCACCGGAGACGAGTTGATCGGCCACCTCGCGCCGGTCATGGGCGAAGTGTGTATCCAGGAAACGTGTGCCCGAAAGCGCTGCGGCCAATGACTGTGCCGATGCACCGGGCGACTCCAGGACCACGCCAACGCGGACATCCTTTGCATCCAGCGACACCGCATAGGCGAACAGCAGCAGCAATACCAACGGCAGCACGAACGCGATCAGCAGCGTCGAAGGGTCACGCAACGCCTGGTAGCTTTCCTTGGTGACGAGGGCCGTCAAGCGCCGCAAATCAAAACGGCGCAAGTCAGTCCGTAGCGATCCACCCCCGTCTCTGTGCTTTGTGGCGCGATTCATGAGGCGGCCTCCACCTCGCGGTCAGCAGATTCCACCAAATAAATGAACGCGTCCTCCATGGTTGGGTCGGGCCGTTCGGGACTAATTGCCGAACGTTTGAGGGCGTCAGGCGTATCGAGTGCAATCAGTTGCGCACGCGAGAGCATGGCCACGCGGTCGCAGTATTCGGCCTCATCCATGAAGTGGGTGGTGACCATGATGGTCACGCCCTTGCGCGCCAGACCGTTGATGTGTGTCCAGAATTCGCGCCGGGTGATGGGGTCTACCCCCGAAGTCGGCTCATCCAGGAATAGCACCGGCGGCCTGTGCATGAGCGAACAGGCCAATGCCAAGCGCTGCTTGTGCCCCAACGGCAATGAATCGGGCGTAGCGGACAGCCAGTTGCCCAAATCGAAGGTTGCAATCATTTCCTCGATACGCGCGCGCCGGGTATTGCCGTCCAGCCCATAGACACCGGCCGAGAACTCCAGGTTTTGCCGTACCGAAAGCAGGCCGTAAAGCGAGAACTTCTGCGCCATGTAGCCAAGGTGGCTCTTGGCTGCACCGGTGGCGTGACGCAGATCATGGCCCACTACATGCGCATCGCCAGCTGTCGGTTTCAGCAGGCCGCACAGCATCTTGAAGGTCGTAGACTTGCCGGCGCCGTTGGGGCCGAGCAGGCCGAAGATTTCGCCTTTCCGCACTTCAAAGCTGACCTGATCGGTGGCAGTAAACGCGCCGAAACGCTTGGTGAGATTCCGGCAAGACACGGCAATGTCAGAACCCAGCTCAACGGGCGGCAGGCGTTCGGCCAGCGTCGACGTGCCGCCGGGGCCGCCGCCGAGCAGATCGATGAAGGCGTCTTCGAAGCGCGCGGGCACCTGCGTCAGTTGCACCTGCGCTTGATCTGCCAGGGTTTGGATCTGCTCCGTGTCCGCGCCTTCACGCAGCACCACACGCACGCCGGCACCCTGGATCACGCCATCGCTGACGCTGGGCAAATCGAGGGCTTGTGTCAGGACCGCTCGGCGCTCCGCACCGACGTCTTCCAGACGGAAGCTTCGGCCTTCGAGCTGCGCGGTCAGCACTTGCGGCGGGCCGTCGAACAGAAGCTGCCCCTGATTCAGCAACAGCACACTCTCGCAACGCTCGGCCTCGTCGAGATAGGCGGTGGACCAGACCACGGCCATGCCCTCGTCTGTCAGCGCCTGCACCATACGCCACAAATCCTGGCGGCTAACGGGGTCGACACCCACGCCAGGCTCATCCAGCAACAGAACCTTGGGGCGCGCCATCAGCGCACAGGCCAGGCCCAGCTTTTGCTTCATACCGCCGGAGAGCTTGCCGGCCAAACGTTTCGTAAAGGGCCCTAACCGGGTGAAGTCCAGCAGCTCGGCAAACAGATCGGCGTTGCGATCCGCGTCCATGCCGCGCAACTGCGCATACAAGCGCATGTTTTCCATCACCGACAAGTCTTCGTACAGACCAAAGCGTTGCGGCATGTAGCCGCTGGCGACGTGAATGGCGTCGTTGTCCTTGACCACGTCATAGCCAGCCAAGGTGACGTGGCCGGCGTTCGGCGCCAGGAGGCCAGTCAGGATCCGCATCAGCGTTGTCTTGCCTGCGCCGTCGGGGCCGACCAGGCCCGTCAATTGCCCGTAGTAAATGCGCGCGCTCAAACCCCGCAGCGCCTTCACGTCCCCGAAATGCTTGTCCACATCTTCGATGACGACCGCGACGTCTGCACCCACGCCAGCAGGCACAGGGGCGATGGCAGCGCTCGACCCCATTTCAACGTCCCCCCACCGGGGTGCGGCTGCCGGCGTTCGCATCAACCTTGATCGTCACTGGCATGCCTTGGCGCAAGGCACTATCACTGTCGGCTTCGTCAATGACGATGCGCAGGCGGTATACCAGATCGGTGCGCAGGTCCGTCGTCTCCACCGTCTTGGGGGTAAATTCGGCGCGTGGCGAGATAAAACCGATCTGGCCACGATAGACCTTGTCCGATGAATCACTTTTTACGTGCACCACAGTGCCGGGGGCGATGCGCCCCAGATCCGACTCACCCACATAGGCACGCACGTAAACCGGTTTGTCCAGGCTCAGGCTGTAAACCGTATTCTGGCTTACAACCATGCTGCCGGGCTCACGCACCCGTGCGATGATGGTGCCGTCACTAGGTGCTATCAATTCGGTGTCCGCCAACGCTGTAGTGGCCTGCGCCGCGGAAGCCTGCGCAACCGCAAGGCGAGCCTCTGCGGCGGCGATGTCTTCTTTGCGAAAACCTTCAGATGCTTGCGACAGCGCTGCCTTGGCAGCCTCGACACCAGCAACTGCCTGGTCTCGTGCCGAGCGGGCGGCATCGACCGTACGCTGACTGCTCGCACCCGACGCCAACAGGGCGCGCTGACGCTGGAAATTGCGCTCGGTTTCGGTGGCAAGCGCCTGCGCCTGCCTGAGCGCCTCACGCGCTTGGGTGATTTCCTGCGGCCGCAGGCCATGGCGCAGCTTGGCCAGTTCCGCCTGCGCCACCTGCTCTTGGGCCTGCGCTGCCGCAAGCGCTTCCCGATAGGGTTGCGCGTCAAGCGTCGCCAGGTGTGCGCCGGCGCTGACGACATCACCCTCATCGAAAGCCATCTGCATCACGCGCCCAGGCTGACGGAACGCGAGTTGCACCTCGCGGATGTCGACGTTGCCGTAGAGGCGCAACGAATCCTCTGTGTCATGGCTGCGCAATAGCCAGAGCGCCAGTACGCCGCCAAGCCCGATCACGACAACGGCGATCACGGCCCAACGAATTTTCTTGAAATGGGGGTTTGGCGTTGTCATCAATGAGTTTCCGCTAAAGATAGGTGCTCAGTGCTCGCGTGCGACCGGCGCATTCGTCGCCGACCAGCGCCAGGCTATGGCAGCTATGCCAGCCCACACCAACGTGCGCAGCGTCATAGCAACCGCAGTGCGCGGCTCCCAGGCGCCACCCAGCAGCACATACACACCAAAGGCCAGGAATACAAGCGCTGTTGCCCCCACAATGGCAATCGCCAGCCACACTGCCCAGCGCCGATGCATCCACAAGCCAACGCCCGCAGCAATGTAGGCGAACCCCGCCAGGAAATTGAACCAAAGCACGAAAGGTACATAGTGGCCGGCGGCTTGGCGCGCCGCGCCATCAACAAACAAAACTGCGCCGCCCTCCCGAAGCGTCATCAGGCCAAAGCCGATGGCGAGCAGAGAGATCAGCCAGTTCCAAGCATTGCGTTGCAGGTAAGTGTTCATCTTCATGGCCTTTGCTTGAATGGGGAAAATACCTGGTTTCAACAATCGTCACGTCGTACGTGCGTACGCGCTAAGAACGGGTGGTTGGACTGAAGACTGCATAACGAAGAGCCACGCTGGGCGTGCAAAGCAATCGCCTGAACCTGGCGGACCGCTGGACGGGCCGAACAGTTGGGGCGGCAAGACGGAAAGTGTTTTATGGGATGTGCGCAATGCCACGCAGATAGATGTCAAACACGGCGGGTGCGTCACGACGGATGTGGCTGACCTTGTCGGCGATCAGGGACTGCATGACCAGCCCCTGAATCGTGCCGATGAACAGCACGGCGGCAGCGCCCACGTCCAGATCGGCGTCCAGTTCGCCCTGCGCCTTGCCTGCTTCCATCAGACGGCGCAGGCGCTGTTCGTATTGACGGATCAAGGTTTGCACCATCCGCTTGGCGAGTGTCTCGCCAGACCGCTGCAGCTCCCCGAACAGCATGCGCGGCACACCTGGGTGCTTCGCCACGAAGTCGATGTGCGTCATGAACATGGCCTTGAGCGCGGCGGCTGGCGACGCGGCGCCTTCGGCCGCCTTGTCGACAGTGATCAACAGGCGTTCACCGACCCAGGACATGGTTGCTTCCAGAATCGCGTCCTTGGTGGGGAAATGGCGGAACAGCGCCCCCTGTGTCAAGCCCATCCGATCGGCGATGGCCGTGGTCGTTATGTCGGCCGGATTTTGCTCTGCCGCCAAGTCCACCACAGCTTGTACTGTGGCTGCGCGCCGCTCTTCAGCCGACAGATATTGAGGACGTCCACTCATCGTTCAGACCCTATAAAGTAAGTAATCTATTACTATCTTAGCACGCAAAATATCCGCGCCGCAATAGTGGAGGGGTAGCTCAGTGGAGAGGGAAGGAAGCGTGCATGCGTATTCACAGGCCGCATTGGGGTAAGACCGCACCTTCTCTTAGCAGAGGCGCGGCATGTGACTACCGTTTCCAGGCCCCTGCGAGCGGTCACTCGGATGCATTGAAAACCCAAACCCGCCCAGTTCGGCCACCAATGACACAGTGAGCTGCCCAGCAGCTCGCAGGGCCTGGATGAGGAGAGCCTCTGTGCCGCTGGTATGCGCTGTCGCGTGCGGGCGACACCGTCACGTCCTTACAATTTTTTGTTGAGATCGGTGTGTGTCGTGCAACCCTGCACGAGTAACTGCTTTACTCTTGATCTTCCCAAGGGTTGATGACTTTCACGCCGGCCGCCAGGAACGGGCTTACGTCCCTTGTCGCCACGCTGAACCGTTATCCAAGGCAATCGCCGCGATGATGGCATCAGCGGCCTCAATGCCGCTGCCGGCCTTTGCGGCGTAACCGCCGCCGCTACCCCCTCGATCCGCAACACTTCGGCCTGAGCCAATGAACGCAAGCGGCCTGCCTCAAAGCTTCCAGCACACCGGCCCGGTCGGCTCCCGTCCAGCTCGGTCCGTAGCGTCGCGCTGGTCTGTGAATGCAACAGTTTCTTGGGTACCTACCCGCTCCATGTACTGGTACATCAACGTCCATCATGGCATCATCAGCCGATAATACCCGCTTTAATACCATGCTCAAACGGTGCTTGGCGCTTCCTTTAGTTGCCAGACCATGCCAGACGAAATCACAAAAAATCCCGCAATTACGCGGGCTTAGAGGTGGTTTCATGCTATTTGGTGCCGGTCTATGCCGGACGCGGGATCATTCCCACTCCATACTCAACAACCAAGTTTTCTGTAGGAAATTCAGTAACTTAACTCAAAGAATGGTTTTGATACCATGAAAAATACCAAGAGCAATCTAGAGAATTTGCCTTATCGACGAATGCGATCGTTCATGCACCGCTCACAGTAGCCTTGGGTTTCGATGATGATTAGCGGCATGGTCATTTACTAAGCGACGAGCGGCTCCGCTTCGAGCGCCAAAGACTTAAGAAACAATTTGCGGAGCTCGTCGAGCTTTTCTTTAGCTATGCCCCCATCCTCAATAGCCTTCAGAGTGTGAACTGGCTTCTGGTCGTCCCGAACAGGTAAGTTCAATCCGAGGAACTTCTCCATACAGCTATCGACGAAACAAGGCTCCGCAAGGCGACTTGGGCCAGCCTTACTCCTCAGCATTTCATTCACCACCTTGTGGTGGTCCTTATCCTGATCGTCATCAAGCATCAAACCATACGGGATGCCGAATCCTTCAAGTAGAGCAATATAGCGATGAAGATTGTATTTCCCCATCGCATCGACAATCGCCACACGATGGCGGCTCAAGTCATGCCAGTCCCGTGCGAACAGCCACGCGAACAAGGCTTTTTCGGTGGCCCCCTCCACAAGCAGCACGCGGTCGGCGAAGAACATGGAGGCCCGCTCGGAATCTAACCAGAGCTGATAGCGGAATCTCTCCTCCTGTTCCGCAATCACCGCGTCTTCGGTTGCGCCTTTTAGCAGTTTCCTGGCGTTTCCCTTTGCACTCTCCGCCACCGCTGCGTCGTTAACATAATTTTCCAACCAATTCTTGAACTCGTATCCTTGACCAAGTACCTTACCAAGGTCGGTCTTCTTGACCTGGCCAATGCTACTCACACCATTATTGCGGCGGACACGAACAATCTGGCACAGATCGTCCGCCACCTTGCCTACGAAGATTGGCGAATGGCTGGTCACAATGACCTGCTGAGCATCCCCCGCTCCCAACCTGCGCAGGTGGTAAGCCATATTCTCTTGTTGAGCTGGATGCAAAAATGCTTCCGGTTCCTCAAACAGGATGAGGGTAAAATCAGGGTCGAATTCCTTTTTCCCCGCCACCTTGCTTTCGGTAAAGCTGGGCGCGAGCTTAATAAGTTCATACAGGAATGATCGCTGGAACCCATGCCCATAACGATCGAGTGCAAACGATGTTTCTCCAAGCATGGCGTCCACGAAGCCATGCCGGATTAGGTTCTTAGTGATGTCCTCCGGTGCGACAGGGTTCACTCCCATATCGAATCGAATGCCCCATTGCTCGATGGATTGGTTGATAGGCTTAGAAATCTGAGTCAAGAAGCCCTGTTCTCCGCATGCCTCGTCGTTCAACTTTCCGAATGCGCCTTCCATTTCCTTGAATGCTGGGCTGTCCGCGATCACACGCTTTAGCATCAGATTAAGCATATCCCGCAAGGGCGACGGGCCGCTGGTTTTCATCTGCTCCGCAGCGGTAGTGAGTGCCGGAATGTATATGACGCTTCCGACCTTAGCGGTACCGACGTTCTTCGCTCCATAGAACAATTCTTTCTCGGGCTCACCATTGATGATGGCGTAAATGTTGCTTTGGCTTGGCTTAAATCTTTCCTTTTCGGGGGACGCGAAGTAGCGACGGACGGTGAGGCTGTAACCAGCCACACCTGCCTTGTATTTGTCCGCCAACCCCTCCCATTCAATTTCGGACAAATCGAAAGTCAGTTCAACCCAGGATTCGTCAGTCTGTACGCCCTTCATCTTGGGAAGATCGTCGCCTGAATGCTTGAAGTCCTCATAGAACGCCCGGAGCGCGGCAACAATGTTGCTCTTGCCCGCGTTATTGGCACCCACGATCATTGTGTAGTCGTGAACCTCGATGTCAGCATCGACAATAGACCGGAAATTGTGGATGCGCAGGCGGCGAAGTTTCATGGTTTCCCTCGGGTGCTATTAGTTGATACCTACACCAATGCCACCGGCACCGGCGCGGCACTGCTTTGGCCGATGACGGCGTTTTTGACTTTGAGAGCGAGGCGCTCGCCCCAGCGAATATTTCGTTATGAGTTCCATCCGCCAGAAATTGTGCCCCTATGCATCGGCTGGAGGCCATCTCAGCTTGCCGCGCCCCACACGTAACGCCTCTACCAGCCTAGTGCCGCCGGGCAACCGGCCGGAAAAGAGGCTGGGCTTGGGATCAACCGCCGGTTTCTTGAACGCACCGACACGTTGATAGTCGGGTGTTGTCAGCCAAGTTCGCCCATCACCCTCGTCGGTGACTATGCGATAGAGGCCAGCCGGCGGGGCTATCGCGGTGTCAAGCAGACGTTTGTAATGTTCGACTGACCATTTCTGAATGCCTCCGCTGAGGGCGTCGGTCCGGAACCGCGCCCATAGCGCGGCCGTATCAGGCGTGGGCCAGTCACCGGCGTCGGTGTAGGCGGTGATCTCGTCGGACTCGAGCCAGGCCCGCATCTCAGCTGGCGTGACGAAGACCGGCATAGCATCCTCGATCGCTGCCATCGCCGCGCGCCGCGAAGGAAGGCCCGCGCGAATCAGCATCGACATCATGAATTGCGGGACGCCAGTTTCGACCGCTGCTGCTGCGCCGCCCGCCACCGTCTCCGGCGACCAACCGAGTGACATGCGGCGGGTACGAACAGCTTCCAAGGCCCAGACCAAACGATAGGTGAAGGCCTCTTCAACGACTCGCATGTTCTGCGGTCCGATCTTGGCCACATTCTCGCCAGACACCCAACTACGCAGGATAGCCTTCCAATTCGTCGGTAGCGCGTTCGCCTTATCGGGGATGAAAGGTCGCATGAACAGCAGACGTTCGCCGAGACCGCCGAGCGCATCGACAAGTGCCTCAACGTCGCCGCTCAGTGCCGCATGGTCAGCCCGGTCAAGGAGTTCGGCCAACTCGTCAGCCATGGCGTCGATTTTTAGACCCGCCTCAAGTCCAACGCCCATGGCGAAATGCCCGCGTCGCGCCTGCGCCGTGGTGGTTTTCCAGATGAGATCGGCGCGGGCCTCGAACACCTTCTTATGCAGCGGGGCGACGTCCTTGTCCTCACGCGCGATCTGGCGTGCCCAGAGCGATCCCTTGAGCGCCTCGTCCAAGAGCTTCGGCAGGTCGGCGCGATCGGAATCGAGTGCTTCGATCAGGCCAAATACCGTTGCGTCGAGGCGCTCGACGATCTGTGATAGCGGCTCCTCTTCGATGGTTTCCTCTTTGTCATCGCCACCGCCTTCATCATCGTCGCCCTCAGCGTCATACTCCGCGCCGGTCGCCAGTCGCTCGGCGACTTCGGCCTCTTCCTTGGGCGATCTCCAAGCTTCACGTGCGTTGGCCAAATATTCCCAGGCATCATCGCGATCCAGGACGCCTTCGCGGGCTAGCCTCTCAAGGATCTCGGCGACGATCTGGATGAGACCGCTCTTCAGCGTCCGGGCCTTTGCGGAGGCCACTAACTTCCTCCATTCCTTCTTTCGCCAGTCGACCTTATCGAACATGACATGCACGATAAGGCCTTCGACATCTACGAAGGCGCGTCCAGCGCGGCCGGCGACGTTCGCGAATTCCTCGCCTGTGATCTTCTCGGATGCCCGATACAACGCTGGCACCAGCAGGACGGCGGCGTTGAGGTTGAGACCCTGAGACAATGTCGGCGACGCGACGATGACCTTCAGAATACCCTCGGAGAGAAGGGCTTCCAGTTCGCGAAGGAATGGGCTCGGCAGCCGGCCGTGGTGGATGGCAACGCCGCTCTTTAGGCAGGCGACGGCGGGGTGGTCTTCGCCCAACCACTCCTTGCCGACCTCTAGAGCGCGGGCAATCGAGGCTTCATCCTCCAACAGTGAGTCCAGATAACCGCGTTTGCATAGGTCCACCACTTGTTTACCGTAGCTCTCGACCCAATTCGCCTGAGTGGAGAAGATCAGTGTCCGCTTGCCTTGACCCGCGAATTCCCATGCCGCGAACAGAGCGAGATGCGAGTTCTTGCGCGGATAGGGCTTCTTCTCTTTCCCCCGCGCGGCTTTCTCCACGACGAATTTGTCGAGAAACGGACCATCGTCGTCGAGGTCCAGCCGGAGCAGCGCGTCCTTGCCCCGCCAGGTGAGCGCGCCGAACCGCTGCCGCGTGGGGCGCCAGTCGGAACGCACAGGCTCGCCCGGTTCGTCAGAGCGTATCCACGCTGTAAGGTCTTCCAGCTCATCGCCGCTGGGCAGGATCGCGGATAGACAAACGATACGGCGTTCGCCTGCGTCAGCGCGCCGAAGCAGACGCTGCACGAGGGTTTCATAGCGGATCTCGCGTTCGCTGGGGCCAATCATGTGGCCTTCGTCGAGAACGATAAGGCCGACATTGTCGATCAGCGAGGGGTCGCTTCTCAACGCGAAATCAAGTTTCTCGGGCGTCGCGATGATGATCTCGCGCATGCGCAGCGCGTCTTCATCGCCAGCCGAAAGGCCGCTAGCGCCGTAAAGGGAGGAAACGCTGAAGCCGAGCGGCGCGAATGTTTTTCTGAACGATCGCTCAGTCTGGGCGGACAGTGCGCGCAGCGGCGTCACGATCAACACCCGGCGCGCCGACGACAGGGTCATCAGCGCGGCGATCTCCGCCACGCGAGTCTTACCGGCACTGGTCGGCAGGGCGACGACTAGATCGTCGGTGACATCCGTGGAGCGCCGAGCCGCTTCGCGCTGAGATGGCCATAGCTCCACCTCGGACGTCTTGCGGGCGAAGAGCGACGAGATGAATAGCCGGCGCAAATCCGGGTATTTTTCCTCCGTTCCCTCCGGCGGTTCAGTGGGCAAGTTTTCGTGCAGAGAATGCTGCCAGAGGTCATCGATCAAGTGACGGCAGAGGTTGCATATCCACCACAACGGAACATTCCCGCCGTTGTCCGCCAAGCTGACTGCGGTGGCGAGCAGCGCCCGCGCGGTCTCGATCGGCTCGGGTTCGCCCGTCTCCAGTGCGAAGTCGAAATGCGCCAGCGCCCGGCATATTGTCGTGTTGAGGATTGTCGATAGAGCCTCGTCGATGTCGGTCTCTTCGCCCATCAACGCCTTGGCGATCTCCTCATCTCCGTGAGCGTGATCGTCCAACCAGTCGCGAACGAATCCGCGCAGCTGGCCAAGATCGCGCAGGATCAAATGCCGAATCGCCGTTTCGCCCGGCGACGCATTGAGATCATCCATGGCCTCGTTGAAGAGCGAATAGGCAACGGCGGAGAAACCAGCCAGATGATAGGCTGCTGCGGCGATCGTGAGGCGAAAACCGCGATCAGGGGACTCGGGATCGCCGTTGCGCACCAGGGCTTCGAAGGAGTTGGCTGCGCGCTCGAACGCCTTGCTCGTCAGATCCGACGCACCGGCCTGAGCGCGCAGGGCCATCGCTCCGCGAAGCAGGGCAAAGCCGTGTTCGGCAAGATCGGTTTCGATCGTCGCACCTAGCGGCGGCGCGTTCGCCGGTAACACGCCTTCCTCGCGCATCAGCGACCAGGCAGCGCCACGATAGAGCAAGCGTCCAAGGATGCCATCGACGGTCGCGGTAGCTAAGAACGTGGTTAGTTCGTCAATCGTCTCCAAGATCTTCCGCCTCCTGGTACATGGCTGCGATGAAATCCTGGTGATCTGCGACGTGGACGTTTACTACGTAGTGGTCACGATTCGTCCCTGCGGCGTCGAGGTCCTCTTTCAAAGATGCATGAGGACCGTTACCCGACACGGTGAAAAGCATATGGTCGATGCGGTCGGCACGGAGGGACTTCACACCCACCTCGTCACGAAGGCTACGACCCAGCACGTTGTCGTCCGGATCATTACTCTCGAGGAGACGGTTTGCGACAAACAGAAGGGAATCGGGCGTGCAACGGCCGTTGTCGCGGTTCAGCACCTTCCGAGCGCTTGTAACCGTGGCCTTGCCAAGCACCTTGTTGCTCTTAGCCTCGCCCTTTAGAAGCCAGAGCTTCTCGTCCACCCCATTGTATCCAGCGCCGATGAAGTCATCGCCGCGCATGGCCATATTGCGGCCGTCCTTATAACGGAGGCGTCGCACCGGCACACGTAAGCCAACCTCTTCCTCGACCAGTTCCGTGGCAAGAATTTCGCCGAGATCGCCGGACCGGCCTTTAGCGGTTTGCGGCAACGCTTCACTAAGAATCTGCGCTGCGGCCTTATATCCGAGGCGCTTCACGTCTTCGGCTATGCGTTCGAGCCGGTCGTAGTGCGACCGAATAGTCGCGGCGAAGTCTGCGCGAATCTCGTCTCGACCGCCTTCCCTCTCAACATAGGTCCAGTAGTACTTGCGCTTATCCTTCTTTTTCGTGGCTTCGCACCACCGTTCGTACAGTCCCACGCTGCCCCCAATCGACCATCCCTGCCTCGTTCGTAGTGTGATTCCACGCATGCTTCCAGCCCGACTTGGATTACGTGATCCAATCGAGCGCAGTCAGGGCACTATCCGTTAGCGAATAGTATTCTATTTGAAACTATTATTGCGATTTAGAAATATCCATTCATCCCAGAAGCTAGCGGCACGTGAAATCGCTAATACAGAAAGGTGGCCAGTGTGCCACCCTTGTTATTTCCACCGTTCCAGTTCGCGGCCGACGTCGGGGCCAGCGTCGATTTCAGAGTGCAGGTTTTCGGGGGTGATGCCGGCGACGATCTGGGCAAGCTCATCATCAAGAATTTCATCGACGCCTTTGGCGGACACCTGCCCCGCCAGGCCGGCGTCGATCCGTTCGACCAGCAAAGCCTTGAGCTGTGCCCATGCCACATCGTCCTTGAGCAGGCCCGCAGCGACGGCCATGCGCACAAGCGCATCAAGCCCGAATTCGTTGATCTTCCCGCGCATCAGGTCAGACACGCGAGGTTGCGTCACGCCAAGATGGCGCGCGGCTTCGGCCGGCGTCCATCCGTGATCGCGGATTTGCTTTTCCAGGGCCATCATCAGCGCCGAACGCAGCTTCATGTTTTCAGCCCCGGCGGGCGTGTCCTCGATGGCATCCCACACACTGACAAAGGGTTCATTGCTCATCGCTTGGTCCTTCACTGGCTCGCCGGCGCGGTCAGCATGTCGAGGGTGATCCGGCGCACGAGCTGCAACGCGGCCGCCGGCGTTCGCGCCGGCGCAGGGTGTTCCTGGTCCGTGCGCACCTGGTCGCGCAGGCCATCCAGATCGTTGCCGCCGTCTACGACCGCTTGCATGAACGCGCGCACCAGGACCGCGCCGCTGGACCCATACTCACGCGCGGCCGCGAGAAAATCCCGCTTCAAGTCGTCATCGACCGTCACCGAAAGGCGTGCCATTCAATACCCCGCTTCTTTCTGATGCCGAACGGCAAGAATGGCGATGTTCTCCCCGTCGAAGCGATAGAGGGCGACATAGCCGCTGTTGCCGAAGTCGATCAGCCATTCCCGAAACTCGGGTTCCATGTCCTCGACCGGGCGGCCGATGCGTGGCTGATGTGCCAGAATCTTGACCCCGGCCCGGATCGCCTTCACCGCGCGTTGCGCCGCGTCGGCATCCTTGGGCGCGAGGAAGCGATAGAGCCGCTGCACATCAGCCAGCGCCGGCGGCGTCCAGATCAGACGTGGCACTTAGGCAGCTCCGCATCCTCGCCGGCTTCCAGCTTCGCCAGCCAGGCGTCGGCTTCCTCAAGTGTCAGATGCAGGCCGGTGCGCTGATACTCTTCCCAGGCGCGGAGCGCATCCTGTTTGAACGCCTCGCGCTTTTCCTCGCGCTCGACGTACTGCGCGATGGCTTCTCGCATGATCCAGTGCGACGTGCGCCGGCGGGCTTCGGCCAGGTGCTGGACGCGCCCTTTCAGCTCGTCATCGAGCTTGATGGATGTTGCCCTTGCCATGTGACCTCCGTAGCAAAAGGTAATACCTATTGGTACTATAGCCCGCTACTGCCCTGCCGTCCACCCCGAGGAGGCCGCGCTGAAATCGCTTGAAAGCTCATTAAGGCCGAGGAAATGCGCTAGGCGCATATAAATCGGCATTTCAAAATTGAGCCGTGTCGGCTACGATGGGCGCACTAGCCTATACCCAAAGGAGCCGGACGCATGAACTCAATCTCCCAGGGCCGCATCGGCCGACAACCTGAATCCGCTGCGGACGCGATGGAAATGGCCCATTTCGACGCTGAATACCCGCCGACGAGTTGGGTTGTCTTGGCCTGGCGTGATGGTGTGCCAGAGGAACGCAGCCGCCACGATAGCCGGGATGCCGCGCTGGCGGCTGCAAGGGCTTTGCTGCCGGCGGACGCGAGCATCGAGGACGGCGACCAGTGGGACCAGGTGAAGGAGGCAGCATGAGCACAAGGAAGGACCGGCGCGTCGGTTCGATGCTGGCCGGGATCGCACGCGAGGCAGGCGGCCTGACCGAAGCCGAAGCCGAGGCCATCGACCAGCTCCGCGACAAGACGCCGGCCGAGCCGATGAGGTTTGACGACGCCCCAGCCCTCAAGGTCGCCCGCGTCTATTTGCGCGTCAGCACCGACGCGCAGGACCTGGAACGCCAGGAAAGCATCATCGAGGGCGCGCGGGCGGCCGGCTACTACGTCGCCGGCGTCTACCGCGAGAAGGCATCCGGCGCACGGCCCGACCGGCCCGAGCTGCTGCGCATGGTCGCGGACCTACAGCCCGGCGAGGTGGTCATTGCGGAGAAGATCGACCGCATCAGCCGCTTGCCGCTGGCCGAAGCCGAGCGCCTGGTTGCCGCGATCCGGGCCAAGGGCGCACGCCTGGCCGTCCCTGGCGTTGTAGACCTGTCCGAGCTGGCGTCCGAGGCGCAGGGCGTCGCCAGGATCGTGCTGGAATCGGTCCAGGACATGCTTTTGAAGCTGGCCCTACAGATGGCCCGCGACGACTACGAGGACCGCCGCGAGCGGCAGCGCCAAGGCATCGAGCTGGCGAAGGATGCGGGCAAGTACCGGGGCCGGCGGGCCGATCCGAAGCGCCGCGCCCAGGTCATCGCCTTGCGCCGATCCGGTCATAGCATCACCAGGACGGCCGAGCTGGCCGGCTACAGCCCGGCCCAGGTCAAACGGATATGGGCAGAGGTCAGCCAGGCCGAGGCGGAACATATGGGAGCCTTTCAGGAGGACGCCTTGAGCGAAGCCGACGCCCTGGCGGCCGCCGGCGATGGACACCAGGAGGAACAGGCATGAAGGACCGGCACCACGACGACGCAATGGCCGAGGTCTACCGCAACGACCCGGAGCTGGCAGCCTCCCCTCGCCCGCTCACGCCGGCGGAGATCGAGGCGCTACGCCAGGACATGAGCCAGGCCATCGAATGGGCGCGCGCCGAGCTGGCGCGCCGGCGAAATCAGTAACAGCTATTTAGCAGCTAAGTGGAGTGTGTATGAGCGAAACAAGAAAGCCCGCCAATCGGCGTCGTATGGATGAACTCAAACTAGGGCTGGATTTAGGAGCGGTGGCAGAGGCACTCGCGGCCGGGGAGATCACGGAACGCCAGGCGAAGAACGCGGCCAAGTTCATCAACCAGGTCAAGGCGGTCCGTGAAAAGCCGCTCAAGGCCCGCCTCATCCAGTCCGATAGCGGCCAGTTTTTAGGTGAGGCTCATCCATTGGACTGCGGAGCCTGGAAAGCGTACCGCTATGGCCCGGAGTTTCGAGACGGGGGTAAGGTCTTTCCGTCACTGGAAGACGCGGAGCAATTCATCATAAACGGCTAGCATGAGCCACTAAAGGCGATGATTAAACGAAGCTGCCCCGCGTAGCGCGGGGCAGAAGGGTCAGCGCTGGCGGCCGCTAAATGGCCGGACCCGCAGTTTTGAGAGCTGGTCAGCCGTTCCGATCAGCCGTTGCCCGGTCGGCCGCATGACGGTCTGCTGTATGCGTTCCATCTTGTCCGCGATCGCCGATGCCTGGGGGCCGAAACCCAACGCCCAAATGAGCTGGCCGAGCAGATAGAAGCCCGGCACGAACACCAGGAACAACACCCCCATGACAAGCAGGAAGTCGGAAAACGATTGAGGGGGAAAGAAGTCCATAAAGCCTCCGATTTATTGAAAGCGAACGTGTCGGGTGGCCAGGGCATGCTGAAGCTGCGCCCTGGCCTGCGAAAAGTCCTCGCGCGTCGCGAGGCCCGTTTCAGCTTGGTAGAACAGCACCATGAACAGGTTAGCCGTTGCCTCGGCCAGCGGCCCCAGCTCGTGTGCGGCGTCCTGGTCCAGCCAGTCGATAGCGTTCAATTCCGCTGCCGCGTGCTGAACTGCCTGGGAAAATTCGTTAGGATGTAAAGTTGCCATTTTTCACCTCTCTCACAGGTGGTTAGTGGAAGTGTCGGCCGGCGTTGATGCGCCGGCCGGCGCGCTTAGGTCGGCTGCGGTCGGTTCACGAACGCGGCCACCTCGTCATTTGCCCCGGCCGCCGTGCTGTCGTTCGTGCCGGCCAGGTTATTTCCGTCGAATGTGCCAGCGCTTTTGTTTCCATGGGACGCCTTGATCGTCGCGGCGAGTTTGCCGCCGGTCGTCTCTGCAATCCGGCTCTTTGCCGCGTCGGCCATGCTGCCGGCCTTCGTGGATGCCATTGAGCCGATGCCTTTGGCGAGGTTAGCGACGGTATCGGCCGCGACCCGGCCGCCCTTGGCCGCAGTGGCCCCGATACCGCCGGACGAGCGGCCACCACCCAAGCCACCGCCCGAATTGCCGCCGCGTGCGCCGGTGCTGTTGTGGCCTGCTGCCGCTGCCAACGGCGTTTCACCACTGCCAGAGACGCCATCAATACCACCGCCGGCGTCGCCGCTGCTGCTGGTACCGGCGCTGCCACCACCACCGCCGCCCATCATGGTCGACAGAATGTCAGTCCCCGCAGAGACGTTATCGTTGGCCTTCGACGCGGCCGCTGCTACGGCCGCAGCGCCACCGGCGGCAGATACGGCCAAGGAGGCACCGCCTGATGCAATGGCCGCGCCCGCTTGAGTAGCGAGTCCTGCCGCCGTCATGCCAGCGCCGAACAGGGTTCCCGCGCCGAAACTTCCGATTCCACCGCCGCCTGCACTTGCGCCGGTGATGATGCCGGCGATGAGGGGTGGCACCTTGTTGACCAGGACAAGCAAAATGATGGCAACAACCAGCATGACGGCGAGTTCCTGGGTAGCCAGGTTGTTGCTTAGCTGGGCGAAATAGTGTGTCAGGAACGATTTGCCGATGGAGACGATGAGAACCATCGCCAAGAGCTGCAAGGCAATTCCGAGGATCGTCTTGTAGTAGTTGATGGCTATATCCGTTGTCCATCGGGAGCCACCGAACCCCAGGACAATAATGCCGGAGTAAAGCACGATCCAGGCCGATGCGAGCGTCAGAAGCATGTTGATCGACACAAGCGCCAGGACCAACAGAACAGCCAGAGCTTGTAGCTCCATAACTATTGCCGTGCCCATTTCGCGCCAGCTCAATTCCGAGGTGGCCTGGATTGTTCGGTTATAGAGATCGAACCCAAGATCGACGATGCTCGAAGGTCCAAGATTGGACGTGCTAAGGCCGCCCGCCTCTGCGCCCAGCTTCTGCATTGAGGTAATGATCGTGCCGGCAATGTTCATGCCGGTGACGGCGTTTGTCAGCAGCCACCAGAAAAAGCCTGTGACGATGATGAAGCGCGAAAGCTCGGCGAAGAACTCACCAATATCCGCTTTGCGGACCACCATCATGCCGAAGGTCCAAACCATGCTAATGGTCGTGAGCGCCCAAAATAGCCGCGAGGCGGCGGCCTCGATGATCGTTCCCCAGGTGCTCGCAGCTTCATTGAATCGGCGCAGCACATCGTTCATGATGCCGCCGCTACTCAGTTGACCGCCGGTGCTTTGGGCTAGCACTGGCTCGACTAGCAAGAGCGTCAACACTGCAACGATTGCCGCCCCTTTCCAGTAGGTGATTTTCATGTTCTTGCCCTCTCGGGATTAGAAGTCGTCGGCCGGGCTGGGCTTGTATTCCCACTGCCGCATTGCCTTCGCTTTCTGGAACGACTTGCAGCCATCCATGAAGGCTTGGCGCTTTGTCTCGCTATGAATCTCCGACAGCGATTTTTCGAGCAGGTCAGGGGCGCACGTAGCTGCGGTCGGCTCCGGTACATCGTCGCAGCCGGCAAGGCCGGCCGCGACAGTGACCACCACAATCAAAGGGAAAATCCGCATATACGCCCCTCTTAGAAGTCGTCGGCCGAGCTGGCCTTGTATTGCCAGGTACGCAACTGTGTAGCCCGAGCTTGGCCGCGCGCTTTCTCATCCAACTCGGCGGCTGATTGCGCCGCTATCGCGTTTTGTTGCGCGATCAACAGCCCCCGGATTTGCAGGAGCTGGTTAGCCTGCTGGCTGGCGAGCTGGTTGGCGTAGCCGAGGGCTTCCATCTGCCCTTGTGCGCCCTGCGCCTTCGATTGCAGCCGTTCGAGCTGGCGCGCGTCCGACTTGAGGTTTTCCTGTTGATCCTTGATGCCCTTGAACAGCGCATCGTTCGCCGCCTTTTGCGACTGCGATGCCAGGGCGCGCGTTTTCTCCAACGCTGCGCGTTCGGTGTCAGAGCAGCCGGCCGAGGTGAAGCACGGCGACGACTTGTAATAGGAAACGTCCTGGAACTTGCCGAGGTAGGCATCCAGGCTACCGGCCTGATTGGTGAGGTTGTTCAGGGTGTCAATGGACTGCATCAGCCCGTTGATGGTGGACTGTGCCTGATCCCAAATGTAGGCGGCCGGGGCCATCGTGTTTTGCAGCATGTTTTCGTACTGCTGCAACTGCGTCCGGTATTGCTCGATTTGCTTCTGGACCTGCGCGACCTGCTGAATCGCGGTAACAGTGGTTTGCGTCAGGTTGGTGCCGTCGATGACCGGAATGCCCGCTTGCGCTGGCATTGTGGCGACGCCAAAGGTCGCGGCGATGGAAAGAGCGATTTTAGCCGCTAAATTTTTCGGCTTCGCGGTCAGCTTTCGATTGTTGATTAGGGCGCCGTACGTCTTTGCTTGCATTGCATCTACCTCCATCAGTCACGTTTCGAATGTGTGCCTGATCATGCCTTGCAATGCGGAATGTGATCGACCTAATGATTGTACAAAACGGTTGACATCACAAAAATCACCTGTTGGGCAAGCGGGTCGTGTCTGTCTCGTCTCGTTCCATCGCTCAACTTGGTTAGCCGGCGGTAGCCGGCCAGCCTCGCAGAGCAAGATGCCCGTTGAGCACCGTCAGGTGCGAATAGGGGGGAGTGAAGATAGATGACCGGCTTGCCGGTTAGCTAACTTCACCCATCTTGCCCCGCTCACGCACCTGCAAACTCTGAGGAAAATCATGCAGTCCCTTCTGTATAAGGCGGTGTATTGCATGGAAATGACGCAATCGACTGAATACAGTGAAAGGCCGCGTTTTCGTAGCGATAGACCGCCATTTATCAACGTTGTACCGACTAAAAACAGGCAAATACAGGAAATTGCAAACGTTTGACTGTCGCGAGCGGCGACCGCACAGCGGGGCCGCCGCATCTGTCAAAGAACGATCAGACCCGAACGCAGAACGCCCGGTTTCCCGGGTTTTATCGGTCACATGTTCCTGGTTTGTATTTCGTTCGTTGACACTTGAGGGGCGGCAAATTTAGCCGCTGAAATTCTGATCGCGGCCGCGAGGGGTTCCACACTGGTCGAACCGCGCTCATGTTCACGAAGCCGCAGCCGTTTGGCAGCAAGGGCTATGCAGTGATAATAAGAATATTATTATTCTTACCGACTAAAGGGCTGTTGGCCCAATTCGCCTGCATTCTTTCTCTGGCGATTGCAAAAGCAAGTGTCGGCCTGCGGCCTGGTTGGACGCCAAGAATGGGGGAGCGGCTGCGGCGGAGTGGCCAGAGGGCCTGAAGCGGCCGTAGCGGCATTGTAAGAGCGATTCTGCGCCCCAGGATCAGGGGAAGCCCTAGACGGCCATAGCGGTCGTTGTAGGCGGTCTGACGACCACCTGCACTCTCCTTGGTGTTCAACCGTCGGCCCACGGCCGACTGGCAAGGCCAGGTCGCGCCTCAAGCGCGGGCTGCGCCGCGCAGGATCTGAATATCCTGAATATCCTGCTAACTCCGGGCGGGTGTGCGACGTTTCGGGCGCCTGTGCGACGCCATCGGGCGGGTGTGCGACGCTATCGGGCGGGTGTGCGACGCTTTAGGCGTCACCAGCACCTTTTTTCCTCACGCGGTCGCCATCCACAGTCAGGCCGAGCGCCTTCAATTCGTCGGCGTCTTCCCTCAGCCTGAATCGTGCATCGCGCATTGCCTTGCTTGGCACGGTCCCAGCAACGGCTACGATAACGGTGTCTACATACCAACCACCCGTCGGCTCGACTTTGTGGCTTAAGACGTGCCTTGCGACGGCCTGGCTGATGCCATGCTGTAGGCGAGCAATGGGGGCCGGGTCATAGTACAAACTCAAGTCATGTTCGAGCAGCATCACAAGCGCAACCCCAAGCCGCACCCTCCACAGATTCCGCTCTCTTCCCGTCAAAGGGTCAGGGCGTGTCATGGGTGAAGGGATAACGTGATCAATCAATCCGCCGATGATTGGGAAATCGAACTGGGGCGTCTCGATTGTGATCGTCGCAGCTCTCAGCTCGGCTAACAGCTTTTCGATCTGAGTAAAGCTGTACCGGCTGTCGGAAAGCGTTTTCCGCACGCGGGCTGGGTCTACGAGCAACTCGACACCACCATCTGAAACATCGCGCCGCCGTTCGGCGCAGTACAGAATCGCCTCAACAATATCGGCGTGCCGCTGACCTAACCTGCCGGTCACGCGACATCGACCAAAAGAGGTTTCCATCCAGTCGCCTTCGCGCAAGCGCGGTCGCTGGCTAGGTTGATAGAGCATTACTCGCGCCTGCGCGCTCGTACTGGTGGGTGTCACGGCATTACCACCGCTCATCATCACTCCCGTTTACGACATGCAGGACGTTCTCCTTCTTCACCTCCACCAGTTGCACCGGCACAAGGACGCCGCCATCGTGGCGTTGGTATGTCAACGTCAGCACTTGGTTGAGTGTGGCGCTACTCATGGGTAGGTCCGAGTCATACCGCGACGGAAGCAGATAGTCTGATCCGCCGGCGAAAGTCTTGAGGGCAATGAAGATGTCCAGCGCCTGCCGGGACAGGAAAACCAAGTGCGGATTGCGTCGCTTCATCCGCTCCTTCGGGATTGTCCAAAGCGCCTCGCTGAAATTGATCTCGCTCCACGTCGCGTTGGTCAACTCGCTTTTGCGCACCATAGTTAGAAGCAACAGCTTGGCGGCTGCCCGGATGGATGGCGTTGTGCCGATCCGCTCCATGTACTGGTACATCAAGCCGATTTCATCGGGCGTCAGCGCACGGTCACGCGGCTCAAATTTGGCGATGGTCGTCGGTCGAACCAGTTCTGCCGGGTTCTCTACCTTCTGTCCACGCTCAATGGCCCAGCGATAAACCTGCAACACGATCTCACGGGAATGCACCGCGGTTGCTGGTGCGCCTCGCTCGACAATGGCATCGGTCAATGCCCTCAAATCCTCGTGGGTGATTTCGATCAGCTTCCGATTGCCGAATTTCGGCTTCAACTCACGCTCGAAGACCGAACGGCGCATATCGCGGGTGGAGTCCGCCATCTGGTAGCCTCGCAGCCACTTTTCTGCCCAGGCCCCGAACGTTTCAGCGTCCTTGACACGCGCCTTTTCTCGCGCCTTCTCCTTGGCCGGTGACTTCCCGGCGGCGATCATCTTCTTGGCCTCACCCAACCGCTCGCGGGCTTCCGCGAGGGTAATGCCGCCGACACCGTAGCGGCCGAAGGTGATGGTCTCTTGCCTGCCGTGGATCGAGTAGTTGTAGCGGAACGAAATTGAACCCGCAGAGGTGACGGCCACATAGAGGCCGTCACGGTCATTCACTTTGTAGAGTTTGTCCTTCGGCTTGAGGTTGCGCAGCTTGGTATCAGTCAGCATCGTGTGTGCGATTCTCCACGTCAAAATACCATGCTCAGAAACGCTCGCATTTCCTCTTTAAATTCCTTACAGATCAATGCGTTATCTCAACTGAATACCATGCCAATCCCGTCAGAGGCAGCATGGTATCAAGCACCAAACATGGCATCAGGTCCAGATAGTACCACCTACCATGCCATACAAACGCGGTGCTTGGCGATGCGAAAATTTGCCGGACAGTGCCGGGCCTGGAACAAAAAAGCCCGCAGTTACGCGGGCTTAGAGGTGGTTTCATGCTATTTGGTGCCGGTCTATGCCGGACGCGGGATCATTCCCACTCGATCGTCGCAGGCGGCTTGCTCGATACGTCGTACGTTACACGATTAATACCGCGTACTTCGTTAATAATGCGCGAAGACACCCGCTTGAGCAGCGCGTATGGCAGTTCGGCCCAATCGGCTGTCATGAAGTCGGACGTTTGCACCGCGCGCAAGGCTACGACGTAGTCGTAGGTGCGGCCGTCGCCCATGACGCCGACCGATTTGACAGGCAGGAAGACGGCGAAGGCCTGGGACGTGAGGTCGTACCAGTTCTTGCCGCTTGCGTGGTCGATAGTAGAACGCAGTTCGTCGATGAAGATGGCGTCGGCGCGGCGCAGAAGGTCTGCGTACTCTTGTTTGACTTCGCCCAGGATGCGCACGCCCAGGCCAGGGCCTGGGAAAGGATGGCGATAGACCATGGCGGGCGGCAGGCCAAGCGCGATGCCAAGTTTGCGCACTTCGTCTTTGAAGAGTTCGCGCAGGGGTTCGAGCAGCTTGAGGTTGAGTGTATCGGGCAGGCCGCCAACGTTATGGTGGGACTTGATGGCGACGGCCTTGCCGGTTTTGGCGCCGGCCGATTCAATGACGTCGGGGTAGATGGTGCCCTGCGCCAGCCAGCGCGCATTCTTTAGCTTGCCCGCCTCGGCCTGGAAAACTTCAACGAATTCGCGGCCGATGATCTTGCGTTTGGCTTCAGGGTCAGCCACCCCCGCCAGCTTGCCCATGAAGGCGTCGGTGGCGTCGACATGGATGACCTTGATGCCGAAGTGATCGGCAAAGGTGGCCATGACTTGCTTGGCTTCGTTCAGGCGCAGCAAACCGTGATCGACAAAGACACAGGTGAGTTGGTCGCCGATGGCCTTGTGGATCAGGGCCGCAGCAACGGAGGAATCGACGCCGCCTGATAAGCCAAGGATGACTTCTTCTGTGCCGACTTGTTTGCGGATGGCGGCCACAGCCTCCTCGACGTAGTCGGGCATGTTCCAGTCGCGTGTGCAGCCGCAGATTTCCGTGACGAAGCGCGCAAGCAGCGCCTCGCCCTGTACGGTATGCGTGACTTCTGGATGAAACTGGACGGCGTAGAAGTTGCGCGTTTCGTCGGCCATGCCGGCGATGGGGCACGATGGGGTGGACGCCATGAGCTTGAAGCCCGGCGGCAGCGCGGTGACTTTGTCGCCGTGGCTCATCCAGACCTTGAGCATGCCATGGCCTTCTTTGTTGGAGAAGTCTTGCAAACCGTCGAGCAGGCGGGTGTGGCCGTGGGCGCGTACTTCGGCGTAGCCAAACTCACGGTGATCAGACCATTCGACCTTACCGCCAAGCTGCGACGCCATAGCCTGCATGCCGTAGCAGATGCCGAGCACCGGCACGCCGATCTCGAACACTGCCGAGGGCACCTTGAGCGACTCTTCGGCATAGGCGGAGGCGTGACTGCCCGACAGAATAATGCCCTTGAGGCCTTCACGCTGCGCTGTGATGAACGCATTATCGACATCCCCAGGATGGATTTCGCAGTAGACGCCGGTATCGCGTACGCGACGAGCGATGAGCTGGGTGACCTGTGAGCCGTAATCGAGGATGAGGATGCGCTGGTGCATAGTATGCGAAAAAAAAGAGATTCAAGGCGTTAATGTACCGTATCGGCAGGGTTCACGCTGGCGCGCAAAGCCCCACAGCGCTACAGTAAGCGCTGCCAGGTGGCCTGGGCGCCACACTCTTCCCTGACCCAAAAAAGAGCCTGATGACCGCCGCTCAAGAACAACATTCCACCCTGCTGGCCCTGTCAGCACTTGCCGCCCTCGCAGTCTGCATGGGGATCGGGCGCTTCGCGTTCACGCCGCTGCTGCCGATGATGCAGGCCGACGCGGGTCTCACGCTGGCTTTCGGAGGCTGGCTGGCCAGTGCGAACTATCTCGGCTACCTGGCTGGCGCGCTGGCGGCCGGCGCCCTACCAGGAAAGACAAGCACTCAATTGAAGGCAGGCCTCGGGCTCGTTGTGGTATCCACGGCACTCATGGGGTTGACGCAAAATGGCTGGGGGTGGCTGGCACTGCGTTTCGTGGCGGGCCTGGCCAGCGCCATTGGCCTGGTGGCCACCACTACCTTGTGTCTGACGCGGCTCAACGCTGCGGGTGCAGCCCGCAAAGCGGGCATCATGTTCGCCGGCGTGGGCGCGGGCGTTGCGCTTGCAGGGCTGATCTGCATGGGGCTGGTGGTCGCAGGTATTTCCTCCGCATCCTCGTGGCTGGTAATGGGGGCCACAGCGCTGCTCGGTATGGCCGCCGCCCGTCGCCTATGGACGGCGGATCACGCTCCATCGCCGCGTGCGTCGGCGCCAGTACAGCGCAGCGGCGCACCAGCGAATGCACCAGAGGCTGCAACTAGCCACGACGCACAAACGCACGCTCGGCCTGTCCCCACGCCAGGCGGCCGTTTCCGCCTGATCTTCTGCTATGGCTGCTTTGGCTTCGGCTACATCCTGCCAGCCACTTTTCTACCCGCGCAAGCTCGTCAATTGGTCACGGATCCCCAAGTGTTCGGCTTGGCGTGGCCGCTGTTCGGGCTGGCTGCCATGTTGTCGACACTGCTGGTGAGCTACCGTGCGGGCGGGCGGTCACGGCGGCATGTCTGGATCGCGGCGCAACTGGTCATGGCCGTGGGCGTGCTGCTGCCGGCGCTATGGCAAAGTATCTCCGCTATTGTGCTGGCCGCGCTATGCGTGGGCGGCACCTTCATGGTAATGACCATGATGGGGATGCAGGAAGCCCAGGCGATGGGCGGCGCGCAGCCACGCCGCCTGGTGGCAGCCGTCACAGCGGCGTTTGCGGCTGGTCAGCTCGCCGGCCCCGTCGTGTTCAGCCTGTTGCATGATTACCTGGACGTCAGCCTGGATGGCGCGCTGATCCTCGCGGGCCTGGTCCTGCTTTCAAGCAGCGTGCTGCTCGTGCGCCCGTTCTCACCCGCACGCTAGAATGGCCGCCAGGACAGCGCCATTTCGGCAGCCAAGAAAGGAGACCGCTCATGAAGGCGACCAGCCAGGCCACAAAGCCTGAAGCCACGGCAACACACACCTACGTGCTCGTGCATGGCGCCTGGTGCGGCGGCTGGTGCTGGTCCCGCGTGGCCCACCGCCTGCGCAAGGCCGGCCACCGTGTGTTCACGCCAACATGCACAGGCCTGGGCGAGCGCAGCCACTTGCTTGCGCAAGACACCGGCCTGGATACCTTTGTCCGGGATATCGCCAACGTGCTGCAATGGGAAGACTTGCGCGACGTCATACTGGTTGGCCACAGTTTCGGCGGCCTGGTCATTACCGGCGTGGCAGACATCATGCGCGACCGCATCGGCCAGTTGGTATACCTGGATGCCTTCATACTCGAAAGCGGCATCCGCACCATCGACACACTAAGCACGGACAACATCGAGAAGCTGCGCGAAGGCGTGGCAAAATCGGGCGGGCCAGTTCCGGTGCTGGCGCCGCCTCGCCCCCAAAGCTTGAGCCTGGAAGCCGCCGAAGACATCACTTTCGTGGAAGGCCGGCTGACGCCGCAGCCCTACCGCAGCTATACATCCGCGCTAACGCTGCACAATCCGGTTGGCAACACGCTGTCCGCAGCGTACATCCAGTGCACCGAGCCGGTGTTCCGGGCCGTATCCGCCAGCGCCGACTGGGCGCGAGATCAGGGTTGGCCTGTCTACCCTCTGGCGACAAGCCACTGCGCCATGATCACCGCGCCAGATGCAACGGTAGGCCTGCTGCTGGAGTTGGCTGGCGGGCACATCGCTGCCTCCTGAAGGCGGGTAAACGAGAGCCGCCGAAGGAAACGGGCCGCCTTTGCTCATAGGCCGCCTGGTGACGGCGGCGCCCCCGTGTCATCTGAACGTGCCGCTTCACGACGCATCTGTTTGGCGCCCGGGCTGGTTTCCACTTCGTCATCGGACGGTTCGATATGGTCTTCCAGGCGACGCAGGAAGGCCAATGTAATCCAGACCAGCGTAGTCGCCAGAATGGCTGTTATTTCAAGGCCCATGCCCGCGGCAACGCCCACAGCGGCCACAAACCAGATTGACGCTGCAGTTGTCAGGCCATGCACCTCCTGTCGGTCGCTCATCTTGATGATGGCCCCAGCCCCCAGGAACCCTATACCGGCGATGACGCCCTGGTATACACGGCTGAGATCGCGAACCTCCATTCCCATCTGAACGGGGATCAGCACAAACAGGGCTGCCCCGAGCGCAACCACCATATGGGTGCGCAGCCCTGCGGGCTTGCCCCGCGCTTCGCGCTCATATCCGATCACGCCACCCAGCAACGCCGCCATGCCGAGGCGCACAAGAATACGCGTGACATCGGCGGCATCCGCAACATCCGAAAACTCGCCTTGGATCGTTGCCCATACCTCCTGCCAGACACTCTCATATGTCGTCATCGTCGTCGACCGCCTGACTGCACGGCGTCAGTGAAATCGGAAAAACCAGTATATCTTGGCGTTTCTTTATAATAGTCTTCATTCTCATTCTCATTTATATTTTATGAATTCAGCCTGATTTGAATGCCTACCGGCTACGCACAGCCGGTTTTCGTTTCAACCAAGGAAGCACGTCAATGTCTGTGTCCCTGTACTTTGCGCTCCCGCTCTGCCGCTCCGTACGCGGTGTCTCTTGCCGCACAGCCCGCCTTCGGTGAGGTGCATCGCGCAACTTCATGGCAACGCTCAGCTATCAGATGTGAATGATCGCCGCATGCCTGCGACGACAGCACGGCGATTCCTTGTAAACAACTCCGGCATGCAGGCGACCGCAAGTCATCGATCGCATATCAACAATCGCGGCATGTCCGCGATCCCAAGAACGTTTGTGCGGCGCTGGCCGCACAAGCCTCCACCCTCGCCGCCTCGGCAGTCAAAGTGCCATCGTGGCGAGGTATTTTCAGCCGCAACATAGGACGCACATAGATGACTGTGCTTCACCACCACCCTTCCGCATCTTCCCATCCAAGGGCGCGGGCTGCGCGCCGTACCGCATGCCGCCAGGCATTGGCACTTGCCACGCTGGCCATCCCCGCCGCAAGTGCCCACGCTCAGGCGTCCACGCATGCTGCGCCCAGCATCCCAGCCCCTGCATCCATCTCCACGCTCTCCCCCATCCGCACGCAAGGCGCCACAGCCGGCAGCGGCCTCACCGAAGGCTCATCGTCATACACCATCAAGGCCACAAGCGCCGGCACCGGCCTGCGCCTGAGCCCGCGCGACATTCCGCAATCCGTGTCCGTCATCACTCGCCAGCGGATCGAAGATCAAAACATGACCTCCCTAGATGAAGTCATGGCCAGCACACCCGGCATCTCCACCGAGCACTACGACAGCGAACGCAATACCTTCAGCGCGCGCGGCTTCGCCATCGACAGCTACCAATACGACGGCATCCCGATCGCATTCTCCGGCCCGTACGAATCGGGCGAAGCGGCGATGGACCCCATTGTTTTTGATCACATCGAGGTCGTGCGCGGAGCCACCGGTCTGCTGACCGGCGCTGGCAACCCAGGCGCGTCCATCAACCTTGTGCGCAAGCGCGCCCACAGCAAGTCGTTTGCGGCGCAGCTCTCTGCGGGCGCTGGCCGCTGGGATGCCTATCGTGCCACGCTTGACGTCTCAACCCCTCTAATCGCCAGCGGCGTCGTGCGTGCGCGGCTTGTCGCCGCCCATACCGACCGAAACACCTTTATCGATCGCTACCACAAGCGGCACAACGTGCTGTTCGGCACCCTGGAGGCCGATCTGTCCCATGCCACAGTATTGCGGCTGGGCTACAGCTACCAGCAAAACACCCCGAAAGGCTCGCTATGGGGCGGCTTGCCATTGTGGTACAGCGACGGCACACGCGCCGAATGGCCGCGCAACTACTCGACGGCGGCACGCTGGTCTTCGTGGGCAACCACCACCCGCAGCGCGTTCGCGGGCCTGACACATCGCTTTGGAAGCGGCTGGCGCATCGATAGCTTGCTGAGCCACAGCCGGCATGGCGGAGACGCCCGCCTGCTTTATCTTCACAGCCTACCCGATCGCACAACCGGCCTAGGGATGAAAGCGCTGGCAGGCAGATATCTTGGCGACCGATCACAAACGTCACTGGACATCAAAGCGGCCGGCCCTGTTCGCCTGTTCGAGCGCGAGCATGAGCTGGTTGTGGGTGTGAACACCAGCCGGCAGATTGTCGATTTTCGTCGCCGCCCTGCACTGAGCAGGGCCCCGGTGGGCAGCTTTCTGCACTGGGACGGCAGCTACCCCGAACCGCAGTGGGATCCCGTCGAGCAGGTTTCGTCCCAGGGCCACCTCATGCAACGGGGTATGTATGCCGTCGCACGACTGAATGTGGCGGATCCATTGCGCGTGATCCTGGGCGGGCGCTATACCCAATGGGAACGCGCCCTCCTCGACCAAAGGCAATCGTATGAGTTCAATAAATCCGCCGTGCTGCCCTATGCCGGCATACTGCTGGATCTGAACGACAACCTGACGGCCTACGCCGCCTACACCAGCATCTTCAACCCGCAGGCGCGCCGTGACCGCGAAGGGCGTTGGCTGGATCCGCTGCAGGGCCACAGTTACGAAGCCGGCCTGAACGGCGAATTCCTGGATGGCAGCCTCAACGCCACGTTCGCCTTCTTTCAGGTGAACCAAGACAACCTGGCGCAAGAGGATATGGGCTATATGGTGCCCGGCACCACCGAGAAAGCCTATCGCGCCGCCAGCGATACACGCAGTCGTGGCTACGAGCTGGAGCTGACGGGTGAGCCTTTGACCGGATGGCATGTGTTTGCGGGCCTTACGCACTGGACGGCACGCGAGGCAAACGGCAACGCCGTACAGACGGCCCACCCCCGCACACTGCTGCGGTTGTTCAGTACCTATCGGCTGCCTGGCGCGTGGCAAAAATTGACGGTCGGCGGCGGCATCAATTGGCAAAGCGAGGTGTACAACATCGTCACCGGCCCGAAAGGCGCTGAGCGCGTTAGCCAACCCAGCTATGCGCTCGTCAACCTGATGTCGCGCTATCAGTTTGACAAGAACCTGCGGCTTCAAATCAACGTGAACAATCTGTTCGACAAAAAATATTATCGCCAGATCGGCTTTTACACTCAGAGCGCATGGGGCGAACCGCGCAGCTTCATGGCCAACCTGAGCTATCGCATGTAAGCAAATGCGGTGAAGGCCGCATGAAAAAAGCGCCGGCGTGTATGCCGGCGCTTTTTGTTTTGCGAAAGGCGACGCTTAATCGGCCCGGTAGTTCGGCGCTTCCTTCGTGATCTGCACGTCGTGCACATGCGACTCTCGCACACCAGCGGAGGTGATCTCGACGAATTCGGCCTTGGTGCGCATTTCTTCGATGGTGGCGCAGCCGCAATAGCCCATGGAGGCGCGGATGCCGCCGACCAGCTGGTAAATGATGGCGATGACACTGCCCTTGTAGGCGACGCGGCCTTCGATGCCTTCAGGCACGAGCTTGTCGACGTTGTTGGCCGGATCCTGGAAGTAGCGGTCGGCCGAGCCGTCGGCCATGGCCCCCAAGCTGCCCATTCCGCGATATGACTTGTACGAGCGCCCCTGGAACAGCACGACTTCGCCGGGGGATTCTTCGGTGCCTGCGAACATGCCACCCATCATGCAGGCGCTGGCGCCGGCAGCAAGGGCCTTGGACACGTCGCCCGAATAGCGGATGCCGCCGTCAGCGATAAGGGGCACGCCCGTGCCTTCGAGCGCCTTGGCCACATCGGCAATGGCGGTGATTTGCGGCACGCCCACACCCGCAACAATGCGCGTGGTGCAGATGGAGCCAGGGCCGATGCCGACCTTGACGCAGTCGGCACCTGCCTCGACCAGCGAGCGCGCGGCGGCTGCAGTGGCGATGTTGCCCCCGATGACCTGGATGTTGGGATAGTTTTTCTTGACCCAGCGCACACGGTCGATCACGCCTTGAGAATGGCCGTGGGCAGTATCGACCACGATGGCATCCACACCCGCGTTGGCAAGCTTCTCGACGCGTTCTTCGGTGCCTTCGCCCACACCCACGGCGGCGCCAACGCGCAACTGCCCCTGGTGGTCTTTGCTGGCGATGGGGTGTTCGGTGTTCTTGACGATATCCTTGACCGTCGCCAGACCGCGCAGCTGGAACTGGTCGTTGACGATGAGCACGCGCTCGAGGCGGTGCTTGTGCATCAGGGCCTGGGCTTCGTCCAGCGTGGCGCCTTCTTTCATGGTGACCAGGCGGTCTTGTTGCGTCATGACATCGCGCAGGGGGACATCGAGGCGGTCTTCGAAGCGCAGGTCGCGGTTGGTGACGATGCCGACCAGCTTGCCGCCCTCGACCACCGGCAGGCCGGAAATGCCGTGCTGGCGCTGCAGCGCGATGGCATCGCGCACCTTCATAGTGGGCGTGACGGTGACTGGATCGATAACGATGCCGAACTCGTGGCGTTTTACACGGGCAACTTCACGCGCCTGCTGGTCTGCCGACAGATTCTTGTGGATGATGCCGATGCCGCCCTCTTGCGCCATGGCGATGGCCAGGCGGGATTCCGTCACGGTATCCATGGCGGCGGATACCAGAGGAATGTTGAGCGTGATGTCGCGCGTGAAACGCGTAACGAGAGAGGTGTCGCGGGGAAGAATGTTGGAATACGCCGGCACCAACAACACGTCGTCGAAGGTTAGCGCTTTTTTGATGAGACGCATAAAGACAAGCTCCGTGCAAAGCGAGATTATACGCCACGCAAGGGTAAATACCTAGCGCGGGGCGCAATGCGCCCCGCCTTGAGGACATCAGCCCAGCCAGACGCGCGCATTGCGGAACATGCGCAGCCAGGGCGTATAACCGCCGTGCGCCGTGCTAATGCCGCCGCTGTCGCGCACGCCCCAGCGCTCGGGCGCCCACGACATAGCCACATTGCGCGTGACACGCTCCGGATGCGGCATCATCACGGTGAAGCGGCCGTCGGCCGTGGTGACGCCAGCCAGGCCGCCGGGGCTGCCGTTGGGGTTGAACGGGTAACGCTCTGTGCGCACACCGCGATGATCAACGTAATACAGCGCACCCGCCACCTTGGCCGGATCGCCCTGGATCGCGAAGTTGGCGTAACCTTCGCCGTGCGCAACCGCGATGGGAACCTGGGTGCCGGCCATGCCTTGCAGGAACAGCGAGGGGCTGTCGGGGATCTCGACCAGCGTCAGGCGTGCTTCGTATTTTTCGGACTGGTTGCGGGTGAAGCGGGGCCAGTGTTGCGCACCCGGAATCATGCCCGCAAGGGCCGCCATCATCTGGCAACCGTTGCACACACCGAGCGCGAAGACGTCGGGGCGGGCAAAGAAGGCCGCGAACTGATCCGCCAACCGCGCGTTGAAACGTATGGTTCGGGCCCAGCCCTCGCCGGCGCCAAGCACGTCGCCATAGCTGAAGCCGCCAACGGACACAAAGCCCTGCACATCCGCCATGCTGGCGCGCCCCGCCAGCAAGTCTGTCATGTGCACGTCGATGGCTTCGAAGCCGGCCTTGTCGAAAGCCCACGCCATCTCGACCTGGCTGTTGCAGCCCTGCTCGCGCAGCACCGCCACACGCGGACGTGCGCCGGAGGCAATATACGGGGCTGCGATATCTTCCTGCGGGTCGAAGTCCACGCGCGGCGTGAGGCCGGGGTCTTTCACATCCTGCCAGAGGTCGAATTCAGCCTGCGCGCAGTCAGGATTGTCGCGCAGCGCCATGATGCGGCGGGTGACCTCGCTCCATTGCCGGCCCAATTCGGCGCGCGGCTTTTGATATACACACTTGCCATCGCGGTACACCTGTATTTCGTCCGCGGTGTTCAAGCCGCCCAACACGTGCGCGTGCGTGGATAGCCCCACGCCCCGCAGCGCCTGCAGAACGGCGTCGCGCTGGCCTCGCGGCACCTGGATAACGGCGCCCGCTTCTTCGTTGAAGAGCGCCTTGAGGGTCGCCTCGTCGCGCTGCACGGCAACCTGTTCGGGGCGGATCTTGTAGTCGCCCGCGTCCGCGGTGTGCGGGTCGATGGTGAGCATGTCTACATTGATGGACACACCTACGTGGCCCGCGAAAGCCATTTCGCAAACCGTGGCCAACAAGCCGCCGTCGGAGCGGTCGTGGTAGGCCAGGATGTGGCCTTGCGCGGCCAGCTCGCGGA
Organism: Paracandidimonas lactea; assembly: GCF_021653995.1. Taxonomy (NCBI): domain Bacteria; kingdom Pseudomonadati; phylum Pseudomonadota; class Betaproteobacteria; order Burkholderiales; family Alcaligenaceae; genus Paracandidimonas; species Paracandidimonas lactea. Next base: position 668,079 of record NZ_JAJJOZ010000001.1, read on the forward strand.
TGATGTGGAAGAAGGCCTTGAGCGCACCGGCATCGTTGATGTCCGGCACCAGCTCGCCCACCTGGTTGAACGCATTGGCCAGGACCGAGCCGCCCATGCGCTGCGCCCCTTGGCCCAGGTCGATGAAGATCAAGGACGTGTCGCCCGCGTCGGTGCGCAGCTGGGGCGTGAGCGTGCGCCGCACGTCGCTCACAGGCGCGAAGGCAGTCACGATGAGCGATACCGGCGCCAGCACGGCGCGCGCATCGCCATCTTGCTGCCAGCTTGTCCGCATGGACAGCGAATCTTTACCCACCGGAATGGAAAGATCGAGCGCCTGGCACCAGTCGCTGACAGCCGCGACCGTGTCGTACAACGCGGCATCCTGCCCTGCCGTACCGCAGGCAGCCATCCAGTTGGCGGACAGCTTGATGTCTTTGAGCGACTGCACATCGGCCGCCACGAGATTGGTAAGCGCCTCGGCGACTGCCATGCGCCCCGAGGCCGGGGCATTGATCACGGCCAGCGGCGTGCGCTCGCCCATAGCCATGGCCTCGCCGCGCACCCCTTCGTAGTCGGCCAAAGTGACCGCGCAATCGGCCACCGGCACTTGCCAGGGGCCAACCATTTGGTCGCGGCTGCTCATGCCGCCCACGCTGCGGTCTCCGATGGTGATCAGGAAGTTTTTACTGGCAACCGTTGGATGGCGCAGCACGCGGTCGACCGCTTCCGCCAAGTCGATCCCGACCAGATCGATGTCTTCGTGCAGCAGCTCGACGCGAGAAACGTCGCGCGTCATGCGGGGCGGCTTGCCCAGGATGACGTCGATCGGCACATCGACCGGGCGCGGCTGCGCGCCATAAGCAGCTTGCGCAGGCGAGGCGGGGCGATGCGCGGCGGGCGGCTCATCCGCCGGGCCGGCGTCGGGCGCCGCATGACTGTCGGCCAGCACATGCCGCACGCTTTCCAGGCCGGGCAGGCCCTCGCCAAAGGTAACGCGCAACTGCCGCGCTTCGGTGGCCACACCCACCACCGCATAAGGGCAGCGCTCGCGGCGGGCGATCAAGTCGAAACGGGCCAGGTCTTGGGGCAGCACCGCTAGCACATAGCGCTCTTGCGATTCATTGCTCCAGATTTCGGCAGCCGACAGGCCGGATTCTTCGAGATGGACGCGTTCGAGTTCGAAGATGGCGCCACGACCCGCGTCGTTGACCAGTTCGGGGAAGGCGTTGGACAGCCCACCCGCACCGACATCGTGGATAGCCAAAATGGGGTTGTTGTCGGCCTGCTGCCAGCAGCGATCGATCACCTCTTGCGCCCGGCGTTCGATTTCAGGGTTGCCGCGCTGCACGGAGTCGAAGTCGAGCTCGGCCGTGTTGGCGCCGGCGCTCATGCTGGAGGCTGCGCCGCCGCCCATGCCGATGCGCATGCCTGGGCCGCCCAACTGAATAAGCAGTGCGCCGGGAGGCAGCGGATCTTTATGTGTGAGGCGGGCGTCGATAGCGCCCAGGCCGCCGGCGATCATGATGGGTTTGTGGTAGCCCCACTGCGTGCCGGCGGATGCCTGCTCGAACACGCGGAAGTAGCCCAGCAGGTTGGGCCGCCCGAATTCGTTGTTGAATGCAGCGCCGCCAATGGGGCCCTCGATCATGATGTCGAGCGGCGTCGCGATGCGGTCGGGCGCCCCGTAGTGATCAGTTTCCCACGGCTCGAGCGCATCTTTGAACCGCAGGTTGGAGACCGTGAAGCCGGTAAGGCCCGCCTTGGGCTTGGAGCCCCGGCCCGTGGCACCTTCGTCGCGGATCTCGCCTCCCGCGCCGGTGGCCGCGCCGGGAAACGGCGCAATGGCGGTGGGGTGATTATGCGTTTCCACCTTCATCAGCGTGTGCATGGTGGCCGGGTAATGGCGGTAGACAGGCTCGCCGCCCGGTTCGCCGGCATGGAAAACGGAGACATCGGCGCCGCGCATGATGGCTGCGTTATCGGAATAGGCCACCACGGTGCCTTCGGGCTGCGCCGCGTGGGTGGCGCGGATCATGCCGAACAGGGTGTTGGGCTGCGCTTGGCCGTCGATGACCCAACTGGCGTTGAAGATCTTGTGGCGACAGTGCTCGCTGTTGGCTTGCGCGAACATCATCAGTTCGACGTCGGTGGGGTTGCGCCCCAACTGCCGGAATGCTTCGTCGAGATAGTCGACCTCGTCGGCCGACAGCGCCAGGCCGAGCTCGCGATTGGCGTGCTCCAGCGCGCCCTTGCCTTGCCCCATCACGTCTATCGTTTGGATGGGCTTGCCAGGCAGCGAAGCGAACAACGCGGCGCCGTCGAATGCAGCGTCGACGACGGTTTCGGTCATGCGGTCGTGCAGGCAGGCAGCAATCGCGGACAGTTGGGCCTCATCCAGCGACCGCGCGCCTAGCAACCCGCGCGACGGGGTAATGAAATAGCGGATGCCGCGCTCGATGCGGCGCACGGCGGACAACCCGCAGTTATGGGCGATGTCTGTGGCCTTGCTGGCCCATGGCGAAACCGTGCCGAGGCGTGGCACGACGCGCAGCACCAGGGTGTTGCGGCCTTCTTTGGCGGCCTGCTCGGGCGCTGTGCCGTAATCGAGCAACTGCGCCAGGCGCTGCTTGCCCGTGTCGTCGAGCGTGCCTTCGATCCAGACGAAATGTTCATAGCGGGCGTCGATATCGCCCACAGGCAGGCCCTGCTGGGCAAAACGCTGGAGCAAACGCTCGCGGCGGAAGGACGAAAGGACGGAAGAACCTGGAAAATGCTGGATGGAGTTCACGTTGCTACGCAGGCAAAAGGAGGACTGGACCCGCCATTTTACCTGTTTAAACGCCGCCCTACCCGTTTGTGCCAGGGCTCTCGGGCTCAGGATAACTGACTTCCAGGATATCGAGTTCGTCCATGCCTGCGGGGGTGCGCAGCGTGACCGTGTCGCCTTCGCGCGCCTTGATCAACGCGCGCGCCACCGGCGAGATCCAGCTGATGCGGCCCCGCAGCGGCTCGGCCTCATCCACGCCGACGATCGTGACGCGAAAGACCTCACCCTTGCGGTCGCTATATTCGACCGTGGCGCCGAAAAACACCTGGTCGCGGTTGGGCTGCAACGCCGGATCGACCACCTCGGCCTGCTCCAGGCGTTTGGTCAGGAAACGCATGCGACGGTCGATTTCGCGCAGCCGCTTCTTGCCGTACAGGTAATCGCCGTTTTCGGAACGATCGCCGTTGGAAGCGGCCCAGGACACAATCTGGACGACGTTGGGCCGCTCTACATTCATCAGTTCGGCCAGCTCCGCCCGCAGCTTTTCGTAGCCCTGGCGCGTCATGTAGTTGCGCGTACCCTGGGGCAGCGCGACGGCGTCGGGGCCCAGGTCGTCATCGTCGTCGTTGTCGGATTCTTTGACAAATGCCTTGTTCATGGTACTGATATGCGAATCGTGCCCCGGCGCCGCGACTGAGCGGGCTGCCAGAAGCGTATAAAAATCAGATCCAGTCGTGCCAGACGGGGGTGAGCCCCGCAGGCAGCGGCGGAATGCCGCCTAGATCGGCCTTGCCCTCCCGCGGGCTGTGGAAATCGGAACCGGCGGACGCCATGAAGCCGTATACGCGCGCCACCCGCGCGTATTCGATGAATTGTTCGGCTGTGTGGCTGCCGGTTACAACCTCGATGCCAATGCCGCCAGCCTCTTTGAACTGCGTGTAAAGGGCATCGAACTGAAGCGGTGTGTATTGGTAGCGCCCAGGGTGTGCAATGACCGCGCGCCCACCCGCATCGACGATCCAGCGCACGGCGTCGTTCAGGCTGGACCAGTGCATGGGCACATAGCCCGGACGCCCATCGCCCAGGTATTTGTCGAACACCTCTTGCATGGTCTTGCAATAGCCTTGCTGCACCATGAAACGCGCGAAGTGCGTACGGCTGATCAGGTCGGGGTTGCCGACGTACTCAAGCGCCCCATCATAGGCCCCCTGCACACCGAGCTCTTCGAGACGCTGTGCCATCTTGTGGGAGCGCACCGCCCGGCCACCTCGTATGGAGGCCAGGCCGTTGTTCAACGGTTCATTGTCGACATCCACATTAAGGCCGACGATATGCACGGTATGCCCGCACCAGGTGACGGAAACTTCAACCCCGTCGATGTAATGCATGCCCAGCGCCTCGGCTGCCTCGCGCGCCTCTGCCTGGCCGGAGAGCTCATCGTGATCGGTGAGCGACCACAGCTCGACGCCGTTTTGATGCGCGCGCGCAGCCACCGCCGCCGGCGCGAGTACGCCGTCGGACATCAGGGAATGGCAGTGCAGGTCGACCTTCAAATGTGCTCCAGTGTTGAATTCTTAGTTTACAAGAGACGGGGCGCGCCTGCGCGGCGGGCCCTACCGTGTGGACGAGCCTGCCGCTGACGGAGACAACGAGGCGGCAAGCGTGACGACGAGATGCACCTGCGTGACGGGCAGGCACGGCGGGCGGTGCTAAGCCAGCAAAAACGCCTCGATCGGTGCAATCTGCGCTGTGTCGCGCAGCGTGGGTGCGTGGCCAACCCCTGCCACCGTGTGCAGCTGCGCATTTGGATTGCGGCGCAGCATCTCCTGCGCGGTCTGCTCCGTCAGGAGATCAGATTTTTCGCCACGCATGATCAGCACTGGCTGCTGAATGCTTTCATAAGCCTGCCACAGCATCACTTCAGATGCCTCGAGCGAGGCGGGGTTCTGCAACGCGAACGGCTCTGCGATGCGCAAATCGTAGTGCTGCACCCAGCGGCCACCTTGAGGCAGGAATACATGGCGGGTGAGATCTTCCCAACCAGCCCTGTCGTGCAGACCGAAACCCTCAGAAACGCTACGCACGTAATCGACGGCCTCGTCGAAGCTGCCAAACACCCTGGGCTGGCCAACATAAGCGGCAATGCGCGCCAGCCCCGCAAGATCCAGCGTGGGCCCGATATCATTGAGCACATAGCGGCCCACAGGCAGCATGAGGTCGCCAGACAAGCCCTCACCCGGACGTTCGGGGCGCAGCGCACACGCCAGCGCCATGCCGCCTGCCATCGCCATGCCGATCAACCCGCCCATGGACGTACCTACCCAGTCAAGCTGCACGGGTCGCAAGCGTGCAATCAACGCGAGAACATCGGCCACATATTGGGGAACGACATAATAGGCGGGGTTGACCAGCCAGTCGGATCGCCCCCGGCCCACGATATCCGGGCACACCACACGATAATGCGCCGCCATGCGCCGCGCCAGATAATCGAAGTCACGACCTGTGCGCGTCAGGCCATGCACGCACAGCAGCACCCTGTCATTGCCAGGATCGCCCCATTCCCAATACGCCATGCGGTGCAGGCCGGCTGGGCTGGCGCACACCACGTAGTCGAGCCGCGGCTGGGCGGCGAGGTCCAATCGTGCAGGTACTGTCATGAAGGCTCGCGAAGAAATGAAGAAATCAAGGAGGGGATTGCAGCGCACCAGAACAAAAGCAAATTGATTGTACGTCCAGAGCGGGAACGCACTGTTTGCCGCGCGGCGTCTTGCGCGATAGTGCGCCCTCACACATGCAGTGCGTGGCCCAGCGCGCGCAGCGCGGCTTCCTGCACGGCCTCGCCCAGCGAGGGATGAGCATGGATAGTACCGGCCACGTCTTCGAGCCGCGCGCCCATTTCCAGCGACTGCCCGAATGCGGCGGCCAGTTCGGAAACGCCCCGCCCCACCGCCTGCCAGCCCACGATGAGGTGGTCGTCCCGCCGGGCCACCACACGCACGAAGCCGCCCGATGACTCCAGTGTCATGGCGCGGCCGTTGGCAGCGAAGGGGAATGCCGCGCTGATGCAGTCCAGTCCTGCGATCCGTGCTGCCTCAGGGCTCAAGCCGGCGGTCACCACTTCTGGGTCGGTAAAACACACGGCCGGTATCGCTGCGGGTGCGAAACGGCGACGACGGCCCGCGATAATCTCGGCCACCATCTCGCCTTGCGCCATGGCTCGATGCGCCAGCATGGGCTCGCCGGTAAGGTCTCCAATCGCCCACACATCGCGCATCGATGTGCGGCATTGATCGTCCACCCTTACCGCGCGGCCATCCATATCCAGCCCAAGGCTTTCCAGTCCGAAGCCAGCTATGCGAGGCCGTCTGCCCACCGCAACGAGAACCTTGCCGACGTGGAGTGTCTCGCTCTGCGGATCTTTACCCGCCGCCATATCGACCCGTTCGATCAAGAGGCCGCCGCGCGCGTCCAGGCCGCGCACGGCGCTGTTCAGATGCATGGTCACTCCTAACTGGCGCAGCGCGTCGGCCACGGGCTTGCCAAGTTCGGCGTCGTAGGCCGGCAAAATGCGTTCACGCGCCTCGACGATATGAACCTCGACGCCGAGCTTGCGATAGGCCATGCCCAACTCCAGGCCAATGTAGCCGCCTCCCACCACGGCGAGGCTGGACGGCAGAGATGGAGGAGACAGCGCCTCGGTGGAGGAAATCACAGCCCCGCCAAACGGCAGCCCGGGCAGTTCGACGGGCTCGGAGCCCGTTGCCAGCAGTAGATGGTCGCAATGAATGTGCAGGTCGCTGCCTTCGTGGCGCATTTCGACTGTCTTGCCGTCGATGATGCGCGCCGTGCCTCGCAGCACCCGCACACCCTGCTTCTTCAGCAGTGCGCTCACGCCACCCGTGAGGCGTTTGACGATACCGTCCTTCCAGGCAACCGTACGTGCGATGTCGATCGTGGGCTTGCCGCCCGTCTGTATGCCCAGCACAGAGGATTCGCCATGATTGGCAACGGCATGAAACTGCTCAGCAGCATGGATCAGCGCCTTGGACGGGATACAGCCTATGTTAAGGCACGTGCCCCCCACCGCCGCCGATTCGACCACCGTAACCGGTATGCCCAGCTGGCCGGCACGGATAGCGGCCACATAGCCGCCGGGCCCCGCGCCGATGATCAACAGCGTCGTAGAAAATGATTGCATGCCGCCCCCTATTCGACAAACAACAGGGCCGGGCATTCGAGGCAGCCGCGTATCCGCTGTATGAACTGCGCCGCATCCATGCCGTCGACCACCCGGTGATCGAACGACGAGGATAGATTCATCATCTTGCGCGCCACGACGGCGCCCTGGAGGATGACGGGCCGTTCAACGATGCGGTTCACCCCCACAATCGCTACCTCGGGGTAGTTGATGACGGGCGTGGACACCAGCCCGCCCAGCGCCCCCAGGCTGCTGAGTGTGATGGTGGACCCGGTGAGTTCGTCGCGAGAGGCGCGGCCGCCGCGCACCGCTTCCGCCAGCCGCGCGATTTCTGCGCTGCAGGCCCAGACATCCATGGTTTCGGCATGTCGCAGCACCGGCACCATCAACCCCGCATCCGTCTGCGCTGCCACCCCCAGGTGCACGGCGCCATAACGCGTGACAATACCGCCGTCGTCGTCATAGCGGGCGTTGATATGCGGAAAATCGCGCAAGGCAACAACGATGGCGCGGGCCAGGAAAGGCAGCAGCGTCAAACGGCCGCGCTGGCCCCCCCATTGGGCGTTCATGCGCGTTCGCAGCGCCTCGAGCTCGGTGACATCCACTTCTTCGACGTAGCTGAAGTGCGGAATGCGGCGCTTGGATTCCTGCATGCGCTCGGCAATTTTGCGCCGCAGCCCCACCACCTGCACCTTCTGTTCGTCGTCTCGGCGGGCATAGCCGCGCGCGCCGCTGGCCGGCGCGGCAGCCCCGCCCTGCGCGCGAGCCAGATGGCGATCGATGTCCGCATGCGTGATCTGCCCCGCAGGGCCGGTGCCGGCGACGTACTGAAGTTCCAGCCCCAGATCCCAGGCTCGCTTGCGTACTGCCGGCGAGGCCAGGGGCCTGCCGCCGTGCGGGCGGGCCGGCAGCTCCGTCGCCCCGGAAAGCGCGGGCACTGCCGCCGCCGCACGGGGTATCGCCATCGTGCCCGCGCCGCTCTGTGCGCCGCCAATTGCTGGGGCAGCCCTATCGCCGCGCTCCGGCGCTGCTGGCGATGCGGCTTCATTGCCAGCCACGCCGCTCGCCGACGCGCCAATACCGCCATCGTTTGGAGATAAGCGTGATACCGCTGCCCCCACATCGCGCGCACCCTCTTGATCCCTGGGTGCAGCATCCCCTGCGCCCGGAGCTTTCGCCTCCGCCGCAGGAGGGGCAAAAGCCTGTACCTCAGCGCCGGCCGCCGCCGACGGTACCGCCGCCGCGTGGCCCCGCTCCCGATCGCGATGAAGGTGCTCGTTGCCCTCGCCTTCGACCTCAAGCCGGATAAGCTCCGCCCCCACAGCCATCACCTCGCCCACCTTGCCGCCCAGCGCGGTCACTGTGCCGTGCACTGGGGACGGAATCTGCACCGTAGCCTTGTCCGTCATGACGTCGGCCAGCACTTGGTCTTCGGTCACCGCGTCGCCCGGTTTTACATGCCATTCGACCAGTTCAACCTCGGCAATGCCTTCACCAATGTCCGGCATCTTGATGATATGCACGCCCATGGTTATTCCCCCCTCCCACTGGTGGGCGCAAACCCGCTTCCAGGGCGCCCGGGGGACTCATCCATCACCTTGCGAAAAGCATTGCCCACCCGAGTGGGGCTGGGAAAATACGCCCATTCGTGAGCATGAGGGTACGGTGTGTCCCACCCCGCGACGCGCTCAATGGGTGCTTCAAGGTGGTAGAAGCAGTGCTCCTGCACCAGTGTGGCCAGCTCCGCGCCAAAACCGCTGGTCTGCGTGGCCTCGTGCAGCACCACACAGCGGCCCGTCTTGCGCACCGAGGACACGACGGTGTCGATGTCCAAGGGCCAAAGGCTGCGCAGGTCGATGATCTCGGCATCGACGCCCGTTTCGCGGGCCGCAACCTCGGCCACATACACCATGGTGCCGTAGGTGAGCACAGTGAGATCCGCCCCCTTTCGGAAAACGGCGGCCGATTCGAGGGGGATTGCGTAGTAGCCTTCGGGCACATTGCCCAAGGGATGCTTGGACCAGGGCACCACGGGCTGGTCGTGGTGGCCGTCGAAGGGCCCGTTATACAGACGCTTGGGTTCCAGGAAGATAACAGGATCGTCGCACTCGATGGCGGCAATCAACAGGCCCTTGGCATCGTACGGATTGGACGGCATAACGGTACGCAGGCCGGTAACATGCGTAAACAACGCCTCGGGACTCTGGCTGTGCGTCTGCCCACCATAGATGCCGCCGCCGGACGGCATGCGTATCGTGAGCGGCGCAATGAATTCGCCTGCCGAACGGTAGCGCAGCCGCGCCGCCTCGGACACGATCTGGTCCGTGGCTGGGTAAAAATAATCGGCGAACTGGATCTCGACGACGGGCCGCAGGCCATAGGCCCCCATGCCGACCGCCGCGCCGACGATGCCGCCCTCCGAAATCGGGGCATCGAATACACGTGTTTTGCCGTACTTGGCCTGCAAGCCTTCGGTGCAGCGGAACACGCCGCCGAAGTAGCCAACGTCCTGGCCAAAGATCACGACGTTTTCATCCCGCGCCAGCATTACATCCATGGCAGAACGCAACGCCTGGATCATGGTCATGGGCCGCGACTGGGTACCGCTTGTGTGCTCGCTCATGATTACACCCCCGCCTGCTGGCGCTGGCGCCGCAAATGCCAGGGCATGTCTTTGTAGACATCTTCAAACATGGTGGCCACGCTGCTCGCCTGGCCGTTGGCCAGTGTGCCGTGCGATTCGGCTTCCTTCTGCGCCGCCACGACTTCAGCCTCGATCTCTTTCTGCACTTGCTTGTGTTCCTCGGCCGACCATGCCCCGATCTGTTTCAGGTGCTGCGCCAGCCGCTCGATGGGATCGCCCAGCGGGAATCGCGACCAGTCATTGGCGGGCCGGTACTTGGAAGGATCGTCGGACGTAGAGTGCGGGCCGGCGCGATAGCTGACCCATTCGATCAGCGTGGGGCCCAGGTTGGCGCGCGCGCGTTCGGCGGCCCATTTGGACACCGCGTGCACGGCCAGGAAATCGTTGCCATCGGCTCGGAGCGACACGATGCCTGTACCGATGCCGCGCGCGGCAAACGTGGTGGCTTCGCCGCCCGCCAGTGCCTGGAAGCTGGAAATGGCCCACTGATTGTTGATGACATTCAGGATGACCGGCGCCTGGTACACATGGGCAAAGGTAAGCGCCGTCTGGAAGTCGGACGCGGCCGTCGCCCCGTCTCCGATCCATGCCGATGCAATCTTGGTGTCACCCTTGATTGCCGAGGCCATGGCCCAACCCACTGCCTGTACGAATTGCGTAGCCAGGTTGCCGGAGATGGAGAAGAAGCCGTAATCGCGCATGGAATACATCACAGGCAGTTGACGGCCTTTGAGGCGATCTTTGTCGTTGGAGAACAGCTGGCACATCATGTCGACCAGCGGCACACCCTGCGCGATCAGCAAGTCTTGCTGGCGGTACGAGGGGAAACACATGTCGCCCTTGCGCAGCGCCAGGATCTGCGCCGTGCCGATGGCTTCTTCACCGAGGCTCAGCATGTAGAACGACATCTTTTTCTGCCGCTGCGCAATCAGCATGCGCGCATCGTAAATGCGTGTCTTGATCATGGATTTGAGGCCATGCCGCAGCAACTCGGTGTCGATGGCCGGCTCGGCCCAGGGGCCTACCGCCGTGCCCTCATCATCCAGTACGCGGATCAGCGTATAGGCCAGGTCGGACGTATCGTGCACCGAGGCATCCAGCGCAGGCTTGCGCGCTTCGCCGGCCGGCGCCAGCCTGAGATAGGAGAAATCGGTAGCGTGGCCTGGACGGCCGGAGGGTTCCGGCACATGAAGCCGGAGAGGTTTTGTTTGTCTCATGGTTCGCTTCTGAAAACATCTTGTGGAAAATTTTCGATGCTGTTTTTGTGCCTGGCGCGGGCCCCCGCGGCGCTGAACGCTGTGAAGCAAACCCCGTGCCGGGCGTAGCCGCCTTGTGGGCGGCATAAGATCATGATCGCCGATTCAGGGGCGATAAGCAAGCCTGCGCGAGCGGTGCGGCGATAGCGCCGCGCGATGTCCTGCACCCCTAAGATCCGCCCCAGTATGTCCCGCGGCGTGCTCGCGCACTGATCGCCGACAAGGCTCCCTTCGACGACTGGATGCTGATCGCGCCATCGCTATCGGTGCGCCAGAAGTGTGCACCCACTGCTTCCCAACGACGCTGCACATAGGGGCTGGGGTGACCGTGGGGGCTCCAACGACCTGCCTGAGCGATGACGTGGGCGGGTCGGGTAGCATGGACCAGCATGATGCTCGATGATGACGCTGAACCGTGATGCGGTGCCATGACCACATCGATGCCGCCGAGGCCGGCATCAATCAGCCGCCGCTCCTGGCGAGCGCCGATATCGCCGGTGAGCAGCGCAGTATGGTGGGGGCCGCGAATGCGAAGCACGCAGCTACTCGCATTGCGGGACTGCGGCAAGGCGTCGGGCCACAGAAAGGTGAATTCAACCCCGTCGACGACCCATGCCCTGCCCCGCTCGCAACGTGCCGACCGTACCGGCATGCGCGCGGGCGCTGCCGGGTGCACTGCATCGGGCAGATCAAAAGACGCATAGGACTGCCCCACCTCAACGCCCTGCAAGACGCTGTGCAAACCGCCCGCATGGTCTGAATCGGCGTGCGATACCACCAGCACATCCAGCCGCCGCACACCAGCGGCACGCAGAAAAGGCAGCACGATACGGGCGCCGTCATCGATGCCGCCATGATGGGCGCCGCCAGTGTCGAACAGCAAGGTCTGGCTGGCGGTTCGCACGACAATTGCGCCCGCCTGCCCGACGTCCAGCGCATCGAGCCACCAGTCGCCGTGCGGCGGCCGCTCGGCGCGCCAGCACAATGCCGGCAATACAAGCAACCATGCCGCCCGCCGCAGCGGCGGCCCATATGGCGCGACGGCAAGCGCGATGCCCGCCAACGCCAGCGGTAAGGTCCAGAATGGCGCGGCGGCAGCAGGCAAACTGGCGACCGGCAACGCGGCCAGCCATGCGGTGGGCGCCATGACGGCCTGCAGTACGCCATGCCCGATGGCAGCGAAGACGCCGGCCACAGGCCCGGCGCCTGGTATCAGCGAGGCGGCGGCGCACAGCAGCGATAGCGGCGTGACAACCACGCCGATGAGCGGAATCGCGTAGGCGTTCGCCAATGGCGATACCAGCGATATCTCGTGAAACTTGAGTGCCAGTGCCGGCATCAAAGCCACCGACACCGCCAGTTGCAGGGATATTGCAGCTACCACGGCCCGCCGCCAGCGCAGCATGCGCGATGGGGGCGCCAGGCCAATGGCCATCCCGCGCCATTGGGTGCTGGTCAGCAGTACCGCTACCGCGCCGAAAGACAGCCAGAAGCCGCTGGCCAGCACAGCCCACGGGTCCAGCAAGACGACAAAAAGCGCTGCCAGGCAGACGATGCGCGTACCTGTGACCGGCACGCGCAGCACGTATGCAATAGCGACCACGGCCAGCATCAAAAAGGTGCGCCGCGCCGGCACACCCCACCCGGCCAACAGGCAATAACACCAGGCCACGGCCAGCGCCGTCCAGGCCGCTGGCAGGCGAGCAGGCAGCCGTTCAGCCAGCAGCCTGCCGCGCCAGCGCAGGCGCCGGGCCAGCCAATACACGGAGAGCCCGCCCAGGGCGGCGATCATGGTGATGTGAGAGCCGCTGATGGATACCAGATGTGTGATGCCGCTACGGTTGAAGACCTGCCAGTCGCCCGTCTGGATACTGGCCTGATCCCCCACAGCGAGCGCCAGCAGCACGCCGCCGTAGCGCTGCCCCGACAGGTGCGGCAGCATCGCGGCGCGTACCGCATGGCGCGCGCGCTCGGCCAATACTTCCAGGCTGGCAGCGGGGTGGTCCGCCAACAGCACCGGCTTGCCCCGTACGGTCGCCGTGGCACGCACGCCGCGCGCAAACAGATGGCCTTCCTGGTCGAAGCCATGCGGGTTGCGAGCGCTCCAGGAACGCCGCAGCCGCAGCGCCATACGCCACACTTGACCAGGGCGCGGCGCCGACCACTCACCTTGCCGCTCACGCGGAAGGCGACTGAGGGCATGCCCATGCCCGGCGGACTTAGCATCCCGCCCCCCACCGCTGGGGCCAGGACTGCGTGCGGCGGCTTGCAGAGCAAGCGCCTTGCCAGCCGCGCTGGAAGTGGAAGCAGGCCGTCCCGCAGGCACGGCAAGCGGCCAGTTGACCATGATCCGTGAGGGCACGCCGCCGGGCCGCGCATCCAGGACACGCGCTTCGAACTGAATGCTCTGGCGATCGACGCGCGGCAGCGTCACCACCTGCAGTGTGACGCGCGAGACGCGGTCGTCATTGACGGGCGCCAGCGCATCCGCAAGCCGCAACTCCGCGCGCCAACTGGCGTATGAGACGCCCAGCGCCAGCGCCCACGCCAACAATAGAAGCATATGCAGCAGGCGCCCCACACTTTGACGACGACGGCGCGCCTGCCTGCCACGCCGCCGCCCCCCTGCTCTTCGGTCATCCCGCGACCCGTCTGCCGGTTGTTCGCCGAAGGTGGCCCATGCGCGCCGCGCAACAATGATGACCAGCGAGATAAGCAAAAGCGCCGCGAGCCCACGCAGAATCGCACCCTGCGACGGCAAGGCCGGTAAGCCATGCACAATGCAGTTGCCCGCGACAAACGCCAGTATCCATGCCCGCCCGCTCATCCGCCTGCTCCCGCCAGTTGCTCGGCCGTCGAGCATAGCGGGCGCCCACACTGGTTGGGCGCCAACGCGGCGCGAATGTCATAGCGCGTTTGCAGCATTGCGCAAGCGATACGTCAACCAGCACACACCCTGCGCAATCTTGGCAGTACCTGCCCAAGGCTGCTGCCAGCATTATCTCGTCGCCAGAATCCGCGCAACAACGTGGCTGTACGAGCCCTCAGCGCGCCAGCGCGCCGCCCAACCGCGGCAACACGCGGCAGGCGTTCTGCCCGGTTTGCGTGATGATGTCGTCGCGGCCTGTGCCGCGCAGCTCGGCCAGCGCATCAGCCACGCCGCTGACTTCGGCGGGCTCATTGCGCGCGCGCGATGCGCCGGGCGCCCCCAGCCAGGCGGGCGGGATATCCGGCGCATCCGTTTCGAGCACCAGTGCATCGGCAGGCAATTGCGCAGCCAACCGTCGTATCTGTAGCGAGCGCGGAAACGTCATGGCACCGCCCAGACCCAAAGCGAAACCCTGGTCGATAAAATGCCCCGCCTGCTGAAAACTGCCGTTGAAGGCATGGGCAATCCCCCCCACACCCGACACGCGCCGCAGATGCTTCAGAATCTGGTCCTGTGAACGCCGCACATGCAGCAGCACTGGTAAGCCATGGCGCTGGGCAAGCGCCAGCTGCGCCGCGTAGAAATCTTCCTGCTTGCGCGCCATGTCGTTCTCGCGCAGGGCCGGGATAAAGAAATCCAGCCCGATTTCGCCGATGGCAACAAAACGCCGGTCGGCCAGCGCCTGCTCGACACGCAGAGCAAGCAGATCGAGGTCTTCAAGGCGTGCCTGCGGAATACACACGGGATGAATGCCCAAGGCATAGCTTCCGCCATCGAAGGCATGCGCCAATACGCGCACCGCATCGAAATTGACGCGACCGATGGCGGGGATAACAATGCCGGCCACACCTCGCAGCTGGGCTCGATGCAGCACCGCGTCGCGGTCCGCATTGAACTCGGCCGCATCAAGATGGCAATGGGTGTCAATGAGCATCGGCGCCTCCGGGGCCAGGCCCACAGGCATCAGGCCAGATTGAGCGGGACAGTTTCAGGGTCGATGAGCAGCCCTTTTTCCATACTAAGCTGGCGGTGCGCCAGCGCTGCCAAGGCCGGGTCGTGCGTGACAATGGCAAATGCCGTGCCGAACTCCCGATTGACGCGCACCAAGAGCTCGAACATGGATTCAGCCGTATAGCGATCAAGGTTGCCAGTGGGCTCGTCGGCCAGTACGCAGGTGGGGCGCGTGACCAGCGCCCGCGCCAACGCCACACGCTGGCGCTCGCCGCCCGAAAGCTGGCCTGGGTAGTGCTCGATACGCTGCGCCAGACCCACTTGCTCCAGCACAGCTTGCGCCTGTTCGCGCGCCTTGGCGCGACTGTCACGCCGCACGATGAGGGGCATGGCCACGTTGTCGAGCGCAGAAAACTCGGGCAGCAGATGGTGAAACTGGTACACAAAGCCCAGGTGCGCGTTGCGCAGGCGGCTGCGTTCAGTTTCGGACAAGCCGGCCACCGGTTTGCCATCGACGAACACCTCGCCCGAGGTGGGTTGATCCAGCAGCCCCAGGGTATGAAGCAGTGTGCTCTTGCCAGAGCCCGAGGCGCCTACGATGGCGACCATTTCGCCGTAATCGACGTGCAGGCTGACATCGCGCAGCACCTGGATGGATTCACCGCCCTCGGTGTAGGTCTTGACCAGATTGGACGCTTTCAGCGCGTGGATGCGGGTGTCAGTCATGGCGAAGCACCTGGGCTGGTTGCAGGCTGGACGCGCGCCAGCTCGGGTAGAGCGTGGCCAGCAGCGACAGCACGAGTGAAGTAATGGCGATCGTGACGATGTCGCCCGCCCGGGGATCGGAAGGCAGCTCGCTGATGAAGTAGATCTGTTGCGGCAGAAACTGCACGCCCAGCAGGCGCTCGATGAAGGGGACGATGATATCGATATTGAAGGCGATCAGCATGCCCAGCCCCACGCCAGCCAAAGTACCAATGATGCCAATCAGCGACCCCTGCACCAGGAATATCTTGGCGACCTCGCGCGGGCTGGCACCCAGCGTGCGCAAAATAGCGATGTCGGAGCGCTTGTCCTTCACGGCCATCACCAGCGAAGACAGCAGATTGAAAGCCGCCACCGCCACAATCAGCGCGAGGATCAGGAACATCATGCGTTTTTCTGTTTGCACAGCCGCGAACCAGGTTCGGTTGTTTTCTGTCCAGTCTTGTGCAGACAGGCCGGGCGGCAAGCTCTGGCGCAACTCCTGCGCAACCAGCGGAGCCTGCTGCATATCGGCGATGCGCAGCCGCACGCCGGTTTGCGCACTGTCGCGGAACACTTTGGCCGCATCTTCGTAGTTGATGAACGCCATACTGGCGTCGAACTCGTAGTAACCCGAGGAAAACAGCCCGGTGACGGTGAACTGGCGCATGCGCGGCGCAAAACCCGCCGGCGAAATCGTGCCCTGCGGCGCCAGCACCAGCACCGTGTCGCCCGGCCGCACACCCAGGGACGCGGCAAGGTAAGTGCCCAGCACAATGCCGTAGCTGCCAGGCTTGAGCGAATCGAGCCGCCCGTTGACCATCTGGCCGCCCACATCAGACACTTCGCCCTCGAGCGCCGGGTCTATGCCGCGAACCTGCACGCCGCCCAGTTGTTCGCCCCTCACAATCATGGCCTGCGCGGCGACAAAGGGTGCCGCGCCTCGCACTTCTGGGTTCTGGGCCGCCCGGTCGGCGATCTCCTGCCAGCGCGCCAGCACATCCTGCGGCAGCGTATGGCTGGCGTAAAGTTCGATATGCGGCAGCACCGACAGCATGCGGTCGCGCACCTCTTTCTGAAAGCCGTTCATTACGGATAGCACGACGATCAGGGCAGCGACCCCCAGCGCAATACCCACCATGGAACTGGCGGCGATAAACGACACGAAGCGATCGCCCTTTCCGCCTTTGCGGCGGGATCTGGCAATACCCGCGTACCGTGCCCCTATCCAGAATTCATATGACATCTTTCTGCCACCATTTCCCATAAACACTACAATCGCACCATGCGAATCGTACTACCCGGCGCCTTGCCCGGCCCCCGCGAGGCGGGCGAACTGGCGGCGCATCTTACTACCCACGCGCCGGCCCTGCAGCGCTGGCTGGCCCGCGCCCGGCCCCGCGTGATCAAGGCCAATCCAGCCGACACCGGCTGCCTGCCCCACGAGTACTGGCAATTGTTGGCGCATGGCTTTACGCCCGGCCCTGGCCAGAATTTTGCCACAGGGCTGGGCCCGCTACGCGGCGGCGGCAGCGACCTTGCTCGGCCGGTATGGCTGGCCGAGCTGGTGCACGTGTCGCCCGCGCGCGACGGCGCGGCGCTGCTGCCAGCCCAAGAGCTGGCCATCACGCCAGCGCAAAGTGTAGCCCTGTTCGAATCGGTTCGGCCGCTCTTCGAAGAAGACGGTTTCCACCTTGACGGCGCCGGCGAGCCCTATTGGCAGGTTACTCCGCCGCAAGGCTTCACCCTGCCAAGTGCCAGCCCGGCGCTGGTGGCGATCACCTCGGTAAATGATTGGTGGCCGCAGGATGCCGCCGCGCGCCCGTGGCGGCGTCTGGTCAACGAAATCCAGATGCTGTGGTTCGACCACCCAGTCAACGCCGGGCGCGAGCAGGCCGGCTTGCCACCCATCAACAGCCTGTGGCTGTACGGTGGTGCACGCCGCGATCAGTTGCAGGCGTCCGAGCAGTCCGACGTGCGGGTCGAAGATGCCCTGCTCGCTCCCGCCACGCGGCAAGACTGGCAGGCATGGCTGGCCGCGCTCGCCGCGCTCGACAAACGCCTGTTCAGCGACCCATCGGCGCAAGCGCCGCATGCGCTCGTCCTCACTGGCAGCGACCGCATCATCGAGCTACAACCCGCGCCACAATGGAAGCAATGGCTGCCCGGCAGCCGCGATACATGGAGAAAATGGTGGTCACCCCAACCCTGAGCACGCGTCCCGTCAACCCAGAGGCGACGCGCATCCTTGAGGCGGCCGGCATCCACCCCCTGCTCTCGCGCCTGTGGGCGGCGCGCGGTGTGCGCAGCGCCGACGAAGCACAACATCACTGGCGCGGGCTGCTGCCCCCCAGCCAGCTCACGCACGTGCAGCACGCGGCCGCGCTGCTGGCCGATGCCATCCAGGCACGCAAGCGCCTGCTGATCGTGGCCGACTATGACTGCGACGGCGCCACAGCCTGTGCCGTGGGCGTGCGGGCCCTGCGCGGCATGGGCGCCACCGTCGACTACCTGGTGCCCAACCGCTTCGAAACAGGCTATGGCCTGTCGCCGGCCGTGGTAAGCCTGGCGCTCCAGCATCCGGCGGGCAAGCCCGACATCTTGATCACCGTAGACAACGGCATTGCCAGCATAGACGGCGTGCAGGCTGCCCGCATGGCGGGCATAGAAGTTATCGTCACCGATCACCACCTGCCCGGCGACGCCTTGCCCGACGCACTGGCGATCGTCAATCCCAATCAGCCGGGCTGCGGCTTTCCGTCCAAGAACCTGGCGGGGGTGGGCGTCATTTTCTATCTGATGCTGGCGCTGCGCGCCGAATTGCGCGCGCGCGGCATTTTCCCCCCCGACGGCGGGCCGCGTCTGGACCAGCTCGCCGACCTGGTGGCGCTGGGCACTGTGGCGGACGTCGTCAAACTTGATGCCAACAACCGTCTGCTTGTCACCCAGGGCTTGGCCAGGATGCGCAGCGGGCGCATGCAGCCCGGCCTGCGGGCGCTGTTCGCGGTGGCCGGCCGCGAGCCGCGCCAAGCCAGTGGCTTCGACCTGGGTTTCGCGTTGGGCCCCCGTATTAATGCCGCCGGGCGACTGGCTGATATGAGCGTGGGCATTGAATGCCTGATCACAGACGACGAAGGCCGCGCGCTGGCATTGGCGCGGCAACTGGACGACATGAATCACGAACGGCGCGGGATCGAAACCACGATGCGTGAAGAGGCCCTGGCCGCCATCGAGGCCAGCAGCCCGACAATAGGCGCCACGGTCTGCGTGTACCACCCTGAATGGCACCAGGGCGTGGTGGGCCTGGTTGCCTCGCGCCTGAAGGAAACCTATTGGCGCCCCACGCTGGCCTTTGCCCGCGCCGACAGCGGCGAGTTGCGCGGTTCGGGGCGCTCCATCCCCGATGTGCACTTGCGCGACGTGCTCGATCTGGTGTCCAAGCGCCATCCCGGCATCATCCTGAAGTTTGGCGGGCACGCAATGGCGGCTGGCCTCACTCTGCGCGAGGACGCCTATGCACTATTCACGCGCGGCTTCGATGAGGCAGTGCTCGAGCTTACGGGGCGCGACAGCTTCGAGCCAGTGATTGAAACCGATGGTTCGCTGGAAAGCGGCTACGCCAACGCCGAGGTGGCGGGCATGCTGCAGCAACAGGTATGGGGGGCGGGTTTTCCTGCGCCGGTGTTCCGCGATCGCTTCCTGGTGCGCCAGCAGCGTCTGCTGAAAGACAAACATCTGAAGCTGACACTGGAGCGCGACTACCAGCGCTTCGATGCGATCTGGTTCAACCACAACGCAATGCTGCCCGAGTATGCCGACGTGGCATACCGGCTGGACCAGAATGTCTGGAACGGGGTTGTGTCGGCGCAATTGATCATCGAATATGCCTGCTGAAGGGCATTTGACGCTTTGGTAATGCATAACAGCGACGAGCGGCTGCCGCAAGCATCCCGCCAGAAAACGCCCGGCGGTCGGTAAGATTACTGACCACCGGGCGTTTTGATGCGCAGCGTAATCGCCGCGCCTGATCCATAAAAACGCTTATTACTTGCTACTTGCCGCTCACTGTTTGCCCTGGGCGAACTCCGCCATCATCTTGCGCCCGCCCTCGGCGATCTCTTCGGGGCTCAGGTCGCGCTGATGTGTCGCGATCGACCAGCGATGACCAAAAGGGTCTTCGACCTGGCCGTAACGATCACCCCAGAACATATCCGCCGCGGGCATGAGCACCGTACAGCCCGCCTTGGCGGCTTTCTCGATTGCCGCATCCACATCCGTCACGTACAAATGCAGGGTCACGGGTGTGCCGCCCAGGGTGCTGGGCGCTTTCGAACCGGCACATTGCGGCATTTCGTCAGTCAGAAAGACTGTCGACCCCGCTACTTGGATCGCCGCATGCATGATTTTGCCGTCGGGCCCTTCCAAGCGTCCGCCTTCTTCCGCGCCAAACGCCTTTTTGTACAGGTCGATTGCCTTGGCCGCGCCATCAATCACCAAGTGCGGGGTGATAGTGTTCATGCCCAGCGGTATGGGGCGCACCGCTTGTTTGCCATCGGCTTCGTCCGGCGTAAGTTCCCACATGCCGCGGCCGGTAGCCATGTCGATGGGCACCGAGAAATGCTCATGCGTCACCATCCAGCCGCCCGCCGCATGGCGATACGTGGTCGTCATGCGGGAGTATCCCCCCTCGCCCAAGCTGCCGTCCTGGTTCTTCATGGCGCAGCGCACGATGGCATGCGCCACCGCTAAATCGCCTTCCACCTGTATATCCAACTCATGCGGCGTCAAGTCCAGAATGCCTGGGCACATGCCCAAACACATCTTCCAGTGGTCCTGATAAGCCTGCCGGCCCTTGAACTGCAAGGCCTGAATGGCATCGAAGGCGATCACGCCCGGTGCATAGTGCGCCATGATCTGGCCGATATCCTTCTTGCGCACGGCGGCGCACCAGCTCTTGATGCGCGCCTCGACTTCCGCCCGTGCGATGTTACTTGCTGCGGTGTCCATAATGCCTGCCTCCTGGTGGGAAGAATCACGCCCGCGCCGGGTGCCGGCACGCTCTCGTGGTGCCGCCATAGCCGCCATACGTCATGCGCCGGCTGTGTCTTTGGCGGTCACATCAATTTATCACCAGTTAGTCCTAAATAACAACCACGCAGTCCTTTAAAAGAAGTAACATGATATGATGTTACAGATCCGTGATGGCAGGCTGTCATCTCGGTGCCCCCATCCAGATGTTCGAACACTATGGCAACAAAACGCAGCTACGATGATTTTTGCGCCGCAGCGCATGCCCTGGATATTGTCGGTGAACGATGGGCCTTGCTGATTGTGCGCGAACTGCTGCTGGGCCCGCGGCGCTTCAGCGATCTGCGGGCCGGCTTGGTATCGATCAGCCCCAACGTGCTCACCCAGCGCCTGGGCGAATTGGAATCGGCCGGTGTCATCGAACGACGCAAACTCGGCCCACCGGCTGGGGTGTGGATTTATGCACTTACCCCCTGGGGCCAAGAACTCGAGCCCATTCTTCTGCGCCTCGCGCACTGGGGTGTGCGCTCGCCAGCCTTTGCACGTGGCAAGCCAATCAGCGGCGACTCACTGCTGCTCTCCTTCAAGGCCATGTATCACGCCCCACCAGCGGGCGGCTCGCCCGTCCACATCCAGTTGCTTATTGACGGCCAGGCGTACTGGGCCAGCATCGATGCTGACGGCATAACCGCCCTGCGGGGCCACGCAGGCAGCCCGGTAGACGCCACTGTGGAAGCCGGCACGCCGGTGCTGCTGCGGCTGGCATACGGTGGCGCAGACCCCCAGGCCATGGCTATGCAAGGCGCACTGCGCTACACGGGCAGCCTGAATGCACTGCGCCGATTCTTCTCGGCCTTTCGGCTGCCGGAACAAATCGAACCAATGCTCCACGGCGGCCGATGACGGGCAAGGGCCCGCCAAGGTAACGGCACCCGTCCGCAACCCCATGCGGCGCAGACAGGCGTATCGGCCCGGTGCAGCGCTTTACTGGTGCGCGTATGCTGCCGGGCGCATCACGGCCCCGTTGGCCGCCTTATGCGCGAAGACATCACAATCCCACCGACTATCAGCGCAAATGCCACCGCATGATAGCCCCGCGGCGCCTCGCCCAGAAACGCGGACGACAGCAGTGCCGCGAACAACGGCATCAGGTTGGCAAAGAAAGCCGCCGTTGCAGGCCCAACCCGCTGCACGCCCACACCCCAGGCCCGGAACGCCACGATCGCCGGCCCGATCGACACATACAACAGCCCCAATACCACCGGCCATCCCCAGACGATCTTCGCATCGGTAAGCGTCCACTCCCCTGCCGTCATCAAGGCTGACCAGCCAACGCCGTATACAACTTGGGCCGTCAAGAACCCCGCCCAGTTTTCGCGTATGGCGGCTGGGTCGCCCGGCTGCGCCAGCAGCCAGCTATAAAATGCCCAGACAATGGTCGCCACGATCATGAACAGGTCGCCCGCCACGAAACGCAGCCGCAAAACCTGACCCCAATCGCCATGGCTGAGCACAACCAACACCCCCAGTACAGACAGCGCCGCTCCGGCCAACTGGCGCCCATGCACAGGCGTGCGAAAAAACACCACACCGATAGCCAGCATCCAGATCGGCATGCTGGCGCCCACCAGCGTCACGTTGATAGGCGTGGACGTATGCAGCGCCATATACTGCAGCGCGTTGTACAGCCCAATACCGAGCAAGCCAAGCAGCAGATAACGTTTGCGCTGCAGCCAGAGCCCACTGCCCTTGCGGTATATGGCCCGCGCGGGCACCGACAAAATCGCCAGCGCAATGGTCCAGCGCAGGAAATTGAGCGTGACGGGCGGGATGAGGTCGTAAATGATACGGCCAACGACGGCATTGCCTGCCCAAAGCAGCGGCGCCAGCACCAGCAGCGCGGCAGTGGCGGGCGTGAGTTTTTGATTCATAAGGAAACGGCAAAGACGAACAGGCGGCCCAAGGCCGCCAAAGCGCTATGGTAGCGCATAGGGCGCCGGCGACTTGGTATCATATTTATTTGCTTGTACGCGCCTGCACGGCGCCGGGAGTCTTCGCCACATGGCTGTGTTCAACATTCAACCCATTGTTTCTTCCCTGAATGCAATTCGTCAGCAATGGCGCGACGCACAGCGTCGCTCGCGCGAGCCCGGCGGGCGTGAATTTCCGTCGCCACAGGCCATCGCAGCCATCCTGACCGACCTGAAAGGCGTGCTGTTTCCTATGCGCCTGGGTCCGCTCGACCTACGCCAGGAAAGCGAAGACTTCTACATCGCCCATACGCTGGATTCGGCCTTGCACGCGCTGTTGGCGCAAGTGCGCCTGGAGCTGCACTACCAAAACCGTCTGGCGCCGTTGGACGAAAATAATCTGGAAGCCCGCGCCGTGGAGGCGGTACAGTCATTTGCCGAGGTACTGCCCGACATGCGCAGCCTGCTCGACAGCGACGTGCTGGCAGCCTATCAAGGAGACCCCGCGGCACGCAGCGTCGACGAAGTGCTGTTGTGCTATCCCGGGGTGCAGGCCATGATCCACCACCGCATCGCCCACCAGTTCTACAAACAAGGCCTGCCGCTGCTGGCACGCATGGCGTCCGAGCTCGCTCACTCCGCGACCGGCATCGACATCCACCCAGGCGCACAAATCGGCCGCAGCTTCTTTATTGATCACGGCACGGGCGTGGTCATCGGCGAAACCTGCATCATCGGCGAGCGTGTGCGCATCTATCAGGCCGTCACGTTGGGCGCCAAGCGCTTCCCGGTGGGTGCCAATGGTGAGTTGCAGAAGGGGCTTCCGCGCCACCCTATCGTCGAAGACGATGTCGTTATCTACGCTGGCGCAACCATCCTGGGCCGCGTCACATTGGGCCGCGGCTGCACCATCGGCGGCAATGTCTGGCTGATCGACGATGTGCCGCCGGGCTGCCACGTCACGCAGGCAGAGTTCACCGGCACTCGCCCCTGCGATCCGGCCGCAGAGGTCTGAATCACCGCCGCCCAAGGCTCAATGGCAGTCGGGCACGTTTTGATCCAGGTATACCTCAAAGGCGATATCCCGGGCGCGTGCATCCGCGCGTTTGGCAAAAAAACCTTGCTGGCGCCAGTGCTGCGCCAGCGCGCGCGCTGCCTCCCCGGCACGGGGGGCATCGTCGCGCACCATAAATACCAGCCGTGCCGCCGGCCCGGGCGGTAACGTGGCTGAAAACTTTTTCCACTCGGGTAGCTTGAGCAATGGGCGCAGCATGGCTTCGTCGTGAACCGCCGCATCGCAGGTGCCCACGCGCAGCGCCAACAGCGAATCCGCCGGCGCCCGCATCACGTTGACATGCGCGCCATATTGGCTGGCGAGCCAGCCCGCATACCGCCCGCCTTCGGCCACGCACACCGTTCGGCCTTGCAACTGCTGCCACGATTTGATGTCGGTATCGCTGCGCAATATGGCCATCGGACGCGATTCATAACCGGTAGGCACAAGCACCATACCGGCTTGAACAGCCCCATCCACCGCGCCTATCGCCGTACCCGCGCCGCGGACGGCCTGACCGGCCGGAACGTAGGCCAGCACGGCATCGGCCTGCTCACTGGCCAACACGCGCGAAGCGCCCTCCGCCTGCACCTGCAGCGCATGCACCGCTGCGCGGCCCAGCGACTTGGCCCATGCCTGCGCGAGCTCTGCATCCAGCGCGGCAGGTGTGCGTACCTTGGATCCCCCCACAAAAGGGGGTATCACGTATTGCATGCCTACACGCAGCGGCTCAGGGGCGGACGCGGCGGACGTGGCGTGCACGACGCCGCCGGCCCACAACAGGCCCACCGCCAACCCGGCGGCGGCAGCCACAGCAGCACATGGCAAGGCCAGCCCGCGCATGATTCGACCCCCGCTCAAACGTACTGATAGCGCAGCACGCGGCGCTTCAGGTTTTCGAGTACCACCTGATCAATCAGTGTGGCCAGCACGGCGATTGTCAGGATATTGGCCATGACGCCAATCATGTCGGCGGTTTCGCCTGAATAGGCCAGCGCGCGGCCCAAGCCCTGCCCGAAACCAATCAGCATCTCAGCCGAAATCAGCGCGCGCCAGGCATTGCCGAAGGCCAACTGGGCGCCGGTGATCAGTTCGGGCATCACCGCCGGCAGGTACACGCGCCGTATCATGTCCCAGCGGCTCGCCCCCATCACGCGCGCGGCTGAAACGTGCACATTCAACACGCTCTCCGTGGCATTCATCACTGACAGCGCCGCAGGAAAGAACGCCGACAGCGCCACCACCACAATGATGGGCACATTGCCAAAGCCCATCATGATGAGAAACAGCGGCACCCATGCAATAGACGGAATGGATTGCAGGATGATGATGGCGGATTTCAATACTTCGCGGAAGAAATACAGGATGCCGCCCACGAGGCCAAAGCCTATGCCGAATGCGAGCGCAGCCACATAGCCCACGCCCAGCCTCCACAGGCTGCCAGAAAGCTGCGCCTGGAAGGCGGATGAGCCGATGTCCTCACCCAGGCGGCCGATGACGGTGGGCACGCCTGGCATTAGGAAATCAGGCAGTATCCATGCCATCACCTGCCAGAACAGCAGTATGGCGGCGACAGCAATAATCATGGCCAGCCTTTTCAGCGCTGGGGAAAGTCGGGTGGGTGTGCTCATCTAAACAATTACCTTACAGCTTGCGTGCTTGTTGCCATTCCAGATCGACAATCTTGCTCACGTCAAAGGGCTTGCCATCTTTGGTCTTGAGCGCGCCCTGGCCTTGCATGATGTCGGCGATTTCCTGCATGCGCTTCATGTCGGCATCAGTAAGCTTGGGGGTGAAGGTCTGGGTGGCAATCGCTTTGCTGATGACCTGCTCACGCGGCAGCTCGCCCTGCTTGAGCGTCTTGAGTGTGGGCTCGGCAATGAAATAGCTGGCGATCAGTTTCGCGCCCTCATCGGGCTTGTTCTTCAGCAATTCGATAGCCTCGGCTTGGGCGTCGAGCGACTTCCACACGTCGTCCTTGCGCTTTTCCAGCGTGCTGCCGGACGTAATCACAACCATGCACGGGAAGGGCCATACTTCACCAATCTCGTAAATCTGCTTCACGGGTGCGATAAGCTGCGCAATGCTGGCCTGAGGCTCAAACAAGAAGGCAGCATCGACGCGCTTACCCACCAGCGACTGCACCGCCACTTGCGGGCTCACGCCCAAAATCGAAAGGTCTTCCGGCGTCAGGCCGGCATTCTTGAGCACCACGCCGCGCAGCACCGTGTCTGCCGTGCTGCCTTCTTTTTGCGAGGCAAGCGTGTGCCCCTTGAGATCTTCGACCTTGTTGATGCCGGCATCCTCGCGCACCACGATGGAGTGATAGCCGTTCTGCGCCCCGCCTACGACCTTGAGATCAGCGCCACGCGACGACCACGAAGCCGCGTTGGTGAAACCCAGCACGCCGGTATCCAACTGGCCGCCAACGATGGCCTTGATCAGATCAGTACCCGACTTGAATTCAACCAGTTCGACGTCCAGCCCATGCTTTTTGTAGAAGCCGCCCTCGTAGGCGGCGATCGCCTGAGCGTCATCCATCACGCGCAGATAGCCGATCTTGAAGGTATCGGCGGCTAACGCCTGGCCGGCCAACGCAAATGCTGCCACCACGGGCAGCAGAAAACGGGAAAGCTTCATAATGGTCAACTCCATGAGGCGCACCCGACGGGTGCGCAAATACGAAAAACTCTAGTACGCCGAATGCGTCGGCGCTGAGTGCCGGGCCCCGGGGCGGTTCGGCACAAAGGCCCTCTAGGAATGCGGCAGCGCGCTGGCGCCCCGCGCCCGACGGCTTAAGCCGCGACGGCGACGTCTCTGAACACAGACGTTGCCCGTGCGGGCGTGGTCTTGGCGGGCGCCGTACTCTCGTGCACGTCGATGCCCAGCAGTTCCAGGATCTCGCGCCGCATCGGGGCGAATTCAGACAGGTCGTGGGACTTCTCGTGCTGCGTGAGGTTGAATTCTTTAAGCACGCGCGCCGGGCGCGGACTGAACACCAGGATGCGGTCAGCCAGGAACAAGGCCTCGTCGACATCGTGCGTCACCAGCAGCACGGTGGGCCCCGCTTCGCGGATCAGCGTGCGCAGGGCATCCTGCAACGTCATGCGCGTCAGTGCATCGAGCGCGCCGAAGGGCTCGTCGAGCAACAGCGTCTTGGGGTGAGAGATAAAAGCCCGTGCGAGCGCTGCGCGCTGACGCATGCCACCCGACACCTGATGCGGGAAGTAATCCTCAAAACCCTGGAGGTTGACTTTTTCCAGCCAGGCGAACGCCTCGCGGCGCGCGACGCGCTTGTCGCGCTTCTGGAACTCGAGTGCCAGCGCGACATTCTGCGCCAGCGTGAGCCAGGGATAGAGCGCGTTCTCCTGGAACATCAACATCCGTTCCGGATGCGCCCCCTTGATCGGCTTGCCGTCGGCCAACAGTGAGCCGCCACTGGGCTGTTCCAGGCCTGCCACCATATGAAGCAAGGTGGATTTGCCGCAACCGGAGGGGCCGACCAGCGCCACCAACTCTCCGTCGCCGATATCGCGCGAAAAGTCCTGGATAACTTCCAGACCGGAAAATTGCTTGGCTATATTCTTGAACGACAGTTTCATGGCAGCTCGATGACTTCAATGGTTATATCGAACTGTACTTTTGCGGCAAATAGCGGACAAGAATTTTTACGCTCTTTGTTTATAACCAATAGACATAAAAAAGTGCAGTATGCAGTGTCCCGGCAGGGCATCCATGCCGGGACGGCGTGCCATGCGGGTACGACCATGATCAGCCCGCGCTGCCTGCCTGCCAGCCGACAGCGTCTATCTGCTTACTGTGGCGGCTGGAAGGGTATTGGCCGATTCATACCGTGGTATTCGGGGTTGGGGATCATGTCCGTGGCGATCGCCATACGGTTGGACATATTGAAGAAGCCCACTGTGTCGGCCAGATCGAAGATATCTTCATTGTTCAGCCCCACCGCGCGCAGCGCCTCACGATCGGCCTCGACCACCTGCTCGGGCGTCTTGGTCAACTTCCAGGCAAAATCCAGCATAGCTCGCTGTCGGGCGTCCAACGGCGCAACGCGGTAATTCATTACCATCATCTCGCCCAACTGCGGGTCGCCAGACAGCGCGCGCACGGCCTGCCCATGCGCCACCAGACAGTAATAGCAATGATTGGCGCTGGACACGACCACAGCCACCATCTCGCGCTCGAGCTTGCTCAGGCCCGAGGGTGCCAGCATGAGCTCGTTGTACATCGCCATGAAATTGCGCAGTTTGTTCTGCTTCAGGCTGTAGGCGGACAGTACATTGGGGACCAGCCCCAGCTTGTCGACGCATTTCTGGAACACTACCTTGATGTCGTCGTCAAGTGTCGCGGGATCGGAAACGCCAAGGGCGGATATATGGTCGGGTTGAGGCATCGCTGTCATCTCCTGGCCGTCGGCGCTTGCGCGCCGGCAACTGCTTTTATATGGATTGCGTTCTGCGCCACCCCAGCGGCAGCGTGGGAAGCTGCGCACGGCGGCAGCACCCATGATAACCGCAGTGGCGCGCTGCGCCGTGGCAACTTGCCCCGGCATCAATGGCCCCTCCGCCCACTCGCATGCGCACGCCCCCGCCCTTTCAGCGCCTTGCTCCTCCAGAACTGCGTGCCACCTGCTTCTCACCACGCGGCCTCAGACGCTCGGACTTCTAATAACCATGCCTGTCAGCGTGCCTAACGGGCACGCACGCGCGCCGCGCGTTACGATGTCATCTGGCGGCACTGTGCCACCCGGCGCACGAGGCTGCGCCGTATACGGCCTCCTCTCCAAGGCCATCCTGCCCGGCCCGACAAGGCGGGCCCTATATACCCATTCAAAGGAGCCAGCCAGCATGAGTACCGCATTTCCCGGTTTCGAAGGCCCCTCAGCCAGTACCGAAGCACCACTCGAGATGCTGGCCGCCTGTCATGCGCGCATCCGACGCCAGTGCGCCACACTGGCACGCCTGGCCGCGCACCTGCCCACGCACGGTAGCGACGAACAGGCGCGCAGCGCCGCGTCTGGCATCCTGCGCTACTTCGACACGGCGGCCGTACATCACCACGCCGACGAGGAACAAGACCTTTTCCCAGCGTTGATCGAATCCATGGCTGGTTCCGACGCGGTATGCATCCGCAACCTGGTGGCGGGGCTGGCGGCGGAACATCATGACATGGAAGCCCGGTGGCAACAGCTGCGCAAGATTCTGCAACGTATTGCAGCCGGCGAACCCGCTGAGCTCTCCGACGAGACTGTGACTTCCTTCACACAGGCCTACGCCCGCCACATGCAGATCGAAGAAGATGAAGTACTGCCTATGGCGACCCGCCTGCTCTCGGACTCGCAGATCGACCGCATCGGCCGCGCTATGCGCGAGCGCCGCGGCATCACCGACGCCATAATCTGAAGGGGCCGCCAACCTGCGACACCTGGAACCGCCGCACCGCTTCACATAGTTGTAATCATAGTTTGCAACAATCACGCCGGCCCGAGCATGTCCGCAGCCCTTCATGCTCAGATTTCCCCGTGGCATGTGCAATGCGTTTCCAGATCACCCTCAAGAAGAGTTTTGTTGTCTTTCTCTGCATCCTGGCCATACTGACAACCCTGGTCGCCGTCGCGCTCACACACCTCACCGGCACCATCGCCACGCTCAAGCGCATCGAGCAGCAACGCTACCAACTGACCGTTCTCGCGGCAGACTACAAATCCGCCATTCAAGCAATGTCCCGCAATGTCATGGCATTCGTGGCCAGTGAGCAGCCTGAATTCCAGGAACGCTACGAGAAACTGCATCAGGTCTTGCGCGGCGACATGCGCACCGAAAACCATTCACCAAATAGTGCGCAATCGGCCATGCTGGCGCGCTTTCGCCACGCTGGCGCCACCGCCACGGAATTGGCGGGCCTGGAAACGGTAGACACACTGCTGGCCGAACGCATCAAGACCGAAATCGAGGCCATCAGCACAGCGAGTGGCCAGTTCGACGACGGCCAAGGTGGGATACGCGTGGCGCTGCCCAATGCGCTGATGGCAAAAGTAATGATTTTCGGGCAGCACTATACCGAAGCCTCCCTGGCCATCGACCAGGCCATTGACAAGGTCAATGCCGCACAAGCACAGCGATTGACGAATCAAGTCGAGGCTGCCAGCGCTGCCAGCACAGACGCCTACCGTATCGCCATGGCGGCCATTATTGCCCTGCTTGCCTTCAGCGCGCTCGCCCTGTGGCGGCTGTATCGCTCCATCAAGGCACCGCTCGACCAGGGTGTGCTGCTGGCCCAGCAGCTGGCACAAGGCCACCTGGGCGCATGCGCAGACGCCGCACGCAGCGACGAGCTGGGCAAACTGCTGCAGGCACTGAATGGTGTGGGCATCGGCCTGCGCCGCGCCGTCACCGAAGTGCGCGACCGCGCGGCACGCATTGCTCAAGCCTCGCATGCTATTTCAGACGGCAATCTCGAACTCTCGCAACGCACCGATATACAGGCGGCAAACCTGCAGGCTTCGGCGGCAAGCCTGGAGCAGCTCTCCGTTGCCACTGCCCGCAACGCCGAGCATGTCGCCCGCTCCATGGATCTCGTGAAACAGGCAACGCGCAATGCGGACGACAGCGGCCAGATCGTGCAGCGGGCTGTGGCCGCCATGCGGCAGGTTCGCCAGGACACCCGCCGCATTGCAGACATTACCGGGCTGATCGACCATATTGCCTTCAACACCAATATTCTGGCCCTGAATGCCGCTGTCGAGGCCGCGCGCGCGGGCATGCATGGCAAAGGGTTTGCGGTCGTGGCAGCAGAAGTGCGCAGCCTGGCTGCCCGCTCGCGCGACGCAGCCCATGAAATCCGCACACTTATCGACGAGTCGGTCAAGACACTGGACGCCGGCGCCAACCTGGTCGACGACGCTGGCAGTGCCATGCAGGGCGTGGTGGGTTCCGTGCAGCAAGTGAGCACGATTATGGGCGAGATTACACAGGCCTCTGCTGAACAAGCCGAAGGCATCCGGCAAGTGAGCGATATGGCTGCAGGCCTGGATGCTATTACACATAAAAACCTGCTTATGGTGCACGAAGCAGCCAAGGCTACGCTGGCGCAACAGCGCGAGGCGGATGGTTTGCTGGCCAGCCTGTCGCACTTCACGCTCGAACCCGCCCGCATCACCACGGCGCCTCACGCGAACCGCCGCATGCGGGCCGCGCGCCGCCACGCGACCGCCCTTGCCGCACATGGGGGAAACACGCTTTGACACATCTCGCCCACCCCGCTACATTTAACCAGCGGTAACGCGCGTCGACCTACCCGGGCAACGCACAACAAACATGTAGGCCAGCCTCCCAGAGCGGCTCGACAAAGGAGACAAAAATATGAAAATCATCTCGGTAGCAAGCATATTGAGTGTGGCGGTCGCATTGACATTTGGCGCGCCCGCCGCCGCCCAGAGCCCCATTGTCATCAAGTTCAGTCACGTGGTGGCCGCCAAAACGCCCAAGGGCCAGGGTGCGCTCAAGTTCAAAGAAGTTGCCGAGAAGCTGCTGCCCGGCAAGGTAGAAGTGCAGGTGTTTCCCAATTCGCAGCTGTTCGGCGATGCCAAAGAAATGGAAGCCCTGCTGTTGGGCGATGTCCACTTGATCGCGCCATCGCTATCCAAGTTCGACCGCTACACCAAAAAGCTGCAATTGTTCGATCTGCCTTTCTTGTTCGACGATGAGGCCGCGGTAGACCGCTTCCAGCAAAGCGAGGCCGGCCAAGCGCTGCTCGACGCCATGAAGAACCGGGGGCTCAAGGGTCTGGCGTACTGGCACAACGGCTTGAAGCAGCTTTCCACCAACCGCGACAAGCTCGAGCGGCCTGAAGATGTCAAAGGCCTCAAGTTCCGCATCCAGGCCTCCGATGTGCTCGAGGCACAGTTCCGCCAGTTGGGCGCAAACCCGCAAAAGCTCGCCTTCAGCGAGGTCTATCAGGCCTTGCAGACCGGCGTGGTCGACGGCCAGGAAAACACCTGGTCCAACATCTATTCCCAGAAGTTCTACGAGGTCCAGAAAACCATTGCCAACACCAACCATGGTGTGATCGACTACATGGTCGTCACCAACGCCAAGTGGTGGGACGGCCTGCCGGAAGACATCCGCAAGGGGCTGACACAGGCCATGAAAGAAGCCACCGTCTACGCCAACGGAGAAGCCGCCAAGCTGAACAAAGAAGACCGCCAGCGTATCATCGATGCCAAGAAAGCGAAGGTACAGGTACTCAGCAAGGACGACGTAGCCGCATGGCGCAAGGCCATGGAGCCCGTGTGGAAGAAGTTTGAAGGCGATATCGGCAAAGACCTGATCGACGCCGCCCAGAAAGCAAACCAATCCTGAACCGCGCAACGCGCATGTCAATGCGGCACGCCGCGCCCATGGCCACCCGTGGGCGTGACGGCCGCGCGCCTATTCCATGCTTCAGGAGCCTCGCATGAAACCTCGCTGGCACGAGCGGCTTGAAGAGTGGCTGCTCGCCACGCTTCTGGCGGTCATGACCCTCATTACCTTCGCCCAGGTTGTGGCCCGGTATGTTTTCAACTACAGCTATGTTTGGGCGCTCGAACTGGCCACCTTTATCTTTGGCGGGCTTATTTTCCTGGGCATCTCTTATGGCGTGCGCGTCAGCGCCCATATCGGCGTGGATGCCCTGGTGAAGCTGCTGCCTCCTCGCACTGCCCGTGCCGTAGCCATTGTCGCCACACTGCTATGCCTCGTCTACGCACTCATTGTTTTCTATGGAGGCTGGGTCTACGTCAGCAAAATGTACGACATCGGCATCCTTGCGCAAGACATACCCATCCCGCAATGGGTGCCGCGCCTGGTCATGCCGGTGGGTTTTGCGCTGCTGCTGCTGCGCCTGCTGGGCATCCTGCGCGACCTGCTGCGCGGCAAGCGTTCACGCTTGCTTGGTGATGAGGCCGAAGAGGCCCTCAAGCACCGCACCGACATCCCCGCCGATGGAGAACAGCCATGACCACACTCGGCCTTTTCATCATGCTGTTCGTCTTCATGTTCATCGGCATGCCGGTGGCGGTGGCGCTCGGCCTGTCCTCGTTGCTTACCATCTTCCTGTTTGGCACCGACTCACTTGCGTCACTCGCACTCAAGATGTACGAAACGTCCGAGCACTTTACGCTGATGGCGATTCCGTTTTTCATCCTGGCGGGGGCATTCATGACGACCGGCGGCGTCGCACGGCGTATGATCCGTTTCGCTGTCGCAACGGTTGGGCATTTCCACGGCGGGCTGGCCATCGCATCGGTGATGGCCTGCTGCCTGTTCGCGGCGGTGTCCGGGTCGTCGCCCGCCACCGTTGTGGCAGTGGGCTCCATCGTCATTGCAGGCATGGTGCGTTCCGGCTACCCCTTGCCTTTCGCGGCAGGCGTGATCTGCAATGCCGGTACGCTGGGCATATTGATCCCGCCGTCCATCGTGATGGTGGTCTATGGTGCCGCCACCGAAACTTCGGTTGGCAGGCTGTTCATGGCAGGCGTGGTGCCCGGTCTGTTGCTGGGCCTGTTGTTGATGGTCGCCATTTACGTGATTGCCCGCATCAAAAACTTCCCACGGCAGCCGCGCGCGTCGCTGCGCGAAGTCGTGGCGGCGGGCCGCGACTCGATCTGGGGCCTGCTGCTCATCGTCATCATCCTGGGCGGGATCTACGGCGGCGTTTTCACCCCGACTGAAGCGGCGGCTGTGTCCGCCGTCTATGCATTCTTTGTCGCCGTATTCGTGTATCGCGACATCAAGCTGACCCAAACGCCCGACGTGCTGATGGACGCGGCCAAGGTGACCATCATGCTGATGTTCATCATCGTCAACGCGCTGCTGTTCGCCCACGTGCTCACGACCGAGCGTATCCCGCAGGCAATCGCGGAACAGATCGTGGCCTGGAACATGGCGCCCTGGCAGTTCCTGATCGTGGTCAACCTGCTCTTGCTGGTGGCGGGCATGTTCATGGAGCCAACCGGCATCATCCTGATCCTGGCCCCTATTCTGTTTCCCATCGCTATGGAACTGGGCATAGACCCTGTTCACTTGGGCGTCATGATTGTGGTCAACCTGGAGATAGGCATGGTGACACCACCCATTGGACTGAACCTGTTCGTCACGGCTGGGATTACACGCATGACGATAGGCCAGGTGGTGCGCGCCGCGTCGCCGTGGCTGATTCTGTTGCTGGGCTTCCTTGTGCTAATTACCTATGTGCCGCAGGTTTCGTTGTGGCTGCCAAATCTGCTCGAATAGCGTTGCTACTGCCAGGGGTCACAACCCCTGGCAGTGCAAAAAGGCCCCGCTATAGCGCAGACCCGGGCCGACGCAGCAACCGCCATACCAAGCCACCGAAAGCAGCTGCCCACGCCACGCAAGCCAGTACGAAAAACACCCGCGCCAAGGGCTGCAAAAATGCAAACCCCATCACAGCCTGTAATTCGAAGGTCGCCGCCGCATACATACCAAGCGGAAACACGGCCCCCCAGTAAAGTGGGTCATAGTGCAAGGGATAGCGCTGCCAGATGTAGCGCCACACACTGAGGATGAGCAGCATCGGAATCCACCACGTCCCACTTGCCCAATAAAAAATGGTGAAGCCCTTGATGAACGGCAGCAGCGACACCAGATAGGGTGCGCTGTCGTCGGCGTGACCTACCAACAGCGAGCCGGCCAGTGTGGAGATGGCCATAGCCCCCATATTTATCCAGTATGGCGGTGTGAGGTCGGCCGGCGAGAAACTGAAAAACGTGTAGCGGTAGAAAATCAGCGTCATCGTCCAGATGTACAACATGCCGCCCCATAGCCACATCGACAGCGCCAGGAAATTCAGCTCCAACCGCACCGGCTGCGCCAGGGTGCCCGACAGCAGTGAACTGGCCACCGCAATGGCCTGCGTGGCGACAATGGCCAGCAGCCAGGCACCGCTGAGCCCTTTGTCGAGCGCGGGTTTTTCACGTTTGATGGTAAATGCGGCAAAAACGGCGTAGGTAAGGAATGCCCAGAGCGTGAGTGCAACCGCCCAGAGCACCTGCCCCAGATACATATCACGCGCCAGTACCATATACTGGCTGCCCAGCACGGCGCAGGCAGCCACCGTAGTGAAAAAACCAGGGCCGCGCCCGTGGTCGAACATATCACCGAAAAAAGCCCGCGGATGGCGCAACATACGCAGGACGGACAGCACGCAGAGCGCCACGAACAACGCGTTGTTGAGCAGGAACAGCGCGTGCGCAATGATGCCGTGGCCCAGCATGTGCGCGGCAAGGGACACGATGCCGGTTGCCATGACCATGCCGAAATTCGCGGGCGACATGTTCGCCAGCCCCGCTCCAGGCCCCCCATTGCTGGCAGTGTTGGTGGCGGGTTCGGGGTGGCTGGCAGCGGTACTTGGCATGGCGGCGAACGTATTGGCGCGGCGGTTGGTCAAGTGCGCATTCTAGCCCCGCCCGCAACGGGTTAAAATACTGGGTTAACCAAAAGTACTTATCTTCAGGAACTCACCATGGAAGCAGAACGCCAGAACCTACTCGCCGCGCACCTTGACGACTACGCCGAGCGCCAGGCCTTGCTCCGGAGGTATCTTTGACTACGATGCCAAGGCTGAACGCTTGCACGTCGTAAACGCCGAGCTCGAAAGCCCCGACGTCTGGAACGACCCTAAGCATGCCCAGGATCTCGGGCGCGAAAAGAAAAGCCTGGACACCATTGTTGGCACCCTGACAGGCATCGCCGACGGGCTCGCCGATGCGCGCGACCTGTTCGAACTGGCCGCCGCCGAGAACGACGACGCCACCTTGCTGGCTGTCGAAGCGGACGTAGACCGCATCCGGGAAGAGCTCGAAGCACTCGAGTTCCGCCGTATGTTCTCCAACCCCGCCGACCCGCTCAACTGCTTCATCGACATCCAGGCTGGCGCCGGCGGCACCGAGGCACAAGACTGGGCATCCATGCTGCTGCGCCAGTACCTTAGGTATTGCGAGCGCAAAGATTTCAAGACCGAAATACTCGAAGAGTCCGAGGGCGAAGTCGCCGGCATCAAGTCGGCCACGCTCAAAGTCGAAGGCGACCACGCTTTCGGCTTCCTGCGTACCGAAACCGGCATACACCGCCTGGTGCGCAAAAGCCCCTTCGACTCCTCCAACGGCCGCCACACTTCCTTCGCCAGCGTATTTGTCTACCCCGAAGTCGACGACTCCTTCGAGGTCGACGTAAACCCCGCTGACCTGCGCGTGGACACCTACCGCGCCAGTGGCGCGGGCGGCCAGCACATCAACAAGACAGACTCCGCCGTGCGTATCACGCACATACCCACCGGCATCGTCGTACAGTGCCAGAATGATCGCTCCCAGCACCGCAACCGCGCCGAAGCCATGCAGATGCTCAAGTCGCGCCTGTACGAAAAAGAAATGCGCGAACGCATGGCCGAGCAGCAAAAAATGGAAGACGCCAAGACTGACGTGGGCTGGGGCCATCAAATCCGCTCCTACGTGCTGGACCAGAGCCGCATCAAAGACCTGCGCACCAACGTCGAGATCTCCAACACCCAGAAGGTACTCGATGGCGACCTCGATGCCTTTATCGAAGCCAGCCTGAAACAAGGGGTATAGCTATGCAAGCGACCACCGTGGCGATCGTCACCGGCGCCTCGCGAGGCCTGGGCCAAGCCCTGGCCCGCGGGCTGCTGGCACGCGACACCTGGCTGCTTACCATTGCCCGCACGCACGACGCCGAGCTGGCCGCGCAAGCCGAGCAGGCCGGCGCCAGCTTGCAACAAGTGCAGTGCGATCTGGCCAACCCCGCCGCCACAGAGCGCGTAGCCACGCAGATCGTCGCCAGCCTGCCCCCAGGCGCGCAGCGCTACCTGCTGATCAACAACGCTGGCACGGTCGAGCCGGTCGCCCAGGCTGATCACCTCACTCAAGCCGCGGCGATCACCGCCGCCTTCAGCCTGAACGTTACCAGCGTCATGCTGCTCACGGCAGCCTTCCTCCAAGCCGTCTCGCCGCAACAGCAAGCCGTGCGCCGCGTGCTCAACATCTCGTCGGGCGCAGGCCGCAGCCCGGTACCTGGCTGGGGGGTCTACTGCGCCACCAAAGCCGCACTCGACCTCTACACCCGCGTGCTGGCATCCGAAAACCACGGTGTGCAAGCGGTGGCGCTGGCGCCGGGCGTCATCGACACCGCCATGCAGCAAACCATCCGCGCCAGCGACCCGGCCGATTTCCCCAACCTACCCCGCTTCACGCAGCTGTACGAGCAAGGCCAACTGGCCAGCCCCCAAGACACCGCCGCCCGCATCCTGCGCTTTCTGGCCCGCGACGACTTCGGCGCCACCGTGCTCGACGACATCCGAAACTACGATTGAAACGCCTCACCCATGAATGATCCTACGCCCAACCTACCTGTCGCCGACGAAAACCACCTGATCGCCGAGCGGCGCGGCAAGCTTGCCCGCCTGCGCGAAGAAGGGGCAGCCTACCCCAACGATTTCCAGCCTGATGCACGCGCCGCCGATTTGCATGCCGAGTACGATGCGCAGGACAAGACCGAGGTGGAAGCCCAGAACCGGCGGGTGAAGGTAGCGGGCCGCATGATGCTCAAACGCGTCATGGGCAAGGCAAGCTTTGCCACGCTGCAAGACGGCTCGGGCCGCATCCAGGTTTTCCTCGACCGCACCCAACTGGGCGACGAGGCCTATGCCGCGTTCAAGGGCTGGGACATCGGCGACATCCTGGCGGTCGAAGGCACGATGTTCAAGACCAACAAGGGCGAGCTGTCAGTCCATGCCACGGCTATCCGCCTGCTGGCCAAATCCCTGCGGCCGCTGCCTGATAAATTTCACGGCTTGGCCGACCAAGAAATGCGCTACCGCCAGCGCTATGTCGATCTCATCATGACGGACGACACCCGCCGTACCTTCCTGGCCCGCAGTAAAACCATTTCCAGCCTGCGCAACTTCATGGTCAACGCCGGGTTCCTGGAAGTCGAAACGCCAATGCTGCACCCCATCCCAGGCGGTGCGGCAGCCAAGCCCTTCGTTACCCACCACAATGCGCTCGATATGGAAATGTTCCTGCGGATCGCGCCCGAGCTGTACCTCAAACGCCTGGTGGTAGGCGGATTCGAACGCGTATTCGAAGTCAACCGCAACTTCCGCAACGAAGGCGTCAGCCCGCGTCACAACCCAGAATTCACCATGATGGAGTTCTACGCGGCCTACACCGACTATCAATGGTTGATGAGCTATACCGAATCCCTGCTGCGCCAGGTTGCCATCGACGCAACCGGCAGCGCCGTGCTCACCTATCAGGGCGAAACACTAGACCTGTCCCAGCCTTTCGACCGTCTCACCATCGTGCAGGCCATACAGAAATACGCGCCCGGCTACACCGATGCGCAACTGCATGACGACACTTTCCTGCGCCAGGAACTGCGCCGCCTGGGCGCCGACGTCGACGGCCCCGTGCTGGGCCGTGCCGGCATGGGCGCCCTGCAGCTGGCGCTGTTCGAGGAAACCGCCGAAGCGAAGCTGTGGAACCCCACCTTCATCATCGACTACCCCGTCGAGGTCTCGCCGCTGGCCCGCGCCTCGGACAACGACCCCGGCATCACCGAACGCTTCGAGTTGTTCATGACGGGCCGCGAAATCGCCAACGGTTTCTCCGAACTCAACGACCCGGAAGACCAGGCCGCCCGCTTCCTGGCCCAGGCAGCCGCCAAAGACGCCGGCGACGAAGAAGCCATGTACTACGACGCCGACTACATCCGCGCCCTGGAATACGGCCTGCCACCCACCGGCGGCTGCGGCATCGGCATCGACCGCCTCGTCATGTTGCTCACTGACAGCCCCAGCATTCGCGACGTTATTCTCTTCCCGCACCTGCGCCGCGAAGACTGACCCGATACATGGATGCAAAGCGGCCCGCTCGAGATACGAGCGGGCCGTTTTATTTCAGTGAAGCGGCCGCATCAGGCCATCATTGCCGCCGCCCCTGAGCCGGCAGCGCGATCTGACGTTTGTGCCTCCTGGCCGTATCAGACCACCGTTGCCACCGCCCCAGCCCATTTGTGGGCCACAGCCGGCGACGCAATACAGCAGGCATGCTCGGTCACCACCCGGACTGCACGTTCCAGCAATTGAATATCCGCCTCATGTTGGCGTGCCACATGCGGATCTTCAAAGAAGATTACGCGCTGGCAACGGCGCTCCAGCACCAGGTCGGCAATCTGCGCGTCGCCGCCCAGCGGCCCGCTCAGAAATGGCTGTATCCATTGCTGCTCGGGCGGCCAGCCCCGCGACCAGGCTAGCTCATTCAGGCGGCTGCTGGTTGTGCCAGTACCCACCCGCCGTGCAAAACGCGACAGCAGGTCGAAGTGGCGGTCGGCGAACTCAACCATTTGCCCCTTGAGTGCATCGTGGGCAATCAAACCCAGCGTCTGGTTGGCGACCTCGAAGACATCCTTTACAGACGAATCAGGTGCCAAGCCGCGGCACAGGCGCTCGATTTCTATCCATTCGATCGCCCCCATCAGCGTGGACACGAACGGCCGGCCGTGTGTGATGCATTGGCGCTTGAGCGCCAATGCCTCAGGGAAGATGGACGAGGGATCAACCGGATCAATGAGATAGATGGCGCCGTCGAACGGCGGCTGGCCCTCGACGCCCTCGGTAACATGCGCCACCAGCTTCATCAGCCCGCCTTCCCGGCCATACGGGAAACGCACCAGCCCCGTATAGCCGCGCAACAGGCCGGAGCGTTCGATTGCGTCGTAGGTGCGGCCAACCGTATAGAGCGACGCACCCAGTTCGCGCACGCTGGGGGCGGAGCGCTCAAGCCATTTGAACAGCGCGGCGCCATAGGTTTCGTGATGCAAGCGATTGGCCGCCAAGCCAAACCGCAAAGGAGGATGGGACGTCATGAATGGGGAACCTGCATGCCAGACCGCGCCGCGTGGCGCGAACAAAGAGGAAAGGCGCGATGCACGCAACCAGCACGTGAATCAGACGGTGAACGACTCACCGCAGCCGCAAGAGGCTTTCTCGTTGGGATTGGTAAAGCGGAAGCCTTCGTTCAGCCCTTCGCGCGCGTAGTCGATCTCTGTGCCATCGATGAAGGGCAGGCTCTTGGGGTCGACGTAAAGCTTCACGCCATGCTGTTCGAACAGTAGATCCTGAGCGGCCGCCTCATCGACGAAATCCAGTTTATACGACAGGCCTGAACACCCAGTCAGCCGCACGCCCAGGCGCAGGCCAATGCCTCCACCCCGTTTCTCGAGGTGGCGCTGGACGTGGTCGGCGGCGCGTTGCGTAAGTGTAATAGCCATGATTAGTCCTGATGCTTTTCCCGGTAATTCTGGACCGCAGCCTTGATGGCGTTTTCGGCCAGGATGGAACAATGTAACTTAATGGGTGGCAGCGCCAGCGCCTGCGCGATTTCGGTATCGCGAATAGCGAGGGCCTGGTCGAGAGTTTTGCCCTTGAGCCAAACACTGGCCAGCGACCCCGCGGCAATGGTGCAACCGCAACCATACACCTTGAACCGTGTCTCTTTGATGATACCCGATTCATCGACCTGTATCTGCATGCGGGTAACACCGCCCGAAGCCGGCGACCCTGCCATGCCGGTGCCCACCCGTACATCGCTGTTGTCCAGCGTGCCCACATTGCGCGGATGCAGGTAGTGATCCTGCACCATGTCGCTGTATATCTTGTTGCTGCTGCTCACCCCGCCGCCCCCATCAGTGCGCAGCCCACTGGACCGCATTGAGATCCACGCCTTGCCGCGCCATTTCCCACAAGGGGGAGACCTCGCGCAACTGCGCAACCCGCTCAGTAATCACGCGCACGGCCAAGTCTACGTCTTCGGTGCGTGTGAAACGACCCAACGACAGGCGCAAAGAACTGTGCGCGAGTGCGTCGCTGCGGCCGATGGCCCGCAGCACATATGAAGGCTCGAGGCTGGCCGAGGTGCAGGCCGAGCCGCTGGACAGCGCCAGTTCGATCAGCGACATCATTAATGCCTCACCCTCGATGTAGTCGACGCTGACGTTGACATTGTGCGGCACACGACGTTCGGCGTGGCCATTAAGATAGAGATCGGGAATCTGCGAAAGACCGGCCCAAAGGCGATCTCGCAGGGCCACGATGCGAGCATTGTCCGCCTGCATTCCAAGCCCCGCCAGACGAAAGGCCTCACCCATGCCCACGATCTGGTGCGTCGCCAAGGTTCCCGACCGCATGCCGCGCTCATGGCCTCCACCGTGAATCTGCGCCGTCAAGCGCACACGTGGCTTGCGGCGCACATACAGCGCGCCTATGCCCTTGGGGCCATAGGTTTTGTGGGCAGAGAAGGACATCAGGTCGACATCCAGCGCCTGCAGGTCGATGGCAACCTTACCGGTGGCCTGGGCGGCATCGACATGAAACACCACCCCCGCTTCGCGGCACAGTGCCCCCAACGCGGCGATGTCCTGCACCACCCCGATCTCGTTGTTGACCAGCATGACCGAAGCCACAGTGGTATCCGGCCGCAATGCGGCGCGAAAGCGATCAGCATCGAGCAAGCCGTCTGGGCCGACCTCGAGCCAGGTAACCTCGAACCCTTGCCGTTCGAGCTCGCGGCAGGTATCCAATACAGCCTTGTGCTCGGTCGCCACGGTGACGATATGCTTGCCCCGCGCGCTGTTGGCCTGGGCCGCGCCCTTGATGGCTAGGTTGTCGGATTCGGTGGCGCCGGATGTCCAGACGATTTCACGCGGATCGGCATTGACCAGCCCGGCCACTTGGGCGCGAGCCGTTTCCACGGCCTCTTCCGCCTCCCATCCCCAGGCGTGCGTATTGGAGGCTGGGTTGCCGAAATGCGTAGTGATCCATGGGATCATTTTCTCGGCCACGCGCGGATCCACCGGCGTGGTGGCAGCGTAATCAAAATAGACGGGATGGCTGGCCATCGGCGTTGCTCCTGGAATGCGGCTATGCCCGCATGGGCCCCAGCACCGGCGCTTCCATCATGCGGCCGGCGGCGGCTGCGCGGGCCTGGTTGGCCTCTTGCAGTTGCCGCATGCGCTGCTGGTCGACGAGGTCTTGCAGGGACACGGAATCGAGATAATCAATCATTTTACGATTAAGACTGGCCCAGAGGTCATGTGTCATGCATTTACCCGTACCGCCGTTGCGGCCGATATTACAATTTTCCTTGCCGCCACAGCTGGTGGCATCCAGCGGCTCGTCGACCGCGAAAATAATGTCTGCCACTGTAATGTTGCGCGCCAGGCGGCCCAGCGAGTAGCCACCGCCTGGGCCCCGCATGCTGTCGACCAGTTCGTGCCGGCGCAACTTGCCGAACAATTGTTCAAGGTACGACAAGGAGATATTCTGGCGCTTGCTGATCGCCGCCAGCGTGACCGGGCCACTGTGCTGGCGCAGCGCCAAATCGATCATTGCAGTGACCGCGAAACGGCCTTTGGTTGTCAGTCGCATGGCTATGATTCCTTGCAGGACATTGGAAAAATGAATACGGCGCGCAGCCGATTTACCGCGCATGGCCACGGGCCCAAGCCAGCCCGAAACCATTTCCGACTAAATAACTCAAGTTTACCAAATTACCGACTGTTTTGCTAAGGAATTAGCCATGAAAAAACCGTGCCTGAGCACGGTTTTTTTGAGGTGCTATTTATATAGCGCGCCGCTTTATGCGGCCTGATACTGCAACGCGCGTTTGCGCACCAGCTCGAGTACGCCCTGACAGGCGTCTTCGAGGTAGTCGAGCACTTTGTTGAATGCCTCGGGGCCACCATAGTAGGGATCTGGCACCGTTGCTTCTTCGTACTCGTTTGAGAAACGCATGAGCAGCATCAGCTTATGCTGATAGATCTTGGGGCATTGCTGCTGCAATGCGGAAAGATTTTCCCAGTCCATGGCCAGGATAAGATCGAACTCGCGGAAGTCTTCGGCAGTAACCTGACGCGCCACGCAGTGGGACAACTCGTAACCGCGCTTGCGCCCGGCCGCTTGTGCGCGTGCGTCGGGGGCTTCCCCGATATGGAAGCCGTGGGTGCCCGCCGAATCTACGCCGATGACGCCAGAGAGGCCCGCCTCATCGACCATATGGCGGAAGACACCCTCTGCGCTCGGCGAGCGACAGATATTACCCATGCAAACGAAAAGTACCTTAGTCATAATAGGCGTGAGTGTGCGGGAAAACCCGCTGTATGGCAAGCATTTTTGCGTGCGGCAAAAGGCCCGCACTTTCCTGTTGACAATGCGTGAAAAGCCAAACGTACAAATGGTTTAGCGGCCACGAAAGCTGTGGCGGCGAACCGGTTTTCGCATCCGACTCGGTGTGCCGAGCCACAAATCATGCGGCGCAGCATAAATGCCGGGCAAACCCTGAAAGCCTTGAAGTGGTTATGGTAAACCCTAGGTCAGGCGAATGCAATAAAACTAATATAAGAATCCAGCAAAAGCTGTTACAGGACGATGAACTGCCATTTCAATTGTTGGCAATTTCCAACAATTGAGCACGAGGGGCAGCATGCGGCATGCCTGTGCGCGGCAAGATATCGCAAATCGGGCCGGTGGCCGGCTTCTGCCTGCCCACCCTAACGCCTTACGACATCAGGGCGCGCTCTTTGAGGCGATTGAGCGCATCACGCGCCGCAGCTGC
The DNA here is from genome assembly GCF_021653995.1 of Paracandidimonas lactea. Lineage (NCBI taxonomy): Bacteria > Pseudomonadati > Pseudomonadota > Betaproteobacteria > Burkholderiales > Alcaligenaceae > Paracandidimonas > Paracandidimonas lactea. Next base: position 711,304 of record NZ_JAJJOZ010000001.1, read on the forward strand.
CTGCTCAAATTCCAGGTTTCGGGCGTGATCCATCATCAAGGCGGTCAGCCGCTTGATCTCACGCGCGAGCGCCTTGTCATCACGCAGCACCTCGGCCGGGATATCATCGGCCGCGCTGGGCGCGGGAACAGCCATCACACCGTCGATCAGTTCGCGCACCGCCTTGCTGACACCACGCGCAGTGATACCGTGTTGCACGTTAAAGGCAAGCTGCTTGGTCCGCCGCCGTTCGGTTTCGTCCATGGCGCGACGCATTGAATCGGTGATGCGGTCGGCATACAGGATCGCGCGGCCATTCAGGTTGCGGGCCGCGCGCCCTATCGTCTGGATCAGGCTGCGCTCGGAACGCAGAAACCCTTCTTTGTCGGCATCGAGAATCGCGACCAGCGACACCTCGGGGATATCCAGGCCCTCGCGCAACAGGTTGATCCCCACCAACACATCGAACACACCCAGCCGCAAATCACGGATGATCTCCACACGCTCGACCGTATCGATGTCCGAATGCAGGTAGCGCACCTTCAGGCCGTTCTCTGAGAGGTAATCCGTGAGGTCTTCGGCCATGCGCTTGGTAAGCGTGGTGACCAGCACCCGATCACCTGCCTGAACACGCAGCCTGATCTCGCCCAGGAGGTCGTCCACCTGCGTCTGCGCCGGCCGCACTTCGACTTCGGGATCGACCAGGCCGGTGGGCCGCACCACCTGCTCCACCACATTGTCGGTGTGCTCCTTTTCATAGGCGGCCGGTGTCGCGGAGACAAATATACATTGACGCATCCGATGCTCGAATTCTTCAAGCTGCAGCGGCCGGTTATCCATGGCCGAAGGCAGGCGGAACCCAAATTGCACCAGTGTGGATTTGCGCGAACGGTCGCCCCGGTACATGGCGCTCAACTGCCCCATGGTGACATGGCTTTCATCGATAAACATCAGGGCATTGGCGGGCAGATAGTCGATCAGCGTGGGCGGCGGCTCGCCCGGCGCCGCACCCGACAAATGCCGCGAATAGTTTTCGATGCCCTTACAAAAGCCCAACTCCTGCAGCATCTCGAGATCAAAACGGGTGCGCTGCTCCAGGCGCTGGGCCTCGACCAACTTGTTGTCGGCCACCAACTGGGCAAGGCGCTCGCGCAGTTCCTGTTTGATCGTTTCGATCGCCCGCAGTACGGTTTCGCGCGGGGTCACATAATGCGAACTAGGGAACACAGTAAAGCGGGGCACGGCGTGCCGCACCTTGCCGGTAAGGGGATCGAACATATCCAGCGATTCGATTTCGTCGTCGAACATGGTGATGCGCAGCGCCAACTCGGCATGTTCTGCGGGGAATACGTCGACGACCTCGCCACGGGCACGAAAATGCCCGCGGGCAAACTCTACATCGTTGCGCTCGTATTGCATGGCAACCAGCCTGCCCAGGAGTTCCTGGCGGGGGATGCGGTCGCCCGTGCGCAAGGTAAGCACCATGGCGTGGTAGTCGCCCGGATTGCCGATTCCGTATATGCAGGACACCGTGCCGACGATCACCGTGTCCGGCCGTTCCAGCAGACTTTTGGTGGCAGACAGCCGCATCTGCTCGATATGCTCGTTGATGGACGAGTCTTTCTCGATGAACAAATCACGCGTCGGGACGTAGGCCTCGGGCTGGTAATAATCGTAGTACGACACGAAGTATTCCACTGCGTTGCGCGGGAAGAACTCGCGCATCTCGGCATACAACTGCGCGGCCAGCGTCTTGTTGGGTGCCAGCACGAGCGCCGGACGCCCGCAGCGCGCAATCACATTGGCCATGGTATAGGTCTTGCCAGAACCCGTGACGCCCAGCAACGTCTGATACATCAGGCCATCGTTGAGCCCCTCGACCAGAGCATCAATCGCGCCCGGCTGATCGCCCGCGGGCGGATAGGGTTGGTACAGCTTGAAAGGGCTGTCCGGGTATTCGATGAAACCGGGTGCGGGTGCGTTCATGCCTGAACCTGTAACACTGGACACTGTAAGGGTAAACCCCTTATTATCACATTATTGAAAAAAATTACTTCAAGCTTGCGCAGCAAGGGCTGGCGCGCCGCTCGATGCTTCACCGGCGGCAGCATGGCTCGCGCATTGTGCAGATAAACAACCCGGCTTCGGCCGGCCCGCATTGCCTCTCTCCCACTCTCAGCCCACATCCAAGCCATGACAACCCTTTTCGATTCCGTCGAACTCGCACCGCGCGACCCGATTCTCGGCCTCAACGAACAATATAACGCCGACACCCGTTCCAACAAGGTGAACCTCGGCGTTGGCGTGTACTACGATGACGAAGGCCGTATCCCCCTGCTGGCCGCGGTACGCAAGGCAGAAGAAGCCCGCGTCGCCGCCCATGCAGCGCGCGGCTACCTGCCCATCGAAGGCATCCCTGGCTACAACACCGGCGCACAAACATTGCTGCTGGGCAAGGATTCTCCCCTGCTGTCGTCCGGCCGCGTCCTGACAGCCCAGAGCCTGGGGGGCACCGGCGCACTCAAGATCGGCGCCGATTTCCTCAAGCGCCTGCTGCCCGCTTCCAAGGTCGTGATCAGCAACCCCAGTTGGGAAAACCACCGCGCGCTGTTCGAGGCCGCTGGTTTCACTGTCGAAACCTACCCCTACTACAACGCGGCCACCCACGGTCTGGATTTCGACGGCATGCTGGCCGCCCTGCGCGCACTGCCCGCGAAAACCATTGTTGTGCTCCATGCGTGCTGCCATAACCCCACCGGTGTCGATCCCACCTTCGCTCAGTGGGAACAAATCGCCGATGTCGTGCGTGAACACAATCTGGTTCCCTTCCTCGATATCGCCTACCAGGGCTTCGGCGACGGCCTGGAAGAAGACGCCGCCGTGGTTCGTATGTTCGCTCAGCGCGATGTCACCATGCTGGTCAGTTCTTCGTTCTCCAAGTCCTTTTCGCTATACGGCGAACGCGTCGGCGCCCTCACGCTCATCTGCTCCTCACGCGAAGAGTCCGTCCGCGTGCTCAGCCAGCTCAAGCGCGTCATCCGCACCAACTACTCCAACCCGCCCACCCATGGCGGCATGGTAGTGTCGTCGGTGCTGAATACGCCTGAGCTCTTTGCCTCATGGACACAAGAACTGGCCGGCATGCGCGACCGTATCCGCACCATGCGTGCGCAACTGGTCGAAAAACTCAAGGCCAACGGTGTGCAGCAAGACTTCAGCTTCGTGCTAGCCCAGCGTGGCATGTTCTCGTACTCCGGTCTCACGTCGCAGCAGGTCGACCGACTGCGCGACGAACACGGCGTATACGCTGTGGCCAGCGGCCGCATCTGCGTCGCCGCGCTCAACAGCCGCAACATCGACTACGTCGCCAAGTCCATCGCGGCAGTGCTGTAAGCACAACCGTTGCTCGCCGTGGCCGCGCCATCCGCGCCGGCCACGGCGCAGCCTTGATCTTTTCCCCGAATTGCTGCAGAATCCCTACCTGTATATAAATACAGTCAGGGTAGTCATGGCCATCAAACTCACCGCTCGCCAGCAGCAGATCCTCGATCTCATCCGCAGCGAAATCTCCCGTACCGGCTTCCCTCCTACCCGGGCCGAAATCGCCCGCGCGCTCGGCTTCAGGTCCGCCAATGCGGCCGAAGACCACCTCAAGGCTCTGGCCCGCAAGGGTGCCATCGAGCTCACCGCAGGCGCCTCCCGCGGCATTCGCCTGCTGGGCCTGGCTGGTGCCTCCCACCCAGCCGTCGCACCCGAGGCGCTGCCCGGTGCGGGGCAACTGCTCATTCCCATCGTTGGCCGCGTAGCCGCCGGCAACCCCATTCTTGCGGCGGAGCACGTCGAACGCGAAGTCGGCATCGAGCCCGCCCTGTTCACCCAAACGCCCGATTACCTCCTGCGCGTGCGCGGCGCCAGCATGCGCGACGTCGGCATCCTCGACGGCGACCTGCTCGCCGTGCGCAAGGCCCCCGAAGCTCGCAATGGCCAAATCGTCGTCGCACGCATCGGCGACGACGTCACCGTCAAGCGCTTTTCCCGCTCCGGCCAGCGCATCGAACTCCTACCCGAAAACCCCGATTTCCAACCGATTATCGTCACCCCCGACGACGACTTCACCCTCGAAGGCATCGCAGTAGGCCTGATTCGCAGTACACCTTTGCATTAAGGCCTGGGCACCACGCCGCAATACGACGGCGAGCACAAACACACCTTTCACTGTCGCTATCGTCGGCACATCAAACACAAACAAAAAAGGCTGCGCTTGTTCAGTACAGAGCCCAGCCTTTTTTGTTTAACCGCTCGGTTTACCAGACCAACGCGTGGCGTCAGCGCGGCAACCGGGACATACGTACCTCCCGGTTGCCGGCAACTGCATCAATGACGCAGGCCGTCGGCGTTGTCGCCCGATCCAGGCTTGGCGGTGGCCACCGCTTCGGCGGCCAGGCGCGCAACCTCTTCGTCTGACAGGGGCGTGGGCATGTTCTGCAACGCCACTTCGAGCACGCGGTCGATCCAGCGTACAGGGATGATCTCAAGGTGGTTCTTGACGTTATCCGGGATCTCGGCGAGATCCTTCACGTTTTCTTCCGGGATCATCACTGTCTTGATGCCACCGCGGTGCGCAGCCAGCAGCTTTTCCTTCAGGCCGCCAATACCCAGTACTTCACCGCGCAGGGTGATCTCGCCGGTCATGGCCACATCGGCCCGCACGGGTATGCCGGTAAGCGCGGACACCATGGCGGTGGTGATGGCGATACCCGCCGAAGGGCCGTCTTTAGGTGTGGCGCCCTCGGGGAAGTGCACGTGCAAGTCGCGCTTTTCGAATGCCGTGTTGGGGATGCCCCACTTCTGCGCACGCGCACGTACCACCGTGCGGGCCGCCTCGACGGACTCTTTCATGACATCGCCCAGCGAGCCGGTGCGCAGCACGACACCCTTACCGGGCATATCGGCAACTTCGATGGTGAGCAGATCGCCGCCAACCTCCGTCCAGGCCAGGCCTGTTACCTGACCGATCTTGTTTTCTTTCTCGGCATGACCGAAGCTGTAGCGACGCACGCCCAGAAAGTCGTTGAGGTTCTCAGCGGTCACCACCACTTGCTCGGCAACCTGCGCCGGCGCCGCCTTGGGCCCCTTGCCCGCGGCAACATTTTTGCCCAACTGCTGCTTGACAACCTTGCGGCAGATTTTGCTGATCTCGCGTTCGAGCGCGCGCACCCCCGCTTCGCGGGTGTAATAACGCACGATGTCGCGGATGGCCGGTTCCTGGATCTCGAGCTCGCCTTCCAGTACGCCGTTGTTCTTCATGAGCTTGGGCAGCAGGTGGTCAAAAGCGATATGAACCTTCTCGTCTTCGGTATAACCCGAGAGGCGAATAACCTCCATGCGGTCCAGCAGGGCCGGCGGAATGTTCAGCGTGTTGCTGGTTGCCACGAACATGACATCGGACAGGTCGAAGTCGACCTCGATGTAGTGATCCTGAAAGGTGTGGTTCTGTTCGGGATCAAGCACCTCAAGCAGGGCCGACGAGGGATCGCCGCGGAAATCCGCACCGATCTTGTCGATTTCGTCGAGCAGGAACAGCGGATTGCGCACTGCAACCTTGGACATGTTCTGCAGTATCTTGCCCGGCATGGAACCGATATAGGTGCGGCGGTGGCCACGGATCTCGGCCTCATCGCGCACGCCGCCCAGCGCCATGCGCACGAACTTGCGGTTTGTGGCACGGGCAATAGACTGGCCCAGCGACGTCTTGCCAACGCCCGGAGGGCCAACCAGACACAAAATAGGCGCTTTCAGCTTGTCGACACGTTGCTGCACGGCCAGGTATTCGACGATGCGTTCCTTGACCTTTTCAAGGCCGTAATGATCCGCGTCCAATACTTGCTCGGCATTGGAAATGGAGTTGTTGATGCGGCTCTTCTTGCGCCACGGCAGGCCGATGAGCGTATCGATGTAGTTGCGCACCACAGTCGCCTCGGCTGACATGGGCGACATGAGCTTGAGCTTCTTGAGTTCGGAATCGGCTTTCTTGCGTGCCTCTTTGGGCAGGTGGGCAGCCTCGATCTTCTTTTCGAGTTCCTCGATGTCGGCGCCCTCTTCGCCCTCGCCCAACTCCTTCTGGATGGCCTTGACTTGTTCGTTCAGGTAGTAGTCGCGCTGGCTCTTCTCCATCTGCTTCTTGACGCGGCCACGAATGCGCTTCTCGACCTGGAGGATGTCGATTTCGGATTCGAGCTGCGACAGCAGTTTTTCGAGCCGACCGGCGGTGCCGGTGACTTCGAGCATTTCCTGCTTCTGTTCGAGCTTGAGCGGCAGGTGCGCGGCAATGGTGTCGGCCAGGCGACCGGCGTCGTCGATGCCAGTGAGCGAGGTAAGGATTTCCTGAGGAATCTTTTTGTTGAGTTTGACGTATTGCTCGAATTGCGCCACCACGGCGCGGCGCAGGGCCTCGGACTCGGCGCCCTCGCCTTCTTCAGCCTCAATGGCGGTAACGACCGACATGAAATGCGTGTCAGCGTCGGTAACCTTCTGGATGCGGGCGCGCTGTACGCCCTCGACCAGCACTTTCACCGTGCCGTCGGGGAGCTTCAGCATCTGCAGGATGCTGGCCGCACAGCCGATTTCGTAGAGATCTTCAGGGCTGGGATCATCCTTGCCGGCAGACTTCTGCGCCACCAGCATAATGTTGTTGCCGGCTTCCATCGCCAACTCAAGGGCTTTGATGGAACGCGGACGACCAACAAACAACGGAATCACCATGTGCGGAAACACAACCACGTCGCGCAGGGGCAACAGTGGGAGTTCCGTAGGTTCGGCGGTGAGAATCTGGCTCGCAGACATAGTAATTTCCTTAAATTTTTACCTTGAGAAAAAAAGGGAAGCCGGGGCCTCCCTTTTCAGCTCTACCTGTAGGTATAAATGGTGGCGACTGCCAGGTTTTCAAGGTTAAGCATACATGCCTGCATGCGAAAAGACGTAGCGAACAAACCCTATGCCGCCGCGTCCTTCAGCTTTTTGACGGGAGGCCGCTGTTCGGCGCCCTCTTCGTCGGCGTCATCCGCATAAATGAGCATGGGCGTGCCGGTACCCGAGACAGCGTTTTCATCCAGCACTACGCGTTTGACGTTCTTCCGGGATGGAAGTTCGTACATCGTACCCAGCAAGGCTTGTTCGACGATGGAACGCAGGCCCCGGGCGCCGGTACGACGCTTGATCGCGCGCTTGGCAATAGCCGCCAAGGCCGCGGGACGGACGTCGAGCTCGACATCTTCCATTTCAAACAGTTTCTGAAACTGCTTGATCAGGGAGTTTTTGGGCTCGGTGAGGATACGCACCAGGGTGTCCTCCTGGAGCTCCTCGAGCGTGGCTACAACCGGCAAGCGACCGACGAGTTCGGGGATAAGACCGAACTTGATGAGGTCTTCAGGCTCGGCCTCGGCGAAAAGCTCACCCACGCCGCGCTCGGTCTTGGCACGCACGGAGGCCGAAAAACCAATACCGGAGCGCTCGGTGCGGTCGCGGATGATTTTTTCGAGCCCGTCGAAGGCGCCGCCCACGATGAACAGGATATTGGTGGTATCAACCTGAACGAAGTCTTGGTTGGGATGCTTGCGGCCACCTTGCGGAGGCACCGATGCAACCGTACCTTCGATGAGCTTGAGCAGCGCCTGCTGCACGCCTTCGCCTGAGACGTCGCGCGTGATGGACGGGTTATCGGCCTTGCGCGAGATTTTGTCGATTTCGTCGATGTAGATAATGGCGCGCTGCGCCTTCTCGACATCGTAGTTGCAGTTCTGCAGCAGCTTCTGGATGATGTTTTCGACGTCTTCACCCACGTAGCCGGCTTCGGTCAACGTGGTGGCATCGGCCATCACGAAGGGCACGTCCAGCATACGCGCAAGCGTCTGGGCCAGCAGCGTCTTGCCCGAGCCAGTGGGGCCAATCAGCAGGATATTGCTTTTGGAGAGCTCGACGTCGTCGCCCTTGACCTGCCCGTAGCGAATACGCTTGTAGTGGTTGTACACCGCCACCGCCAGATTGCGCTTGGGGATGTCCTGGCCAATGACGTAGCCATCAAGGAAAGTCTTGATCTCTTGCGGCGTAGGCAGCTCATTGCGTATGGCGTCGCGGGCGGCTTCTTGACTTTCCTCGGTAATGATGTCGTTGCACAGATCTATGCATTCATCACAGATGAACACCGAAGGCCCCGCAATCAGCTTGCGCACTTCATGCTGGCTCTTGTTGCAGAATGAGCAGCGCAAGGTCTTTTCGTCCGCCGATCCTTTCTTTTCAGGCATAAAACTCTTTCAGTTCAATGGGCGGGCGCTACGCGCCCACCTGATAATCACGACGGGGCCGGATACCGGCGATGAGCCGGCCCGCCGGCCTTTCAGGCCTGGTCTGTACGGCTGACCAGAACCTTGTCTACCAAACCATACGATACCGCATCTTCGGCGGACATGAAATTGTCACGCTCGGTGTCGACCGAGATACGCTCCACCGGCTGCCCGGTGTTCTGGGCAAGAATGCTGTTCAAGCGCTCGCGCAAGCTGAGAATTTCGCGCGCCTGGATCTGAATATCGGACGCCTGGCCCTGCGCACCGCCCGAAGGCTGGTGAATCATGATGCGCGAATTGGGCAACGTGTAGCGCTTGCCCTTGGCACCCGCCGCCAGCAGGAAGGCGCCCATGCTGGCCGCCAGCCCTGTGCACAGCGTGGAGACATCGGGCTTGACGAACTGCATGGTGTCGTAGATGGCCATGCCCGCATACACGGACCCACCCGGCGAATTGATGTACAGCGAAATGTCTTTCTCGGGGTTTTCGGACTCGAGGAAGAGCAACTGGGCGACGACCAGGTTGGCGGACTGGTCGTTGACCGGGCCAACGAAAAAGATGACTCGCTCGCGCAACAAGCGCGAGTAAATGTCGTAGGACCGCTCGCCGCGGCCCGACTGTTCGATCACGATGGGCACATAGCCCAGCCCCGTCGGGGTTACCGAATCCCCACCATACATGGATGCGTAAAAATCGGTAAATCGCGATGTCGACATTTAGTTGGTCCCCATGAGTTCGTCGAAGCTGACGTTTTCGTCGGTTACTTGCGCATTGGCCACAACATGCGCCACGACATTGTCTTCGAGCACGATAGCTTCGATTTCGGCGCGGCGCTGGCGGTCGGACAGATAGTACGCCACAACCTGCGCGGGCTGCTCGTAGCTCTGGGCGAACTCTTCGATGCGGGCGCGAACCTGCTCGGGCTTGGCCTGAAGGTCGGCGGACTTGACCAACTCGGAAACCAGCAGACCCAGGCGCACGCGGCGTTCGGATTCGCCGCTGAAGGCTTCCGCCGGGATAGGCATGGAGTCGGCGTTAGGCATGCCACGCTGTTTGAGCTCTTCGCGGGCGGCTGCGATGCGGCTTTGGACGTCGCTGTCGACCAGCGCCTTGGGCACGTCAAACGTACCAGCGGCGGCCAACGCATCCATCACGCTGGCCTTGGTGCGGGCCTGCACGCGCGACTTGACCTCGCGCTCGATGTTGGCACGGATGTCGGCCAGCAGTTTCTCGACGTCGCCTTCGGCCTGGCCCAGCGACTTGGCGAACTCAGTGTCGACGGTGGGCAGAATGGCCTCGGCCACTTCGGTGACGGTGATGTTGAATTCAGCCGTCTTGCCGGCCACTTCCTTGCCACCGTAATCGGCCGGGAAGGAGAGCGGGAAGGTTTTGGTTTCGCCTGCCTTCATGCCGCGCACGGCGGTTTCGAACTCGGGCAGCATGCGGCCCTGGCCAAGCACGAAGGGGAAGCCTTCGGCCGTGCCGCCTTCGAAAGCGACGCCGTCGATCGTGCCGGCGAAGTCGAGCGTGACGCGGTCGTCGTCTTGCGCGGCGCGGCCTTCGCGGGCTTCATACGTGGCGCGCTGCTTGCGCAAGATGTCGACGGTGCGCTGGACGTCGGCGTCAGACACCGTAGCGTTGGCGCGCTTGATCTGCAGCGTGGACAGATCGGGAGCCTGAATCTCGGGATAGACTTCGAACGTGGCGGAGAACGCCATAATGCCGTCTTCGACGCCTTCGGTCTTGGGTTCGAGATTCGGCGTGCCGGCAACGCGTAGCTTGGCGTCTTCGATGACCTTGTCGAGCGTGCGGCCGACTTCGGCATTGATGACGTCGTAGCGGATGCCCGGGCCGTGGCTGCGCTCGATCAGCGACAGTGGGGCCTTGCCGGGACGAAAGCCCTGGACCTTGGCAGTGCGGGCGACACGCTTCAGTTGCGCCTGGACCTGCTTTTCAATATCCGCGATGGAGATCGCGAGATCTACACGGCGTTCCAGACCGGACAGAATTTCAACCTCGGGCTGCATTGGTGACCTATATATGATTGAGTAATTGACGAAGTAAACGGGACATTTTACAAGAAAGTTGGCTGGCGCATCGAACCGGCCTTGCATCCAGCACTTACCCGCCCTCCAGCAGGCGTGAAAAACAGTTATAATGCCCGGCTATCCCTTGCGAACGTGGCGGAATTGGTAGACGCACCAGATTTAGGTTCTGGCGCCGAAAGGTGTGAGAGTTCGAGTCTCTCCGTTCGCACCACCTCAAACCGCAGTTTCACTTACTCGGTTATTGGTTCAGCGCGCCGCGACGCGCCCAGAAAACGCCCGCGGCGATATCAGGCACGCCGCAAACATGAATCCCCTCCTTAGCGCTCTGCAGCCCTACCCCTTCGCGAAACTCCGGGCCTTGCTGGCTCAGGCGGGCGAGCCGCCCAAGGGTTTGGCCCCCATCAATCTTTCCATCGGCGAACCCAAGCACCCCACCCCCGAATTCATCAAAGAAGCCATGTGCAGCGCCATGGGTGGGCTGGCCGTGTACCCGCCCACCAAAGGCGCAGCCGACCTGCGCGGCGCCATCGCCGAATGGATCGCGCGCCGCTACGGCATCGCCCGGCCCGATCCCGACACGCAGGTTCTGCCCGTACTGGGCTCGCGCGAAGCATTATTCTCCTTTGCCCAGGTTGTCGTCGATCCAGGCGCCGGCGCGCACGTGGTGTGCCCCAACCCCTTCTATCAGATCTATGAAGGCGCAGCCCTGCTGGCGGGCGCTACACCCTACTTCCTCAATGCCCAGGCTTCGCTGCGCTTCGGCTATGACTGGGCCAGCGTTCCGGCCGATATCTGGCGCAAGACGCAACTAATATTCGTATGTTCGCCGGGCAATCCAGCCGGAAATGTACTGTCGCTCGACGACTGGCGCACGCTGTTTGCGTTGTCCGATGAGTACGGCTTTGTCATCGCCGCGGACGAGTGCTATTCCGAAATCTACTTCGACGAGGCAGCCAAGCCCCTGGGCAGTCTCGAAGCGGCGATGCAACTAGGCCGCGCCGATTTCCGCAACCTGGTCAGCTTCTCCAGCCTCTCCAAACGCTCGAATGCCCCCGGGCTGCGCTCGGGTTTCGTGGCGGGCGATGCGCGCCTGATCGAGCAGTATCTGCTCTACCGCACCTACCACGGCAGTGCCATGAGCGCGGTGGTATCCGACGCCAGCATCGCGGCCTGGAACGATGAATCCCATGTGGTCGAAAACCGCCGCATGTATCGCGAGAAGTTCCAGGCGTTGGTGCCGGTGCTCGGCCCGCTCATGGATACGGGCTGGCCGGATGCGTCGTTCTACCTGTGGGCCCGCACGCCGGGCAGCGACACCGATTTCGTGCGCGATCTCTACGCGGCCACTGGCGTCACCGCCCTGCCAGGCAGCTTCCTGGCACGCCCCGCACACGGCCTCAACCCCGGCGAGGGCCGTGTGCGCATTGCTCTGGTTGCACCAAGGGCGCACTGTATCGAGGCGGCGGGCCGCATTGCGGACTTTCTCACTTCTTCCAAACACACCATCTCACACTCATGACATCCGACCTGCAAAACACGATCGAAAACGCCTGGGATAACCGCAACGCGCTGTCGCCCGAGTCCGCCTCTGCCGAGGTGCGCGATGCAGTCGGCACTACACTCGCCAGCCTGGATGCCGGCACGCTTCGTGTTGCCGAGAAATCCGGCAGCCAGTGGATCGTGCATCAATGGATCAAGAAAGCGGTGCTGCTGTCCTTCCGCCTTGAGAACAACACCGTTATGGGCCAGGCGCCCTTGCAGTTCTACGACAAGGTGCCCACCAAGTTCGAGCAGTACAACGCCCAGGCTTTCGCACAAGGCGGCTTCCGCGTGGTGCCGCCAGCCGTCGCGCGCCGCGGCGCCTACATTGGCCGCAATGTGGTGCTGATGCCCTCTTACGTCAACATCGGCGCCTATGTCGACGAAGGCACTATGGTCGACACCTGGGCCACGGTCGGCTCGTGCGCGCAAATCGGCAAAAACGTGCACCTGTCCGGCGGGGTAGGTATCGGTGGCGTGCTCGAACCCCTGCAGGCCAACCCCACCATCATCGAAGACAACTGCTTCATCGGCGCGCGCTCCGAGATTGTCGAAGGCGTCATCGTCGAGGAAAACTCGGTGCTTGCGATGGGTGTCTTCCTGTCTCAGAGCACCAAAATCTACGACCGCGCCACCGGTGAAATCACCTACGGCCGCGTACCTTCGGGGTCGGTGGTGGTGCCGGGCTCGTTGCCGTCAGCCGATGGCAGCCACAGCCTTGCCTGCGCCGTCATTGTCAAGCGCGTCGATGCGCAAACCCGCGCCAAAACCAGCATTAACGACCTGCTGAGGGCCTGATGAACGACTCCGCCGTCCTGGCGCTCACGCGCGACCTGATCTCACGCCCGTCGGTCACACCGGCGGATCACGGCTGCCAGCAGCAGCTAGCCGAACGCCTGCGGGTGGCGGGCTTTACCTGCGAAACGCTGGTGTTCGGCGACGTCACCAACTTGTGGGCGCGGCGCGGCGCCAGCGGTCCGCTGGTGGTTTTCGCCGGCCATACCGATGTGGTGCCCACGGGCCCACTGGAACGCTGGGACAGCGATCCGTTCACGCCGTCCATCCGCGACGGCAAACTCTACGGTCGTGGCGCCGCCGACATGAAAAGTTCGATCGCAGCCTTCGTGGTGGCCGCCGAAGAGTTCGTGGCGCAATGCCCCGAACATACCGGCTCCATCGGCCTGCTCATCACTGCCGACGAGGAAGGCCCTTCCCTGGATGGCACCGTTAAAGTGTGCGAGGCGCTCACGGCACGCGGCGAACAGCTCGATTACTGCATCGTGGGTGAACCGACCAGCGTTGATACGCTGGGCGACATGATCAAGAACGGCCGCCGGGGCTCGCTGTCCGCGCGCCTCGTCATCAACGGCAAGCAGGGTCATGTTGCCTACCCGCATCTGGCGCGCAATCCCATTCATTTATTCGCGCCCGCGCTGGCCGAGCTGGTCGGCACCACGTGGGACGACGGCAACGAGTACTTCCCGCCCACCACCTTCCAGGTGTCCAACGTCCACGCCGGCACCGGCGCCACCAATGTGGTGCCCGGCACGGCCACGGTAGATTTCAACTTCCGCTTTTCCACCGCCAGCACGCCGGATTCGCTCAAGGCGCGTGTGGCGGACATTCTCGCGCGGCACGGGCTGACGTACGACATCAACTGGACGCTGGGCGGCGAGCCCTTCCTGACGCCGCGTGGCGAATTAAGCCAGGCGCTGGTCCAGGCCATTGCCGACGAAACCGGCACGCAGGCCACCTTGTCGACCACCGGTGGTACATCAGATGGGCGCTTTATCGCCAAGATCTGCCCTCAGGTGGTCGAATTCGGCCCGGTTAACGCCAGCATTCACCAGATCAACGAACACATTGCGGTCGATGCGCTGGAGCCGCTGAAGAACATCTACCGCCGCACACTCGCCGCGCTGCTGCCGGCACGCTAACGCTATTACGCTTTTTTATGTACGAATCCGCCCAAACCGACCTGCATACCTTGCGCGACCTGTTGCGCTATGCCGTGAGCCGCTTCAACGCCGCCGGGCTGTCTTTCGGCCACGGCAGCGACAATGCCTGGGATGAAGCTGCCTACCTGCTGCTACACACCTTGCATCTCCCGCTGGACACGCTCGACCCCTATCTCGATGCCCGTGTCCTGCCCGAGGAGCGCGCAGCCTTCCTGGCGCTGCTCAAACGCAGGGTCGAAGAACACATGCCGGCCGCCTACCTGACGGGCGAGGCCTGGCTGCAAGGTCACCGGTTCATCGTTGATCCGCGCGTGATCATTCCACGCTCGCCAATCTCCGAATTGCTGGCCGATGGCCTGTCGCCCTGGATCCCGGATCCCGATAGCGTCGACGCCGTGCTCGATCTGTGCACCGGTTCGGGCTGCCTGGCAATCCTGGCTGCGCTGGCCTTCCCCAATGCCCAGGTCGATGCGGTGGACCTGTCCGAACAGGCACTGGAAGTAGCAGAGCAAAACATCGCGGCCTACGGCCTGCAAGGGCGTGTCACGGGCTATCGCAGCGATTTGTTCGATCAGCTCGATCCGTGCGAGTACCGGCTGATCATCTGCAATCCGCCTTATGTGAACAGCCAATCCATGGATCAACTCCCGGCCGAATACCGCCATGAGCCCGTAAGCGCGCTGGCAGGCGGCGAGGATGGCATGGACATCGTGCGCAGGCTGCTCGACGAAGCGCCTGCCTTCCTGGCCCCAGGCGGTATGCTGGTACTGGAAATCGGCAACGAATACGACAATTTCGTGGCAGCCTTTCCCCAGCTCGATCCCGTCTGGCTTAGCACGGAGCACACCGAAGATCAGATCCTGATGCTGACACGGGAGCAGTTGTCGTCGTGATACGCGCTACCGGCCTCACTCTGCGGCGTGGCGTAAAGGTTTTGCTCGAAGACGCCGATTTCACCGTCAACCCTGGCGAGCGGGTCGGCATCGTCGGCAAGAACGGCGCTGGCAAGTCCACGCTGTTCGCGCTACTGCAGGGGCACCTGGACGCCGACGCGGGTACGCTAGACATACCGGCGGCCTGGCGCATCGCAAGCGTCGAGCAGCAGATCGACGACAACACCCGTCCCGCCCGTGAATTCGTGATCGATGGTGACACGCATCTGCGGGCTTTGCAGGCTGCGCGCGCCGAGGTGCCTGATACCAATGGCCAGCGCATTGCCGAACTCGAAACCGCGCTGATCGAGGCCGGCGCATGGAGCGCACCGTCACGCGCCGAACAGCTCTTGGCCGGCCTGGGCTTTGCCCCGAGCCAATGGATGCGGCCCGTGAAGCATTTCTCGGGCGGCTGGCAGATGCGGCTGGCGCTGGCGCGGGCGCTCATGGCGCCCTCCGAGCTTCTACTGCTGGACGAACCGACCAACCACCTCGACCTGGATGCCATGCTCTGGCTGGAGCGTTGGTTGGCTGCGTATGACGGCACAGTGATGCTGATCTCGCACGATACTGAGTTTCTCGACGCGGTGGCACGCAGCATTTTGCATTTCGACAACGGCAAATTGGTGCGCTACCGTGGGGGTTATGAAGACTTTCTCACCCAGCGCGCGGAGCGGCTGCGTCAGTCGCACCTGGCCTGGGATCGGCAGACACGCGAAACCGCGCGTTTGCGCAGCTTCATCGATCGCTTCAAGGCCAAGGCCACGAAGGCCAAGCAGGCGCAAAGCCGGGTGAAGGCCCTGGCTCGCATGGAGGTGCTGGCACCCCTGCAGGCCGAGGCAGGCATTGATATCCGCATCCCCGATCCTGTCAGCATGCCCGATCCTTTGCTGGTTCTGGATAACTTGCGCATGGGCTATCAGGATGATGCGGGGCGGCCGCTGGAGATTCTGTCCAATGTCACGCTGATGGTGCGCGGCGGGAGTCGGATCGGTGTGCTTGGCGTAAATGGCGCAGGCAAGAGTACGCTGATCAAGACGCTGGCGGGCCAGCTTGCGCCGCTGGGCGGCGAGCGGCGGGCCTCGCGCGGCCTGGAGATCGGCTATTTTGCGCAACATCAGCTCGATATGCTGGATGCCGATTCCACGCCATTGCAGCATCTGGCCCGGCTTGCTCCCGACACGCGCGAGCAGGAATTGCGCAATTATCTTGGCGGCTT
Organism: Paracandidimonas lactea; assembly: GCF_021653995.1. Taxonomy (NCBI): domain Bacteria; kingdom Pseudomonadati; phylum Pseudomonadota; class Betaproteobacteria; order Burkholderiales; family Alcaligenaceae; genus Paracandidimonas; species Paracandidimonas lactea. Next base: position 727,318 of record NZ_JAJJOZ010000001.1, read on the forward strand.
TGGTTTCAGTGGCGGTACGGTCAACAGCCGTATTGCGCCAATGTCGGGCGGCGAGAAAGCACGGCTGGCCTTGGCGCTGATCGTATGGCAAAAACCCAATCTGCTGCTGCTGGACGAACCGAGCAATCACTTGGATGTGGACACGCGTGAGGCGCTGGCCACGGCGCTGGCCGAGTTCCCGGGCAGCGTGCTGCTTGTGTCGCACGACCGCCATTTGCTGCGCACGACGGTGGATCAGTTCTGGGTGGTGGCCGACGGCACGGTGTGCGAGTTCGACGGCGACCTGGAAGATTACCGCGATTGGCTGGCCGCGCGTACTGCCGCTGCACGCGGCGAGGCGCGGGCTGAGGCGCGCGACGCAGCGCAAGCCAAGGCCGACGACGGGCAGGCAGGCGATGGTTTGCCGGCTATGGATCGTAAGCAGCAACGACGCGAGCAGGCAGAGTCCCGCCAGCGGCTGGCGGCGTTGCGCAAGCCGCTGGAGGCGAAGATCGACAAGGTGGAAGCGGGTATGGAAACGGCCCGCGCGCGGCTGGGCGAGCTTGATACACTAATTGCGGATCCAGGGCTGTACGAGGACGCGCGACGCCAGGAGCGCCAACAGGTGATGGCTGAGCATGGCGAGTTGAGCAAGCGGCTCGATGAGCTTGAGGAGAGCTGGCTGGCTTTGCAGGAGTCCCTCGAAGAGTTGACATCCTCTCCTCCCTAAAAAAGGGGATTCCTACGGCGCTCGCAGCGGTGCAAGGCTGCTGTGCGTCGCTTCGGTGGGTTCCTGCTTCACCGAGGCTGCACGCTTGGCCCTTGCGGGCCTTGCGCGGCTGGCGTCCTCTCCACAGGCGGCAACGCGGTGTCCCCGCGCTTCGAGTCGCAGCTATCTGAGTTCGATGGCGAGGATGACCATGTTCACCTGCTGGTGAACTACCCTCCCAAGGTTTCTGTTTCGGCGTTGGTCAACAGCTTGAAGGGCGTATCCAGCCGAATGATCCGCAAGAAAAACCACCCCAGCATTCGCCAGAAGCTGTGGGGCGGCGCGTTATGGTCGCCGTCCTATTTTGCCGGTAGCTGTGGCGGTGCGCCCATCGACGTCATCCGCCAGTACATCGAACAGCAGCGGACGCCGCATTAGCTGCGTTGAAGGGCGAAGCTTGCCGAGCATCTGATCAATCAGGGCACTGCCTGACGGCTACCCTGGTTTCAGCGGCGTACACGAACTCGCCCCTTTTGCCCACCCGATACGGAGAAAAAATGCTTGCTTGAAACGATAGAATGTCACACAGGCCGGCACCAGCCGCCTCGGCCCATACGCGGTGACAGCGACAGGCTAAGGGACCAAGGGATTGAATCAGGGCTGGCCCGACGTCAAACATGCCGGGCTCAGGCGGCGATGATTTCCAGTTTGGCAACGCCCAAAGCCAGTGTCTTGGTGCCGACGTCGCGGAACTGGATCTGGGCCTGGGCATCTTGCCCCGCCCCGCTCAGCCCGATTACTGTGCCATCGCCAAATTTGGGATGGCGTACGCCCGTCCCAATCAGGAACTGCTTATCACCCACCATGACGCCCGAAGATTGCATGCGTGGCACACGGGGCGCTACTGAGCCGCTGTCTGGGCGGTTGTAGGCATCGCCGCGCCGGAACGCACCGCTCCAGGTGTTTTCGCGTGGGGCAAGGTGGCGCTCGCGCGGCGTCAGCCACTTCAGGTGCTCGTCGGGGATTTCGTCCAGAAAACGGGAACGCAGCGCGTAGCGCGTTTGCCCATGCAGCATGCGGCTTTGCGCCAGCGAGAGATACAGACGCTCGCGGGCGCGGGTAATGGCCACATACATAAGGCGCCGCTCTTCTTCGAGCCCAGCTGGCTCGAGCAGGCTGTTCTCGTGTGGGAACAAACCGTCTTCCACACCGGTAATGAACACGGAATCGAACTCCAGGCCCTTGGCGGAGTGCACAGTCATGAGTTGCACAGCATCTTGCCCGGCCTGGGCTTGATTGTCACCCGCTTCCAACGAGGCGTGGGTAAGAAAAGCAGCCAAGGGCGACATGGGGCCCGCCTCGGCCGAATCGGCGGAAACTTGCGCCGGACTGGGCGCGGCCACGGACGCTTGAACAGAACCTGCCTCCCCTGCCCCACCATACGCTGCTGTCGCAGCGGCAGGCACTGCAGCATCGTGTGAGGGAATAACAACGCCAAGGAAGGGCGTTGCGGCATCCACCACTTGGCGGTCATCAGGCAAAGACGCAGTGCCATCGGCGAGCGCAGATGCTGACATGGCCGCCAACGCCCCTTCCGGTATGCGCCCCGCAGCCAGCCCGTCGACGTTTTCTTCGGCTGCAAAGGCTGCCGCCGCGTTGACGAGTTCCTGCAGGTTTTCGAGGCGTTCAGCACCTTCGCGTTCAGCCTGGTAGTGCGCCAATAGCCCGCTGTGATGGATGACGTGCTCGACCAACTCGGGCAACGAGAGCACTTGCGCCTCGTGCGCCATCTGTTCGATGAGCGATGCAAAGCGCGACAGATTGCTGCCGCCTTTACCAGACATCAGCGGCACAGCCCTAAACAGACTGGTGTTCTGCTGGCGGGCAAGGTCGGCCAGTTGTTCGAGCGTACGTGCACCAATGCCGCGCGTGGGAAAGTTGACTACGCGCAACCACGAGGTGTCATCGTGCGGATTGTCCATCAAACGCAGATAGGCCAGCGCGTGCTTGACTTCCTGCCGTTCAAAGAACCGAAGACCGCCATATACCTTGTAGGGGATGCCCGCGGAGAACAGCCCATGCTCAATGGTGCGCGACTGCGCATTGCTGCGGTAGAGCACAGCGATTTCGCGCCGTTCGCGCCCTTCATTGATCAGTGCCCTGATTTCGTCGATGATCCACTGCGCTTCCAATTGGTCGGAAGGCTGCTCGATGACGCGCACCGGCTCGCCTTCGCCCTGCTCCGTCCAGAGGTTTTTGCCCAGGCGAGAGGTGTTGTGGGAAATGAGCGCGTTGGCGGCATCCAGGATATGGCCATAGGAGCGATAGTTCTGCTCAAGCCGAATAACGTTGCCGTGGGCGAAATCACGCTCGAAATCCGCCATATTGCCAACATTGGCGCCGCGAAACGCGTAGATGGATTGGTCGTCGTCGCCCACCGCAAAGATGCTGGCACCGCCGCCGGCCAGCAAAGTCAGCCAACGATACTGCAGCGCGTTGGTGTCCTGGAATTCATCGACGAGGATGTGCTGAAAGCGCCGCTGGTAGTGTTCGCGAATAGGTGCATGGCGCTGCAGCAACTCATAGGCGCGCAGCAGCAGCTCGGCGAAATCAACCACCCCTTCGCGCTCACATTGCTCTTGGTACAACGTATAAATGTCAACCAAGCGGCGGCGATAGGCGTCCCACGCCTCGACACTGCCTGGACGCAAGCCTTCTTCTTTGGCACTGTTGATAAAGCGTTGTACATCGCGCGGCAGGAATTTGTCGTCGTCGATATTGGCGCCTTTGAGGAGGCGTTTAATCGCAGCGAGCTGGTCGGCAGTATCGAGAATTTGGAAGGTCTGCGGCAGGCCGGCATCGCGGTAATGCGCACGCAGCAGGCGATTGCACAGGCCGTGGAATGTGCCTACCCACATGCCGCGCGTATTGATCGGCAGCAGGCTGGTAAGGCGCGTGAGCATTTCGCGCGCCGACTTATTGGTGAAGGTAACGGCCATCAGCCCGTAGGGGCTGGCTTGGCCCGTTTGGATCAGCCAAGCCATGCGGGTTGTGAGCACCCGGGTCTTGCCACTGCCGGCGCCGGCCAGCACCAGCGCATTTCCGGCAGGAAGAGTAACGGCAGCCTGCTGTTGCGGATTAAGACCCTTGAGCATCATGCCGCGTAGCGGCGCAGGCGATAGGAGAACTGTTCGAGGCTGGCGATGCCGCTTTGCTGCGCGCGCTGGCACCACGCCTGGAGATCGGCAAGCAGTTGTTCGCTGCTGGCACTGGAGCTTTCCCAGACACGGGTCAGTTCGCGACGCATCTGCACCAGCGTGGACAGCGATTGATTCTGGGCGAGTACGCTGTCAACCTGCGCGCGCTGCGCCGGCTCGAGTGCATCGTCGCTGCGGCAGATCCATGCCTTGCAACTACGCAGCAGCGAATAGCTGCATTGCGCATCACCTTGGCTGCGCGAGGGCTTGAGACGCTCAAGTTCTTCGGTAGCGGCCTTGCGGAGCATATCGGTGTAGCGGGCCAGGATTTCGTAGCGGTGGGTAATTACACCTTGCAGGGTGCGGGCGTTGACCACCGCTTCGGAAGCGGGTTCGAGCCTGAGCTTGGGCGCCAGCTTCTTGACCTTCGCCAGGCCGAAGAAGCGCAGCACCTGGATGTAGCACCAACCCAGGTCGAATTCGTACCACTTGGTGGAGAACTTGGCCGAGGTGCCGTAGGCATGATGGTTGTTGTGCAGCTCTTCGCCACCGATGATGATGCCCCAGGGAGACACGTTGGTGCTGGTGTCGGGGCTGGCATAGTTGCGATAGCCCCAGGCATGCCCGATACCATTGACGACGCCCGCGGCCCAGAAGGGAATCCAGGCCATTTGGATAGCCCATACGGTGAGGCCAAGCACGCCAAAGAGGGCGAGATCGATGGCCAGTGTGATGAGGATGCCCAGCAGACTGTAGGGGGTGTACAGCTTGCGTTCGAGCCAGTCGTCGGGCGTGCCGTGACCAAAGCGCTTGAGCGTTTCAGGGTTGGTGGCTTCTTCGCGATAGAGCTCGGCGCCGCGGAAGAAGACTTTGCCCAGACCGAAGACGACGGGCGAGTGGGGATCGCCCTCGCGTTCGCACTTGGCGTGATGCTTGCGGTGAATGGCCACCCATTCTTTGGTGACCATGCCGGTGGTCATCCAGAGCCAGAACCGGAAGAAATGCATGACGGCCGGATGCAAATCGAGGCCGCGGTGCGCCTGGCTGCGGTGCAGAAAGATCGTGACCGCAAGAATGGTGATGTGCGTAAGCACCAGCGTAACAATGACGACTTGCCACCACGACAGCTGCAGCAAACCACCCGCCAGGAATTGAAGTATTTGGTCCATAAACCTTTTAAAAGCCTTTCATTTCAAAGGCAAAAATAGAACAACGAAAAGTTTAGCCCACTTGCCTGTCTAAGGACAGGGAAGTTGCAAATTAGTTTCCGTCATACTTAAGATAAATCAAGTTTCGCGCACCATAACCGCAGCGAAAAAGCCATCAGTGCCATGGCGGTCGGGCCGCATCTTCAGCCAAGGCCCCTCAAGCGTCAGATTTTTACAACGATCGTTGACGATTTCGCTCGCATCCAGCAGTTTAAACCCCGGATTTTCGTTCAAAAATGCCTCAACCTGCGCCTCGTTCTCCTCGGGCAGGACACTGCACGTAGCATAGACCAGGCGCCCGCCCGGTGCCACGCAACTGGCGGCCTGACGCAAGATGTCCGCCTGGGTTCGCCGAAGATCGTCGAGCGAACCCGGGTGCTGGCGCCATTTCAGGTCGGGGTTGCGGCGCAACGTGCCCAGGCCGCTGCAAGGTGCGTCAACCAGCACCCGATGGGCTTTCCCGCGCAAACGCTTAACCCGCTGGTCGCCTGTAGCGCTGATTACCACTGGCACAATGTTGGACAGACCGCTGCGTGCGAAGCGGGGCTTGGCGCGCGCCAGCCGGGCGGCGGACACATCGAAGGCGTATAGGCGGCCGGTGGAGCGCATGAGCGCGCCCAACAACATGGTCTTGCCACCCGCACCCGCACAATAATCAATGATCATTTCGCCCCGGCGCGGCGCAACCAGCAACGCCAGGATCTGGCTGCCTTCGTCCTGTACCTCGATCAGCCCTTGTTCGAACATGGGCCAGCGGTTGATCGCTGGCTTGCCGCGCATGCGTATGCCCCAGGGCGAATAGGGCGTGGGCTGCGGATCCCAGGCACCGGCCGGCCCTTGTTTAAGCACGGCCAGCATTTCGTCTCGGTCGGCTTTCAGGGGGTTGACGCGTAAATCGAGGGGAGCGGGCTGATTCAGGGCCTGGATCAGTTGCTCACTGTCTTCGAGGCTGGCCAGGCGTTCTTCGAGCCAGTCTGGCACGCTGTGGCGCACGGCGGGCGGCAGCGAGAATGGATCGATGGCGCCGACATGGTCGAGCCAGGCTCGCTCGCCGGGTTCCAGGCCGGTGTCCAGGATGGTAGGTGTCAGCACGCTTGCCAACCCGAGAATGGCGAGACGGCGGCCCGCAGCCCCCTCGCCGCTTTCGGCGTACTGCCGGTAGCGGCGAAGGTGGCGCAAGACGTCGAACACGGCTTCGGCCACTTCGCCGCGATCACGCATGCCCAGCCTGGGATGGGCTCGGAACCAATGCGAAAGCACTGCGTCGGCCGGGTATTCCCACTGCAGGACCTCCCCCAGCACGCTACGCACTTGTTCGATGCGTGCAGCGCCAGGTGCGTAGGGGCGGGCTGGATTCGCACCAGCCGCATTGCTGGCGCGGCCAGTCTCGCTTCGAGCGCGCGCCGGGGCGGTGCCTCGTGAGCTAGACCCTCGCGGGGCGTTTCCCTCGCTGCGCGCGTGTGCTGGGGCGCTGGAGGAGCCACGCCCGGCGAACTCGGTATCGCGTCGGGAACGCGGCTGCGACGCCCCGGAAGCCGGATACGAGCGTTCGCCCTCACCCGTGGAGCGTCGCGGCGCTTCACGAGACGCGCGGCTGTCGCGGGCATCGCGGCGGTCGCGTGAGCCTGGAGCGGAGGAACGGGCTGCGCCCGGTTTGCCGGGCCGGGAGCCCTTGCGGGCGGGTTGACTGGCGCTCATGCGAGTTGTTCCGAGGAAAGGACGCCGGCAGGCGTCAGGACAAAAGACCGGCTGGCCACGCCACTGACGTGGACGCGCTGCAGGGCATCGAGCGACACGCGGCCCTCGGCCAGCCAGCGTACCACGTTGGCGTAGACACTGTGTTCCACACGCAACAGCCTTGCGGCAAGATCGTCTGGCGTGTCTTCTGCCAGCACAGGCACGATACCCTGCGCAAGCACCGGGCCGTGATCCAGAACAGGCGTAACGAAATGCACCGTGCAGCCATGCCACTGCACCCCTTGGGCCAGCGCCTGCTGGTGGGTGTGCAGGCCCGGAAACGCGGGCAGCAGGGACGGATGGATGTTGATGAGCCGGCCATTGAAGCGCTCGACAAAACCGGGGGTAAGCACTCGCATGAAACCCGCGAGCAGCACATAATCAGGCTGCCAGGCGTCGATGGCATCGGCCAGGGCGCTGTCGAAGGCCTCACGCGACGGGTACTGGCGATGCGGCACGACGACGGTTGGCAGGCCTTGTTGGGCGGCCCAGGCCAGGCCCGCCGCCTCCGGCTTGTTGGCAATGACCGCGCAGACCTGCGCGCCCACCCCGTCAAGCTGTGCCCGCTCCACGGCGTCGACGATCGATTGCATGTTGGATCCCCGGCCCGAAATCAGAATGACAAAGCGGCGGGGGGCGCTGAGATGTGCGTCCAAGACGAAAATTCCTGAGTAGATCAATACAAAATTGTAAACTCTCGGCTGTGAAAAACACTCTGACCCTCTATCGCACCCTGCCCCGCCACGATACACACTGCGCCAGCGCGGTCACTATCGGCAATTTTGATGGCGTGCACCGCGGGCACCAGGCTATCTTGCGGCGCATGCGCGAGCAGGCTGCGCAACGTGGGCTCGCTCCCACCGTAATGACGTTCCATCCGCATCCACGCGCCTTTTTTGCCGAGCGCGGCCAGCGTCCGGAACTCATCCCCACCCAGATCAGCAGCCTGCGCGACAAGCTGTGCGATCTTGCGGCTCACGGTGCCTGTCAAATCGTACTCAAGCGCTTCAATCAGGCACTGGCGGACATGTCCGCTGAAGACTTCATCGAGCAATTGCTGGTGCGCGGCCTTGCAGCCCGCTGGCTGCTTGTGGGCGAAGACTTCCGCTTCGGCCACAAGCGCAGCGGCGATATCGACCTGCTGCGCAAGGCCGGGCGCACGCTGGGCTTCGACGTGGAAACCGTGGCCGATGTCGAAGACCAGCACGGACACCGCATCTCCAGTTCCGAACTGCGCACTGCTCTGGCCGTTGGGCAACTGCAACACGCCGAGCACCTTCTGGGGCATACCTACCGCATTTCAGGCCACGTCATACACGGCCAGAAACTCGGCCGCAGTATCGGCTACCCAACGCTCAATATTGTGCCGCCCGCGCGCTGCGCTCTGCGGTCGGGCGTGTACGCGGTGCGCGCACACGGCCTGGGGCCTACGCCGCTCAATGGCGTAGCCAGCCTGGGCGTGCGGCCTACCGTCACTGAGGCCGGGCGCCTGCTGCTCGAAACCCACCTCTTCGACTGCCGCATCGATGCTTACGGTAAACTCATAAGCATTGAATTTCTCGCCTATTTGCGCGAAGAAGAAAAATTTCCGGATCTTCCCACAATGATCGCCGCCATCGACAACGATGCGCAGGGCGCTCGAGACTATTTCGCCTTCCATGGACTATCGAAACACCCTTAACCTGCCTGATTCACCCTTCCCCATGCGGGGAGACCTCGCCAAGCGCGAACCCGGCTGGATCGCCGATTGGGAAGAAAACAAGATTTACGCGGCCATCCGGGAGGCAAGCAAGGGGCGCCCAAAGTTTGTGCTGCATGATGGCCCGCCGTATGCCAACGGCGACATCCACATCGGCCACGCCGTCAACAAAATCCTGAAGGACATCATCGTCAAGAGCCGCAATATGGCGGGCTTTGACGCCGTGTATGTGCCCGGCTGGGATTGCCACGGCATGCCCATCGAAATCCAGATCGAAAAAAAGTACGGCAAGCACCTGCCGGTGGCCGAGGTACAGGCCAAGGCGCGGGCTTACGCGCTCGAGCAGATCGATCGCCAGCGCAAGGATTTCAAGCGCCTGGGCGTACTGGCCGACTGGGAAAAGCCCTACCTCACCATGAGCTACAGCAACGAGGCCGACGAGCTTCGCGTGCTGGCACGCATCCTCAAGAAGGGCTTTGTGTTCCGCGGCCTCAAGCCGGTGAACTGGTGTTTTGATTGCGGCTCGGCGCTGGCCGAAGCCGAAGTCGAGTACGCTGACCGCAAAGATCCGTCCATCCATACCGCTTTCGCCTTCGACGACAAGGCCAAGCTGGCTCAGGTGTTCGGCCTGCCCGAAGTCAGCGACGGCGCCATCGTGATCTGGACCACCACGCCCTGGACGATCCCGGCGAACCAAGCGCTCAACGTACACCCCGAACACGACTACTCGCTGGTGAGGCTCGACAAGCCGCGCGCCACCGGCTCCATGCTGCTGCTGGCCACCGAGCGCGTCAAAGACTGTCTTGAAGAATGGAAGCTGAGCGGCAAGGTGGTCGCCACAGTAAAGGGTGAAGCGCTGGCCAACCTTGCCTTCCGCCATCCGCTGTACAACGCGCACGAAGGCTACCGGCGGCTGTCGCCTATCTACGCAGGCGACTATGTCACGCTCGACTCGGGTACCGGCGTGGTGCACTCTGCGCCCGCCTACGGCGTGGAAGACTTCATCTCGTGCAAGGCGCACGGCCTGGACGACGCAGACATCCTCAACCCAGTGATGGGCGACGGCCACTATGCCGAAAGCCTGCCGCTGTTCGGCGGCATGTCGATCTGGAAAGCCAATCCTGTCATCATCGAGGCACTCAACGATGCAGGCGCGCTGCTTCATACCGAAATGGTGTCTCACAGCTACATGCATTGCTGGCGCCACAAGACGCCCGTGATTTACCGCGCCACCAGTCAATGGTTCGCCGGTATGGACCGCCAGCCCACAGAAGGCCGTACGCTGCGCGAGGCAGCGCTCGAGGGCGTGGACAACACCGAGTTCTACCCAGCCTGGGGCCGCGCGCGCCTGCACGCCATGATCGCCAACCGGCCCGACTGGACGCTCTCGCGCCAACGCCAATGGGGTGTGCCGATGGCCTTCTTCGTGCACAAAGAAACCGGCGCGCTGCATCCTCGCACAGTAGAGCTCCTCGAAGAAGTCGCACAGCGCGTCGAACAGCACGGCATCGAGGCCTGGCAATCGCTCGATCCGGCCGAATTGTTGGGCGACGAAGCCAGCCAGTACGAGAAAAACCGCGACACACTCGACGTATGGTTCGACTCCGGCAGCACCCATGCCACGGTATTGGGCGGCAAGGGCCACAACATGAAAGGCTCGCACGCCGATCTGCTGCAGTGGCCGGCCGACCTTTACCTGGAAGGCTCCGACCAGCACCGCGGATGGTTCCACTCATCGCTGCTGACCAGTTGCATGCTGTACGGCCGCCCGCCCTACAAGGCGCTGCTCACACATGGCTTCGTGGTCGATGGCCAGGGCCGCAAGATGAGCAAGTCGGTGGGCAATGTGGTCGCGCCGCAAAAGGTGTCCGACACGCTGGGTGCCGAGATCCTGCGCTTGTGGACGGCCGCTACCGATTATTCCGGCGAGCTGTCCATCTCCGACGAAATCCTCAAACGCGTGGTCGAAAGCTATCGCCGCATCCGCAACACGCTCAAGTTCCTGCTGGGCAATCTGCACGGCTTTGACGCATCCTCCGACACCGTCGACCCACAGCAGATGTTCGAGATCGACCGCTATGCACTGGCCATGACGGCGCAAATGCAGGCCGAGGTGCTCGATTGCTATCAACGCTACGAGTTCCATCCCGCAGTGGCGCGCCTGCAGATATTTTGCTCCGAAGACCTCGGCGCCTTCTATCTGGACATCCTTAAAGACCGGCTCTACACAACCGGGCAGAACAGCTTGGCGCGCCGCTCGGCCCAAACAGCCCTGTACCACATCACGCACAGCCTGCTGCGCCTGATGGCGCCCATCCTGTCGTTCACGGCAGAAGAAGCGTGGCGCAACCTGAACCAGGGCGCCTCGGTGCAAACCATCTTCACAGAGCTGTACCACACCCTGCCCGAGACGGTCGGCACGGATGCGCTGCTGGGCAAGTGGAAGCGCCTGCGCGAAATCCGCGCCGAAGCAATGCGCCGCATCGAAGAAGTGCGCACCCGCGGCGAAATCGGCTCATCCCTGGCAGCCGAACTCGACATCTATGCCGACGGCGATGATCACGCACTGCTGGCAAGCCTGAATGACGACTTGCGTTTTGTGCTGATTGTTTCGCGTGCGACAGTCCACAAGGCACCGGGAGAGTTGCGCATCGAGGTGCAGGCCACCAAGGCCACCAAGTGCGAGCGCTGCTGGCACCACCGCGACGACGTCGGCAGCGATCCCGCGCATCCAACGCTGTGCGGGCGTTGTGTCAGCAACCTTTTCGGCCAGGGCGAGCACCGCGAACATGCCTGATCACGGCCATCCGTCCTCCTCGCCGCCCGCTGTCGGTGCGGCACAAGGCGCGGCCCCCGCAAAGCCCGCGCGGGGCCGCTTCTGGGCTTGGTTGCTCACCGCGGCGCTTATCATCGTGGCCGACCAACTCACCAAGGTGTATTTCGATACACGTCTGGCCTATGGCGAACGCTGGCCCTTGCTGCCGTTTTTCGACTTCACCTTGCTGTACAACCCTGGTGCCGCTTTCAGCTTCCTGGCCAGCGGCGAAGGCTGGCAGCGTTGGTTCTTCACCGCCGTCGCCCTCGGTGCGACGGTGCTGATCCTGTATCTGCTGCGCCGCAATCCGCATCAACCACTCTTCTGCGCGGCGCTGGCCCTCATACTGGGCGGGGCTGTCGGCAATGTGATTGACCGCATCCAGCACGGCCATGTAATTGATTTTCTGCTATTTTATTGGCGCAACTGGTATTTTCCGGCTTTCAACGTGGCCGACATCGCCATCACGTGCGGTGCCATCCTGCTGATACTCGACGAACTGCTGCGCATGCGGCGCGAGCGGCGCGGCGCAGCCTCCCGCTCCTGAACCTATCGGCCTACGTGCCACCGTCTTCATGGCTGAACTTGCAAACAAACGTATCGTGTTGGGGTTGACGGGCGGCATTGCCTGCTACAAGGTTGCCGAGCTGCTGCGTCGGGCGCAGGACGAAGGTGCAACCTTCGACGTCGTCATGACGGATGCCGCTACAAAGTTCATTACACCGATCACCATGCAGGCCCTGTCAGGGAGCCCGGTTTACCTGGATGCCTGGGACAATCGCGTGCCGAACAACATGGCGCACATCAATCTAACCCGCGGCGCCGACGCCATATTGATCGCGCCCGCCAGCACAGATTTCATTGCCCGCCTGGCCAACGGCCTGGCCGACGACCTGCTCTCGACGCTGTGCGTAGCCAAAGGCGCCTGCCCTCTGCTTGTGGCCCCAGCCATGAACCGCGAAATGTGGCTGCACCCAGCAACCCAGCGAAATGCCGCCACCCTGCGCGGCGACGGCGCCACCATACTGGGCCCGGCCGAAGGAAGCCAGGCCTGCGGCGAAACCGGCAGCGGGCGCATGCTGGAACCGGCGGAACTACTGCATGAGTTGATCGCCTTCTTCCAGCCCAAGGTGCTGCACGGCCGACGGGTGCTCATCACCGCTGGGCCTACTTCCGAAGACATCGACCCCGTGCGCGTCATCACCAACCGCTCATCGGGAAAAATGGGCTATGCGATCGCCCGCGCGGCGCGCGAAGCCGGCGCCGATGTGGTACTGGTGTCGGGCCCCACTGCGCTTGACGCCCCCTATGGTGTGCCACGCATCAGCGTTCGCAGTGCACGCCAGATGCATGCCGCCGTCATGAACGAGGCAGGGATGGCAGACATTTTCATTTCTGTCGCAGCCGTTGCTGATTGGGGCGTCGCCAACCCCAGCGCCCATAAGCTCAAGAAGCAGGATGACGCGAAACCTCCCGTCATCGAATTTTCCGCCAACCCGGATATACTGGCGGAAGTGGCTGGCATGCAATCCGGCCCCTGGTGCGTGGGCTTTGCCGCCGAAACCGAAAACCTCAGCGCACACGCGCAGGCTAAGCGCGCGCGCAAGGGGGTTCCGTTGCTGGTGGGCAACCTGGCCCAGCACGCCATGGATGCCGACCACACCGAGCTCGTACTGTTCGACAACGCTGGCGAGCACGCGCTGCCGTCTCTCCCCAAGCTCGATGCCGCACGCGCGCTGGTGCGCGCCATCGCCGAACGCCTGCCCCGCAGCCCCAGGCCCTGAGGTGCGGCCATCGCAGCGCTTCTCGCCCCGATACGGAGCCCAATGGACCAATACCTGCCCCCGCTACTTACCTTCATCCAGGACAATCACGCATATGCCGGCCCCATTCTGGCGCTGCTTTGCCTGGGTGAATCCCTGCTCATTATCGGCCTGCTCATCCCCGCCTCGGTAGTCATGCTCGTCATGGGCGGGCTCGTCGGAGGCGGCATGGTAGAACCCGTGCCGGTACTGCTGTGGGGTATGGCTGGCGCCATAGTGGGCGACGCTATCTCCTATTTTATTGGCCTTTGGTTGGGGCCAACCCTTCTGAACAAATGGCCGCTGAAGCACCAGCGCCGTGCAGTGGCCCGTGCGCGCCTGTTATTCATGAAGCATGGCGCCAAGGCCGTGTTCGTGGGCCGCTTCATGGGGCCCCTGCGGGCTGTCGCGCCCACAGTGGCCGGCATGCTCAAGATGCGCCATTTGCGCTTCCAGCTCGCCAATATCGCCTCCGCGGTGGCCTGGCTGCCCATTATGCTGCTGCCCGGCTATCTCACGGGTCGTGGCATGCAAGCCATGGGCGGCAACATGAGCTTTAGTATTCTGCTCACCGGTGTGCTCTCCATCGTCATGGCCGTCTGGATCGGCAAGAGCATGCTGACCAAGCGCCGCACACCGGGCAAGCCAGGGCTTTGATCAAACGGGGGTACGAGCAGCCTGTCGGTCGCTCACTTGCGCGCTAATTGCACCGTGCCACCCCCTACACTTGCGCGCACCCGCTCTCCGGCGACATCCTCCTTCTCACACACAGCTATTGCGATTTATCCCATGCATCGAAGAATAGAAGCCCGTATCGTCAATCCGCTACTTGGCAATACAATCGCCACCCCCGAATATGCAACCGACGGCTCCGCAGCCATGGATTTGCGGGCATGCATCGACGCACCCGTCACGCTGGCGCCCGGCGGCCGCGCACTGGTCAAGACGGGGCTGGCAATCAATATGATGGACCCGGCCCTGGTGGCCATTGTGGCGTCGCGCTCGGGCTTGTCGCTCAAGCATGGCGTGCGGGTGGCACAGGGTATTGGTGTAATCGATGCTGATTATCACGGCGAAATCGGCGTGATCCTGGCCAACGACAGCCAGGAAGCCTATGTCGTGCAGCCGGGTGAACGCATCGCCCAGTTGATGTTCCAACCCGTCGTGCAGGTAAGCCTCCAGCTTGTGGAGGAGTTTTCCACCGAAACAGAACGCGGTGCCGGCGGCTTCGGCAGCACCGGCAAGCACTGACGCACCAATCGGGCGGCATCACATTCGCGTGCCCCCGGATTGCCAGATAGAGGGTTGCGCATCAAGCAGGCGCTTAAAGGCGAACGCCCGGCGACACACCGCAACGGCGGCGCTTACCAATACAATAGGGCCTGCCCGCAAAGCACCGCGAGACTGGCGCTGGTCAGGCAAGCGCTTCTTCGCCCAGATAAGCCGCCCTCACCTTGGGATCATGCAGCAAGCTCGCTGAGGGCGCCTGCAGGATAATATTGCCTGATTCCATCACATAGCCGCGCTGGCTCACTTCCAGCGCCAGGCGCGCGTTCTGCTCGATGAGCAGTATGGTGACGCCTTCGGCGGCGATGGCGCGCACCACCTCGAAGATTTTTTCCACCATCAAGGGCGCTAGCCCCATGGACGGTTCGTCCAACAACAAGAGGCGCGGGCGGGAAATCATGGCACGGCCCATGGCCAGCATTTGCTGCTCGCCGCCCGACAGCGTGCCGGCCGACTGGGCGCGCCGCTCCGCCAGGCGCGGGAACAGTTCGAACACATGCTCGGTATCGCGCCGGACAGCCGCCTGGTCGCGCCGACTGTACCCGCCCATGGCAAGGTTCTCGGCGATCGTCAACTGCCCGAAAATACCCCGCCCTTCGGGCACCATGACCAAGCCCTGTCGTACCAGTTGGAAAGATGGCTTGCCTTTGATGGATGTGCCGTCGTAAATGATATCGCCGCCCGCGACCGGCACCAGGCCGCAAATGGCCCGCAGGGTGGTGCTTTTGCCAGCGCCGTTTGCGCCGATCAGGCAGACCAGTTCACCCTTGCCCACCCGAAGATCGACGCCGCGCACGGCCCGAATGCCTCCGTAGGCGACTTCCAGCTGCCGTATATCGAGCAGCACATCGTGTTCATTCATGATGTTTCCTCATGGGCCGCCTCGGCCGCCCCCGTGCCCAGATAAGCCTCAATGACGCGCGGGTTGCGCTGCACGTCAGCCGGCTTGCCTTCGGCGAGTACCTTGCCGTATTCCAGCACCAGTACGCGATTGCACAAGCCCATCACGAGCTTCATGTCGTGCTCGATCAACAGCACCGTAACGCCGTCGTCGCGTATCTTCTCGATCAGGCGCCGCAATACCACGGTTTCGGAGGCATTCATGCCCGCTGCGGGCTCGTCCAGCGCCAATAACGCGGGATCCGTCGCCAGCGCTCGCGCGATCTCCAGCCGACGCTGATCGCCGTATGACAGCGAGCTGGCAACATCATTGGCGCGCTGCACAATGCCCACGTAGTCGAGCAACTCATAAGCGCGCTGTTCGATCGCCGCCTCTTCGCGCCGCGTGGCGCGGTTGCGCGCAACCGCGCCGAACACGCCGGCACGCGTTCGCACATGGCGGCCAATCATCACGTTTTCGATGGCACTAAGGTTGCCGAAGAGCCGAATGTTCTGAAAGGTGCGAGCGATGCCGACCGCGGCGATCTGGTGCGGCTTCAGGCGTGTGAGCTGATGGCCCAGGAAATTACACGTGCCCGACTCTGGCACATAGAGGCTGGTGAGCACATTGAACAGCGTGGTTTTACCCGCGCCGTTGGGGCCGATCAAGCCATAGATGTCGCCCTTGCAGATGGAAAAGCTGACCTCGGACAGCGCCTGCAGGCCGCCGAAACGCTTGCTGAGCTTATTGGCGACCAGCAGCAGTTCGGGCATGGAGCGCGCGTCGGGATTGGTGGTAGCGGTCGTCAGACTCATGCGTGCTCCTTGCCTGGACGCGCCAGTTCACGGCGACGCACAGCCGACGGCCATAGCCCCGCGGGCCGGAAGATCATTACCAGCACCAAGGCGAAACCGAACATCAGCATGCGTATGCCTTCGGGATCGAGCACAACATCACCAAAGACAGCTTGTTGCAGCGGCACCACCACGGCGCGCAGCACCTCGGGAAACACTGACAGCAGCAAGGCGCCCAGGATGACCCCCGGGATGTGCCCCATGCCGCCCAACACCACCATGCACAACACCGAAATGGACTCAGTGAGGCTGAAGCTTTCGGGGCTGACAAAGCCCTGCATCGAGGCGAACATTGCGCCTGCCACGCCGCCGAAGGTGGCGCCCATGGAGAAGGCCAGCAACTTGATATTGCGCGTATTGATGCCCATGGCCTTGGCCGCGATCTCGTCTTCGCGCACTGCCTCCCAGGCGCGCCCGATACGGGAATTCTGGAGGCGCACACAGATGAACACGATAGCCAATACGCAGAACAGCAACAGGTAGTAGTATTTTTCAGGCCCTGTGATGCGAAAACCGAAGATCTCCTGCGAGCGGCCGAACATGAACTCGCCAATCTTGAAGGTATCTACCCGGTTTATGCCCTGCGGTCCGTTGGTAATGTTGATGGGCGCATCCAGGTTGTTCATGAAGATACGCACAATTTCGCCGAACCCCAGCGTGACAATGGCGAGGTAGTCGCCGCGTAGCTTGAGCGTTGGCGCCCCAAGCAGCGCGCCGGCCACGGCCGCCAGCAACAGACCGGCCGGCAGTACCACCCAGAACGGCAGATGCAGGCCAAAGTGCGGCGAGGCCAGCAAGGCCCACACATAAGCGCCCACTGCGTAGAACGCAATGTAGCCAAGATCAAGTAGGCCGGCAAAGCCAACCACCACATTCAGACCCAAGGCCAGCATCACATACAGCAAGGCGAAATTGAGCGTGCGTATCCAGCTCTGCCCGACCAGGCCCAGCAAAAAGGGCAGCACGGCGAGCACGACGCCGAACGCGAAGATGCCCAACCACACCCGCGCAGGCGTACGCGGGCGAGATGCCGTATATACGCCGGCAATCGTATCCCGGTTCATGCGCGGTCCCCCACCCGTTCACCCAACAGCCCTGATGGCCGGAACACCAGCACCAGGATCAGCACGATGAAGGAGAAAACGTCTTGGTAATTGCTGCCGAATACACCATTGGTGAGGTCGCCGATATAGCCAGCGCCCAGCGATTCGATGATACCCAGCAGCAGGCCGCCCAGCATCGCACCGCCCAGATTACCGATACCTCCCAGCACGGCGGCAGTGAAGGCCTTCAGGCCAAGCATGAAGCCCATGGTGTACTGGGCGACACCGTAGTAGGTAGTGACCATGATGCCGGCCACCGCAGCCAAGGCCGAGCCTATCAGGAAGGCGGCGGAGATGACGGTGTTGATATTGACGCCCATCAGGCCTGCTACCTCGCGGTTCTGCGCGGTGGCGCGCATGGCGGTGCCAAGCCGCGTACGGTGCACGACCAGCAACAGGCCCGCCATGATAGTGGTGGCCGCCAGCATGATGAATATCTGCAGCAGGCTGATCCGCGCGCCGCCCAACTGGAATACCTGGGGCTGGATAATATGGGGGAAGTTAAGGTAGTTGCGACCCCAGATCATCATAGCCGCATTCTGGATAATGAATGACACGCCAATCGCGGTAATCAAGGCGGCCAGCCGAGGTGCGCGCCGCAAAGGCCTATAGGCGTAGCGCTCGGCCACCCAACCCAGCGCCATGCAGGCGGGTATTGCCGCCAGCAGCGCGGCACCGATGGCCATCCAGACTGGCATGGCGCCGTCGCCCACCAGGCTGAGTACCAGGGCGGTAGCGATCATGGCGCCCACCATGACGACGTCACCGTGTGCAAAATTGATCAGGCCTATGATGCCGTAGACCATGGTATAGCCCAAGGCAACCAGCGCATAGACGCTGCCGACAGTAAGGCCGTTGATGAGCTGTTGTAAAAGGATGTCCATGCCGGGTCACTTATTCCGGATACGTCGTGGAAACTTCGCGGATACATTGCGGATGCCGCGCGAAGCTCGCGAGATTACGTCGCGGGCGCCGCGGGGCCGGCTGGGGGGCCGGCCCGTCGCGCGCGGTGCGCAGCGCGAAATTTTACTTTGCGGCACTCACCATGGTCTTGACCATCTGCCACTTGCCGTCTTTGACTTCGTAAATGGTGACTGAAATTTCCTTCAGGTCGCCATTCTTGTCATAGGCGATATTGTCGCTGGTGGCGCCCGACCGTTTGAGCGCAGCGAGTTTGGGCAGATACTTGGAGGGCTTGGCCGACCCCGCTTCCTTCATGGCGGTAATCATGTTCCACGCACCGTCATACGCATAGGGCGCATACACGCCGGGATCTTTATTGAAGCGGGCTTTGTAGGCGGCGCTGAACTTCTCACCGGCGGCCATCTGTTGAAGCGGCACACCCGCCAGCGACGCATAGGTGCCGTTGGCAGCATCGCCCGCCAGCTTCAGGAAGGTGTCACTACGCGTCATTTCGCCCGAAACTAGCGGCGCTTTGATGCCCAACGTCATCATCTGCCGGCGCATCGGGCCCGACTGCGCATCCAGCCCGCCAAAGAAAATGGCATCCGGCTGTTTATCCTTGATGTTGGTAAGGATGGCGGTGAAGTCGGTGGATTTGTCAGTCGTGTATTCGCGCGCGATGATTTCACCGCCGTTGGCCTTGACAGCCGCCGCCACCTGGTCTGCCAGCCCCTGCCCGTAGGCGGTGCGATCATCGATCAGGGCAACTTTCTTCGCGTTCAGGTCTTTGACGATGAACTCCCCATCCGCCGCGCCCTGCTGAGTGTCGCTCGTCATCATGCGGAAGGTGTTGTCGTAGCCCTGTTGCGTGTATTCGGGCGACGTGGCCATCGCAATCTGCGGCAAGCCAGCGTCGTTGTAGATACGCGATGCGGGGATAGTGGTGCCTGAATTGAAGTGGCCAAGCACGCCATCGACGCCTTCGTCCACAATTTGCTGCGCCACTTGCACGGCGGTGCGTGGATCTGCCTGGTCATCGCGCGTCACGAGTTCAAACTTCGCGGTTTTGCCGTCAAGTTGAATGTTCTGCTTGTTGGCCTCTTCGAGCGCGAGCGTCAGCCCGTTTTTCATGTCTTCGCCATAGTGCGATTGCGGGCCGGTGAGCGGCGCCGCAAAGCCCAGCCGCACAGTGGTGGTTTGCGCGCCTGCGGCGCCCGCTGCCAGGCTGGCCGCCACAGCGGCCGCCGCCGCGAGCAGTTTGATTCCCTTGGTGGATTGCATAATGAGCTCCATTTTTCAAGTTTGACTTTTCGAGTCTGTGTAAAGCTGTTGAAAAACCCGGTTTCATCGCCTCTTGTGGAGGCGATTAGACCAGACATGAACGTTTACGTTAATGCGTCCTTACCCGAACCGGCCGCCGCGTCAGCCGATCATCATCAGACTGGCGTTGCCGCCCGCCGCGGTGGTGTTGATACTGATCGATATCTCTCGCAACAAGCGTTCGGGGCGGTAGGCCCGCCCCGCGGCAATGTCGTCGCTGCTCAGGCCCTGCACACCGACAATCGGGCCGGGCCGCGCAGCCACCGCCAGATTGAGTTCACGCAGCGCATCGCCGTCGCCTTCGAACAGCACGGCATCATACCCGCCCGCGGCGATCACATCGGACGGCGCGAACTGCAGGTTTTTCTGCTGGTCCGCCGGCAGAGTGCCTGCCCAGGCGCGCGCCGCGTCCGTATCCAGAAACAATGCCTGATTGCCTGTGGCGACGCAGGCCTCGCGCTGCGCGCGTGCGCCCGGCTCGGTTGCCGCCACACACAAGACCGTGCCACGCGGCGCCACCCGGTACAGATTGCTTTCGCCTGTGGGACCTGGCAAAGCCACTGGCGCAGCATCGTCAGCCGGCAGCGCCACCCCTGGGGGCAGGCCGGACGGTTCGCGGCTCAGAAGGCGTTGCAGGTACAGCGGCCCACCGGCCTTGGGCCCTGTACCCGACAGCCCTTGGCCGCCGAAAGGCTGAACGCCCACCACGGCGCCAACGATATTCCGGTTGACATAGATATTGCCAGCCTTGATGCGTTCCGACACATGCGCCACGGTTTCATCCAGGCGGGTGTGCACGCCGAAGGTCAGGCCGTAGCCGGATGCATTGATCCCGTCGATCAGGGCATCAAGCTCGTCGCGCCGGTAGGTGACAACGTGGAGCACAGGGCCGAAGACTTCCTGTTTCAGCTGATCAGGCTGGGAGAGCTCGATGAGCGTGGGTGGCACAAACACGCCATGGCGGCAGTCGGGAGGTATGTCGGCCTGCTCGACGCGGTGCCCCGCTTCGCGCATCGCTAGTATGTGCGCCTGGATTGCAGCCTGGGCCTGTGCGTCGATCACCGGCCCCACGTCCGTGCTCAAGCGGTCTGGGTTGCCTACCCGCAATTCACGCACTGCACCGCGTAACATACCCAGCACGTGCGGGGCGCAGTCTTCCTGCACGCACAGCAGGCGCAGCGCCGAGCAGCGCTGGCCGGCCGAGTCGAATGCAGACGTCAGCACATCGGCCACAACCTGCTCTGCGAGCGCTGAAGAATCGACAATCATCGCATTCAGGCCGCCAGTTTCCGCAATGAGCGGGATAGGGTGCCCATGATCATCCAGCCGCCCTGCCAGTTCACGCGCAATGAGATGAGCGACGCTGGTAGAGCCCGTGAACAGCACGCCGCGCACCGTTGGGCTCGCCACCAGGGCCGCCCCTACGGTTTCGCCGCGCCCCGGCAGCAGTTGTATCGCCCCCGCCGGGACACCCGCCCGACGCAGGATGTCCACACCCGCCGCCGCGATCAGCGCGGTTTGCTCGGCCGGTTTGGCCAGCACCGCATTGCCGGCCGCCAGCGCTGCGGACACCTGCCCAATGAAAATCGCCAAGGGGAAATTCCAGGGGCTAATGCATAGCACCGGGCCCAGCGGACGATGACTGTCGTTGGAAAAATCACGCTCGATTCGGCCTGCGTAGTAACGCAGGAAGTCCACCGCTTCGCGCACCTCGGCAATGGCATTGGGCAAGGACTTGCCCGCTTCGCGCACGATCAGCCCCAACAGGTGCTGCATGTCGCCTTCGAACAACTGTGCAGCACGAAGCAGGCATTGCGCCCTATCCGCTACCGGCGTGGCGGCCCAGATCGGCGCCGCATGGGCGGCGGAATCCAATGCATAGGCCAGCTCGTTGTCGTTGGCCTCGATGACATGGCCGACGATATCGCGGTGGTCGGCGGGATTGGCAACCGGCAGCGCGCGCGCCTCGTCCCATTGCCGCGTATCAGCCAGCATCGGCATGGCACGCCAAACGTGGCCCGCACTGCTCAGCAACGCGGAAGCCAGGGAACCCAGGCGCTGTTCGTTGCTCAAATCCAGGCCCGCTGCGTTGACGCGGCCGCCGTGAACGCGGTATAGGTCGCGCGGCAATGGAATGCGATCATGCGGTGCGCCCGCAGGGTGCACTTTTTCGGCGGCAGCCACTGGATCGGCAATCAAGGCATCGATCGCAATGTCCGCGTCACCAATCTGATTCACGAATGACGTGTTGGCGCCGTTTTCGAGCAAGCGGCGCACGAGATAAGCCAGCAGCGTTTCGTGCGTGCCTACGGGCGCATAAATGCGGCAGGGCCGGTTCAAGCCGCCCTGCGACACCGGCGCGGCAACATGCTCGTACAGGGATTCGCCCATGCCATGCAGACACTGGAACTCGTACTGCCCGGGGTAATAGTTTTGCCCCGCCATATGGTAGATCGCTGACAGCGTCTGGGCATTATGGGTGGCGAACTGAGGAAATATCGCTTGCGGCACAGCCAGCAGACGGCGAGCGCAAGCCAGGTAGGACACATCGGTGTGGATCTTGCGCGTGAATACGGGATAGCCTTCCAGGCCCTCGACTTGCGCGCGCTTGATCTCGGTATCCCAGTATGCACCCTTGACCAGCCGCACCATCAGGCGGTGGCCGCTGCGCTGAGCCAGATCAATGAGGTAGTCGATCACAAAGGGTGCGCGCTTCTGGTAGGCTTGCACGACAAAGCCAATGCCGTTCCAGCCGGCCAGCGCCTCGTCGAAACACATGGCCTCCAGCAGATCAAGCGACAGCTCCAGACGATCCGCCTCTTCGGCGTCGATATTCAAGCCTATATCGTACTGGTGCGCCAAACGTGCGAGATCGAGCACGCGCGGCAGCAACTCAGCCATCACGCGCTCGCGCTGGGCGCGAGAATAACGCGGGTGCAGCGCCGACAGCTTAATGGAAATACCCGGCCCTTCGTAAATACCGCGCCCCTGCGCAGCCTTGCCGATGGCATGAATAGCCTGCACGTAGGCAGTATGGTAGCGCTGCGCGTCATCGGCGGTGGTGGCGGCCTCGCCGAGCATGTCATAAGAGTAGCGGAAGCCTTTGTCTTCCAGCTTGCGGCTGTTGGCCAGCGCCGCGGCGATGGTCTGCCCGGCCACGAACTGCTCGCCCATCATACGCATGGCGATGTTGACGCCCTTGCGGATCAACGGTTCGCCACCTTTGCCTATCATGCGCGTCAGCGCCCGCGACAGCGACTGTTCGCTGTGTACGGCCACCAGTTTGCCAGTGAGCAACAGGCCCCACGTGGCGGCGTTGACAAACAGGGACGACGATTCGCCCATGTGGGCCCGCCAGTCGCCGCGCGAAATCTTGTCGCGGATCAGTGCATCGCGTGTTGCGCGATCGGGGATGCGTAGCAAGGCCTCGGCCAGGCACATCAGTGCCACCCCCTCCTGGCTACTGAGCGAAAACTCCTGGATCAGGCCCTCGACAATGCCGCTCTTGCGCCGGCTCCGCAGCGTATCGACCAGCTTGCGCGCAAGCGCCTGGACCTCTTGGGGCCGCGCGCTGCGCGCCTGCTCCAGCAATACCGGCACGCATTCAGTTTCCGGGCGGCGGTAGGCAGCGGTGATGGCCGCCCGCAGCACGGACTGCGGCTGAACGTCTTGTGCAAACACATAGAATGGTGGCACAACATCAGCGCCGGGCACATCAGCGGCCTGCTCGCCCGTCTCGGCATCGCCAACGCCCGCCTGGGGCAACACCTGCCCGCGCTCCACTGCCTCGATGTAGGAAAGCAAGGCTTGTTTGTGCAGCCAATGCGGGGTACAACCCACACGCGCCGCAGCCAGGCGCAGCCGTTCACGCAGAGACTCGTCCACTTTTACGCCGAGGGTGGTGGTAGCCATGAGAAGGTGCAACTCCATCGCAGCGGGGCAACCGGAACGGTTATCCTCATAACGGAGCGAATACTAATCCGGGTTGCACCTTTCAGGAAATAAAGGTTAACCCGAAGGAGAAAAACACCGCCCTGTGGCGAGCAGCGCAGTGCGGCGATGCCGCCCTGCCCGATGCGATTGCCAACAGCGTTGCGCGCTCGACGCAATGCAGATCAGTGGCGTTGCCACAACAGCTGAGGGCCTGAAGGCCGGCGCGACGTCGGATCGCAACGCACACGCTCCTGCCAGTACCGGCATCATCCAGCGGCGGTGCAACCCTTCAATAATGCTTGTGCACCCGATGCCCCGCCCACCTGGCGAGGGCTTGCCGTCACACCCTGCGCAATCTGCGTCGCGATCAGTTCCCCCAGGAGAGACAGCGCCGCGCGATGACCAGCCACGAGATCCGAAACGCTTGCGCCAGCCGGTGCCACTGCCATCCCTTCGCAATACACGGGTTTGCGCCCGGGAATACGGTTCGGCGTCAGCCGCCAGCCCGCCTGGATGGCGGCCTGTTGACCATAAACTGAGGTGAACCGCTGCACCCGCAGCCCTACTGTCCACACTCCAACGTCAGCTGGCGCTTGCGCCGACGAAACGTCCAGCACGCCAAGGCGGCGCGACAGATCATCCGCCAGCGCGGCCCGGATTTCTTCATTCAGCGCAGCAGCCCAGAGATAGCCGGACAAGGGGGTCACCTGGGTGGAAGCGGGGTCCACAAGTACGATCTGCGGGCGGTCCACCTGCTCGGGGACGGTGACCGGCCCCACGCTGATCACGTAGTGTCCACCGATGCTTGCAGGCTGGGCACGGCCCGTCCCGATACGCCCTGTCTCGGCAGGAGCAGCATCAGTGCCGCCGGGCTCCCTCCCCGCTTGCAAAGCCGCTGCGGGCAACAATGAGTAGTAATGCTCCGCGGGAGCCGTAGCGCAGGCCGCCAGCAAACTGGATAAGCCCAGGGCGAGCGGAACGAATGGGCGCAGCATGGGTATACGTCTCCTACGGAGTGATGAAAGCCGGGTCAGCCGTTCGGCCGCGGATGACCGAGGATGGATTGGTCTGCAGATAATCCGCCAGCGCGCGCAGCGACCGGGCCGCCTGGCCTAACTCGCGAACTGTATCGGCCAGGTTTGCGCCCGGAGCAGTCTCCTGCCCCAGCAGGGCATCGACGCTGCCAAGCGACTTTTCGGCCGACCTGAGCATGGCCTTGGCCTGCGGCGCCAGTTCGCCATTGACCTGACGCAGCACCTTGGTCAACACGGCAAGGCTGTCGCGCAGCTCGGCGCCAATGTCATCGAAGGGGATTTTCTCCACCTTGTTGACAATGCTGCTGATCTGCTGCTGCAGTTGATCAAAACTGCCAGGCATGGTCGGTACGATCATCGGTTCATGGGCCGCATCCACCGCTACCGGCTTGGCGTCGGGGAAAAACTCCAAGGCAACATACTGCTGGCCGGTCAGCAGGTTGGCGGAGCGTATCTGCGCCCGCAGGCCGTGCTCGAGCATACGCATCAGCATGAAGGCCGCAGGTGGCTCGGATGACTCGGCATTCTTCGCGGCAAGCTCGTAAAGCCGGCCAAAGCGCAAGGGGTAAAGCTCCGCCTGCACTTGTGCATATATCTGCTGCGCGGCAGGATCGTAATCGAGTTCGATGCTTGAAATCCTGCCCAACTCCAGCCCGCGAAAATCAACCGGCGCACCGACCTTGAGCCCGCGAACCGACTGCAGAAAACGCATCTCCACCTGGAAAGGTGGACCGTGGGGCTCATCCATGGCTTCTTCACGCGTGGCCGAGAGGCGGAATACAGAATTGGGTGAGGCTTGGACGACATCATTTGCACTGGCAGGCGCAAATGCCACACCGCCCGCCAGCAACGACACCAGTGCGCCCGTCTCCACCTTGAAGCCACCGGCGTCAAGTGACAGACTCACGCCGCTGGCGTTCCAGAATCGCGCATCTTTGGTGACAAAACGGTCATAGGGCGCGTCGACAAACACCTGGACTTGCACCGCCCTGCCGTTCTCGTCGAGCGCATACCGGATGACTTGTCCGACCTGGATGCGCCGGAAATACACGGGTGAGCCAATTTCCAGGGAACCCAGATCATCAGCTGTGAGCGTGAAACGCGTACCGGGGCGCGAACTGCTGACTTCGGGTGGCGTTTCCAGACCATCAAACTCGTAGACGGAATCGGCCTTTTCGTCGGGTTGCTCCGCCGTATCCACACTGATGTAGGCGCCCGACAACAGCGTATTCAGCCCGGTGACGCCGCTGATGCCCAGCCTGGGGCGCACAACCCAGAATCTACTGCCCGGGCGCGCGATATAAGCGGCGCTGTCGCGATCAATCTGTGCGCTCACCAGCGCCTTTTTGCGGTCCGGCGACACCTTGATGCTAGTGACCGTGCCAATGGCCACTTCCTTGTAGCGTACACGCGTCTGGCCTACCTCCAGACCTTCGGCGGAATCGAAGCTGATCACCACTGTGGGCCCCGCATGCAGCCAGTCGCGAAACAGCAACGAAGCACCGACGATCGCTGCCACCAGTGGTACAAGCCAGATCCAAGAGATCTGCAGCCGGCTCGACTTCTTGACAACCGGCCGTGGTGCAGATTGCGGATCGGGCGAGGACGACGTATCGGGAGTGGTCATAGATTGCTTTCGGCGCGGCGTCGCGCGGATTGATTGGCCACAAGAGGCATGCTGGCGGGAGTTGAGGAAAGACTCGTCGTGCGCGGCGACGCCGCCGTGACAGGCCCGTGATCCCATGCGGATCGCGGGTCAAAGCAATGGGCGGCAAGCATCGTCAACACAACGACCATGCCGAAGCTGGCGGCGCCCGGCCCGGCCAGCACTTGGGAAACGCCGGGGAAATTCGCCATAGCCGACATCAGAATGACCACAAACACATCGAGCATGGACCACTGGCCAATGAACTCAACAAAGCCATACAACCGCGTTCGCGAGCGCGCAATAGCCTCGCCCTGCCAGCGGTCGCGCAGCATCAGCAAAACGAGCACCACGATCTTGGTGACAGGTACAACAATACTGGCCACGAACACGATAATCGCCAGATCCGGCGAGCCCAACCGCCACAGTTCGAGCACCCCGCCCAATATGGTGTGATTGCCGTCCTCCACCAGTGTACGCACCCGCATGATGGGCAGCAGATTGGCGGGCAGATAAATAATACTCGCGGCAATCAGTAGCGCCCACACACGCGCACGCATGTCCGGTTTGCGCGGATAGATACGGCTGTTGCAGCGGCGGCAGCGCAGCGCTGCCCCCGGGTCTTCTATATACCGCGTGAACAGGCCGGCCGGCGCGGCCTGAACATAACCGCAGCAGGTGCAACTGAGCAATATGCGCGCGGCATTGCCTTTGGACACATTGGCATTGGCGTCCCCGTGCATGTCAGTGCAGGCCTGTGCGCCGAGCCGTGTATCGGCATCCTCGCCCGTGCTCGTCGCGGCCAGACCGGAAATCGGCACAAGCCCAGCATCTTCCGCGTAGCGCCAGATATTGCGCGCGGCCACGCGCGTCAGCCCGGTAAGCAGAAAGGTCAGTATGCCGAAGGCCCAGATAGCAGGCGCGGGCGTAATGTCCGCCAGGCTGGAAAACTTCACCACAGCGACGATGATCGCCAGCGTCAGCACCGGAATCATGCTCCAGGGTTCAACCCAGTGCAGCACACGCAAGCCCCAGGCAAAATCGCCCGGCAGGCGCCCTGCGCGCACCGCCATCAACGCCCACAGCGTGATGAGTAACTGCGTCAGTGGCATCCAGAACCCTGCCATCGCGGTCATGATGGCCACCATTTCATGCCCCTGGCGCCACGTTAGCAGCAAGGCGCCCGGCAGCGAGGCATCGACCTGCATACCTTGTATGCGCAAATGCGCGATGGGGAAATAATTGGCGATGACAAAGAGGATAAGCGCTGTCAGCGTAAGCGCAATCCAGCCGTTCAGGGACAACCGGCTTTGCCGATAAAGTTCCTCGCCACAGCGCGTGCACGAAGCGATCTGCGCGGGCTCCAGCGGAGCCCGCTTATGCAGCGTCGCGCAGTAATCGCACGCAAGCAGTGGCGTGACCGCCATCAATCAACCAGTTCGGGTTCCGGGCGCGAAGACGACGATGGATTCGATGGGCCGGACTTGCCGGTGGAATCCGGAAATACCAGCTGCACCTTGCCCTCGTCGTCAAGCCCCACCTCGACACGACCGCCGTCCACCAGCCTGCCGAACAGCAGCTCGTCGGCCAGCGCGCGCCGGATCGTATCCTGGATGAGGCGTTGCATCGGCCGCGCCCCCATCGCCGGGTCGAAGCCCTCTTTGGCGAGATGCTCGCGCAACTCGGGGGTGAACACGACATCGACGTGTTTTTCATGCAGTTGGTCTTCGAGCTGCATGAGGAACTTGTCAACCACCCGCATGATCACTTCGCGCGAAAGCGGTTTGAAGCTGATCGTAGCGTCGAGCCGGTTGCGGAACTCGGGAGTGAACAGCCGCTTGATATCAGCCATCTCGTCGCCGCCGCGAGCCGGCGTGGCAAAACCGATGGAGGTCTTGTTCAACGCTTCCGCACCCGCGTTGGTCGTCATCACGATGATTACATTGCGGAAATCGGACTTGCGGCCGTTGTTGTCGGTCAGGGTGCCGTGGTCCATCACCTGGAGCAGAATGTTGTAGACATCCGGATGCGCTTTTTCGATCTCGTCAAGCAGGAGTACACAGTGCGGCTGCTTGCTGACGGCTTCGGTCAGCAAGCCCCCCTGGTCGAAGCCCACATAGCCCGGAGGCGCACCAATCAGACGCGAAACGGTATGGCGTTCCATGTACTCGGACATATCGAAACGCAGCAGCTCGATACCCAGTACGAATGCCAACTGGCGCGCGACTTCGGTCTTGCCGACACCCGTGGGACCGGAGAACAAGAAGGCGCCAATGGGCTTGTCTGGCCGGCCCAGGCCCGAGCGCGCCATTTTGATGGCGGCCGCCAGCGCTTCGATAGCCGGATCCTGACCAAACACGACCGTCTTGAGGTCGCGTTCGAGCGTTGCCAGCTTATTGCGGTCGTCGTGCGACACCGACTGCGGCGGAATGCGCGCAATTTTGGCCACAGTGGCCTGGATCTCGCCCTTGCCAATGGTCTTGCGCTGCTTGGAGCGCGGCAGCAGGCGCTGCGCGGCACCGGCTTCGTCGATCACATCAATCGCCTTGTCGGGCAGAAAACGATCATTGATGTATCGTGCTGCCAATTCGGCGGCCGCAGTGATCGCCGCGTTGGAATATTTGACGCCATGGTGCTCTTCGAAATGCCCTTTCAGGCCCCGCAGGATCTGCACCGTCTGCTCCACAGTGGGCTCGGGTACATCGATCTTCTGGAAGCGGCGCGACAGCGCGTGGTCTTTCTCGAAGATGCCGCGATATTCGTTATAGGTGGTCGCGCCCAGGCACTTGAGCTGCCCTGATGACAGCGCAGGTTTGAGCAGGTTCGAAGCATCCAGCGTACCGCCCGACGCCGAACCGGCACCGATCAGCGTATGAATTTCGTCGATGAACAGGATGGCATTGCGGTTGTCCTTGAGCGACTTGAGCACGCCCTTGAGGCGCTGCTCGAAATCGCCGCGATATTTGGTGCCCGCGAGCAACGCCCCCATATCCAGCGCGTAGACCTCGGCGTGGGCAAGAATCTCGGGCACATCACCCTTGGTGATGCGCCAGGCCAGCCCTTCGGCGATCGCAGTCTTGCCCACCCCCGCCTCGCCCACCAGCAGCGGATTGTTCTTGCGCCGGCGGCAAAGCACCTGAATGACGCGCTCTACCTCGTGCTCGCGTCCGATCAGAGGATCGATACGCCCGCGGCGGGCTTCGGCATTGAGGTCGGTGGCATAAAGTTCGAGCGGCGACTTCTGCTGATCAGGCTTGGAATCTGTATCTGAAATCTGCTGTGCTTTCGCCGGCTCGGCGGGTGCTTCTTCCTGCTGCTTGGTAATACCATGCGACAAATAATTGACAACATCCAGCCGGCTGACGCCTTGCTGTTGCAAGAAATACACTGCGTGGGAGTCTTTCTCACCGTACATGGCTACCAGCACATTGGCGCCGGTCACCGTATTCTTGTTGGAATTGCCCGACGACACATGCATGATCGCGCGCTGAATGACGCGCTGGAAACCGAGCGTGGGCTGGGTATCCACCTCTTCCTGCCCGGGAAATATGGGTGTGTTTTCTTTGATGAACTTGCGCAGTTCCTGGCGCAGCGCATCAATATTGGCCGAGCACGCGCGCAGCACTTCCACCGCTGCCGCATTATCGAGCAGCGAAAGCAGCAGGTGCTCCACTGTAATGAATTCATGTCGCGCACTGCGGGCTTCGACAAACGCCATGTGCAGGCTGACTTCAAGTTCTTCCGAGATCACGCTTCCTCCATACATATCGGAGCGGACAGCAATTCGATAAATCCTATTCTATGACTAAATCGACCTTGCGTATCAACAATAGTGAAAAGCCCTATCGGGGCTAATATCTGCGACAGCCAGGCCGCACGCTGGTTCCTGAAAACCATGCGTGCCGCAGTGCTGCATGTCCACATGGCCTCATGCATCGGGTGCCGGCTCCATTATGCATTGCAGAGGATGCTGCCGCGCCTGCGCCATTTGCCTCACCATTTCAACTCGTGTGGCGGCAATATCGCGCGTGTACACGCCGCATACACCCCTGCCCTCGTTGTGAACCTTCAGCATAATACGCGCCGCCTCATCTTCGTTTTTACCGAAAATACGCTGCAATACAACGACGACAAATTCCATCGGTGTGTAATCGTCATTAAGCAGCACGACCTGATACATAGGCGGTGGCGCGGTCTTCGAAGACTGCCGGTCGAGCACCGTTTCACGCTGGTTTTCGATCTGAGTAACCATGCCAAATACTAGTGGTTTCCATAGGTTGACTACACCAATTCAAGTGCGCATCATCGTGGTGTTCTGTGTGCTTGAAATCCACACGTGCCAGAATCGGTAGGCTAAAGGTAACCCTTGTAGTCGCGTTTCAATTTAACACTATATTGTCGAGAGGCAGTCCGCATGTCTGAATCAACCGCAACCTCCGCGCCCGGGGATACCCAGAAGCTGACCGGAACGGTCAAGTGGTTCAATGACGCCAAGGGTTTTGGCTTCATCACCCCTGACAACGGTGGGGAAGACCTATTCGCACATTTCTCGTCCATCCAGATGAATGGCTTCAAGACGCTAAAAGAAGGCCAGAAAGTCGCATTTGAAATCGCACAAGGGCCCAAAGGCAAGCAAGCACTGAATATTACGGCAACCTGATGTTTTGCAAGGGCTGAACAGCCTCATGCTTCAATAATAATGCATAACTCTCACTACACTACAGGGCCTCAGCGCCCTGTTTTTTTTGGCCTGCCGCGCCTGACCCGTGCGCATATCCGACGTTTGGCGGATCGGGCCCGGCGCGTGGCAAACACGCAGAGCGTGCGCGCCCTGAAACGGCTGTTTCCCTTGCTGCTCGTCGCACCGGCCATGCCCGCCGCCGGCCAAGGCATGCTGCTGCCGACCGCCGAACTGAGCATCGCGGGATACGCCATCACAGCAGAGATCGCTGCCACGGAAGCAAGCCGCAGCAATGGCCTGATGAATCGCAACTTCCTGCCATCCAACCACGGCATGCTGTTCGTTTTCGAGAGGGCGAATATGGCCTGCTTCTGGATGAAAAATACGCCACTGCCCTTGTCTATCGCCTTTATCAATGAGCAAGGCAAGATCGTCAATATCGCCCATATGCAGCCGCACACCCTGGACACCCACTGCCCGCTGCGCCCAGTGCCCTTCGCGCTTGAAATGCCGCAAGGCTGGTTCGGGGACCGCGATATACGCGCGGGCGCCTTGATCCAAGGCCTGCCCCCACGCGGAAAGTAGGCGTTGCGGGCACGCCGGCAAAACCAGCCGTGCCCGTATCGCGAGGTGCGCTAGAGACCCAACCCCTTGCCGGCGCCAAGCAGCGTGGCGACACCCAGCACGGCGAAAACCCCCGCTGCGATGGTATGCACAAGCCTCATGGGGATGCGGTTTGCCAGCTTCTCGCCGGCGAACACAGCGGGAACGTCCGCGATCAACATGCCCAGCGTTGTGCCCACCACCACCAGCACCGGCGTAGCGTAATGCGCCGCCATAGCCACGGTGGCAATTTGCGTCTTATCGCCCATTTCGGCCAGAAAAAAGGTGATCAATGTCGCCCCGAAAACCCCGAAATGGCGGGCTACTTGGGTTTCCTCTTCTTCGATTTTGTCGGGAATCAGCGTCCAGATCGCCATTGCGATGAATGACGCGCCGAGCACCCAGCGCAGCGTCTGCGGCGATACCGTGGCCGTGATCCAGGCGCCCAATGCGCCCGCCAGCCCATGATTGATGATGGTAGCGACCAGGATACCAAGAACGATAGGGAGCGGTTTCTTGAAGCGAGCCGCAAGGAGAAAGGCAAGCAACTGGGTTTTGTCGCCGATTTCAGCCAGTGCGACAACGCCGGTGGAGACGAGAAGTGATTCCATGAGGGTTCCGCGGGCCAGCACAAAGACGAATGACCACCCCGCCGCCCGGCCCATCCGGCGGCGTGTGGTCAAAGGTCTTGCCAAGCTGAAAACCGCACGCGCCATGGCCGGAAGGCCAAGTGTGTTGACGCGCGCCTCTTCGGTGCGAAGAGCGGCTACTCCCCAATGACAGGCGCAAATGTACCACATATCGCGCCCTTAAGGCCGGGGCCGAGCCATTGCCGGTGCATAACAACCCCGACAACGGCTCGGCCCCGAATGCTTCCTGCCAGGCGCCGCGCGGGCGCCTTCAGGCTCAGATTTTTTCGAGGATGACGGCGATGCCCTGCCCGACGCCGATGCACATTGTGCACAGCGCATAACGACTGCCGGTGCGGTGCAACTGGTTGACTGCAGTAAGCGCCAGACGGGCGCCGCTGGCCCCCAGCGGGTGGCCTAGGGCAATTGCGCCGCCGTTCGGGTTGACGCGCGGATCGTTGTCCGCCACACCCAGCAGGCGCAGCGTGGCCAGACCCTGCGAGGCAAACGCCTCATTTAGCTCAATGACGTCGATCTGATCGATCGTCAGGCCAGCGAGGGCCAGCACCTTCTGCGAC
The DNA here is from genome assembly GCF_021653995.1 of Paracandidimonas lactea. Lineage (NCBI taxonomy): Bacteria > Pseudomonadati > Pseudomonadota > Betaproteobacteria > Burkholderiales > Alcaligenaceae > Paracandidimonas > Paracandidimonas lactea. The sequence goes on from NZ_JAJJOZ010000001.1 coordinate 759,914, forward strand.
GCGGGTGCGGGACCAATACCCATGATGCGAGGCTCGACGCCCGCCGTAGCCATTGCGACGATACGCGCGCGCGGCGTCAGGCCGTGCTTCTTGGCTGCTGCTTCCGAAGCGACAATCATTGCGCAGGCGCCGTCGTTGACGCCTGATGCGTTGCCAGCCGTCACCGTGCCATCAGGACGCACAATGGGCTTGAGCCGGGCCAGGGCCTCGAGCGTGGTTTCACGGGGGTGTTCGTCGCGGTCTACCACCACCGGGTCGCCTTTGCGCTGGGGGATGGACACGGGCGTGATCTCGGCGTCGAAAAAGCCGGCTTTTTGCGCAGCAGCGGCTTTCTGCTGGCTCGCCAGCGCGAACAGATCCTGGTCCTCGCGGCTGACCTTGAACTGGTCAGCCACGTTCTCGGCCGTTTCGGGCATGGAGTCTACGCCATACTGCGCCTTGAGCGCGCGGTTGACAAAGCGCCAGCCAATCGTGGTGTCGTAAATAGCCGCATTGCGCGAAAAGGCTGTGTCGGCCTTGCCCATCACGAACGGTGCGCGCGACATGCTCTCGACACCGCCCGCCAGCAGGAAGGATGCATCGCCAGCACGAATCGCGCGAGCTGCCGACCCCACCGCATCGAGCCCCGAGCCGCACAGGCGGTTAATAGTTGCGCCGGGCACATCCACCGGCAGACCCGCGAGCAGCGTTGCCATGCGAGCCACATTGCGGTTGTCTTCACCCGCTTGGTTGGCGCCGCCCATCAAGACGTCGTCCAGGGCGGACCAGTCCACACCGGCGTTGCGCTCGACCAGGGCCCGAATCGGGATGGCGGCCAGGTCATCGGCCCGTACCGGGGCCAGGGCGCCGCCGTAACGGCCGAACGGGGTGCGAATCGCGTCGCAGATAAAGGCGTGTGTCGTCATGGGATGTCTGCCGGCGGCACAGCTGGCAAGCCCCCCGTGCCGCGAATGAATAGTTGGAAATTACCGGTTTATGCCAGGACGATGACATGGCCCGTCCAAGCCCGAAAATAGTAGCGCAGCGGGCGGCGAGGCGTGCTGCGCTACTCGCCAAAACGTCCGATTGATGGACACATGGAAAAAAGAATATTGCAGTGCGCCATTGCCGATAACGCAAAACCGGCTGCCGCATGGGTTATTGCCACAGGGGAGCCGGTTCGGAAATCTAATGGACTGTGTACTGTACGCAGTATGGACGGCGTATGGCGCGCCATGCAGGCAAGTACATGGTGTAGCGAACAGCGAGGAGACTGCGGCGGGCTTACCGGGTGCATCGCCGGCGGCTATACGCCGCCTGGCCAACTGCCTCGCCCGCCAGCGAATATCAGCCCAGGTTCTGCTCGGCGAACGCCCAGTTCACAACTGCCCAGAAGCTTTCGAGGTATTTGGGACGGGCATTACGGTAGTCGATGTAGTAGGCGTGCTCCCAAACGTCGCACGTGAGGAGCGGCACATCAGCCGTGGTGAGCGGCGTCGCGGCATTGCTGGTGTTGACGATGTCAAGGGTGCCATCGGACTTCTTGACGAGCCAGGTCCAGCCAGAGCCGAAGTTGCCTGCGGCAGCAGTGTTGAAGGCCTGCTTGAAAGCGTCGACACTGCCCCACTTGGCTTTGATGCCTTCGAGCAGCTTGCCGCCAGGCTCGCCGCCGCCATTGGGCGACATACAGTTCCAGTAGAAGGTATGGTTCCAGACCTGGGCGGCGTTGTTGAAGATACCACCGCTGGACTTCTTGATGATGTCTTCGAGCGACGCGGAAGCGAACTCAGTGCCTTCGATCTGCTTGTTGAGATTGGTGACGTAAGCCTGATGGTGCTTGCCATAGTGATACTCGAGCGTCTCCTTGGAGATGGTGGGCGCCAGGGCGTCAAGGGCGTACGGAAGCTGGGGAAGCGTGAAAGCCATGTTGTAATTCCTTCTAAAAAACCACACAGAGTACCGAAAAGAGCGCACGGCGCCCGTCGCAGGCGCTCCGGCGCACGCCCAGACGGCGCGCCGCTGAAATAGCAGGCACGCGCCGCGACGCCGACCGTTGTTTACAACAGGCCGTGCGTCTGCAATACGCGCACCTGGAGTCCGCCCTGCCCGAGCTCAATGCCCAGTGGGTCGCCAATGTTCAAGTCTAACGCATTTTCAACAATCTTCCCGTCTGCCGTGCGAACGATCGCGTAGCCGCGGCCGAGTATATTGCGGGGATCCAGAGCCCGCAGTGTCTGGCTGGCGGCCTGCAAGCGCTGCCGGCGGCGTTCAAGCAATCGCAAAGCGGCGCTGTCAAGCGCCTTGGTCAGCCGGGCGATGTCAGCCGCGCGCAGTCGCGGTGTAGGCGCCGCCACCATCAAACGATTACGGACGGCCTCAAGGCGCGCCACGCGAGCCTGATGCGGATGGGCCGCGGCCCGCGCAAGGCGCTCCGCGAGCATGACCAGCCGCTCGCGCAGCTGCCGAACCCGCTCGCCCGGGGACACCAACATGGCGACCGCCCGGTCCAGCCGCAGCGACGCTCGCTCGAGCAGACGCACCTGGCGCATATCCAACGCCCGCACCACGGCGGAAAGCTGATCCAGGCACATCGCGCGGCTGCGGCAGCACAGTTCGGCCGCGGCGGTAGGCGTCGGTGCGCGCAGGTCGGCTACAAAATCCGCAATAGTGAAATCTGTTTCGTGGCCGACACCGCTGATGACGGGTATGGGGCTGGCGGCAATTAGCCGCGCCAGCCCTTCATCGTTGAAACTCCATAAGTCTTCCAAGCTGCCACCGCCGCGCACCAACAGCAAGATATCGACCTCCCCGCGCGTGATGGCTTGCTGCAGCGCTTGGCACAGTTGCCCCGCGGCCGCCATCCCCTGCACCGGCGCGGGATAGATGATGATCTGCACGTGCGGTGCGCGCCGCTGCAAGGCAGTCAGTACATCGCGCAGCGCCGCCGCGGCCAGTGACGTGACCACACCGACAACGCGCGGCATAGCGGGGATGGGGCGTTTGCGGGCCGGGTTGAACAGCCCCTCCCCCTCGAGCTTTGCCTTCAGCGCAAGAAATGCCTCGTGCAAATCGCCCAGGCCGGCTCGACGCATAGCCTCGACTTGCACCTGGTAATCACCCCGTGGCTCATACAGCGTAACTGTGACGCGAAACTCGAACTTTTCGCCCGCCCGCGGCACGAAGCCCACCGATTGCGCCCGCCCGCGAAACATAACCGCCCGCACGGCCGCGCCCTCGTCCTTGATGGAGAAATACCAGTGCCCTGACGCGGCCTGGGTGAAGTTCGAAATCTCGCCCTTCACCCAGATACGGTTGAACGTCCCTTGCAGCAGTTGGCCGACACGGCGGTTCAGTTGGGTGACGGTCCATACCTGAGGCGCTTCAGGCGCGGCGTTGGCATCGGAGAATCCGAAATCTGGCATGCTTCTTTCCACAGAAAATATAGGTCTGTCAAACCGCTGAAATATCAATGTAATTTTGATACATGATTAACATAAGCTTTAATAAAGCCATGCAACGTACTGTTATTTAAGGTTTTTTTTAAAATTAGAAAAGTGTCTCGAAATTAGCCACCGAACCTCTAGAGCCGATGAATTGGGCCGTTGCGGAAAGTTTTGCACAGAATTATCCACAGATTCTGTGGATACTGCCACGAGAGCAAGCATCTACGCCATTTTCTGACTGTTTGCCTCGCGATTGCACGCTTTTCAGCGCTAGTGCCCCGTCATCGTCTTAAGGGATCGGCGTTTTTCTTACCCAACACGGCGTAAGCCGCTGGTACAAATGGCTTAACACCAATACCCTAGGACCATAGCGCCTTTCGGCGAGATCCAGACATACGCTGCAACACTTATCCACTACATTCGCCGCTTCAGTCGGGTGATGACGCTTCGACTACGCTGGGATTTTAGTGCCTTGCATAGCCGCGCCTAAATATTCAATGTGCCCGCGCTGCCTGATACAGTCCGCGACGCGCCGCACAGCGGGTAAAATGCGCGCTTGTCCTATGGTTGCGTCGCTGGAGACATATTGTGCTGGAACTCATACAAGCGGCCGGCTGGCCGATCTGGCTGCTGGTGGCCACATCGGTGCTGGGGCTGGCGCTGGTCATCGAGCGTTTTCTTTCACTGCGCGCCGGCGTGGTGTTCCCTGCCCGCCTACCTGGCCAAGCCCTCGATATGCTGCGCCAAGGCCAAGTCAGCGTCGAGGCGCTCACTCGCCTTTCCGACCAGGCTCCGCTGGGCCATGTGCTGGCCGAGGTCTTGATGAACCGCGACGAAAACAACGCCTACCGGGTGGCAGCCGTTGAAGACGCCGGCAAAGACGTCGCCTACAGGCTCAACCGCTATCTGCCCGCTCTTGCCACCATCGCCGTGGTCGCACCACTGATGGGCCTGTTCGGCACCGTCGTTGGCATGATCGAGATTTTCGCCTCCTATACCCCCGAAGGCGGTGATCCCGCACAACTCGCCCGAGGCATATCCATAGCCCTGTACAACACAGGCTTCGGCATCATCATTGCCATTCCCGCGCTTATCTTCCACCGCTACTTCCGCTCGCGCGCCGACAATTTCCTGCATCGCATGGAGCGCGAAGCCAGCGCCCTGAACCGCATCATCAATCGCGGGGCCGGGCGATGAATTTCCGGCGCGGCATGCCCGGCGACGAGCCCGAGATCAACCTGATCCCGCTGATCGATGTGCTGCTGGTCATACTTATTTTCCTCGCCGCCACTACCTCATTCACACGCTATCGCCAGCTGCAACTGACGCTGCCCGAGGCGTCAGGCGAAATCGCCGCACCGAAGGCAATCAACCTGGCGATCAGCCAAGAAGGGCTGTATGCCCTAAATGGCCAACTGCTTTCGGGCAACGATCCAGCGCAGTTGACCGCTGCGCTGCGCGCCTCGGTAGCCGGTCAGGCCGATCCGGTACTGGTCATCAACGCCGATGAACGTGCCGCGCATGGCGCGGTGGTGCACGTCATGGAAGCCGCCCGGCTGGCAGGCATCGAGCAGGTGAATTTCGCCACCCAGCAGGGCACGCCATGAACCTGGGCGCGTCGCTGCAGGCGGCGCTGCACCGCGCCTGGCAGCACCGCGGCGCACTCAGCACCCTGCTTGCGCCTCTGGCCCTGCTTGCCCGCGCCGCGGCCACACGCAAGCAGCGCGCCTATGCATGCCATCCTGAGCGCGTCTTCCGTGCACCCGTGCCGGTCATCGTTGTGGGCAATATCTATGTTGGTGGCACGGGAAAAACGCCTGTCGTCCTGGCGGTGGTACAAGCCTTGTGCGAACAGGGCTGGACACCCGGCATTGTCAGCCGCGGCTATGGCGTGCGCATCGGGCCCAAGCCACGCACCGGCCAAGGTGCGCTGGATGCCGGCCAGTTTGGCGATGAACCCGCGCTTATTGCCGCCGCCAGCGGCGCGCCCATCGCTGTTCACCCAGACCGCCCCTGCGCCGTACGCGCATTGCTCGCCGCCTACCCGTGCGTGGATGTGGTCGTGTCCGACGATGGGCTGCAGCACTTGGCGCTGGCTCGAGATATCGAGATTGTGGTGCAGGATGCGCGCGGCGTGGGCAATGGGCGTATGTTGCCGGCCGGCCCTTTGCGCGAACCGGTTCAGCGCTTGGGTGATGTGGACGTGATCGTAAGCAATCTGGCCGCTGGCGACGCTCTCCCCGCCCTGCCGCCCACGCGGGCGCGCCATGTCATCATGCGGCTCGAGCCCACTGACGTCGAACACCTGCAAAGTGGGCGCCGCCTGCCTTGGAACGACTGGCTCATGCAATACGGCGGGGTACCCAGCGCAGCCGCGGCCGCCATCGGCAACCCGACCCGCTACTTTGCCATGCTGCGCCACGCGGGGCTGCAGATCGCGCAAACACTGGCATTGCCCGACCACTACGCCTACGACGGCGCCTCGCCCTTTGCCACGCTGGCGGCGCGGCAAATCCTCATCACCGCCAAAGATGCGGTCAAATGCCGACGCCTCCAAGACGATCGCCTCTGGGTGGTGCATGCGCGGCCGCGCTACGACCAACCGGGCTGGCTGCGCGATGTCGGCGCCGCCCTGGACGCCGCCAGGCGGTAAACTCTTACCTTCTCCCACCCGAATCCCGAATCTGAACATTAACCGGAGTCCCGCATGGAATCGCGTCTGCTAGAAATCCTGGTCTGCCCAGTGTGCAAAGGGCCGCTACAGCACGACCGCGAGCACAACGAGCTAATCTGCAAGGCGGAAAAATTGGCTTATCCCATCCGCGACGGCATCCCCGTCATGCTGCCGGCCGAAGCCCGCCCGCTGGATGCCGGAGCTGAAGCCAAATGAGCTTTATCGCGGTCATCCCCGCGCGCATGGCGTCCACGCGCCTGCCAGACAAGCCATTGGTGGACATTGCCGGCAAGCCGATGGTTGTGCGCACGGCGGAACGGGCGGCGCGCTCCGGAGCGCAGCGGGTGATCGTGGCCACCGACAACGAACACGTACTGCGGGCCGCCGCCAGCCACGGCATCGAAGCCCTGCTGACGCGTGCTGATCACCCCACCGGCACTGATCGCCTGGCCGAGGTGTGCGCGCATCTGGGCTTGGCCGCCGACGCCATTGTTGTCAATGTGCAGGGCGACGAACCACTGATCGACCCGGCCCATATCGACGAGGTTGCTTACACGCTGTCACAACGCCCCGAGGCCGCCATTGCCACCTGTGCAGCCCCTATCCAGGATGCCGCCACACTGTTCAACCCCAATGCGGTCAAAGCGGTGTGCGATCGTCAAGGCAGGGCACTTTATTTTTCTCGCGCCCCGATACCATGGGCGCGGGAGGCCCTTGCGGGCGGCGAGCGCGCTCTTGCGCCGGGCCTGCCCGCACTGCATCATATTGGTTTGTATGCCTATCGCGCCGGGTTTTTGTCGGTGTTTCCTTCCTTGCCGGTAGGCCCGCTCGAAACCTTCGAAAAGCTCGAGCAACTGCGCGCCCTCGAAAACGGGTATCACATCGTCGTGAACGTCACGGCCGCCTTGCCGGCGGCGGGGGTCGATACGGCCGAAGATCTCGAACGGGTACGCGCTGCCTACGCAAATCAGGTATAAAGCGCAATGCTCCCCGTCGGCGCGCACCGCATGACACTGCTGACCATGCAGGCATTGCTGCATTGCGGCATAATTCTGGCTTAAAAACAACATTACCTCAGGAGAAAACTCGCATGCGACTGATTCTGCTCGGTCCCCCCGGTGCGGGCAAAGGCACGCAAGCCGCCTTTATCGTCCAACAATACGGCATCCCCCAGATATCCACCGGCGACATGCTGCGCGCTGCAGTCAAGGCAGGCACGCCGCTCGGCCTCGAAGCCAAGAAGGTCATGGATGCGGGCGGCCTGGTTTCCGACGACATTATCATCGGTCTGGTCAAAGACCGGCTGCGTCAGCCCGATTGCCACAATGGCTATCTCTTCGACGGCTTCCCGCGTACCATCCCGCAGGCTGATGCGCTCAAGCAGGCCAGCATCCCGCTGGACTTCGTGATTGAAATCGCCGTCCCCGAAGACAACATCATCGAGCGGATGAGCGGCAGGCGTGTGCACCCCGCCAGCGGCCGCAGCTACCACATCACGTTCAACCCACCCAAGTCACCGGGTGTAGACGACCTCACGGGCGAACCGCTGGTACAGCGCGACGACGACCGTGAAGAAACCGTCCGCAACAGGCTGTCGGTCTATCGCGAGCAAACCCGCCCTCTGGTGGACTATTACTCGCAATGGGCCGCCTCCGGCAAGGCCGATTCGCCCGTCTATCGCCAAGTGTCTGGCCTGGGCTCGGTTGACGAAATCAAACAACGCATTTTCGACGCACTTCAGGGCTGAGCCAGTCGCACAAAACAGGGATTCGAGGCAAACATGGACTTCAAGGACAAGGTATTCATCGTCACTGGCGCAGCTTCAGGCCTGGGCGCCGGCACGGCGCGCATGTTGGTTGAAAACGGCGCCAAGGTCGTTCTGGCCGATCTGCAGGACGAAGCCGGCGAGCAACTCGCCGCCGAACTGGGGCAGGTCTACGTACACTGTGACGTCACCCAAGAGCCCGATGGCCAGGCCGCAGTCGCGGCTGCGCTCAAAATCGGCAAGCTCTACGGCCTGGTCAACTGCGCCGGCGTGGCACCCGCCTCGCGCACGGTTGGGCGCAATGGCCCGCATCCTCTCGATCTGTTCCAGAAAGTGGTAATGATCAATCTGGTCGGCACGTTCAATATGTGTCGGCTGGCCGCACAGGCCATGAGCGAGAACGAACCCTTGTCCACTGGCGAGCGCGGCGTGCTCATCAACACCGCGTCTGTGGCCGCCTTCGACGGCCAGATCGGCCAGGCGGCCTATGCCTCATCCAAGGCCGGCGTGGCCGGGATGACACTGCCGCTTGCACGCGACCTGTCCAAGCTGGGCATCCGCTGCGTCACCATCGCACCAGGCATTTTCGGCACCCCGATGGTATTCGGCATGCCACAAGAGGTTCAGGACAGCCTGGCCGCCAGCATCCCCTTCCCTTCGCGCCTGGGCCGCCCCGAAGACTACGCCAAACTTGTCCAAAGCATCGTCACCAACGATATGCTCAACGGCGAAACCATCCGCCTGGACGGCGCGATCCGGATGGCACCGAAGTAATCGCATCGTCTGCCACCCCTTATGAGTCTGTTCAGGTCAGCCGCAACGGTCAGCAGTTTTACCCTTGTTTCCCGCATTACCGGCCTGTTCCGGGACGTCCTCATCGCCAGCGCCTTCGGCGCCGGCCCACTGACCGACGCATTCTGGGTAGCCTTCCGCATCCCCAACCTACTGCGCCGCCTGTTTGCAGAAGGCGCTTTTTCGCAGGCCTTTGTGCCCATATTGGGTCAAGCGCGCGCCCAGCGCAGCCACGATCAAGTCCGTATTCTGCTCGACCGTGTGGCATTACTGCTGACAGCAGCGCTAATGCTGGTCACGCTGGCCGGCATCGCCGCCGCGCCATGGGTGGTAAGCGCCATGGCCAGCGGCCTGCGCACCGCGGGGCGGCAAGAAGCCTTCGATGCTGCCGTCTGGATGACGCGGCTCATGTTCCCTTACATTGTGTGCATGTCGCTGGTGGCTTTTGCCTCGGGCGTGCTCAATACCTGGAGCCGCTTTGCTGTGCCCGCCTTCACGCCGGTGCTGCTGAACCTATCGATGATAGGTGCGGCCTTGTTGCTGGTGGGCTATTTCGATGTGCCCATCTACGCACTGGGGGCCGGCGTCATGATCGGCGGCGTGGCCCAGCTTGCCGTGCAATGGGTCGCGCTGGCCCGCCTGGGCCTGCTGCCCCGCTACTCCCTCCGGCTTCGCCAAGCCTGGCAAGACGCCACGGTGCGCCGCATTATGCGACAAATGCTGCCCGCTATTCTGGGCGTGTCGGTCGCACAGATTTCCCTGCTCATCAACACCAATATCGCCACATGGCTTGCACCGGGCAGTGTCACCTGGCTGTCCTTCGCCGACCGGCTGATGGAATTCCCCACCGCCCTGCTGGGCGTCGCGTTGGGCACGGTACTGCTGCCCAGCCTGTCGGCGGCGCACGCCAAGCAAGACCACGATGGCTACAGCGCCCTGATGGATTGGGGCTTGCGGCTGGTGCTGCTGCTCGGCTTGCCTGCCGCACTCGGGCTTGCCCTGCTCTCCGACGGGCTGGTAGCCACACTGTTCAACTACGGCGCCTTCAATGGCCACGACGTCGCACAGACTCGTCTGGCGGTGTCAGCGTATTCGGCCGGGCTGCTGGGGCTGCTGGCCATCAAGATCCTGGCCCCGGGCTTTTATGCCAAACAGGATATTCGCACGCCAGTGAAAATCGCGCTGGGCGTGCTCATCCTCACACAACTGCTCAACGTTATCCTGGTCCCCTTGTTCGCACATGCGGGCCTGGCGCTGTCGATCGGCCTGGGCGCGAGCGTCAATGCACTGTGGCTGGTGGTGCTTCTGCGGCGTCGCGGCATATACAACCCGGGCACCGGTTGGGCCCGTTTCGGGCTGCGCATGCTGCCGGGCCTGTTCGCCATGGCAGCGATACTCTGGCTCGCGAGCGAGCGGGTAGATTGGGTTGCGTTGGGCGCGCAACCTGCCTTGCGTGTTGCCGCGCTGGCCGGGGTCATCGGTATTGCCGCACTGGCGTATTTTGCCCTGCTGGCCCTGTGCGGCTTTCGGCTGGCAGACTTTACAAGACGGCGTAAATAACCTAGAATAGCCGTCTTTGCCGAACCAAACCTTTACTTTACCGGATAACAAAGCATGGCCAATTCCGCCCAAGCACGCAAGCGCGCCCGCCAGTCGGTGCAGCGCAACAAGCATAACTCCAGCCTGCGCTCGATGCTGCGCACCTCGATCAAGCGCGTTCGCCAGGCTATCGCGGCCGGTGACAAAGCCGCCGCCGCCGAAGTATTCCAGAAAGCCACCAGCGTGATCGATCGCGTGGCCGACAAGAACATCATCCACAAAAACAAGGCCGCCCGCCACAAGAGCCGCCTTGCAGCCGCTGTCAAAGCGCTCGCCTGATCAGGCGCGCAGCGTGTAAAGCTCGGGTCGGCAAGCAGGGCCGGTAAGCCGGCAAAAAAGGACGCTTTCCAAGCGTCCTTTTTTTATGGCCGCGCTACTGAGGTATAGTTCAGGCTGGTACAACAAAAATACAAAACCAGCCCGGCTTCGGGATCGCAAGGCAGACAATGACACAACCCGCACTCTTCCAGCTTGTTTCCCTCAATCACCCCGAAACTGCACAACGGCTCTCCACCCATTTTTCCTTGATCGACGGTATATCGCCCGGCACGCGTGATGCTGTGATCGACGCCCACGGCGCCGACGTCAGTATTCTCGTGACCAGCGCCCTGTGCAGCACGCCCGCCGCGTTGATCGACCGTTTCCCCAATCTCGCGGCAATCTGCAGCTTTGGCGTAGGCTACGACTCCATCGACGTACGCCACGCACAGCGCAAGGGCATACAAGTCAGCAATACGCCAGATGTTCTCAATGATTGTGTGGCCGACGAAGCCCTGGGCCTGCTGCTGGCAACTGCCCGACGATTGAGCCATGCCGAGCGTTATGTACGCGCCGGCCTCTGGGGAAGCGGCACAACATTCCCCCTCGGTACGCGGGTCAGCGGCAAAAAGCTGGGCATTGTCGGCTTGGGCCGCATCGGCATGGCAATCGCCCGTCGTGCGGCGGGGTTCGATATGGAGATCCGCTATCACAACCGCACGCCGCGGGCCGATAGCATGTTCGCTTATGAGCCGACCTTGCGTGGTCTGGCCGAATGGGCCGATTTTCTCGTCGTCGCTACCGTAGGCGGCAATAGCACGCGCCATCTGATCGGCGCAGACATCATCGAAGCGTTGGGCCCACGCGGCATATTGATCAACATCTCGCGCGGCTCTGTGATTGACGAACCTGCGCTGGTGCGGGCACTGGAAAGCGGCAGCCTCGGCGGCGCCGGTCTTGATGTCTTTGCCAATGAACCCAAAGTGCCGGAAGCACTGAAGGCCCTGGACAACGTGGTACTGGTGCCGCACATTGGCAGCGCAACCGCCGAAACACGACGCGCAATGATGGAGCTGGTATTCAGCAATATCGACGCCTTTGCGACACAAGGGCGGGTGCTTACACCCGTTCCTACCTTGCCCTGACCCCGTCAAGGGGCCATTTGCCTCAACCTAAAACAGGATCCTGGGCAATGCATACGCCTGATACGCCTTCCGGGCCTGCGGGCCTGGCCGCAAATGCGGCGCACGACACAACGGGGGACGCCATCCCGCAGACGTTGCCTTTGCCAGAAACCACGGGTGCCGAGCGCCGCGAAATTGCGCTGATCCTCCTGGCCGCCGTGGCGGTGCTGTTCACCCTGCAATGGGCGCGTGATTTTTTTATACCTATTGTGTTCGGGATTCTGATCTCTTACACACTCAATCCCATTGTTTCCTGGCTGGAGAAGCGCCGTGTTCATCGCGCCGTGGGTAGCGCACTGGTCATGCTGGTGCTGCTCATATCCGCCGCCATGGTCAGCATGACAATCTACCGACAAGCGCAGTCGTTTGTGGACGAGTTGCCCTACATAACGTACAAGCTCACCAGCGCCGTCCGCGATGTGCGTGGCAACGAAATGAGTACGCTGGAGAAGCTGCAGCGGGTCGCGAACGAGCTCAAAGAAGCGACCAGCGCAGCCCCGGAAGACACCCCGCCTCCGGCCGACACACCTCCGGCAGTCGTGCTCAAGCAGCCTGATTTCAACCTGAACGAATGGCTATGGGCGGGCTCACTGGGCGCGGCATCATTCATCGGCCAGATGGTGATGGTGCTGTTTTTGGTGTTCTTCGCCTTGCTGTCGGGCGACACGTTCAAGCGCAAGCTGGTCAAACTGACCGGGCCATCGCTGTCGCGCAAGAAGATCACTGTGCAGATACTGGACGACATCAACACGTCTATCCAGAAGTACATGTTTATGCTGCTGGTTACCAACGTGCTGCTGGGCGTACTGCAATGGATGGCGCTGGCAGCCATTGGCCTGGACAACCCCGGCGCCTGGGCCATTGCCGCCGGCTTGCTGCACCTCATCCCCTATTTCGGGATCGTGGTCGCCGCCATCGGCACCGGCTTGGCCGCCTTCCTGCAGTTCGAATCCTTTTCGCTGATGCTCCTGGTCATGGCTGTTACGGTAGCGATCGCCTCACTGGTCGGCACCCTGGTCACCACCTGGATGACAGGCCGCATCGCGAGGATGAATACCACGGCCGTATTCGTAGCCCTGATCTTTGGCGGCTGGTTGTGGGGTGTATGGGGCATGCTGCTCTGCGTACCAGTGATCGTAGTGTGCAAAGTCATTGCCGAGCATATCGAGGGCTTGCAGTCCGTGGCCGAGCTGCTCGGTGACTAACCGCATCGGACGCATCAGGCCGCAGGTATGCGTTCGCCCAAAAAGTCCAGAAATGCTCGCACTGCGGGGAGCATGCCCCGCCGCGAGCTGAACACGGCATGCACAATGCCGGGCGACGTAGACCACTGTGGCAGGGGCTGCACCAATCGGCCGTCAGCGATTTCGCCGGTGCACATGTAATCGGGCAACAGGCCCAGGCCGACACCACCCAGGATGGCGTACTTCAACGTGAGCATGTCATCGGCCACGAAGCGAGGCCGATGATTGAGCATATACTGCGCGCCGTTGGGGCCGTGCAGCACCCATGTGGCCCGATCGTCGCGAACCGACATCGCCACCGAATCCATCAGCGTGAGATCACTGGGCTGACGTGGGCAGCCCTGCCGCGCAATGAGCGCCGGGGTCGCCACCAGCACCAGGTTGGACATATCCAGCCGTTTGACTACCAGGCTGCCGCTATCAGCCAATGAAGGACGCACGCGCAGCGCGACGTCTATGCCCTCTTCCACGACATCCACCGCGCGGTTGCTGACCACCATGCGTATCTGCACCAGTGGACAGCGTTCATAGAATTGCGCAATCAACGGCCCAATGACGGTTTGCACAAGAGTCACCGGGCAGGAAACACGAATAATGCCACGCGGCTCGGCTTGTATCTGCGCAACTGCGGCCGTCGCGGCCTGGGCTTCATCGCAGATAGCCTGGCAGTGGCGATGATACATTTCGCCCGCGGTCGTCAGCGACAGCTTGCGTGTCGTGCGCTGCAATAGCCGCACGCCCAGTTGCTCCTCCAGCACCGCGACACGACGCGAGAGCCGCGACTTGGGAATGCCCAACGCCCTGCCCGCAGCAGCAAAACTGCCCTGATTGACTACTTCGGCGAAGTACATCATGTCGTTCAAGTCTTGCATCAGCGCCTCATTTCACGTTCATACCGTTGGGCTGCCCACCATTGTCAGCCCCTGCCTATTCCGTGGCCTGCATCGTGCCGCCTACCGAGATTAGCCTTATTAGCAGGACAATCTATCGCGCTTCACATTACTTATCAATGCACATGCACCAATGCACAATATATCCCATCGCAAGACAAGAACGGCACGGCAAAACGCGGCGCAAATCCGGATCCGCCGAGACGCGCTCCGCCCGCCGGGGCAGGAAACAAATCCATCCAGAATTTTCACGGAGTACTACACATGAAACTGCTGCATATCGACTCGAGCATCAATGGCACTAAATCCACCTCACGCGCGCTGACCGCCGACATCGTGGAGCGGTGGCTGGCCGCCAACCCAGACACCAGTGTTGACTATCTGGATCTGGCCGTGGACACCCCTAAGCACTTCTCTGCGGATGCCATGGGGTTTCGCCTGCCGCCCTCTGATGCGACGCTATCCGACGCGCAAACCCGCGAGAACGCACTGTCCGAAGCACTGGTCAGCCAGTTTCTGGCGGCCGACGTGGTGGTGATCGGCGCACCGCTGTACAACTTTTCTATTCCCAGCCAATTGAAGTCCTGGATTGACCGTATCGCCCAAGCCGGCCGCACATTCCGCTACACCGAGAATGGCCCTATCGGCCTGTGCGGCGACAAGACGATCATCATTGCCTTGTCCCGCGGCGGTGTGTACTCAACCAGCGAGGCTGGCCAGGCCATGGAGCACCAGGAGTCGTACTTGAAAATCGTGTTCGGCTTCTTTGGCGTAACGGACGTACGCGTGGTACGCGCCGAAGGCACCGATCTGGGCGAGGATTCGCGCGCACAGGCTATGAACAACGCTGCCGCCAGCATCAAGGAAGTGGTGGCCGAACGCGCTCTGGCAGACGCACAAACCGCCTGACGCTCCCATCCGTAACATCCACGCCGACACCGCGGGGGTTTCCTTATGGGCGATCCGCCTATCGGCGGATCGCCCAACTTTGCGAACCACCGCCGCCACGCTTTCTTTGCATGGTGACGCGGTTTTGCCAGAACAACGCGATTCAGTCGTCGCTGCTGAGCCAGTGCCCAAGCTTGGTGGCCTTGGTACTGAGATAACTTTCGTTGTATGGGTTGCGGTTGACCTGCAGGGGAAGGCGTTCGGCTACTTCGATGCCCAGCTTTTCCATGGCCGCGACCTTGCGCGGATTGTTAGTGAGCAGGCGCAGCGACTTGACGCCGCAGTGATCCAGCATGGGTTTGCACAAATCATAGCGCCGCAGATCGGCAGGGAAGCCCAGGCGCACATTGGCCTCGACAGTGTCAGCCCCTTGATCCTGCAACTGATAGGCCCGTATCTTGTTAACCAAGCCGATCCCACGCCCTTCCTGTCGCAGATAGAGCAACGCGCCACGCCCTTCTTGCGCAATCATGCGCAGCGCGGTTTCAAGCTGCGCACCGCAGTCGCAGCGCTGGCTGAACAGTGCGTCGCCGGTCAGGCACTCGGAGTGCACACGCGCCAGCACAGGCTTTCCGTCCGCGATGTCCCCCAGCGACAACACCATATGCTCTTTGGCTGTCGCCGGATCGGTGAAAATGTGGATCTGAAAGACCGCCCAAGGAGTTGGAAGCTTGCTGGTGGCGATGTAGTCGAGCTGGTAGCCGCCAGCCTTGTCACTGACGGCGGCGGGTTGCTGGTGATCGGAGAGATCGGATGGCTCGCCAGTAGTGGGCGACATTGTATGGGTACCTCGGCCTGTGCGCGGACCGAGGCCCGCGCGAAAATCAATATGGCTGGCGGCGCCATGGCGCGCCAGACCTATATCATACTTCGACAGCGCACACATCATTGCCCCAGCCAACACTGCGCCGCTCGCCCCATACCCCTGCCCTAGATTCCGGTCATATACCGCTCCGGCCCACTACCGCTCGCCCCCTACACCTTCACACCAAGATACTTCTCGATCACCGAACGGTCTTCCTGCAGCGCCTGCGGCGTACCCGAAAACACCATGTGACCGTTGTTGAGCAAATAGCAGCGATCCGCCAGCGATAGCGCTGCGCGCACGTTCTGCTCCACGATGACAATGGTATGCCCGCTGTCAGCCAGCTTGCGGCACACCTCGATCAGATCCTGCACAATCAGCGGCGCCAGCCCCTCGAATGGCTCGTCCAGCATGATGATGCTGGCGTTGCGTATCATCGCTCGCGCGATCGCAAGCATCTGCTGCTCACCGCCCGAAAGCTGTTTGCCCCGATTGCGGCGCCTTTCGGCCAGCCGCGGAAAGGTGTGATAGATCTCCTCGAGGCTGCGGGCAGGCCGCGCCGACATGGCCGCGAGCTGCAGATTTTCCTGCACCGTGATGGAGCCAAAAATGCGCCGCTCCTCCGGCACCAACTGTATGCCACGCTGCGCAAGCTTGTAGGGCGGAAGGTGATGTACCTGCTCCCCCTTGTGGCGCACCACCCCGCTCTTGGGCACAACCATACCCATCAGCGACTTGAGCGTCGTGCTTTTGCCCGCGCCATTGCGGCCCAGCAGCGCCACCACTTCGTTCTCTTCCACTCGCATGGAAACATCGAACAGGATGTGCGAATCACCGTAGTAGCTGTTGATTTTTTCGACCTCAAGAAGGCTCATGTTCGTCCATCCCACCGAGATAGGCAGTACGCACTGCCGGGTTGGCCCGGATGTCGTCCGGGCTTCCTTCCGCCAGCAAGCGGCCTTCGTACAACACGGTAATACGCTCGGCCAGCTCGAACATCGCATCCATATCATGTTCCACGATCACCATGCTGCGGCCATTACGGATCGACTTGAGCAGCGCCACGACATGCACCCGCTCCTCGGGCCCCAGGCCGGCAAGCGGCTCGTCGAACAGCAGCACATTCGCGCCTGTCGCCAGTGCCAACCCAATTTCCAGGCGCCGCTTCTCACCGTAGGAAAGCTCGGACACCCGGGTATCTGCCTGGCGCGTCAGGTCAACCAGCGCGATCGCGGCGTTGACTTGCTCATCCAGTTCATGCGAATGATGCAGGCTGCGCAACATATCAAGCCGAAAGCGGCCGCGACTGCGGGCCAGTACCGGAATCATCACGTTCTGACGCACGGTCAGCGCCTCGAACAATTGATTGATCTGGTAGCTCTTGCTCATGCCAAGCTGGCACACATTGGTCACGCCGATCCCGGTAATATCGCGGCCACGGAAAAACACCCGCCCCGACGTGGTTTCCAGCTCGCCAGCCAGCATCGCGAAAAAGGTCGACTTACCCGCGCCATTGGGCCCGATAACACCGCGCAGTTCTCCTTCCGCAAGTGAAAAGGTGACGTCCGACACCGCCGTCAGCCCACCATACTGCTTGGTAATGCCGCGCGCCTCCAGCACCGGCGCTTGGCGTCCGCCGCCGTCGATGGGAGCGACAATGGCCAGTTCGGCAATAGCCCTGTTGTCGGCCTCACGATCAACGTCAACTGCCGACCGCCCGCGGCGCCTGAACAGATCGAGACAGGCGCCAGCCACACCGTGCCGGAAGGCCGTGACCAAGATCACGAATACGATGCCTAGGATCAGCTTCCAGTGGGCGCCGATGGCGGCAACCTGCTGCAGGCCGTCGTACAAATACAGCCATATCGTCGCGCCAAGCACCGGCCCGAGCAGCGTGCCCGCACCGCCCATCACCGTCTGTATCACCAGTTGCGCCGACGTATCCAACGAAAATGCATCCGGTGGCATATAAGATTGGAACATCCCCAGCAGGCCGCCAGCCAGTCCGCCATACGCTGCAGCGATCACAAACACTGTCAGCTTGTAGCCGTTGATGGCATGGCCCAGCGCCAAGGCACGGCGCGGGTTGCCTCGAATCGCCTTGAGCACGGCACCGAAAGGCGAGCGCACAATGCGGCGGGCAATGAGATAGCCAACAAAGAAAAAGAAGGCGACGAACCAGTACATGGGCCAACCACTGCTAATGTGAATCGTCGTGAAGCCCAGCGCGATTTCCGGCGGCGGCACGCCTGCGATCCCGTTCTCCCCACCGGTATATTCCTTGAAGGCGGAGTTTTCGAGAAAGTAGAACATCTCGCCAAATGCCAGGGTGCTCATGGCAAAGTAGATGCCTGTACGCCGAAGCGTCAAATAGCCAATGACCAACCCCGCCAGCGCGGCCACAGCGGTGCCGATCAGCAAGGCCAGCAGCATATGCGGCACAATGCCCGACGTCAGCAGGTAGGCCGCCACAAAGCCACCCGTGCCGAAAAATGCCGCCTGCCCGAAAGACAGTAGCCCGGTATAACCGAACAGCAGATCGAAACCCAGGCCAAACAGGCCCCAGATCAGGATGCGCGTGAGCAGATCGGCACTCATGCCCAGATGCGGAAGCACGAACGGTGCGGCCAAGAGGAACATGCCCACCACCATTTCGGGCACACGCCGGTTCAAGCCAGTTGGCATGCGTGCACCAGCGTGCGGCGCGGCATGCAAGGATGTGCGTGATGGTTCGCGCGGCTGTGCATGCGGTGCGATCTGCCCCGATGCCTGTGTCGATGTCTGTGTATTCATTCTCTGCCCTCCTGCCCCATCAGCCCTTGTGGCCGCAGAATCAACACCAGCGCCATCACGACAAAAAGCATGACATGGGAATACGCGGGATTGAACATGGAAGTAAGACTCAGGATTTCCCCAGCAATAATCCCGCCGATGATCGCCCCCGGGAAGGATCCCACGCCGCCGATGACCACCACTACAAAAGAATCCACAAGTACGCGATGGCCCATGTCAGGCGACAGGGTGACAATGGGTGAATCGATCACCCCCGCATAGCCCGCCGCCATAGCGCCGATGCCAAACACCAGCAAAAACGTGCGTTTGACGTTAATGCCCAGCACATTCACCATCTGGGCATCCTCGATGCCGGCGCGCACGATCAAGCCGAGGCTGGTGCGGTAAAGCACGAAATACAGCATAGCCAGCGTGGCCGCGGCAATGCCCAGTGCCTGCAGCCGGTAAAGCGGGTACACCAGCGTGCCGATCCGGGCAATGCCCTGGCCCCAATCGGGTGTCGGCACCGACAGGCTGATCCCGCCGAAAATCGACCGGACAATCTCCACCAGAATGATGCCTATGCCAAAAGTGACCAAAATCTGATCTTCCGGCGGACGGCTGTAATACATGCGCATCAGGCCGCGCTCGATGATCAGGCCCGCAACCAGCGATACCGCCGAACCGACCGCAATCGCAACGAGAAATGACTCTGTATAGCTGTAGGCCGTATAGCCGGCGTACGCTCCCACCACCAGCAATGCGCCATGGGCAAAATTCACCACGCCCAGCGTGCCGTAAATGATAGTCAGGCCGGTGCTGATGAGCGCAAGCAGCAAACCCATCGCAAGGCCGTTGAACAACTGTGAAAGAAACAGCGACATGCTAGGCATGTATACCTCCTCATGATGCCGGTGGGCGTTTTGCCTTAACCCGGAGCGGCGCCGCGCGCACGCCGCATACGGCACCACCGCGCGGAAATGAACGGGTACGGGCGGGAATGCGTCACGACGCATTCCCCGTCCCCCGCGAAGCATCAGGTATAAGGACCCAGCTTGCAGCCGAGCAGGCCGACTTCCGGCAGCGCCGCCTTGCCATCAACCACTTCGATCACTTCAAAGTAATCATCCTCGTTCTTCATGTCGGCCTTTTTCTTGCCGCGCACAATGGGGAAGTTGATAATGCCCTGGTGATCCTCCGCCCGGAAGCTGACGGGCCCGATCAGCCCTTCCCGCACCTCCCCCGCCTCATAGGCCTTGATCACATCGGGCGGGTAGAACGAACCCGCACGTTCGCAGGCGTCTGCCCAGAGCACGGTGGTGAGATAGGCGATATAGGCGGAGTCGCGGGGCTTGGCCTTGTACTTCTTCTCGAAGGCAGTGACGAAGTCCTTGGCGTTCGGGTATTTATCCTGCAGCGTCCACCAGAAGCCCGTTGCGGCATACACACCCTGCATGATGTCGGCGCCGATTTCCTTTTCCAGGAACGCCGACATATAAGGAACCACGATATTCATCTTATCGAGCAGGCCGAACTGCTTGGCCTGCTTGATCGAGTTGGCCGCATCGGCGCCGTAGGCGATTACGACCAGCGTGTCGGCCCCGCTATTCGCAATATTGATGAGGAAGGAGCTGTAGTCCTTGGCACCGAGGGGGTGAACCTGCTTGTCCACTGTCTTCCAGCCTTCTTTCTCCGTGAACTCCTTCATGGAATCGAAAGTGGTGTGGCCATAGGTGTAGTCTGGAACCAGGTAGACTGCCTTGCGATCCTTGCCCAGGTTCTTGGCCAGGACCGGCGCAATCGCCTTGCACGCCGTGTAGGCAAAGTAACAAAGCCGGAAGCCATAGCGTTGGCAGTCGACGCCCGTGGTTTCGTTGGAGCCACTGATCGCAGGCAGATAAATCGTACGTTCGCGGTCGCACACCTTCTGCAGCGCAATAGCCACCGCGCTGCTCGTGCTGCCCGACACCAGCATTGCCTTGTTGTCGTGAATAAAGCGGCTGGCGGCCTGCACGGCGGTATTGGGCTTTGTTTCCGCATCCGACACACCGATCTTGATGGTCTTTCCCAACACGCCTTTTTTTGTCAGCGGGGAAATCTTCTTGACCTCCTCGGCGCCGGCATTCAACTGCTCCACGGCCAATTCATAACCCTTGCGCTGGTCCGCGCCTTGCGCTGAATACGGTCCCGTCAGATCCAGCGTCAGGCCAATGAAGACCGAGTCGCCTTCCGTACCTGCGGGGTAGTTTCCAATGGGCTTCTTTTCTTCGGCGGCATGCGCCGGCGTACCGAGCATCGTCGCGCCGGCCGCCCCGGCTACGCCCAACGCGCCGAGCTTGAGCATCGTACGCCGATCCAGCGCACTCGATTGCACGGCCGCATGCTGGCCGGCGGTTTTACTGTCGTCCATCCCTGTCTCCTTTGTATACCTGCTTATTGGGTGAGGTACTGCTCAGGCGCCGCCTGATTTTTATCGATGCTTCAAGCATCAGGTCCGACATGCAAAAAATACGATTTGAAACTTACGCAAAACTTACGTTAGCCCCGACGCCCGCTGATTCTGCCCAAGGTACCCAGAAAAACTGAAAATCAGAGGCGAGGCCTTTGCAATCTCTTGCGAAATAAGCCAAAATGATTTGCAATACAACTTACAATCTATATCTGTAGGCGCATTTCTGTAACAAACCACAGATGTCGTGTATGCAATCGAGCCTTCTCCTCATGCACACCCTTCTTCGCGCCGCCTTCGCTCTTGCAATGGCGCTCGTCGGATCCGTCGGGCAGGCCCATGCAACCGCTCCCGCCACGTGGCCGCCAAGCCCATCGCGGATGGAGTTGGCCACCCCCTACGGGCGGCTGCATGTCGCCAGCAGTGAATACATCTATGAGTCGCGGCTGCTGCTCGATGACGATGAGATTTCGCCGGCGATACGCGGCCTGCTGAATATTTCCTACGCCTTCAAACGAGCCAACGCGCTCATTGCTCTGGTATCCATCAATAGCGGCAGCCCGCTGTGCCCCATTACTTATCGCTGGATTGTCCTGGACGAAGCCGGGCACACGGTATCGCCCGAATTCGGTTCCTGTTCGGAAAACATTGCTGTATCGGCCTCAAACCGCAAACTCACGCTGCGTACCCCCAGTTCGAAAAAGCCGGATAAAATCGACGTTTATACGTATGACGGCAAAACCGTAAAACGCTCGACGACCTCCCGCTAACGCCATTGGGTAGACCGCCGTTTTGACATCCACTACCGATACGCCCGGCAACCCGGGCCAACCCACCAAACCTGAAGCCAGGCCTTGGGGTTTTCTGCATCCCGAATGCCACGGCCGCAACGCGCTGTTGTTCTTTAGCTGGGATCTGGCCCGGGCAATCGAAGAGCAGTTCGCCCAGCACCCATCATCTACGCTCGAATACCGCGTCGCCCAGGCGCAACAGGCCGTAGACCGCCTGCTCAAGCAGTACGTGGAGATCCAGGCCTACCCCGACGCCTTCGACGGCCAAAGCATCACGCTCACGCTTCAGACCGATCCCGATCACCCGGATACACCCGTGCTTGCGCTGCAGACATCGCCACACCTCGAACAACTCATTCTTGAGGTACAGGCCGAGCAAACGCCGCGCAGCGTGAACTAGCCCGCGCATGAATACCTCCTCAGTCTCAATAAAGGTCTGGGATCTTCCCACCCGCCTCTTCCACTGGTCTCTCGCTATCTGCGTCACTGGCGCCTACGTCACCGTCAAGGCTGGCGGCCTTTGGATGGACTGGCATACACGATTCGGCCTGGCGGTGTTCGCACTTCTGCTGTTTCGCATCGTGTGGGGCTTCGCCGGTCCGCGCTATGCACGCTTTGGCCATTTCGTGCGCGGCCCACGCATCCTGGCCGGCTATCTGCGCGGCACCATCCGCCATCGTGTTGGGCACAACCCGCTGGGCGCATGGTCCGTGGTGGCGCTCCTTGCCGTGCTCGCCGTACAAGTAGGCAGCGGCTTATTTGCCGACGATGACATCATGACCACCGGCCCACTGGCGTACCTGAATGGGGCGTGGTCGGGCAAGCTGACCTGGCTGCACAATGCCAACGAGGTTCTCATTCTCGCGCTACTGGCATTGCACGTCTGTGCGGTTGCCTGGTACCAATGGCGCGGCAAGAACCTGGTCGGCCCCATGATCCATGGCCGCACAAAGCTGCCCGCAATCGATGCACAGCACGCGCCCGACACCCGCGACACTGGGCTGGTACGCGCCGCAGCCGTGTTGCTTATCCTGGCTGCTGCGGCATTGGCATGGTGGCTGACAACGCTGGCGCCGTCGGGCGGCAGTTCCTTCATGTAGCCCTATCGCCGCACGTTCGCGGCGCCGCGTCCGCGGAGCTTCCAGCGCCGTCGCTCCGCCAGACCCGAATGGTAGAATGCAGCCTGTTCTCAATCGCTCGCACACCATGAAAATCGCACCGCAGCCCAGCCATCTCAACGCCCTTTCCCCGCTAGACGGCCGTTACGCCGCCAAGGCCCAGCCCCTGCGCGAAACCCTCTCCGAAGCCGCTTTCATGGCGCACCGGGTCGAGGTCGAAGTCGCCTGGCTGATCGGCCTCTCCGATGCAGGCCTGCCCGAACTGCCCGCGTTTTCCGCCCAGGCACGAGCCGATCTCGCCGCGTTGGTCGAACAGTTCTCCGAAGCCGACGCCGCGCGCATCAAAGAAATCGAAAAAACCACCAACCACGACGTCAAAGCGGTTGAATACTGGCTCAAGGAGCGCGTGGCCGGCAATGCCGAGCTCGCCGCCGCGGCGGAGTTCATTCACTTCGCCTGTACGTCCGAAGACATCAACAATACTTCGCACGCGCTCATGCTCAGCCGCGCCCGCGCCGGGTTCGTCGTGCCGCGCCTGAACGAATTGTGCCAACAGCTCAAGGGCATGGCGCGCCAGTACGCCGGCCAGCCCCTGCTTTCGCGCACACACGGCCAGCCGGCCAGCCCCACCACTGTGGGTAAAGAATTCGCCAACGTTGCCGCGCGTCTGGAGCGGGCCATCGCCGCCATTGAGGCCGTCCAGCCGCTGGCCAAAATGAACGGCGCCACCGGCAACTACAATGCGCACTTGTCCGCCTACCCCGAGGTCGACTGGCCTGCCTTCAGCGCCAAGGTGCTGCAGGGCCTGGGCCTGGTGCAAAACCCCTACTCTATCCAGATCGAGCCGCACGACTGGATGGCCGCACTGTTCGACGCCATCGCGCGCGCCAACACCATCGTGCTCGACCTGAACCGCGACATCTGGGGCTATATCTCGCTGGGCTACTTCAAGCAGCGCCTCAAAGAAGGCGAAGTTGGCTCGTCCACCATGCCGCACAAGGTAAACCCCATCGACTTCGAAAACTCCGAAGGCAATCTGGGCTTGGCCAATGCCATGCTGCGCCACTTGTCCGAAAAACTGCCTGTTTCGCGTTGGCAGCGCGACCTCACCGATTCCACCGTGCTGCGCAATCTGGGCGTAGCGCTGGGTTACTGCGCGGTGGCGTATGACGCCTGCCTGCGTGGCCTGGGCAAGCTGGAGCTCAACGCCGTCGCCATCGATGCCGACATCGACGCATGCTGGGAAGTGCTGGCCGAGCCCGTGCAAACGGTCATGCGCCGCTATGGCCTGCCGCAACCGTACGAGCAGCTCAAGGCGCTTACGCGCGGCAAGGGCATTACCCGCGAAGCCTTGGCCGAGTTCATCGCCGGTCTCAATCTTCCCGCGGAGCCCAAGGCCCGCCTGCAAGCCATGACGCCGCGCAGCTACATCGGCCTCGCCGCCGAGCTCGCCCGCAAGATCTAACCTCGCCGTAGCCTGACTGGGTACGCGCCGCGCAACCCACCAGGCTGGCCTTAACGCCTTGCCCCAACCTCAGGAGTTCATCGTCATGAAGCGTAGCATCGTTATATTTGCCGCCACTTCCGCCCTGCTTGCCAGCGCCCCCGCGTTGGCGCAGTTCAAAGACGCTGAAGCTGCCCAGGAGTACCGCCACGCCGCCATGGAGCTTATGGGCTCCCACTTCGGCCGCATGGCGCCCGTTGCCAAGAAAGAAGCCCCCTACGACAAAGAAGCCATTCGCGCCAACGTCGCCATCCTCAACACCCTGGCCACCCTGCCTTGGGCGGGATTCGGCCCGGGCACCGAAGGCGGCGACGCCAAGCCCGAGATATGGAAAGACCCTGAAGGCTTTAAACAAGCCGAAGACAAATTCCATGCTGGCATGAAGAAACTCACTGCCGCCGCGGATGCGGGCGACTTCGACGCCTTCCGCGTCGCCTTCGGCGAAGTCGGAAAGAGCTGTAAATCCTGTCACGACAGCTACCGCACAGATGATTGAGCCCGCAGCTGCCCACCCCGTTCCCGAAACGTGGGCATCCTCCATTTGCGTAACGCAAGGATAGCCGCTATAATTTCGTCCTTTCCTGATGCACGGCCAATAACGCCACCGCATACGGGCTGTTAGCTCAGTTGGTAGAGCAGCGGACTCTTAATCCGTAGGTCGAGTGTTCGAGCCACTCACAGCCCACCAAGAATACTCAATGAAATCAATGCCCTAGTCGTTTTTACGTCTAGGGCATTTTTCTTTTCCCCGATCCGTTTAAGTTTTACTTACGGCACCCACGTCAGGCAACCCCTCCTCGTCGTGCGGTCTGGAAGTTCGTGTGTAACGACGCCGCGATCAGCGTCAGAGATAAGGCCTGTTCAGCGGCCCGCCTCAAGAGGCACGCTACGATGCCGCGCCAGCACAACGGCCCGACGGTGCCTGCCACAAATAGGCAAACCTGGTGCAACCGAAGCATTTACGCGACACTTTTGATGGCATACACGTCATGAATGCAGCGGATGCGCGCATTTGCGCGGCTTGCGGGCGGCAGGCCCACGGTATCCTGCTATACTTTTTTTTGCCTCCCAACTTCCCAACTGCCCCATGAAACTCATTGGTTCGCTCACGAGTCCTTTCGTTCGAAAAGTCCGCGTCGTCATGGCTGAAAAGAAGCTTGACTACGAGTTCGTACTCGAGAATGTGTGGGCCGAAGACACGCACATCCAGGCGCACAATCCTCTGGGCAAGGTGCCGTGTCTGCTAATGGATGACAGCGGCAGCCTGTTCGACTCGCGTGTCATTGTTGAGTATTTGGATACCCTCTCGCCAGTTGGCCGCTTGATCCCTCAACCCGGTCGCGACCGCGCCGCAGTCAAGTGCTGGGAAGCCATCGCCGACGGCGTGCTCGATGCCGCTGTTGCGATCAACATCGAGCTGAACCGGCGCCCTGCACATCTGCGCAGCGACGACTGGGTGGCGCGCCAGCGCGGCAAAATCTCGGCAGCGCTCGATTCTATGGACAAGAGCCTGGACGACCAGCCATTCTGCATGGGCGTCAATTTCAGCCTGGCCGATGTCGCTGTCGGATGTGCCCTCGGCTACCTCGATTTGCGTTTTCCCGATCTCGACTGGCGCTCGCAATACGCCAACCTACGCCGGCTCGACGAAAAACTGCAGGATCGCCCTTCATTCAGCACGACCAAACCGCCGCAATCCTGAAGGCCATCAGGCAGCTCGCATCTGCTGCCACCCCTTGTAGAGCATATACGCCGACATTGCGAACAACAGGAAGGCAAACAAGCGCCTGAGCGTCGCCACTGGCACGCGATGCGTACAGCGGGCGCCCCAGGGG
Organism: Paracandidimonas lactea; assembly: GCF_021653995.1. Taxonomy (NCBI): domain Bacteria; kingdom Pseudomonadati; phylum Pseudomonadota; class Betaproteobacteria; order Burkholderiales; family Alcaligenaceae; genus Paracandidimonas; species Paracandidimonas lactea. Next base: position 785,964 of record NZ_JAJJOZ010000001.1, read on the forward strand.
GCGGTCAGTACGCTCATCGCCGAAACCACCATGAGCGCAGGCCAATAGATATACCCCAGCATGCCCGGCTGCGCTTTGACAGAATGAAAGCCGGAGTAGATGTAACCTGCGCTATTGGCCACAGCGATAAAAAACCCGAGCGCGGAAGACGTGGCCACCGCATTGCGCAGCGGTATGTTGCCACGCGCCATGAAAGGCACAGACAGAAAGGCGCCACCCGCGCCCAAAAACCCTGACAGAAAACCGATCAGTGCGCCGACGCCGAATATGGCAGGCCGCGACGGCATGGTGCGCCCGGGCGGAGGCGCCTTGGCCTTGAGCATGCGATATGCGGAATAGCTGACGAACACCGCAAAAAACAGCGACAGCCAGACACCGCTGACAAAGGAAAATGCCGCGCCGCCCGACAGCAGCCCGCCTACAACCAGGCCCGGCCCGATGACTGCGACAATATCCCAGCGTATGGCCCCTCGCCTGTGATGCGCGCGCATGCTGGACACCGAAGTAAACACAATCGTTGCCATGGCCGTCGCAATGGCCGCATGCACGACCAGATCAGCAGGCACGCCGAACACCGGCAGCAGCATGGTGAGAAACGGCACGAGAATCATGCCGCCGCCTATGCCCAGCAGGCCGGCGGCAAAACCCACAGCAGCACCGAGCGCCACCAGGTAGAGTATAGAAAGTAGATCCAAGATGCAGCCTGTGATAATCAGGTAATGATGCCGCCACCGAGACACACATCGCCGTCATAGAGTACGGCGGATTGTCCAGGCGTCACCGCCCACTGGTGCTGAGAAAAGTTGAGCGTAAAGCCCCCGTCGTCGGCAGCCACCAACATGCAAGGGGCGTCGGATTGACGATAGCGTGTTTTGGCACCATAGCCCCCCTCCGCAGGTGCACAACCGGCTATCCAGCTCGCATCGTGCGCTTGCAGCTTAGCGCTGAGCAGCCACGGGTGGTCATGCCCCTGCACCACATAAAGCGTATTGGCAGCCAGATCTTTGCGCGCCGTGTACCAGGCGTCGGCCGTGCCATCGTCGCGCTGACGCCCTTTTACGCCACCGATACCCAGGCCCTTGCGCTGCCCCAGGGTATAGAACGATAGGCCCTGATGCTCGCCCACCACTATGCCTTCTGGCGTTTTGATCGGACCGGGTTTGGTGGGCAGATAGCGGTTGAGAAATTCGCGGAAAGGCCGTTCGCCGATAAAGCAGATGCCGGTGGAGTCTTTCTTGGCCGCATTGGGCAGGCCGATCTCGCGGGCGATCTCGCGCACCTTGGTTTTGGGTATCTCACCCAAGGGAAACAGCGTACGCGAAAGCTGATCCTGGTTAAGCCGATGCAGGAAGTAGCTTTGATCCTTGCTCTGATCAAGCGCCTTCAACAATTGGTACTGTCTGCCCTCAGGGGTATCGAGCGTGCGCACGCGCGCATAATGCCCGGTGGCAATATGCTCGGCCCCCAGTGACATAGCGTGATCGAGAAAGGCCTTGAACTTGATTTCGGCATTGCACAGCACGTCGGGGTTGGGCGTACGGCCGGCGGAGTATTCGCGCAGAAAGTCTGCAAAAACCCGGTCTTTGTATTCGGCCGCAAAATTGACTGCTTCGATGTCGACGCCAACCACATCGGCCACACTGGCGGCATCCAGCCAGTCTTGCCGGGTCGAACAGTATTCGCTGTCGTCGTCATCTTCCCAGTTTTTCATGAATAGGCCGAGCACATCGTAGCCCTGCTGCTTGAGCAGCCAAGCAGTTACCGACGAATCGACGCCCCCGGACATGCCGACGACGACACGCCCTTTTGATGCAGTAGTAGTTCCCATTGCGCTATTGTAGACGCAGACAGACCGCCGCCAGCCGCACGGCCGACAGTTTCAATGCCGCGCCAGGGCGGTGGCACCATCAGCCCTTGCGCCGGCGCAGCGCCTCGTCTACCACCTCGACCCAGTGACGCACAGGCGTCTCGGTGCCGTTCTGCAAATGCGTAATACACCCCATATTGGAGGAGACAATGCATGCAGGCTCTACCCGGTTGATGTTGCCAAGCTTGCGGTCGCGCAATGTATGCGAGAGTTCCGGCTGAGTAACCGAATACGTACCCGCCGAGCCACAGCACAGATGCGCCTCATCGAAGGGCTTCAGGTTAAAGCCCAGCTCCGCCAGCATGGTTTCATTCAGGCCGCGCAGGCCCTGCCAGTGCTGCAGCGTGCAAGGCGGATGAAAAGCCGCACTCTCGGGCAGCGGGCCCATGAGGCCGCGCAGCCGCGAGGCCTCGGGCGCAATGATTTCAGAAATATCGCGCACCTTTTCCACCACCCGCGCAGCCTTGTCGGCGTAGACGGGATCATGACGCAAATGATGGGCATATTCACGGATCATCCCGCCGCAACCCGAGGCATTGATCACAATGGCCTCAACCTCTCCGCGATCGAGCAGGGGCAGCCAGGCATCGATATTCACGCGCATCTGGGCCAGCGCCTGGTCTTGCGCATCGAGGTGGAAGTTGATAGCGCCGCAGCATCCAGCCGCCGCCGCATCGCGGGTGCCGATCCCTACAGCGTCCAGCACACGCATGGTTGCACCATCGATACTGGGCATCATGTCGGGCTGCACGCAACCACGTGGCATCAGCACCTGTCGAGGATGCCGACCCGCATCCCTGGGCAGACGGCCCGCAGCGCGAGAAACTGGCACCTTGCCCGCGAGCACCGCCGGCAGCAAGGGCCTCATGACGCGACCCAGCCGCAACGCCGGACCGAACAGGCGGGAATTAAGCAAATGCCGCAGCGCACTGCGGACAACGCGCTGACGCAATGGGCGCTCGACCTTCTGATCGACCAACGCCCGCCCGATATCCACCAGCGCCCCGTACTCAACGCCCGATGGGCATGTGGTTTCGCAATTGCGGCAAGTAAGGCAGCGGTCCAGATGGGTTTGTGTCGCCGCGGTGGGCTCGGCGCCCTCCAGCACTTGCTTGATCAGGTAAATACGTCCGCGCGGGCTGTCGAGTTCGTCCCCCAGCACCTGATAGGTAGGACAGGTTGCCTGACAGAACCCACAATGAACGCAACGACGCAAAATAGCATCGGCATCATTGCCGATAGCCGTATCGCGAGCCCAGGAAGCCAGATTAGTTTGCACGATGGATGCCTCAAAATTCCCGGAACAGCCGGCCCGGATTGAATATCCCGACCGGATCAAGCTCTTGCTTCATGCGTTGGCTGATGTTGCGCAGCGTCGGTTGCAGTGGATGGAATACAGGAACATCCCCCGGCGATGCACCATAACGGTAAAGGGTGGCGTGGCCGCCTGCCGCCTCCACACGCGCACGCAAGGCCGTGGCGCTTTGCGCATCGACTGACGGCCCTCCGGCGACCCAACGCAGGCCGCCATTCCATTCAATCAGCGATGGCCCGAGATCCAGCGGCCCTGCCTGCGGCGGGACCGACAGGCGCCATAACACAGGCACGTCAAAAAAAGCGTGCGTCTGGTCGCGCAGGCTGGCCCACAGGGCTTCGCCAGCAGCCGCCTCGAACGCACTGCCGCCGATCTGGCGCAAACCGCTGGCCACGGCAGGCTCGCTGCCCGACAGACGCACATACAGGCGCCCCCCCTGCTCTGGAAACCAGGCGGTGGCACTGATTGGCAGTGGCTTGCTGCGCCATTGGCTAAACAAGGCCAGCGCGCCCGCTTCATCTACGTCAAGCACGCTGGTGGCCTCGACGCCAGGCAGCGGCGCAACCTTGAGCGATACTTCGATCAAGGCGCCAAATATGCCCATGGAACCCGCCAGCAGACGGGAAATATCGAAACCGGCCACATTTTTCATGACTTCACCGCCGAAGCCAAGCACCACGCCGGAGGAATCCAGCAGGCGCGCACCCAGCACGAAGTCTCGCAGACTACCCGCCGCCATCCTGCGCGGCCCCGACAGCCCGCTGGCTACCATGCCGCCCACCGTGGACGCGGCGCCAAAACGGGGTGGCTCGAAAGCCAACATCTGGCCTTGGGCGCGCAGCGCCGCTTCGAGCGCTTCCAGCCGCGTGCCAGCCTTGGCGGTAACCACCAGCTCCGACGGTTGATAATTGACAATACCCTGATGGCCCGAGATGTCGAGCACAGCAGCGCCCGAAAGATTGTCCGGCTCGGGCTCGCCATAAAATCGCCGGGTGCCGCCGCCACGAATATACAGAGGACGCTCGGCGGCACGCGCCGTCATCACCTGTTCGCACAACTCGGAAAGCTCGAATTCCATGTTTACTCGCTATAAACCGATTAGAACCGCGGCAGGTCGGGAAAGCGCAACTCGCCGCCGTGCACGTGCATCTTTCCGTATTCGGCGCAGCGCGCCAGCGTCGGAATGACTTTCTCGGGGTTGAGCAGGTTGTAGGGATCAAAGGCGCGCTTGAACGCGCAGAAAAAGTCGAGCTCCTCGCGTGCAAACTGCACGCACATCTGGTTGATTTTCTCGACACCCACGCCGTGCTCGCCGGTAATCGTGCCGCCGACCTGCACACACAGCTCAAGAATGGCGGCACCGAACTTCTCGGCACGCTCGACTTCTTCAGGCCGGTTTGAATCGAACAGAATCAAGGGATGCAGATTGCCGTCGCCGGCATGAAAGACATTGGCGCAACGCAGGCCATACTCACCTTCCATCTCCTCGATGGCACCCAACACCCGCGCCAGATGACGGCGCGGTATCGTGCCATCCATGCAGTAGTAATCGGGCGAGACCCGGCCGGCGGCGGGAAAGGCATTCTTGCGGCCCGCCCAGAAGGCCAGGCGCTCCTGCTCGCTGCGCGATACCTGCAGACGCGTGGCCCCGGCATCGCGAAAAACCGCTTCCATACGGGCGATTTCGTCCACCACCTCTTCTTCGGTGCCGTCCGACTCGCACAAAAGTAGCGCGCTGGCTTCCAGGTCGTAGCCGGCATTCACAAAAGGCTCGACCATATGCACCGCGCGCTTGTCCATCATTTCCAGCCCTGCTGGAATAATACCCGCCGCAATCACATTGGCCACTGCAGCGCCCGCCGTCTCGACCGAGCCAAAGCTTGCCATGACGACCCGGGCGCAGGCTGGCTTGGGAATGAGCTTGACCACCACTTCGGTGACCAAGCCCAACATGCCCTCGGATCCGATGAAGGCGGCGAGCAGATCCAGACCGGGGCTATCAGGCGCCTCGGACCCGAGCTCGACGATATCGCCGCTGATGGTGACCACCCGTATCCGCAGGATGTTGTGAACCGTGAGCCCGTATTTCAGGCAGTGCACACCGCCCGAGTTCTCCGCAACGTTGCCACCTATCGTGCAAGCGATCTGACTTGACGGATCGGGCGCATAGTAAAGCCCATAAGGCGCAGCTGCCTCCGAAATGGCCAGATTGCGAACACCCGGCCCAACCACCGCGCTGCCGGCGGCGACGTCGATGCGATGGATGCGATTGAGCTTGCTCAAGCCCAGCACGATGCCGCGCGCGTGCGGCATGGCGCCGCCCGACAGGCCCGTGCCGGCTCCTCGGGCAACGATAGGGATATTGAATGCCGTGCATGCCTTGACTACCGCGACGACCTGCGCTTCGTCCTCCGGCAGCACGACCACTGGCGGCAGCGACCGGTAAAGTGACAGGCCGTCGCATTCGTAGGGCCGCGTATCTTCGGCTCGATGCAAGATGCAATGAGCCGGCACGCTCTCTTTGAGGCGGGCTATCAAGCCCGGAAAATCCGGCGCTGTCTCGTACGCCGGGCTGATCAAGGATTCAGTCATTATTCTATTGTGTGGCGGCGCGCGCCCGCGCGCGGCGATGGGGGGTTATGGCCCCGGAATGATCTTGCCAGGGTTGAGGATATCGTGAGGGTCGAATGCGTGTTTCAGGCTGGCCATGAGGTCGAGCGCATCGCGGCCGTGTTCCGCCAGCATGAATGCCATCTTGTGCAGCCCCACGCCATGCTCGCCGGTGCAGGTACCGTCCATGCGGATGGCACGCTCCACCAGCCTGCGGTTAAGCTGTTCGGATGCCTCCCATTCCTGCGGGTTGTCTGGGTCGAGCAGCATCAGCACATGAAAGTTACCGTCGCCCACATGGCCAACGATGGTATACGGAAAGCTCGCCGCATCAAGTTCGGCGGCGGTTTCCGTCACGCAATCGGCCAACCGGGAAATGGGCACGCAGACATCTGTGGTGCTGGACCGACAGCCGGGCCGCAACTGCAGACCGGCAAAATAGGCATTGTGCCGCGCGGCCCACAGGCGGCTGCGGTCTTCGGGCTGGTCGGCCCATTCGAAATCCATGCCATCATTGGAGCGGGCGATTTCTTGCACAATCTGTGCCTGCTCTTTGACGCCCGCCGGGCTGCCATGAAACTCGAACAGCAACAGCGGCGACTCTTTGAGTGCCAGCTTGCTGTACGCATTGGTGGCCTTGACGGCCCAAGTGTCCATGAACTCGACCCGCGCCACGGGCACGCCCATTTGAATAACTTCGATGACGCTGCGCACCGCCGCCTCGAGCGTGGGAAAGTTGCAGATCGCCGCGGAGATCGCCTCGGGCACCGGATAAAGCCGGACAGTGACCTCGGTGATGATGCCCAGCGTCCCCTCGCTGCCCACGAAAATGCGCGTAAGGTCGTAGCCCGCTGAAGACTTGCGCGCGCGCGAAGCGGTATGAATCACGCGGCCATCCGCCGTGACAACCTTGAGCGACACCACGTTCTCACGCATGGTGCCATAGCGTACGGCGTTGGTACCCGAGGCACGGGTGGCCGCCATGCCGCCAAGGCTGGCATCCGCACCGGGATCGATCGGAAAAAACAGCCCGGTATCGCGGATGTGTTCGTTCAGCTGCTTGCGCGTGACGCCCGCCTGTACAGTGGCCGTGAAGTCTTCGGCGTTGATCGACACAATCTTGTCCATGCCGGCCAGATCGAGGCTGATGCCACCCTGCACAGCAAGCAAGTGCCCTTCGAGCGAGGACCCCGTCCCATAGGGGATGAGTGGTACATGGTGCGCATGGCAATGCCGCGCAACCCAAGCCACCTCCTCCGTGCTCAGGGCAAACACCACGCCGTCAGGCAGCATAGGCGGATAGGGGGATTCGTCGCGGCCGTGATGCTCACGCACTGCTTGCGCAGTGGTAAAGCGATCACCGAACTGCCGCGCCAAAGCATCCAGAAAGCCGTCTGGAATGGCGCGACGCACGCTCTGGGCCGGAGCGGGGGCATTCATGTTCGTTCTCCTGTTACAGTCATAGCCCAAGCACAGGCCCCACGCGGGGCCCTGACTACGCCATATGCCTGATCGTAGCAGTGTTTAGGCGTGCGTGCCGATCAGGGCATTTGCCGATTGCACCGTGACCTTGCGTCGATTCTGAACCGCCTGCGACAGCCGCTCGAGCACCTGAACCGTGGTGTCCCAGCCTATGCAACCGTCGGTAATGCTCTGGCCATAAGTTAGCGGCTTGCCAGCCACCATATCCTGACGTCCGTCAACCAGGTGGCTTTCGACCATGACGCCGAACAGGCAATCACCACCCGCCTCGAGTTGGCGGGAGACATCTTCGAGCACCTTGGGCTGATTGCGATAATCTTTGTTGCTGTTCGCATGGCTGGCGTCGACCATGATGCGTGGGCGCAGTTTGGCCTTGACGAGCTTGTCGCAAGCGTCGTGGACGCTGGCGGCATCGTAGTTGGGTGCTTTGCCGCCGCGCAGGATGATGTGGCAGTCGTTGTTGCCGACCGTGGACACAATGGCTGAATGACCGCCCTTGGTAACAGACAGGAAGTGGTGCGGCTGCGACGCCGCCTGGATAGCATCCATGGCGATCTTGATATTGCCATCGGTGCCATTCTTGAAGCCAACGGGACACGAGAGCCCGGAAGCCAGCTCACGATGAACCTGGCTTTCGGTTGTACGCGCCCCGATGGCGCCCCAGGCGACCAGGTCGGCAATATACTGCGGCGTGATCATATCCAGGAACTCACAGCCCGCGGGCAGGCCCAGGTCGTTGACGTTGATGAGCAACTCGCGCGCCGTACGCAGGCCTAGATTGATGTTGAAGCTGCCGTCCAGGCCTGGATCGTTGATCAGGCCCTTCCAGCCTACCGTGGTGCGCGGCTTCTCGAAGTAGACGCGCATGATGATTTCGAGATCGCCCTGGAAGCGTGTGCGCTGCTCGACCAGGCGGCGTGCGTACTCGAGCCCCGCTTCTGGATTGTGGATGGAACATGGCCCCACGATAACCACCAACCGGTCGTCATTGCCGTACAGAATATTGTGGACCGCGCGGCGCGCGTCGTGCACGACAGTCGAAATCGCCGGTGTGCAGGGAAATTCTCGCATTACATGCGCCGGCGGGCTCAATTCTTTGATTTCCCGGATTCGCAAGTCATCGGTATTGTGGGACACGGTATTACTCCAGAGTATTTTGCCAGCCTGCGCGCGGAACAAAAAAGCCGCCTAGCGAAGCTGGCGGCTTTTTGGGGAATTCGCTTGTTTTTACAGTGTACAGCGCGTCCCTTCCTCCACCAGCGGTTTTGGAAACGTAAAGTAAAAGAAGAAAAAGGACACGGTGCGGTACATAGTGGTAAATCCTAGCACACCTCATTTGCCTTGCCAACAGAATTTTCTGTAGCGGGCGGGCACCGCAGGCTTATCCGTCGCCCTTTTGCAATCGCCCCGTCCACGGCCGGCGGATCATGCGCCGCCTGCCTTGCGCAACACATCCCCCCGGTAATCCGCCTCTGCATCACAGCAACGTATCTGCGCATCCCTTACACCTGCGCCCGAAACTGCCACCTGTCCCAGGAAAAAACATCCTCCTTCTAACGATTTGAGTTGAAATCATCATATCGTGTATGATTTTTCTCGTTAAGATCACACCCATAACAATTGGCAAAGCACGCCTGCAAAGCATGGGCATGGCATCCTCCGCATCGTTTCCGCGGAACATGCATATGGCATTTTGTCGGGCATTTTGCATAACCGAACAAAGGAACGCCGATGAATACGCTGCGCAGAACTACGCTTATGACACTTGCCGCCCTGATAGTCGGCGGTGCGGCCACCCACGCCGGCGCTGTCACCCTCGAGCAGGTCAAGCAACGCGGCACTGTCCGGATCGCAGTGGCCAATGAAATTCCCTATGGCTTCATGGATATGAGCGGCAAGCCCAAGGGCGCCGGCCCTGAAGTAGCGCAGCACATCATGGAAAAGTTGGGCATTGAAAAGATTGAATGGGTCACCACCAACTTTGGCTCCCTTATTCCGGGGCTACGTGCCAACCGCTTCGACATGGTTGCCGCCGAGATGGCCATCTTGCCGCAACGCTGCAAAGAAGTACTGTTTTCAGAACCCAACAGTTCATATGGCGAAGGCCTGTTGGTTGCCCAAGGCAACCCCGATAACCTCCACAGCTACGAAGCTTTCGCCAAGAACGGCAAAAAGATCGCCATCATGGCCGGCGCCGACCAGCTCGAAATGCTGCAGGCGCTTGGCGTGCCAGGCGCACAGATGATCACGATCTCGAACAATGCCGACGCGATTTCCACCATTACCACCGGCCGTGCCAGCGCCTACGCGGCCACGGGGCTGACGGTGGCCGAACTGGCCGAGAAGGGCAAGAAGGTGGAGTCTGCCGCCAATTTCAAGGATCCGGTGATTGATGGCGAGCCGGTACGCAGCTGGGGGGCCTTCACCTTCGGCGAGGGTTCCGAGAGCCTGCGCGATGCGGTCAATACCGAACTGGCCGCCTTCAAAAAGACAGACGACTGGAAGCGCATCCTGTCCGAGTACGGCTTCAACGAAAACGATCAACAAGCCTCATTCACTAAAACCACCGCGCAACTCTGCAAGGGTTGACGGCGCATGAATTGGCTGAGTTACAGCGTACCGTTGCTGGAAGGCGCGTGGATCACCGTGCAGTTGACGGTCTATTCGACCATCCTGGGCACGGCCACCGCCTTCTTGTTCGGCATCGGCAAACTGTCCAGCAACTGGTTCATCAAAGGTGTGTCGCTGTGCTTTATCGAGGTTTTCCGCGGCACGTCTCTGCTGGTCCAGCTGTTCTGGCTTTATTTTGCGCTGCCTGTGCTGGGGCAGCAGTTGGGTCTGGATTTGCGCATGCCGCCTGTGCTGACCGGCACGCTCGCACTGGGGCTGAACATCGGCGCCTATGGCGCAGAAGTGGTGCGCGGCGCGATACAAGCCGTACCGCCCACCCAGTACGAAGCTGCCAAAGCGCTGGATTTCTCCCCCAGACACACGCTCTGGCGCATTGCACTGCCCCAGGCGATACCCGAAATGATGCCCAGTTTCGGCAATCTTGCTATCCAGAACCTCAAGGACACGGCACTAGTCTCGCTGATCAGTCTGGGCGATATGACCTTTCGCGCTGAACAGATACGCAACTTCACCCAGGACAGCGTAGGCGTGTATACGCTGCTGTTGCTGATGTACTTTGGCATGGCACTGGTACTTACAGGGCTGATGAAGCTGCTCGAGCGCTCTGTGGGGCGCTGGCGCCCCGGGAGGGCCTGACATGCTGTTCGGCATAGAATGGGACACCTCGAGCGGGGCCGCACTGGCGCTGTCCATTCTCCCCATCCTGCTCAAAGGTCTGCTTGTCACGGTCCAGGCCACAGCGGTGGGCTTTGTCATCGCCGCGCTGCTGGGGCTTGCGCTGGCAGCGCTCAAGTCTGCACCCCAGCGCGTCGTGGCCTGGCCCGCACGCGCGGTGGCCGAGTTTCTGCGCGATACACCATTGCTGGTGCAAGTGTTTTTCCTGTATTACGTGCTGCCCGAGTACGGTATTGTGCTGCCGGCCTTCCTGACCGGGGCACTGGCGCTTGGGCTGCAGTACAGCGCATATATGTCTGAAGTCTATCGAGCCGGGATAGAGTCGGTACACCGGGGCCAGACAGAAGCCGCATGCGCTCTCGATCTGTCCCCCGCACGCCGCTTCGGCGTCATCATCCTGCCGCAGGCGATCCCTCGCATTATCCCCGCCATGGGCAATTACCTGGTTTCGATCATGAAAGATGTACCGGTACTGTCTGTAGTGTCGATTCTGGAAATGCTCAATGTCGCCAAAATCATTGGCGACCGCACCTTCAACTACCTGATACCGATCTCCATGGTTGGCGGCATTTATCTGCTGCTGACCCTGGTGGCCTCGGGCGCGGTACGCTACCTGGACAAGCGCCTGCCCAAGCAAGGAATTCCGCTGAAATGAACGAAGCCATCATTACATTCGATAAAGTCGTTAAACGCTTCGGCGACGTTACCGTGCTCGATGAACTCGACTTCACAGTAAAAAAGGGCGAGAAAGTCAGCATCATTGGCCCCTCCGGATCAGGCAAATCCACGGTGCTGCGCATTCTCATGACGCTGGAAACAATAGACGACGGTGTAATCTGGGTCGACAACGAGCCGCTATGGCATGAAACACGCAACGGCAGCCTGGTTCCCGCCAGCGAATCTCACTTGCGTGATATGCGCAAAAAAATGGGCATGGTCTTTCAACAGTTCAATCTGTTTCCCCACATGACCGTGCGGCGCAATATCACCGAAGCGCCGATCCATGTTCTGGGGCTGTCACGCGAGGAAGCCACGGAGCGGGCCGATACCTACCTAAGCCTGGTAGGGCTGTCCGATCAAGCTGATAAATTTCCCTCTCAGCTTTCCGGAGGGCAGCAGCAGCGTGTGGCTATTGCCCGCGCACTGGCGATGCGCCCCAATATCATGCTGTTCGATGAGCCAACATCGGCACTGGACCCGGAACTGGTGGGCGAAGTGCTTTCCGTCATCCAGCGCCTGGCTGACGAGCAAGACCTGACCATGCTGCTGGTGACGCACGAAATGCAGTTCGCCAAACAGATTTCAGATCGTGTCTGCTTTTTCGACAAAGGAAAGATTGTCGAACAGGGGCCGCCGGAACAAGTGATGGTAGAACCTCGCGAAGCGCGCACCCAGGAGTTCCTCAAGGCCTTCATCACCCCCGCCTGATATGTCGCCGGACTCAAACAGGGCCGGGTCGGGAACGGCTGCGGTGGTGCGGGCATCCAATGCGGTGAGTTCCACTTATCTCACCACGGAGGTTTTCCATGTCCAAACCCGTCTATGCCCTTATCGCCGCCGCAGCGCTGGCTTTCAGCCCGATGTATACCTTCGCGGCACAGCACAGCAAGGCCGCTCCCACGACGCTCAAGTCACCCCCCCCCGCCCCCTACCAGGCGGTGAGCAAACTGGTCAAACTGCCTGACTTCCTGCCCGGCATGGGCCAGCTTTTCGTCGATCCCGCCACTTTGCCGGCAGGCCCGTTTTTGGCCTATGACCACGACGGCAAGCTGGTCAGCACCATCTATATGGTGCCGCTCTCGGCCATGAAGGCCGACATGAAGCTGGACAACCTGAAGGTCGGCAACAAGAAAGTTGACCACGTTGATATGTACTACAACGCCGGCCACCCGGGTGTTGCCGAGCCGCACGTGCATATCGTGTTGTGGCATGTACCGGCAAACGGGGAGGCACGGGTCGCCAAATGAACATGATCATGCTGCCTGACACCCGCCGGCGCCTGCTGTTGGCCGCGGGCGGTGGGTTGTTATTGTCGGGGTTCTGGCATGCCCGTCCCAGCTTTGCGGCCGGCGTCGTCGACATTGCCATGGCAGGTGCGAACGGGGGCGCCGATGTATGGTTCCGTCCCCGAGGCGTGCTGATCCAGCCAGGCCAGACCGTGCGCTGGACCAATCAGGAAACCGGCAATGTCCACACCGCAACAGCCTATCATCCCGCCAATGGCGGCAAATCGTTGCGCATACCCAAAGGCGCAAAACCCTGGGATTCGGACTACCTGATGCCCGGCCAGTCATTCTCTGTAACCTTAGAAGTGCCGGGCGTGTACGACTACTTCTGCCTGCCCCATGAGCACGCCGGCATGGTGGGACGGATTATCGTCGCCGAACCCGAAGCCGGCGTCGAAGCCCTGCGTGCGATGTCGGATCCCCAACTGCCGTCCGCGGCTACGCAGGGATTCGTAGCGATCGCGGAAATCATGCAAAAGCAGGTGGTTGAATGAAGCAATGACAGGCGTGCAGTTGAAAACACCAACAGCTTGCGCCCCCGATGCATAGGCCGCAGCCGGAAACTCGGCCGCGGCCTATGCGATCGCCTGTCTCGCACCCCGGCTTCGAGGCGCATGCCCTCTGATTCGATCAGAATTAAAGAAACGCAACGCGAACGCATGCCGGATGCAAGGGTGCAGCCCCCTGCCATCCGATCAGGATTGACGGGGTTCGCGTGTGATGCGTGCCAGCACGGCCTCGACGATCCGGTCGCAGCGCTCACCATCAAAGGCGAAAGCATCGCGGCTGGCGGTGTCCATGTCTCCGGACAGCGCCTCACGCAGCCGTTGACGCGCACGCAAATATCGGGTGCGCACCGTGGCCTCGGGAATATCCAGCACTTGTGCCACTTCCACGGCCGGCATCTCCTCGACAGCGCGCAAGATGAAGACCGTACGGAAATCATCGGGCAATTCATCGATGCGCCGTTCGATCAGATGGCGTAGCTCACCGCGCCAGGCAAGCTGGGCGGGGCTGTCGTGTTGGCTTGCCGGGTGTTCCATGATATCCAATAGGCTCGTGCCGTTGCTGTCGTCGTCCAATTGGATGACCGCCGCACGCCGTTTGTTCCGGCGCAGGCGGATGAGGGCTTCATTGATCGCAATGCGCGTAAGCCAGGTGGACAGTTGCGCCTCGGCGCGAAAAGTGGCGAGCGCGCAGTAGGCCTTCCAGTAGGCTTCCTGCACGGCGTCCTCCGCCTCGCTGTCATCTTTGAGTATGCTGCGCGCAGCGCGATACAGGCGCGCGTTATAGCGCCGCATCAATACTTCGAATGCCTGGGTATCGCCTTGTGTGATGCGTCGTACCAGCGCATGATCGGTGTCTTCGGGGCACGACGCGGCAGGGGTGGCAACGGTATCCATATCGCCTCTGAATAAAGCATGGATGTATTGGATGCAGTGTCACCCCATTCCGTTCCCGACGCAAGCAGTGGCCGACCTGGCCTCCGCATCCCCTGCGCCGGCGTACGGGTGCGGCTCACAACAACGAGCCGCAGGCCGCGATCAGCGCCCCGTCCGACGCCGGCGCGGCCGGGCCGGCCATCAGCCGGCCGTCGCGACTGCCTCGCTGGGGACCAGCGCATCAAAGCGACGGCGTGCCGCTATGTGTTCCGGGCGTGGCTTGAGCCCATACAAGGGAGCGCCCAGCGTATTCTCCATGCTGTTGTACACCATGAACACATTGGCACGCGGCCAGGGCGAAATATTGCCGTTGGAGCCATGCATGGTGTTGCAGTCGAAAAACACGACGGAGCCCGCCTTGGCGGTCATGGGGCGGATACCGCCCTGCTCCGCCAGCAGTTGCAGACTCAACGGGTCGGGCACGCCATACTCCTGCTTCTTGAGCGACTGCTTGTAGTGGTCGTCGGGGGTTTCGCCTAGGCAGGAAATGAACTGCGTATGCGAACCAGGCACCAGCATGAGTGGCCCGTTGCAAGCATTGTTATCGGTCAGCAATACCGAGCAACTGAGCGCCCGCATGCGCGGCATACCGTCTTCGACATGCCAGGTTTCGAAATCCGAGTGCCAGTAGAATTCCTTGCCCTTGAAGCCAGGCTTCATATTGGCGCGCGACTGGTGCATATACACTTCGGAGCCAAGAATCTGGCGCGCCACATGAATCAGGCGTGGATCGCGTGCAAGCTTGGCAATACGGTCGCTGAGCTCATGCACACGGAAGATGGAACGCACGGCATCGCTGCCCGGCTCCGTAATGGCTTCCTCCAGCGCCGTGATTGCCGGATCGGTGCTCATGCGCCGGATTTCCTCCAGCAGCGCCTTCACGTCGGCCTCGTCGAAAACGTCTTCCAGCAGAATGAAGCCGTCGCGCGCGTAGCTGTCAAGTTGGCCGGCCGACAACGCATCGGCATAGGCGCCCTCGCCGTAAACAACCGGATCTTGCCGTGCAATGATCGCCGCGCTCCGGTCTGTACGCGACGCATAGATATCAGTCATGGTGGCTGTCATGATGATTACTCCTTCCAAAGCACGCACGCGCCGCGGCGGGCGCATGCGCATCCTTCAACCTCAAACCGTAGCGCTGGCCAGCGGATAGACGCCATCGGCGTCATGCACCTCATTACCCGTGAGCGGCGGATTGAATACGCAGATAACCCGCAACGGCTGCGTGCCGCCGCGCAGCCAGTGCTCGTCATTCTCGTTCAGCGCATACACCACGCCTGGCCCGAGCGCATACTTCTTACCGTCGGCGATCGTTTCGATCTCACCGTCGCCTTCGATGCACCATACGGCTTCGAGATGATTCTGATAATGGATGTGGGTCTGCGTGCCGGGAAAAATCGTGGTTTCGTGAAACGAAAACCCCATCCCGTCCTTGCTCAGCAGTACACGCCGGCTAACCCAGGTATCGGTCTTGACCTCATGCTCGGTACCAATCACATCGTTCACATTGCGTACGATCATCGCGCCTTTCCTCCAAATTTCAGCACACGAGCACTCACGCCGCGCTCACCCAGTACCTGCGCCACGCTGCGTTCGATAATTTCCAGACCGCGAAGCAACAGGTCGTCCTCGATCGTCAGTGCGGGCAGTATCTTGAGCACCTCATCGTGCGCGCCCGAGGTTTCAATCACTACACCATGCTCGAATGCCTTGGCCGCAAATGCATTGGCCAAGCCATTTTCTGGCGGCGCAACCAGCCCCTGGATCAGGCCGCGCCCACGTACGCTCAAGCCTGCCGCAGGATAGCTGTGCACGATATTTTCGAGCCAGTCGCGCACCATGCGTTCCTTGCGCGCGGTTTCCTTCGCGAAGCGGCCGTCGGCCCAATAGCTGTCCAGCGCCTGGGCGGCGGTCACGAACGCCAGATTGTTGCCGCGGAAAGTGCCGCTGTGGGCGCCCGGCTTCCAGATATCGAACTCGGGCTTCATCATTACCAACGACATCGGCATACCGAAACCAGACAGCGATTTTGACAGCGTGATAATGTCGGGTTGGATGCCGAAGGGCTCGAAGCTGAAGAACGTGCCAGTGCGGCCGCAGCCCACTTGAATGTCATCGACGATCAGCAGCATGTCGTAGCGTCGGCAGACGCGCTCGAGATCCTGCAACCAACGCCGCGAGGCAACATTTACGCCGCCTTCGCCCTGTACGGTTTCGACAATGACCGCGGCGGGATGATCCAGGCCGCTGCTGGGATCATCGAGCATACGCTCGATATAGTCCATGGTATTGACGTCCGGCCCCATATACCCGTCGAAAGGCATAAAGGTGGAATTTCCCAGCGCCATCCCCGCGGCCTGGCGGAATTTTGCATTGGCTGTCGCACCCAGCGAGCCCACCGACACGCCATGAAAGCCATGGGTAAACGAAATGATGTTGGAACGGCCTTTGACTTGCCGGGCGAGCTTTAGCGCCGCCTCGACCGCGTTGGTCCCGGTCGGCCCGGTGAACTGTAGCCGGTACTCCCAGCCGCGCGGTTTCAGCAATACCCGGTCTACCGCTTCCAGAAAATACTTCTTGGCGCTGGTTGCCATGTCCAGGCCGTGCACTACACCGTCAGTATTCAGATAATCAATCAGGCGACTCTTGAGCACCTGATTGTTGTGTCCATAATTCAGCGTCCCCGCACCACTGAAGAAATCGATATATTCATTATTCTGTTCATCGATGAGGAGCGATCCCTTGGCCTTGTTGAAAACAACCGGGAACGACCGGACGTAGCCCCTGACTTCAGACTCCATCCGGTCAAATATTTTCAAATCAGTCATTTATCTTCTCCTTCTATTGATGAAACGCCTTCCCACGACGTGCCCTCGCAGGAACGCCAGCGTTTCGATTAAAGACGATCAGCCCACCCGCGACGAAACGCTATAGAGGCTGAAATGGGCCAATGCGAAGCAGGGGTTCGTCGTCGTGCCCCTGCGGGCCGAACAATGAACGGCCAAACAGCGGCGACTCTGAAATCCTGGTATTGAGTGAACGGGCCATCCCTTCGAACAGCGCTCGCGATGCGCGGTTCTCGGGCCCGACAGTCGTTTCGATGAAGCGCACATGGCGCAGGCCCGGGCGTCGCAGCAATTGCCGCAACATTTGCCCTGCCAGGCCCTTACCCCGCGCGTCGGGGTGTACAGCTACCTGCCAGACGAACAATGTGTCTGACTTATCTGGAACAAGATAGCCAGAGATATATCCCTGCAATGACTCGCCCTCGCCGGCGACGATGCACGTGGCCGGAAAGTGCTCGCTGAGCACCAGATAGGTATAGCGGGAATTGAGGTCGAGTGGCGGGCACTCGGAGACAAGCTGGTGAATGGCGACGCCGTCGTCCTTGCGCGGTCGCCTGAACCAGGTCTGGCCTGATCCGGAGGGTGAGGTTGCCGCGCTTGCGGTGCCGTAGGAGGCATCGGGCGCGGCAGAGACAGGATTTTGTTCGAGGGGGTTGATCGTTAATTCAGTCGTCACACCATAAGTCCCGATTCTGGAAGCGCCCCCTTGGTGTCGGGAACATCAAGGATAGGCGAAGCATGATCGCCTGGCGCTTCGGGCGGCGCCACGCCGCCGGATTCCATAAGATCGACAATACGCTCGAGCGACGAGGTAATACTCGCCTGCTCGGGCTCGGGCAAGGCCTTGAGCGCCTCTGACAGCTTCTGCTGCAGCGGCGAAGGTGTGTCAATTGCCAACTGGCGGCCAGCATCGGTGGCCGTGACGAAAACGATGCGGCGGTCTTCTCGGCCGCGTTCACGGCGAATCAGACCCTTGTCTTCGAGACGGTCGAGAATGCCGACAACGGTGCTGGCGCTGACGTGAATTTCACGGCTGATCGCGGTGGCGGTCAGCGGCCCGTGGTCGATAACCGCCCGCAGGCACACAAGCTGCGGCGCCGTGATGTTGCTGCATGCGGCAAGCTGACGCGAATGCAGAGCAACCGACCGCGTTATGCGGCGTAGCGCGCGCAATATGCGCAGATCAAATTGCTCGGTAGTGCTGGGGGCGGTCATGATATATGTGTAAAAAACAATTCAACAAAATTGATTTCTACTCAAATCATATGAGACCTGAACGAATACGTCAAGGTGACGCTATGACGAACGGCAGGCCACAGGGCGCTGCAGCAGCGCCAGGCGACCGCGTGCCTGCCTGTACAACGTCTCAGGAGGCGGTACCGCCGACAGTCAGGCTGTCCAGCCGGATTGTGGGCATGCCTACGCCCACCGGCACACTCTGGCCCTCTTTGCCGCAGGTGCCCACCCCGGAATCAAGCTGCAAGTCGTTCCCTATCATGCTGACGGTATTCATGGCATCGGGGCCGTTGCCAATCAGCGTGGCGCCCTTGACCGGATACGTGATGCGGCCGTCCTCGATCATGTATGCCTCGGAGGCCGAGAACACAAACTTGCCACTGGTGATATCCACCTGCCCACCGCCGAAATTGGCCGCATATAGGCCTTTCTTGACCGAGCCGATGATCTCGGCAGGATCTTTGTCGCCACCCAGCATATAGGTATTGGTCATGCGCGGCATAGGCAAATGTGCATAGGACTCGCGCCGCCCATTGCCGGTCACCGGCATTTTCATCAGACGCGCATTGAGTGAATCCTGCATATACCCCTTGAGAATGCCGTCCTCAATCAGCACGTTATGTTGGGTCGGGTTGCCTTCATCGTCGATATTGAGCGAACCACGGCGATCAGCCAGCGTACCGTCGTCGACCACGGTAACACCGCGCGCCGCCACGCGCTCGCCGATGCGCCCGGAAAATACGCTGGAGCCCTTGCGATTGAAATCGCCTTCCAGCCCGTGGCCCACTGCTTCGTGCAGCAAGATGCCGGGCCAGCCTGCGCCCAGCACCACTGTCATTTCGCCAGCCGGGGCCGGGCGAGACTCGAGATTGGTCAGTGCTTCGTGCACGGCCCGGGCCACATAGCCGCGCAGAAGGTCATCGGTGAAATAAGCCAGCCCGGTGCGGCCGCCCCCGCCGGCAACGCCAACTTCACGCCGCCCGTTGCGCTCGGCGATCACAGTAAGCGACAGCCTGACCAAAGGTCGTACGTCGGCGGCCAGGCGCCCGTCGCTGCCCGCTACCATGACAACATCGTATTCCGCGCCCAGCCCGGCCATCACCTGGATAATGTGAGGATCCGCCGCCCGCGCCATGGCTTCGATGCGCTCCAGAAGTGCTACCTTTTCGGGGGCAGTCAGCGTGGCAACCGGGTCGATGGCCGGGTATAGGCCGGCGCGCGGCAGCCCTTCCCCAGCGGATATTTTTTGCTTTCCCGCGCCCTTGCGGCCTATGGCCCGCACGGCGTGGGCGGACGACATCAACGCCTCGGCCGACAGGCTGTCGGAATATGCGAATGCGGTTTTCTCGCCGCTGAGTGCGCGCACGCCAACACCCTGCTCTATTGAGAAACTGCCGGTCTTGACGATGCCTTCTTCCAGGCTCCAGCTTTCACTGCGCGTATATTGAAAATAAAGGTCGGCATAATCAACCTTGTGCGTAAAGATCGCGCCCAGCGCACGCGCCATGTCAGATTCGGTCAACCCCCAAGGGTCGAGCAGCAGCGATTTGGCCGTGGCCAGGGACTGAATGGTTGTATCTACGGGTTTCATGAATGGCCGCGAGAAAAAGTATGTTTTACAGAGTGCGATGCCTGAGCGCCGGCAGTGCGGTGCGCACCGCCTCCAGGCGCCCCGGCGCGATGTTGCCGGCCGCATAACCAGGGCCTTCGGCGATTTGCTCTACGATATCGCCCCATGGATCCACTAACATGGAATGACCCCATGTACGACGACCATTTTCATGCCTGCCTCCCTGGGCAGGGGCCAGTACGTAACATTGGTTTTCAATGGCTCGCGCACGCAACAGGATTTCCCAGTGCGCCGAACCAGTTGTGTAGGTGAAGGCGGATGGCAGGACAATCAAGCTGACTTCGCCCTGCGCCCTGAACAGCTCTGGAAAGCGCAGGTCGTAGCAGATTGACAGCCCTACTTTTCCGCACGGGCTGTCGAATATCGTCGGTGCATTATCACCGGGCCTTATCGATATGGATTCATCATAGGCCTCATTGCCTTTGCGAAAGCCGAACAGGTGAATCTTGTCATACCGAGCCACTTGCGCGCCGGCCGGATCGTACACAAGGCATGAATTATATATGCGGTCTGCATCAGGGCTTTCAAGTGGCAGGGTGCCGCCCACCAGCCATATTGAATGGCGACGCGCCTGATCCGCCAGAAAGGCCTGGATCAGCCCGCTGCCGGACGTTTCGCGAATCGCCAGTTTATCCGCGTCACGATGGCCCATGAAGCAGAAATACTCAGGCAAGGCCAGGATCCGCGCGCCATCGGCAACCGCGGCCGCAATCAGCTCGGCAGCCTGGGCGAGATTATCTTTCACGCTGGAGGACGAAACCATTTGAATAGCCGCAACGCGAAAATCTGGTACAGGATTATTTACTGACATATGTAGTTTCTTACAGAGCACCTTACCCGCGAACATTGCATGCAATTCTGACAGATAATGCGCAAATTAATCCTATTAATAATGCGGAAATAAGATAGAATTAACGCTCGCCGCAAAAACCCATGCGGTTCATTTAAAACGCGCCCCTCAATCATCAACAGGGACTTCTAATGCCTCGCGATACCAGTTCAACACTTCAAAAGATTGAGAAAGAAATCCAACGCCTTCAAAAACAGGCGAAAACCCTGCAGGCCAAGCGCCGCGGGCCCATCCTTGCCAGCATACTGCGTTCAATGCGCGAGTACGATATCACGCCTGAAGACGTCGCGGCGGTGTACAACAGCCACAGTGCGCGCAAGACCGCACGCAAGCAGGCGACACCCGCCCCACGGCGCGTCGTGCCGCCCAAGTATCGCCACCCTGAAACCGGGGATACCTGGACGGGCCGGGGCAAGCCGCCAAAATGGATCACGGCTGCCGAAGCCGAAGGCAAGAAGCGTGACGACTTCCTCATCCAATAACGGCAACCGCTCGTATCAAACCTCGAAGGCCTGCGCAAGCAGGCCTTTTTAATATTGAGCGGAGTCAGCGCCCGCGCTCATATTCGACTTCACGCACTTGGCCATTATTACCCGGAAACCCGTCGAATACCGCACGTGCCAAATACGGCATCGCCTGCGCAAGGTTGTCCGAACCGCTGACATTGACGGCGGTGGACCGGTAAACCTCAGCGCCTTTCCGTTGACGATCATTAATCGTGACAGTAAGTGTGTTTTTATAAACCATTACCGGCACGGTGGAAACCGAAGGCGGATAATAGACCGCCCCGCCCCAATACGGGCCGCCGCCAAACCATCCGAATGACGGGCCGAACCCCCACCCATCATTTAAATATGGGTCGTTATATTGCCTGACCCAGGTCTGTGTAACCGGATTTGAATAATCGACATGCACATCAAAACGTGCCGCCGCCGCATTCGGCGCCTCAATGAGGCCGACGGGGCCGATATTTGCCCTGATCATGTCCGCAAAGCTCTGGAACTGCAGATTATTGACCTGGTTTGCAGACGGTACGATGTGATAGCTTGCGCCCTGCGCATCAGCGGGCCATTGCTGGTAACTGGTCACCCGCGCAGACAAGGTGGACGCGCAACCGGCCAGCAACGTCATGCCGACGCACAATGCCACCCCGCGCCAAAACTGCCTGTAGTATGCCTTGGCGGTACGCCACATAATGTTCTCCCGCGGCACGGCCGCCTGTGCGCCCGGAATTCCTGCGCCCCAGCGCTGCCGATGCGTTTATTGGACCCCGAGAACGGGGTAAAGGTTGCACCTACATTATAAAAAACCAGAAGCAGCGGCAAACACTACAATAAAGCTGTCTGGAACCTATTGAAACAGCTCTCCATGCGTACCGATACCGCACCCACCATCTCCCGTCTCGACTACCGGCCGTACCCGTACCACTTGCACGACGTCGAACTCACGTTCGATCTTGATCCCACCCAGACCCGGGTGCGGACGGTGATGCGGCTCGAACGGGCCACACTGACGCCCCAGGCGCTGGTACTGGACGGCGACACGCTGCAACTCGAAAGCGTAACGATTGATGGCGAGGCGCTGAGCCCGCAAGACTACACGCTGGACGCGGGCACCCTGACGCTGCATCCATCCCAACCCAGCTTCGTCCTCGAGATCGTAAACTTCTGCCGGCCCGCCGATAACTCCACACTGATGGGGCTCTACGTATCGAGCGCACACCTGTTTACGCAATGCGAGGCCGAAGGCTTTCGGCGTATTACCTGGTTCCCCGACCGCCCCGACGTGATGGCACGCTACCGCGTCACACTACGGGCCGACAAAGCGCGCTACCCGCTGCTGCTGTCCAACGGCAATCTGGTTTCCCAGAACGACCTGCCCGAAGGGCGCCACGAGGCAGTCTGGCACGATCCGCATCCCAAGCCCTGCTATCTTTTCGCGTTGGTGGCAGGCGACTTCGACTGCCGCGAACGCCGAGAGGTCACCCGCAGCGGGCGCCAGGCACTGCTGCAGGTCTATAGCGATCATGGCTCGAACGACCGCACCGAGTGGGCCCTGGACAGCCTGGCGCGTTCGCTGCATTGGGACGAACAGCGCTGGGGGCTCGAACTGGATCTGGATCGCTTCATGGTCGTTGCCGCGCGCGATTTCAACATGGGCGCGATGGAAAACAAGGGACTGAACATCTTCAACTCGGCCTATGTGCTGGCCGACCCTGCCACGGCTACCGATGCCGCCTATCGTGGCGTCGAATCGGTGATCGGGCACGAATACTTTCACAATTGGACCGGCAACCGCGTGACCTGCCGCGACTGGTTCCAGCTTTCGCTCAAGGAAGGGCTCACCGTCTTTCGTGACCAGGAATTCTCGGCCGACATGCTGGCGGCGGGGCTGGACGGCGCCGAGGCAGTCAGCGCACGCGCAGTCAAGCGTATCGACGACGTGACCACGCTGCGCATCGCGCAATTCCCGGAAGACGCGGGCCCGATGGCGCATCCGATCCGCCCGGAAAGCTATCAGGAGATCGGCAATTTCTACACAGCCACGGTGTACGAAAAAGGCGCTGAAGTTATCCGTATGCAGCACACGCTGCTGGGCGAAGCCGGTTTTCGTGCAGGGCTGGATGAATACTTCCGCCGCCACGACGGCCAGGCCGTCACCTGCGACGATTTCGTCAGCGCCATGGAGTCGGTTTATACCCGGCAAAATCCCGGCCGCAGCCTGGACATTTTCCGCCGCTGGTACAGCCAGGCGGGCACACCGAGGGTTGCCGTTTCCATCGACTGGAATGCCATTGAGCACCGTTGCGTAGTGACGCTCACCCAACGCAACGCGCCAGCCGGCATCGAGAAGCTCCAGGAGCCACCGGCACACAAGCCGCCGCTGCATATACCCTTCGCCCTGGGCCTACTGGCACGCGACGGCCGCCCCCTGCCGCTGTCTCTGGAAGGGCAGGCGCCAGCCGATACCGTACTGCTCGAGCTCACGAGCGAATCACAAACCTGGGTGCTGCGGGATATCCCCGAAGAGCCCGTCCCCTCTTTGCTGCGCAATTTCTCGGCGCCTGTCATCGTCGAGTTTGAGCGCCCCGACGCCGATCTCGCGCTGCTCGCGCGGCACGACACAGACCCCTTTGCACGCTGGGAAGCCACGCGCGAACTGGCCTCGCGTCAGTTGCTGTGCTTGGTGGGCGATGCCAGCATCGACATCGACCCAATGTTCATCGACACCTGGCGCACGCTGCTGCGTGATACGCAGATTACCGATGCCTATAAGGCGCGGGTACTCAGCCTGCCTGGCGAAAAAGAATTGCTCGAAAAAACCAGCCCGCTCGATCCCTTGGGGGTGGTGCGCGCCTGCCGCCGACTGCGCACCGCGCTGGGGCAAATGCTT
The DNA here is from genome assembly GCF_021653995.1 of Paracandidimonas lactea. NCBI lineage: Bacteria > Pseudomonadati > Pseudomonadota > Betaproteobacteria > Burkholderiales > Alcaligenaceae > Paracandidimonas > Paracandidimonas lactea. Next base: position 809,947 of record NZ_JAJJOZ010000001.1, read on the forward strand.
GCGCCGCTATGGCATGATGTCTACCGTGACACGACCAGCAAGGCACCGCCACAGTACAGCCCCGACCCTGTGCAGGCCGGCCGGCGCGCACTCAAGAACCTTGCCCTGTCCTACCTGATGGCGGCCGGCGACGCGGAGGCCGTATCACTGGCCCGCACCCAGTATTACGATGCCTCCAACATGACCGATGCCATGGGCGGGCTGGCGGCGCTGGTGCACGACGGCCCCGAGGCCGAACGCACACGGGCACTCGATCACTTCTACCAAACGTGGCAGCAGGATCCGCTGGTGATGGACAAATGGTTCGTGCTTCAGGCTACCGCCCCCAGCGCCACCGTGGAGAGCACTCGCGCATTGATGCTGCATCCCGCTTTTTCTCTGCGCAACCCCAATCGCGCTCGGGCGCTGATTTTTCAGTTCTGCATCAACAACCTGCAGGGCGTGCACAATCAAGAGGGCTATGCGTTCTGGGCAGAGCAAGTGCTGGCTCTCGACAGCCTGAACCCTGAGATCGCAGCCCGGCTTGCGCGCGCTTTCGACAACTGGGCCAGATATGCCGAGCCGCAGCGCAGCGGCATGCGCGCCGCCTTGGAACAGGTTCGTCAGCACCCGGGCCTGTCGCGCAATGTGGATGAAATTGTCTCCAAAGCCTTGAGCATCTGAGGCCTTTGAACATCAAGGCATTCAAATCAAGGCATTCAACGCATTCTCAGCATCTGAAGCACTTATAGCCAGCAAAGTATTCAAAGCATTCAAAGCATTCAATACACGGAGCAACGATAACTATGTCTCGTAAAACCCTGACCCAATACCTGGTCGAGCAGCAGCGAAAGGAACAGGCTGTTTCCGCGGAAGTGCGGCTTCTCATCGAAACCGTCGCGCGCGCCTGCAAGACCATCGGCCATGCGGTCAGCAAAGGCGCGCTGGGCGGCGTGTTGGGCAGCCTGAGCAGCGAGAACGTGCAGGGTGAGGTGCAGAAGAAACTGGATGTCATGTCCAACGAGATTCTGCTCGAAGCCAATGAATGGGGCGGGCACTTGGCGGCGATGGCCTCCGAAGAGATGGAAACCATCCACCTGATCCCGAATCGCTACCCCAAGGGCGAATACCTGCTGCTGTTCGATCCCCTGGATGGCTCATCCAATATTGACGTGAATGTGTCCATCGGCACTATTTTCTCGGTGTTGCATGCGCCGCACCACACCTCGGGCCAGGACGTAGCCGAGGCGGATTTCCTGCAGCGCGGCTCGATGCAGGTCGCGGCGGGCTATGCGGTATACGGGCCCCAGACCATGCTGGTGCTTACAGTGGGTACGGGCGTGGTCGCCTTTACGCTGGACCGCGAACTGGGCGCCTGGCAGCTTACCGATGAAGACATCCGCATCCCCGCGACAACGGCGGAGTTCGCCATCAACATGTCGAACATGCGCCACTGGGAAGCGCCCGTCAAGCGCTATATCGATGACTGCCTGGCCGGCAAAGAAGGCCCACTGGGCAAAAACTACAATATGCGCTGGGTGGCCTCCATGGTGGCCGACGTGCATCGCATCCTGACGCGCGGAGGTATTTTCATGTACCCGCGCGATCAGCGCGCCAGCGGCAAGAATGGCAAGCTGCGCCTGATGTACGAAGCCAACCCCATGAGCTTCATCGTGGAACAGGCCGGCGGCGCGGCCATCGACGGCAGCCAGCGCATCCTTGACATCCAGCCCGAAGCGCTGCATCAGCGTGTGGGCGTGGTACTCGGGTCCAAAGAAGAAGTCGAGCGCGTCAAACGCTATCACGACGAGGCTTGAAGGCCTGAGCACCCGCCGGGGCGCCCCGGGTGCAGCTGCGCCCCACGCGCACCCAGCATCGGCCACTGAGCAAGCCCACTTGGAGGCTTGGCACCCATATACAGAAACGCCGCCTTGATTTGAGGCAGCGTTTTTGCATTGCTGATTCACAGGCCGCGCGCGGTACGCGCGGCTGATACAACGCGGATCAGTCCAGCGTGAGAATGGTGGCACCCGTGGTTTTGCGAGATGCCAGGGCTTCCTGCGCGGCGGCGGCATCGGCCAGCGGAAAACGCTGGCCGATGGTTATCTTGATCTTCTTCTTGCCAACCAGGCCGAACATCTCGTCGGCGGCAGCCTGCAACTTTTCACGTGTTGGCACGTGATCCGCCAGCTTGGGCCGCGTGACAAACAACGAGCCTTTCTGGTTGAGAATGGCAAGATCGACACCCGTTACCGAGCCCGATGCGTTGCCGAAACTCACCATCAGGCCGCGGCGCTCGATACAGTCCAGAGAAGTTTCCCAGGTAGCCTTGCCCACGCCATCGTATACCACCGGCACCTTGCGGCCTTCGGTGAGTTCAAGCACCCGTTTGACGACATCTTCCGTGGAGTAGTTGATCACCTCCCAGGCGCCATGCGCTTTCGCCAGCGCAGCCTTTTCGGCCGTAGATGCGGTGCCAATGAGCTTGACGCCGAGCGCCTTGGCCCACTGGCAGGCGATCAGGCCCACGCCGCCTGCGGCTGCATGGAACAGAATGGTTTCGCCACCCTGCAGGCGGTAGGTCTGGCGAAAGAGGTATTGCACCGTGAGGCCCTTGAGCATCACCGCTGCGGCCTCGTCGAACGTGACATTATCAGGGATGCGCACAACTTGATGTGCGGGCACGTTGCGCGCTTCGGCGTATGCGCCGAGCGGGCTTTGCCCATAGGCGACACGATCACCCACCTTCAGGTGCGATACGCCTTCGCCAACAGCATCGACAACACCTGATGCCTCATACCCGATGCCATGCGGCAGCGCGTTGGCGTACAGGCCGGTGCGACAGTAAATATCGATGAAATTCAAACCAATCGCTTTCTGCCGTATCGTTACCTCGCCCTTGCCAGGCGCGGCGAGGGTGACGTTGACCAGCTTCAGCACTTCGGGACCGCCGTGTTCTTCGAGGCGTATGGCTTTGACCTGGGTTTCCAAGTGAGGCTCCTGTATGGATTGTTATGGTGGGACTGCGCCGGCGCAGTTGCGCGCCAGTACGAATGCTGCGATTATGCCGGGTTGTCTTGTGCACGAGCGGCCCGGAAAGCGTTAGGCAGGCACATGCCGGGCGGTGCAGCATTAGTTTAATTCTTCCACCGGTGTTTTCGTCGAAATTATGAGCCGTCAGCGCGCACTGCTTGCGATCCACGTCGCAGCGGTATTGTTTGGCCTTACCGGCATCCTTGGCAAACTCATCCAGGGCGACCCCATGGCTATCACGGCCGGGCGCGCCGGCTTCGCCGTTGCTGCCCTGTACGCAGTGCTGCGCCTGCAAGGCGGCGCAACCGTCCGGGGCGTCTCTCCGCGCAGCCTGGCCGCACTGTTCGCCGCCAGCGTCATGCTGGCTGTACATTGGGCTACCTTCTTTCACTCGGTAAAAATCGCCGGTGTTGCCGTCGCCACGCTGGGTTTTGCCAGCTTCCCCGCCTTTATCACGCTGTGCGAGTTCCTGGTCTTCAAAGAAAAGGTGTCGCGCGCCGAGTGGCTGATCCTGGCGCTGGTCACCCTGGGCCTCGTGCTGGTGACGCCGTCGTTCGATTTTCGCGACCAGGCCACCACCGGCATGGCCTGGGCCATTCTCTCGGGGTTGACATTCGCGCTGTTCGCCGTCATCAACCGGCGGGCGGTGGCTCGGCTGCCGGCACAGCAGGTAGCGTGCTGGGAAAACATCTTTGTGCTGCTGCTTACCCTGCCCTTTGGCTGGGCTTCGCTGGGCAGCCTGGGTGCGCTCGATTGGGTTTGGCTGGCCATGCTGGGCATCCTTTGCACAGCACTGTCGCATTATCTGATGGTGGCCAGCCTGAAAACCCTCGAGGCGCGCAGCGCCGGCATTGTCATCGCCCTGGAGCCGGTCTACGCCATTGTGTTCGCTGCCTTGTTGTTTGGGCACTATCCCTCGCCGCGCATGGTGCTGGGGGGCGTGTTGATGATAGGCGCGATCGTGTGGTCGGGCCTGCGCCAGCGCGGCGAAAAAAAGAAGCTGGCTAGCCAAAAGGCTAGCTGAAATCCGGCCCGTAGGCCGCCACCGCATCGGCGCAGGGCGCTTAGGGCGGCGCGCCCTTGCATACGCAAACGGCGCACCGGCATCCCAACGTAGTGCTTAACCCTTGGCGATAATCTCGGCCACGGCCTTGCCAACGTCCTGTGTGCTGGCTTTGCCGCCCATATCGGGCGTGCGTGGGCCTTCGGCGAGCACGGTTTCGATCGCCTTGACCACCTGAGCGCTGGCGTCTGGGTAGCCCAGGAAATCCAGCATCAGCGCCCCACTCCAGATCTGCCCGATGGGGTTGGCAATGCCCTTGCCGTAGATATCGGGCGCCGAGCCGTGCACGGGTTCGAACAGCGAGGGAAACTTGCGCTCGGGATTGAGGTTGGCCGAAGGTGCAATGCCAATGGTGCCCGTACAGGCCGGGCCCAGGTCGGACAGAATGTCGCCAAACAGGTTTGAGGCGACCACCACGTCGAACCAGTCTGGATGCTGCACGAAGTGCGCGCAGAGGATGTCGATATGGTATTTGTCCCAGCGCACGTCAGGGTAGCGTTCGCCCATTTCGGCCACCCGCTTGTCCCACCAGGGCATAGAAATGGAAATACCGTTGGACTTGGTGGCGGCCGTCAGATGCTTGCCGCGCTTTTGCGCGAGCTCAAAGGCAAACTTCAGTACGCGCTCGGCGCCGGTGCGGGTAAAGATGCTTTCCTGCACCACCACTTCGCGCTCGGTACCTTCGAAGAGGATACCGCCACTGTTGGAGTATTCGCCCTCGGTGTTCTCGCGCACGATAAAGAAATCGATATCGCCCGGCTTGCGGCCCGTCAGCGGCGAGGTAACGCCCGGCATCAGGCGCACCGGCCGCAAATTGATGTATTGATCGAACTCGCGACGAAACTTGAACAAGGACTCCCACAGGGCGACGTGGTCGGGCACCGTGGCCGGCCACCCGATCGCTCCAAAGAAGATAGCTTCGTGCCCCAGCAGGCGCTCCTTCCAGTCTTCGGGCATCATGCGACCGTGTTTGGCGTAGTAATCACAGCTCCAGTCGAACATATTCCAGTCGAACCCGATACTGTGGCGCGTGGCCACGGCATCCAGCACCCGCAGGCCTTCAGGGACTACTTCCTTGCCAATGCCGTCGCCCGGCATGACTGCTATCTTGTGACGATTCGACACTTCCACCTCTTGCATGTTGTATTGAATGACGAGATTGAACGCTGTACCGCGCACGGGCCCACATGGCGCCGCAGATTAACGGATTAAGTATCTTACTGCGGGAATGCCGCCAATGCCGCCCGCCCCGTGCGCCACCTTAGCGACGCCGGCGCGTGCCACCCACCAGCGAGCCAAGTATGCCGCGCATGAGTTGTGTGGTGGTGCTGCGTATGGCGCTCTTGACAGCCGCCTGCACCACCCCCTCGCGGCGGCCGCCGCGAGGGCCTGTGGAGCCAAACAGAAAATCCGTGACCGCGCCCGCCAGATTATTGTCGTCATTCTGTCGTTGCGCAGCCCCCGCCTCCGCGCGCGCGCCCTTCTCCGGCTCCGACGCCGCGTCCGAACCTGGGACACCGGCCATCGCCCGCGCCGCCAGCACTTCGTAGGCGGATTCGCGATCCACAGGCTTTTCGTATTTGCCCGCCAAGCCGGGCCCCGTGCGCAAGGCCTGCCGCTCCGCATCTGTTGCCGGGCCGATGCGGCTGTTCGGTGCCAGCACCCACACGCGCTCCGTAGGCGTAGGACTGCCCTTCACATCCAGCAGAGACACCAGTGCCTCACCCACGCCCAGTTCAGTAATGGCAGCCTCGATATTCAAACCCTCATTGGGTCGCATGGTTTCAGCCGCGGTGCGCACGGCTTTCCGGTCGCGCGGCGTAAACGCCCGCAAGGCATGCTGGACGCGATTGCCCAGTTGCCCCAGCACCGTATCGGGGATGTCCGCAGGGTTCTGCGTGACGAAATACACCCCGACCCCTTTGGAGCGTACCAGGCGCACAACCTGTTCGATTTTTTCAAGCAGTGCCTTGGGCGCATCGCTGAACAGCAGGTGAGCCTCATCAAAGAAGAACACCAGCCTAGGCTTGTCTGGATCGCCGATCTCGGGCAGGTTTTCGTAGATTTCCGCCAGCAGCCAGAGTAGAAAGACGGCATACAGGCGCGGCGCCTGCATGAGGCGGTCGGCGGCAAGAATATTGACCATGCCTCTGCCAGCGGCGTCGGTGCGCAGAAGATCCATGACATCAAGCATCGGCTCGCCAAAGAAGGCGTCGGCCCCCTGAGATTCGAGCCGCAAGAGGCTGCGCTGGATCGCCCCGATCGATGCCGCCGACACATTGCCGTATTTGGTGCGCAGCTCGGTGCCGCGGTCTGCGACGTCTTGCAACATGGCGCGCAGGTCTTTCAGGTCGAGCAATAACATGCCCTCATCGTCAGCCACCTTGAACACCAGATTCAACACGCCTTCCTGGGTGTCGTTCAGTTCCAGCATCCGGCCCAGCAGCAGAGGCCCCATATCGGACACGGTGGCCCGCACGGGGTGGCCCTGTTCGCCGAAGACGTCCCACAGTGTTACGGGGCAGGCACCCGCCGCTGGCTCGGGGAGACCCAGGCGCTGCAAGCGCTCGGCCAGCTTGGGTGTCATCTGCCCGGGCTGGGATATACCGCTCAGGTCGCCCTTCACGTCGGCCATGAACACTGGCGTGCCCATGCCCGAGAACGCCTCGGCCAGCACCTGCAGCGTAACTGTTTTGCCGGTGCCTGTGGCGCCGGTGATACAGCCATGGCGGTTGGCGCGCTGCGGCAGCAGATAGGTTTTGGCGGTTTGGTTCTGCGCAATGAGGATGGGATCGGCCATGTCCAGTCTTCCACAATAGTAGGGAAGCCCAAGTGTAATTCGGTGCCCTCTCCCGCGCACGCGGTAAAATGGCGCTGAACTTCCCTCAACCCTGAATTTTGCATTTCGAATCTATGGCCGGACACAGTAAATGGGCGAACATCCAGCACCGCAAGGGTCGCCAGGACGCCAAGCGCGGCAAACTCTGGACAAAAATCATTCGTGAGATCACGGTCGCGGCACGCGCCGGCGGCTCCGATCCGGACTCCAATCCGCGGCTGCGCCTGGCCTGGGACAAGGCTACCGCCGCCAACATGCCCAAAGACAACGTCCAACGCGCGATCCAACGGGGCGCGGGCGGGGCGGACGGCGCCAACTACGAAGAAATCCGCTACGAAGGCTATGGGGTTGGCGGTGCGGCGGTCGTGGTCGACTGCATGACGGACAACCGCACGCGCACCGTGGCCGAAGTGCGCCACGCCTTCACCAAGAACGGCGGCAATCTCGGCCAGGAAGGTTCGGTCGCCTTCATGTTCAAGCACTGCGGCCAGTTCGTATTCGCGCCGGGCACCTCCGAAGAACAGGTCATGGAAGTGGCGCTCGAGGCTGGCGCCGACGATGTCCAGGCCGACGACGAGGGTGTGATCGAAGTGCTTTGCGCCCCCACCAGCTATGCAGCCGTCAAAGTCGCCTTCGAGCAAGCGGGCCTCGCACCCGAAATCCAGGGCATTACCATGTTGCCGCAAAACGAAACCGAACTGTCGGGCGACGATGCCGTCGCCATGCAGAAACTGCTCGATATGCTGGAAGGGCTGGACGACGTCCAGGAGGTCTATACCACCGCAGTTTTCGATCAAGCCGAATAAAGGCCCTGTTTGCCGTGCTTCGTCGGGCCGCGTGGCCCGGCGTCCCCCATGTTCCCAACGCGGCCTGGTGCCGCGATATGCCGGATTCCCGGTTTACCGATGATCCGGCTTACCAATTTACCTAGACGCCCACGGGCAATATCAAACCAACTATGAAATTACTCGTCATCGGCGGCGGCGGCCGTGAACATGCCCTGGCTTGGCGCCTCGCGCGCTCGCCACGCGTACAGACTGTCTACGTCGCCCCTGGCAACGGCGGCACCGCAAACGGCGACCGTCTGCAGAACGTCGCGCTGAGCACCAATGAAGAACTGGTCGCCTTCGCACAACAAGAAAAAATCGCCTTCACGGTGGTCGGCCCCGAAGCCCCGCTGGCAGGAGGGGTGGTCGACGCCTTCCGCGCGGCCGGCCTCAAAATCTTCGGCCCCACCCGGGCAGCCGCACAGCTCGAAAGCTCGAAAGACTACGCCAAGGCCTTCATGGTCCGGCACCACATTCCCACCGCTGCCTACCAAACCTTCACCGATCCGGCGCAGGCCCGCGCCTACATCGCCGCACAGGGTGCGCCCATCGTCGTCAAGGCCGATGGCCTGGCGGCCGGCAAGGGCGTGGTGGTTGCCACCACGGTAGACGAAGCGCAACAGGCGGTCGACCAAATGCTGGGCGACGGCTCACTGGGCGCGGCAGGTGCGCGGGTCGTCATCGAAGAATGCCTGCAGGGCGAAGAAGCCTCCTTCATCGTCATGTGCGACGGCCGCAACGTGCTGGCGCTGGCCACCAGCCAGGATCACAAGCGCCTGAAAGACGGCGACCAGGGCCCCAATACCGGCGGCATGGGCGCTTATTCGCCTGCGCCCGTAATCAGCCCCGCCCTGCACAACCGCATCATGCGCGAGGTCATCCAGCCCACCATCGCTGGCATGGCGCGCGACGGCCTGCCTTACACCGGCTTTTTGTATGCCGGGCTGATGATCGGCGACGGCCCCGACACCACCCGTCCGCTCAAGGTGCTGGAATTCAACTGCCGCATGGGCGATCCTGAAACCCAGCCCATCATAATGCGCGTGAAAAGCGACCTCACCAAAGTGTTCGAGTTGGCCGTCGCAGGCAAGCTCGACCAGGCCGAGATCGAATGGGACCGCCGCTGCGCCTTGGGTGTGGTCATGGCCGCTAAAGACTACCCCGCCACGCCGCGCACAGGCGATGTCATTGATCGCCTGGCGCCCGACACCGACGACTGCATGGTGTTCCACGCCGGTACGCGCCTCGAAGACGGCGTGCTCAAGACATCAGGCGGGCGCGTCTTGTGCGTCACCGTACTGGCCGACTCGGTCAAGCGCGCACAGGCGGCCGCCTACGATGCCGTGGCGCAAACCCATTTCGATGGCCAGCAGTTCCGTGGCGACATAGGCTGGCGCGCCGTCTCCGGCGGCCAGGCCTGACGGACGCGGCATGGCAGTTTCCCTCACCGCCGCGCGCGAGTACTTCACCGGCCTGCAGGCCAGTATCGTCGGCACGCTCGAGGCTGCCGGTGGCGACGCCTTTGCGGCCGATCCCTGGCAGCGCCCCGAAGGTGGCGGCGGCCTGGCACGCTACGTCGAAGGCGGCGCATTATTCGAACGCGCCGGCGTACTGTTCAGTCACGTGCAAGGCGCCACCCTGCCGCCTTCGGCCAGCGCCCACCGGCCCGAGCTCGCAGGCCGCACCTGGGAAGCCATGGGTGTTTCCATGGTGCTGCACCCGCGCAACCCCTATGTACCCACCACGCACATGAATGTGCGGCTGTTCCTCGCCCATGCCCCAGCGCCAGATGCGCAAGACGTATTCTGGTTTGGCGGCGGGCTCGACCTCACCCCCTACTACCCGGCTGAAGAAGACGCGCGGCACTTCCACCGTGTATGCCACGATGCGGTCACGCCGTTCGGGGCCGAGGTCTACCCCGCCTACAAAAAATGGTGCGACGAATACTTCTACCTCAAGCACCGCAAGGAAACCCGTGGCGTGGGCGGGCTGTTCTTCGACGATCTGAACGAAGGCGGTTTTGACCGCTGCTTCGCGCTCACGCGAGCGGTGGGCGACAGCTTCCTGGACGCCTACATGCCTATCGTCGAGCGCCGCCGCCACACCGCCTATGGCGAACGCGAACGCGACTTCCAAGCATATCGGCGCGGCCGCTATGTCGAATTCAACCTCGTATACGACCGTGGCACCCTGTTCGGCCTGCAATCTGGCGGTCGCACAGAATCGATTCTGCTTTCCATGCCGCCCACGGCCACGTGGCGCTACGACTGGGTGCCCGAGGCGGGTACGCCCGAAGCTGCATTGGCGCCCTTCCTGCGGCCCCGGAGCTGGCTGTGAAGATCGGCCTGCTGGGCGGCAGCTTCGACCCCGTACATCTGGCGCACATCGCGCTGGCGGACAGCGCGCGCAAAACACTCGGGCTGGACGAAGTACGTCTGATCCCCGCCGCCAACCCATGGCAGCGCGCCCCACTGGCGGCGGACGCGTCGCACCGGCTGGCCATGCTCGAGCTTGCCGTTGCTGGGCACCCTGGGCTGCGCATTGATCCGCAAGAGCTTGCGCGCAACGGCCCAACATATACCGCCGACACTCTTGATGCATTGCCCGAGGGCCACACTTACTACTGGATTCTCGGGGCAGACCAGCTCGCCAATTTCTGTACCTGGCACCGCTGGCAGGATATCGCCCAACGCGTCTACCTGGCCGTAGCCCAGCGCCCGGGCACACCACTTGCCGAACCAGACGCCCTGCGTCGTTTTCTCGACGAAATCGGACGTCCGCTGTTGCGCCTGTCATTCGCCCCGCGAAGCATCTCTTCCACTGAAATCAGGAGGCGGCTCGCCCACGGCGGCGATACCGCCAGCCTGCTCGATGTTGCAGTTGCACAATACATCCGCGAAAATCAACTGTACCGGGCGCCTGACACCTGACGTATCACGTTATAGTCGCTACATGGAACTACAAAAACTTCAGCGCCTGGTCATCGACGCCCTCGAAGACGTCAAGGCCCAGGACATCAAGGTGTTCAACACTTCCCACCTTACAGGCCTGTTTGACCGGGTCATCATTGCCAGTGGCTCGTCCAACCGCCAAACCCGCGCCCTCGCCAACAATGTGGCAGACAAGGCCCGCGAACAGAAGGTGCCTGTTCTGGCCTTCGAAGGCGAAGACACTGGCGAATGGGTGCTGGTCGACCTTGGCGACATTGTCGTGCATTGCATGCAGCCCACGGTGCGCCATTATTACAACCTCGAGGAAATCTGGGGCGGCAAACCTGTACGGGTAAAGCTGTTGCCGCAGTCCACACAACCAGTCATTGCACAATCCTTCGATCCGTTCGATGGCTTCGATGACGAACTCGACGAACAGTAGGCCAACGCGGCGATGAAACTCATCGTCGTCGCTGTGGGCCAGCGGATGCCCGGATGGGTCGAGGCCGGCTGGCAGGACTACGCCCGCCGTCTGCCGGCCGACTGCGCGCTCGAGCTTCGCGAAGTCAAGCCGGAGCCCCGCACCTCGGGCAAGACGCCCGCGCAGATGATGCAGGCCGAAGCCCGCCGTATCGACAGCGCCCTGCCGTCCGGCGCGCTGCGCATGGCGCTGGACGAGCACGGCAAAAGCCTCACCACGATGGCGCTTTCGCGCCAGCTCGAAGACTGGCGCGGGGAAGGACGCGACGTGGCCTTCATCATTGGCGGCCCCGACGGCCTGGATGCCGATTTCAAGCGTCAGTGCCACGGCCTGCTGCGCCTTTCTTCGCTCACCCTGCCCCACCCCATGGTGCGGGTGCTGCTGGCCGAACAGTTGTACCGCGCCTGGGCTATCATGACCGGGCATCCCTACCACCGCGCCTGACCGCATGTACGCCGTGCGCCGGCCGCCTGGTTTCCACCAACCAACGCACATCGCAGCCATGACTATCCGACGCACCAAGATCGTAGCCACACTGGGTCCGGCCACCTCAAGCGCCGACAAGATCGAAAAACTCATTCTGGCCGGCATGGACGTCGCCCGGCTGAACTTCTCCCACGGCAGCGCCGACGATCACCGGGAACGCGCCCGGCTGGTGCGCGAGCTGTCAGCCAAGCATGGTCGCTTCGTCGCAGTCATGGGCGACCTGCAAGGTCCCAAGATTCGTATTGCGCGCTTCACCGAGGGTGCCGTCACCCTGCGCGAGGGCCAGCCTTTCACGCTTTCCAACCAGCACCCGTCCGAAGCGGGCAATGAAACCATCGTCGGCATCGACTACCCCAGCCTGGTGCAAGACTGCCACCCTGGCGATGAACTGCTGCTGGACGATGGACGTGTGGTGTTAACAGTCGACACTGTCGACGAATATGCTGTGCATTGCACCGTGGTAACCGGCGGCCCGCTCTCCAACAACAAGGGGATCAACCGGCGCGGCGGCGGGATTTCCGCACCCAGCCTTACTGACAAGGACAAGGAAGACATCCTGCTCGCAGCCGAGCTCGACATGGATTACGTGGCAGTTTCTTTCCCGCGCTATGGCACCGATATCCAGCAGGCCCGCAAGCTGGTGCAGGAGGCTGGCAGCAATGCCTGGATCATTGCAAAGATCGAACGCGCCGAAGCAGTGAAGGATGACCGCGCGCTGGACGCTATTATCAAGGTCAGCGACGGCGTCATGGTGGCGCGCGGCGATCTGGGCGTTGAAGTCGGCGATGCGCGCCTGGTGGGCATCCAGAAGCGTATCATCCAGCACGCGCGCACCCATAACAAGCTGGTGATCACTGCTACCCAGATGATGGAATCCATGACGCACAGCCCCATGCCCACGCGGGCTGAGGTATCGGATGTCGCAAATGCCGTACTCGATTACACCGACGCGGTGATGCTCTCGGCCGAAAGCGCGTCGGGGCAGTATCCGGTGGAAGCGGTATCGGCAATGGCGCGGGTATGCTTGGGCGCCGAACAAGAGCCCACCACAACGCGGTCCCAGCACCGGCTTGGCGAAACCTTTACACGCTGCGACGAAACCATTGCTCTGTCTGCCATGTATGCGGCCAACCATTTTCCAGGGGTGAAGGCCATCATCAGCCTGACAGAAAGCGGCCACACACCATTGATCATGTCTCGCATCCGCTCGGGTGTGCCCATTTACTGCTACACCCCGCACCCTGACACGCAGCGGCGCGCCGCATTGTTTCGTGGGGTCTACACGGTTCCCTTCGATGCCGCCCACGAAGATCCGGCCGAGCTCAGCGATAAGGCCATCGAAAAGCTGACGGCACGAGGCCTGCTGCGCAAGGGCGACTGGATCATCCTGACCAAGGGCGACTACTACACCAACAGTGGAGGCACGAACGGTATGAAGATACTCAAGGTGCGCGCGTGACCGCGCCGCGCGATCCGCACGGCGCCTCCTCGAGCGGGCATGTTTTTGACTTGCCTGCCATTTACCTGGCATCGGCCAGCCCGCGCCGGCGCGAAATCTTGACCCTGATGCGGGTAGACCACGAGGTGCTGCACGTACCCGCGCCCGAAGGCGAAGACGAGCCTCGCCACGAGGGCGAACCGCCCGACGACTATGTGCGACGCACCGCCCGCGAAAAAGCCGAGCGCGCCGTACGCTGGCTGGCAACGGCTCGCCCCGGCGATACGCGTCCGGTGCTGGCGGCTGATACTACCGTCATTCTGGACGGCGACATCCTGGGCAAGCCAATCGACGAGGCCGATGCGCGGCGTATGCTGGCGCGGCTCTCCGGGCGTACCCACGCTGTCCACACTGCTGTCGTGCTGGCCTACGAAGGCGCGCTGATCGAAGATGTTTCCATGACGGATGTACGTTTTCGCGCCCTGACGCGCGGCGACATTGAGGCTTATTGCGCTACGGGGGAACCCATGGGCAAGGCTGGCGCATACGGCATACAGGGTCCGGCCGGCATGTTTGTGGAATGCCTGCACGGCAGCTACACAGGCGTCATGGGTCTGCCTATGTTCGAAACCGCGCGCTTGCTGCAATCGATCTGCTGAGGGTGGCGCGGTGTTCAGGGCTGCATGCCCTGTTCGATCGCGCGGCAGGCTACACGCAGCTTATGAACGTAATCGTCCAGATTGCTTTCGATCCGGTACAACGGGCCTGCAACCGATATCGCATAATGGCTGCCCGATATCGACAGCGGCCATGCAATCGCCCCGAGGTCGGGAAGGGATTCACCCAGGTTGGCGAACCAACCGCGCGCCAGCGATACCTGAATATCGGCCTCGATCCGCGCCGGCGTATTCAGCGTACGGTCGCTATAACCCTGCAACGGTGCCGCCAGCAGCCGGGCTCGCTCGTCACTTTCCATGGTCGACAACAATGCCTTGCCCAGCGAATTGGCGTGAAGCATTTTCTTGTCGCCCGGTACCGCCACATAACTGATCGGATTGGGCGAGGGCAGTACTTCGAGATACACCACCTCGTTGCCCGGGCTGACCTTACCCAGCACGACGGTCTCCGACGTTGCATCACGCAAGGCTTCCAGCGTGGGCAACAGCTTTTCGAGTATCGGATCGGCACGAGAGATACGCCTTGCCATCGCCTGCAGCCGCCCCGTCGGGTAATACCCCTGACGGCGGCCAATTTCGTACAGATAACCCAGGCTTACCAGTGTGCGCAGCAACGCAAGACAACTGGAAACCGGCGCGTCGAGATGACGGGCCAGTTCGGACAGCGCCAGCGGCCTGGCCTCGCGGGCGAAGATCTCGATAATCTCAATGACACGCAGCGCCGTCTTGACATTGCTCTCACCGCGGTCCGGCGCAGCGGCACGCACTGATGCGCGGGCGGTGGCCTTTCGCGGTGATGGGGTGTTCACAGCCTTCATACGCTCCTCTGCAAACCCGCACAATACGGCGCCCGGCGGCTGCCGCGACACCCCACCGGCGGCATCAATCAATACGATTTGGGCAGCCCCAGCACCTTCTCGGCGATAAAGCACATGATCAGTTGTGGACTGACCGGCGCGATGCGCGGGATGAAGCTCTCGCGCAAATAGCGCTCGACATGATACTCCTTTGCATAGCCCATGCCGCCCAGCGTCAGCACAGCGGTCTGGCAGGCGTTGAAGGCTGCCTCGGCGGCAAGGTACTTGGCCGAATTGGCGAACTCACCGCAGGGCTTTCCCGCATCATAGAGCCATGCAGCCTTGCGCACCATCAGGTCAGCTGCCTCGAGTTGCATCCATGCTTGTGCGAGGGGATGCTGTATGCCCTGGTTCTGGCCGATGGGGCGCCCGAACACCACGCGTTCGCCAGCATAGTCCACCGCCTTGGCCAGCGCCGCGCGCCCCAATCCTACCGCTTCCGAAGCGATCAGGATACGTTCGGGATTCAACCCGTGCAGGATATATTCAAAGCCCCGGCCCTCTTCGCCGATGCGATGTTCCACCGGAATACGCAGGCCGTCGATGAACAACATGTTGGAATCCACCGATTTACGACCCATTTTCTCGATCTCGCGCACTTCGACCTTGCTGCGGTCCAAGTCTGTGTAGAACAGCGACAGGCCCTGCGTAGGCTTTTTTACATCGGCCAGTGGCGTTGTGCGCGCAAGCAACAACATTTTATCCGCCACCTGCGCCGTCGAGATCCATATCTTTCGGCCGTGCACGACATAGCTGTCGCCATCACGCTCCGCACGCGTGGACAGTTTGGTGGTATCCAGTCCGGCGTCGGGTTCGGTCACGGCGAAACAGGCTTTCTGCTCACCATTGATAAGGGGAGGCAAGGCTTGCGCCCGCTGCGCCTCGCTGCCGAACACCACCACGGGGTTGAGGCCAAAGATATTCATATGGACGGCAGACGCACCCGAGAAGCCGGCGCCAGAGCGTGAAATCGTGTGCATCATCAATGCCGCTTCGCTCATGCCCAACCCTGAGCCGCCCACCTCCTCCGGCATGGCGACCCCCAACCAGCCACCGTCAGCCAAGGCGCGGTGGAACTCATGCGGATATTCGCCATCGCGATCGCGCGCAAGCCAGTATTCGTCTGGAAAGCGGCTGCAGATCGCCTCAACCCCCTCGACCAACGCCTGCTGGTCGTCACTCAGAATAAAACTCATGGTTTCCACCACCTATCGGTTTTGTTGAATCTCACTCGCCGATCGCGACCCCAGCCTCGATCAAGGCATCGATGGCCGAGTCCGCCAGCCCCGCCTCTGTCAGCACTTCGCGGGTATGCTCGCCCAAGCGCGGTGCATGACGCCGGATTGCAAGCGGGGTATCGGAGTATGCACCTACCGGTGCGGGTGTACACACGCGGCCCTCCGAGGGATGGTCGAGTGCCTGGATCATGCCCACTTCGCGCAGGTGTGGATCTTCAAGCAGATCATCCACCGTGTATAACGGCGCCACAGGGATATCCGCGCTTTCGAACGCCGAGATCCAGTGCGCGGTGGTATTGCCCGCCACCACTTCGGAGACAAAGCGGTAGGCCTCATCGATATGCGCAGCGCGCGCAGTGTGCGAATTGAAGCGCGGGTCGCTCAGCAGATCAGCACGATCAATAAGTTGGAAAAAGCGAGTCCAATGCTTGTCGTTGTAGATCAGCAGGCTGATATGGCCATCGGCTGTCGCATACGGCCGGCGGTACTGAACGAGCAGGCGCGCATAACCCGTTGGGCCCGCCGCCGGCACGAATGTGCGCCCGCCCATATGGTCGCCCAACACCAACTGCGACATGGCTTCGAACATGGGTACCTCGATGGCTTGACCGCGCCCGGATTCACGCGCCCGCAGCACGCCGGCAAGAATGGCGATAGCCACATGCATGCCCACCGCACGATCGGCAAGCGTGAGGGGTGCATAGCGCGGCACATCACCCGAGTTGCGTTGATACAGCGACGGTATGCCCGTCATGCCCTGAATCAGATCATCATAGGCGGGACGGCCCGCATAGGGACCGGCCGCCCCGAAACCATAAGCACCCACATAGACGATGCGCGGGTTGACGGCGGCAACGTCTTCATAGGACAACCCCAGACGGACCATGGCCTGCGGCCGGGTGTTGTACAGCAACACATCTGCCGCACGAGCCAACGCCAGACACGCTTCGCGCCCTCGCGCTTCCTTGAGATTGAGCGCAATTGAACGCTTGTTGCGGTTCAGGTGCAGGTATATCGCGCCCATACCCCGATTGCGCATAGGACCCACCGCACGCATATTATCGCCAGCGGGCGATTCCAGTTTGATCACATCCGCGCCCAGGTCGCCCAGTATCTGTGTGGCATACGGACCCATGACGACTGAACTCAAATCCAGAATGCGCAGCCCCTGCAGGGGGCCTGCAGTATCGTTCACCCCCACAGGCGCCGCGCGCTGCGTACTTGTCATATCTCAATTCAACCTTTATTGCGGCGTCACACCAGCGTCCTTGATCATCTTGCCCCACAGCACGTACTGATCCTTCACAAATTGCGCGAACGATTCGGGCGTACCACTGAATGCATCGAAACCCAAATCAGCGAGGCGCTTTTTGACTTTGGGGTCGGTCACGATCTTATTGATCGCCGAATTCAACGTCTTGACAATCTCAGGCGGCATGCCGGCCGGGCCGAAATAGCCATTCCAGGAATTAATATCGAAATTCGTGACGCCTGCTTCCTTCATCGACGGCAGTTCCGGCAGCAATTGGCTGCGTTCCGCAGTAGACACCGCAAGCGCCCGCAGGCGGCCGCTGTCAACAAAAGGTTTGCCCGATGTCAAATCAGTGAACATGAAATCCACCTGCCCACCCACCAGATCCGTCAAGGCCTGTGGCGTGCCCTTGTAAGGCACATGCAGAAGGTCAAGGTTGGCAGCCACACCCAGCGTGCCGCCGGCGACAATGCCGGTGCTATTGCCGCTGGCGTAGGTCACTTCGCCTGGATGCTTCTTGGCGTAGTCGATCAGCTCTTGCACTGTTTTATAAGGCCGGCTGGGGTTGACGACCAGCATGAATGGCAGGTTGCCGCCACGTGCGATGGGTGTGAAGTCTTTGACCGGATCATAAGAAACATTCTTCATCAACCATGGTGCGGCCGAATGCGAAGTGTTCGTAGTGACAAACAGCGTATAGCCATCTGGCGCGGCTTTAGCCACGTAGTTTGCCGCAATAGTGGCGTTGGCGCCGGGCTTGTTCTCCACTACCACGGGCTGGCCGAGATGCTTGGTAAGCTCCTCGGCAAAAATACGGCCCGCCGAATCCGTACCCGAACCAGCCGGGAATGGAACAATCAGGTTGATGGGGCGCTCGGGATAAGCCGCCGCAGCCGTACCGGCACACAGCGCCAAGCCCACTGCCATGGCGGCTGCGGCCCACTGGGCCAGCCCGATACGGCCAACGGCCGGCCGGCCGCCTTGTCGCGGGGCGCGCCGGCCTCCTGAAGCTTGTGTCAATTGTTCCATTCCTGTCTCCTTGTGTGTTAATGCGGCGGACTTGATACCGCCGCGCTTGCTGTACTTGCCACGAACAGTACGCGCCCCGTATTCGCCCTATCGGGTGACCCGGGCCGGGTGCTCTTCATATGGCGGGGTGTAGATGACCAACAGGCGCGCGGGCTCATCGCTGGTGACGGTAAACACATGTTTCTTGTCGGGCGGGAAATAACAGCAGTCGCCCGCCTGCATCTGGCCGCGCTCGCCCTCGACCTCGACCTCCGCAGTGCCCGAAAGCAGATAGCACACTTGCTCGATGCCCGGATGCGCATGCGGCAGCGCACCCTGGTTTTTCTCGATAGTCCCTACCAAGACCTCGACATGCCGCGAACCAACCGTTTCGGGGCTGATCAAGCGGCGGTTGACGGTACCAAGATGGTTGGCCGGCGAGTAACCGATAACATCCTGCTCCCGCACGATCCAGGAAGGCTTGCGCATTTTCTGCACTCCAGAATTTCATATGTACGTAATCATTTTCACACACATAAAAATTGGCGGCAATCGGGTAATCCCGAATCTGAAATAGCACCCTCAAAAAAAAGCCGCGACAGCCGGCCAACTGCCAACTGCCGCGGGCAATGCGCCACACAGACATCGTGGACTATTTGCTGCCCCGGACAACACCGCAGGCCATCCGCCCTCCACCGCCGCCCAACGGCTTGGGTGCATCAGCATAGTTATCACCACCTTCGTGAATCATCAGAGAGCGGCCGGCCAACTGCTCCAGCTTGGTCAGACGAGGCGCCAGCACGGGATGCTCTGCCTTACCGTCCGCATCCACATAGAGCGCTGGCAAATCGCCCAGATGCCCCTCACCCCATGGCGCACCATGCTTTCCGCGCTTATCGGGATCCAGGTGCCCGCCCGCAGCCCCCGCATGTGTCGTCTTGCCCTCTTTCTCACTTGGATTGCAACTGGGGTTCTCGTGTACATGAAAGCCATGCAGCCCCGGTTTAAGCCCGGAGAGCGCCGGCGTAAAAACAAGACCGTACGGTGACGGGGTGACTACAACCTGGCCAACTTCCTTGCCCGGCCCTTTATCTGTCGCCATGGCCATGGGCACCGTCACCTCAGCGTGCGCTGCGCCAACCCAGCCGGCGGCGCCCCACACAATGGCGAATGCCAGCCTGGCTCCCTTGTTGTAGATCGAAAGCATGTACCCTCCTATCAGTCACTCAGACCGCCGCGCGGGCATCGGATTGATGCCGCTGGCCAGCACGAGCAACCGCCATGCCTGCACTGGCCACCAACGATCGGACCAGCCTGTTCACCGCGGCCGGTGCCCTGCCCCGATCAACCTCTACATCGCGTCGCAATCCGCGCTCCTGCGACGAGGCGCGCGTGGCGCACCGGGCGTCTTGCGTGCCGCTGCCATGTAGAATGATCGTTCATACGACACGTTTCGATCATCCATTGCTTCAGGGCTCGACTATGCTGCGTCTCATGCTGCTTCGCCACGCCAAATCCGACCGATTGGAAGGCATCGCCGATCACGAGCGCCCGCTTGCATCGCGCGGCGTTAGGCAAGGCGAAGCCATGGGCAAATACATGGCCACCCACGGCCTGACGCCAGATCTCGCCCTCGTCTCTACTGCCCGCCGTGCTCAAGAAACCTGGGCGCTTGTGGCACCGGCCTTCGGCGCCGCTATCCCCCGCATCGATGAACCGCGCATTTACGATGCTTCGACGGCCGATCTACTGCATGTCATTCACGACATCACAGCGGGTGCGCATACTGCCATCCTGGTCGGCCACAACCCCGGGTTCGAGCAGCTGGCCACCACGCTGGCGGGCAGCGGGCAGCCGCACGCCATGTCGCGCCTGTCGCGCGAATACCCCACAGCCGGCTTGGCCGTGCTCGACTTCAAAATCGCCAACTGGCGCGATGTTGCTGCACGCGGGGGCTACCTCGAACGGTTCGAAACGCTCGGCACCATCAGCGGCTGAATACGTCGGCGCGACGTCGGCCCGGCGCCTGAAAGGCAAGGGCTGACGTCGTCACGTCGTTCACAGCATCGGCTTGCCGCAGGGCATGAACTCACCCTCATCGGGAGCGCCCACAAACTCGAACTCCCTGCATAGCAGACGTCCGCGGGAAAATGTCATCATGGGCCAGCCCGTCACCGTCATGCCCTCATAGGGCGTGTAGTCCACATTGTGATGCAGCATGTCGTTGCCCAGTGTGACCTTGCGCTGTGGATCCCACAAAACCAGGTCGGCGTCCGCACCGACCATGATCGACCCTTTACGTGGATACAGCCCATACAGCCGAGCCGGTTGTGTCGAGGTCAACGCAACAAATTGCTGCAAGGTGAGGCGACCGTCCATCACCCCCGAAAACAACAAGGCAAGCCTGGTCTCCAGCCCCGGGATACCGTTGGGGATATGGTGAAACGGCTGCTGCCGGCCACGCAACATCTTGCCGGCCGGATCGTCATAGCTGAACGGGGCGTGATCGGACGAAAAAACCGAGAAGACGTTGCCTGCCAAGGCACGCCAGACCGCCTCCTGATTCTGCGCGTCGCGAGGGGGCGGGCTGCATACACATTTGGCGCCTTCGTAGCCGTCCAGATCCAGACTCTGGGCGGTCAGATATAGATACTGTGGGCAGGTCTCCGCATAAATGCGCAGGCCTCTGTTGCGGGCCCAGCGAATCTGCTCAATCGCCTCCGCGCCGGACACGTGCACAATCAAGATAGGCACATCCACAAGCTCAGAGAATGAGATCGCGCGGTGCGTTGCTTCGCGCTCCACAACCTGCGGGCGCGACACGGCGTGATACTTGGGCGCCGTCTGCCCGGCGGCGATCAGGCCGTCGGTCAACCAAGCGATGCAATCGGCGTTTTCCGCGTGCACCATCACCAAGGCTCCCGCCTGGCGGGCCACGGACATCACTTCCAGTATCTGTCTGTCGTTCAATTTCAGATCGTCATATGTCATGTAAATCTTGAACGACGTATAACCTTGCGCGATCAGGTCCGGCAACTCTTCGTTGAGTACGGCAGGCGTTGGATCCGAAACAATAAGATGAAAAGCGTAATCGAGCGCCGAGCGGCCGGCGGCACGCTGATGATAGTCCTGCACCGCCGCACGCAGTGACCCACCTTTTTTCTGGGCCGCGAACGGGATGATCGTCGTCGTGCCGCCACAGGCGGCGGAGCGCGAGCCACTGGCAAAGTCGTCTGCATTGCGCATGCCAAAATCCATGGGCTGATCAAGATGGCAGTGCGCGTCAACGCCACCCGGTAGCACCAGCATGCCGCCTGCATCCACTACCTCGCGCGCGGTGCCAAGGCTATGTCCCAGGGCCACGATACGTCCATCCCGGACTCCAATATCGCAGCTGAAACGATCAGCGGCAGTCACCACATCAGCATTGGTGACGATTAAATCGAATTTATCGTTCATTGAGACTCTCGCAGTGTGTTGCTCCGGCCAATCAAGGCCGCTAGTGAGGGCTCCAGATTGCGGGCATCCTTGCACGGCGGCGGCGCCAGAGACCCGGCCTGGCGCGGCCGGTAGCCAGCACGCGCCATCGCCTCCGCCATGCGGACAGCACTGCCGACACCGTCAATGAGCGGCACCGGCACCCTGTCCTCGATCTCCCGCGCCAATCCCGCCAGCGGCGCCCCCGCAAGTATGATGGAATCCGCCCCTTCACGTACCCGCTGCAAACACAGCTGCAGCAGCATATCGCGCGCCTCCTCGTGCACGGTGCCGACATCCGCGAATGCCTGGCCCAGGCCGCGGTAGCCGCAAAACCGGTCCGACATACCCAGCGTCTGCACCACCTCCTGGTACCAGTGGCCGATCCGCTCGGATATGCCGACAATCCCGAACCGACCGCCCAGCAAGAACGCATTCGCAAGCGCCGCCTCTGTCAGGCCAATCACCGGCATCGGCATGATCTCCCTGGCTTGGGCAACCCCAGGATCGCCAAACGCCGCCACAATTGCCGCATCGTGACCGGCATGATGGCGAGCCAGCAGCACAAATGTCTCGTAGGCTGCCACCACTGCTTCGGCGGGGGTTTCAATGTACGCCACGCCGGCCTGCGCGGTGCATAGCGTCAGCTGCGTATCCGGCAGCGCGGCCCTGCGGGCCTCCGCCTCAATCAGCGCAGTCACGCTTCCTGAAATATTGGGATTGATCACCAGCAGTTTCATTTCGCCTCCCTTCCTTCAGAAGCCGAGGGTGCGCGGCAACCAAGTCACCAGTGGTGGCCAGGCCACGCACAGTAAAAGCACCGCAAGTTGCCAGACAACAAATGGCAGTGACTCGCGTACGATCGGCCCCATCGGCGTGCGCGTGATACCGGACACGACGAAATACAATACCCCGACGGGAGGCGTCATCATGCCGATAACCAGGTTGAGCACAAAGAGGAAGCCGAACCAGAGCGGATCGATGCCAAAGGCCTGCGCAACCGGTGCAAACAACGGCACGAGCATGATGTAGGCGGCATTCGATTCCATAAACATGCCGACTACGATCAGGATGGCCATGGTCACCAACAGGAACACGGTAGGATCCGCTGTAACCGACTGCGCCCACTCGGCCAGGCGCTGCGGCACCATGTCAATGGCAAACACGAACGTTACCGCCGCCGCGAAGGCAATGAGCGCGCCCACCATCGCAGCGACCACCGCCGCCCGGAACATACAGCCAGGGATATCGGCCAGCGTGAGCTTGCGCGTCACGCCGAAGCCGATCACGGCGGCATAGGCTACAGCAACCGCAGCCCCTTCGGTCGCCGTAAAAAAGCCGCTGACAATGCCCCCGAGAACAATCAATGGCATCAACAGTATCGACCAAGCCCGGTAGAACTCCCGCCAGGCCTGACGCGGGTCGAAGTGCTGCCCCGTCAGGGGATAGCGGCGTTTCCAGGACAGAAAGCTGGCCAGCACGATGAAGCCCAGGCAAAGAATGACGCCTGGTACGATCCCCGCCATAAATAGCCCTCCGACCGATACGGAGGAGCCGGCCATCAATGCATACACAATCATGGCATTCGAGGGAGGAATGATGGGGCCCAGGTTCGCGGCGGACGCGATAATGGCGCAGGAATAGGTATCCGGGTAGTACTTCCTGAGTGAAGGCACCAGCGCACTGCCCAGCGCGCTCGCCCCCGCCACCGCGGCCCCGCTCACCGCGGCGAAAATCGTACCCGCCACGATCGTCACGTTCGCCAAACCGCCATGCACCCGCCCGATCAGGCTGTTGGCAAACGCAACGAGCCTTTCCACCATGCCCGCCTTCACCATCAGCTCGCCCGCCAGCATGAACAGCGGGATTGCCATCAGCGGAAAGCTGTCCACCGCATACAGCATGCGCTGGGCCAGCATGGAGATGGGAAAATCAGCCATATAGAGCGCCCCGAGCGAGGCGAAGCCCAGTGCGAAGGCGAGCGGCATGCTGAGCGCCGCACACAGCACAAACAACATCATCACGACTGCCGTCATAGCCTGCGACCTCCCCAGATGGCTGATCCGCCCCAGGCATGGAGCAGAAGATGAGCCGCCGAATGCAATGCCGATATCAGCACGCTGATGTAGAACACGGCGGACGTGATCGGCAGCGTGGGCATCAATTGCTGCCACTTTTCACCGGTGGCGATCCATGCCGCCACGAAAACCACGCCCATAAGCAGCGCGCCCGCCACCGATGTCAGCCGAAACACGAACTCGCGCCGGCTGGCCGACAGGTAGGCCACGAAAAGATCGATGCCTACATGCACGCCGTACTTCACGCCATGCGGAAGCGCCAGAAACATGGCCCATACGAACAACAACCGGGACAGCTCATCGGCC
The DNA here is from genome assembly GCF_021653995.1 of Paracandidimonas lactea. NCBI lineage: Bacteria > Pseudomonadati > Pseudomonadota > Betaproteobacteria > Burkholderiales > Alcaligenaceae > Paracandidimonas > Paracandidimonas lactea. Next base: position 833,916 of record NZ_JAJJOZ010000001.1, read on the forward strand.
GAGTCTATCGACGAGCTCAGCACGTGGCGAAAAAACACTTGCAGTACCACGATGGCGCTCATGCCGACCATAGCCGCCACAATCACCACCATAGATACCCGGTCCACGCCCATCAATACGCGCTGAGCGCCACTACCCGGCCACTTCGGCAGGCCGGTGTGATCGGCCTGCGCCGGCGGCCTGCCGTCGTCGTCATCCACGGTCTCAGTCAAGCTCATGACTTCGCCTCAGTGAGCACTGCGTCAATCACCGCTGGATCTATACGTTTCTTCACATCGTCCACCACAGGCTTGACGGCCTCGCGCATGGACTGACGCGCTTCGGCGCTGATTTCCGTGTACTTCATGCCACGCTTGATAAGTTCGTCGCGCCACTTTGCATCCTGGGAGGCTGCTTCCTTGCGCTGCCACTGCATGGCTGCCTGCGCCGCCTTGCGCACCGCGTCCTGCTGTGCCGAATCGAGCTTTGAAAAGGCATCCTTGTTGGCCACGAACACCAGGAAATCGAAAAAGTGGCTCGTATCGGACAGATACTTCTGCACTTCGTTGAACCGGCGTGTGGCGATAATGTTGTAGGGATTCTCCTGCCCGTCGAGCACGCCCTGCTGAAGCGCCGAGTACACCTCACTGATGTCCATTGCCACCGGATTGGCGCCTAACGCCCGAAAAGCGTTCAGATGTACTTCATTAGGCTGCAGCCGAATCTTGAGCCCCTTGAAATCCTCGAGCTTGGCAATCGGGTGGACACTGTTGGTCGTGTGACGGAATCCCAGCTCGCCATAACCCAATGTGGTGAAGCCGGCCGCCTGCAGCTTGCCGTCGAGTATTCCGCCTACCTTGCCATCTACCACGCGGAAGGCTGCCTCACGCGAGTTGAACAGAAACGGCAGGCTGACCGCCTCGAATTCGGGCACAATGCGCGAAAAATACGCCACCGAGGTCACGATACCGAAGACCGTCCCCGAGCGGACTTGGTCGACGTTCTCGGAAGCGCCGCCCAGCATCATGTTAGGGAACAGGTTTACTTTTATATCGCCCTTGGTGGCGGCCTCGACTTCCTTCTTGAACACTTCCATCGCCTTGGAAGCCGAGTGATCCACTGGAAAGTTGCCCGCAACGCGCAAGGTCTGCTTGGCGATTGCTGGTGCACTGAATGCCAGCAAGCCGCCAAGCGCTGCGGCGCAGGCTGCACCCATGAGTATGCTACGTCGTGTCATCTCGAACCATCCTTGCAAAAAGGCCGGTGCCTGGCAGGTGGATATTGCGATGATCCATCGCGTTCGGCGCCGCGTCGTGATTGATTGTGCGCTGCATGGCGACGCCGAATACCGGCGCCCCAGGCGTGACACGCTGTTTGCCGCAAACTTCAAGGAAATAGTAGGGCCCCACAAAAGTTGTGAACATAAGTGTTTACACTATGACAACAGATAATTAACAATATCGTTAATTCGGCACATTGGACCTAGTGTTTACAATATGAATTCATCAACACGCTATCGGCACCCGTTATTTTCAGAGCCCCCATGACAACATCCACTCCGATCTCCAGAAAAAGCAACCAGTCGGGCATGGACAGCGAGCTGATATACCAGCGCATTCAACGCGCAATCATGGAGCGGCGCCTGCTGCCGGGCGCAAAACTGGGCGAAGAGCGCTTGGCCGAAGTCACCGGCGCCAGCCGTATGCGCGTACGCCAGGTGCTTGCCCGACTGGCGCACGAACAGATCGTGACGCTGGTTCCAAATCGCGGCGCATATGTCGCTCGCCCAAGCGTCGAAGAAGCGCGTGAAATGTTCGAGACACGGCGCCTCATAGAGCCCCCGTTGGCCGCCAAGCTGGCGCATCAGGCGACACCCGCCAACGTCCAGCTGCTGCGCGCCCACCTTGCACAAGAGCAGCTGGCGCGCACCATGAATGACCAACGCCGCATTATCCGGCTATCGGGCGAGTTTCACATCCATATGGTCAGCATGGTCGCCAGCAGCATATTGCTGCGCCTGATACGCGAGCTCACCTCGCTTACCTGCCTCATTATTACGCTGTATGACAAGCCCAACACCCCAGCTTGCCAGGAGCACGAGCACGCGACCCTGGTTGACCTGATCGCAGCGGGAGATGCGCAAGGTGCCGAGCGCGAGATGCTCGCGCACCTCACTCATATCGAGCACACGCTCGAGCTTGACGTGGATACCAGCAATGCGCCCGACTTCGACGCCATCTTCCGGGATTCCGACAGCGCACTCGCCACCGACAGCCCGGCCTCCGGCTCATGACATCCCGTGCCGACGCCGGTATGCCACCGCGAATCCGGCAGTGTCAGTCCGCACGCCGGCCACTGACATTGCGCCGACCACTCGTCGTTAGGTAGCATCATGGCCTGCCGTGCGCTAGGCGCACAACGTTTCACTTCACGCACCAGGACACCGCATGCATACCAACCCCCAGGCCTACCTCGTTACCGGCGCTAGCGCGGGCATCGGCGCCGCTATTGCGTGCGCACTGCTGCAGGCCGGCCACCGTGTCGTCAATATCGATTACCGCCTGCCCGACGCCCCGCCCGACGGGTTGGTGTCGTTCCAGGCCGATCTCACCAACGAAGCCCAGACCAAAGCCATTGCCGCGCAAGTCTGCAACGAGTACGCCATCATCGGGCTGGTCAACAATGCGGGTGCCACCCGCCCGGGCACGGCCGACACCGCCACCCTGGCAGACCTGGACTATGTCGTCTCGCTGCACCTGCGCTGCGCCCTCATTCTCATCCAGGCCGCACTACCCGCCATGCGCGAAGCCGGCTTCGGCCGCATCGTCAACATGTCGTCGCGCGCCGCGCTGGGCAAGCCCGATCGCGTCGTCTATTCAGCCACCAAGGCCGGCTTGGTCGGCCTGACCCGCACGCTGGCCATGGAGCTGGGCGGCGACGGCATCACCGTCAATGCAATTGGCCCCGGCCCCATTGCCACAGACTTGTTCCGCAACAGCAATCCCGATGGCGCACCGCAAACACAACGCATCATCAACAGCATTGTCGTCAAGCGCCTTGGAACCCCCGAAGACGTAGCCCGCGCCGCCATGTTCTTTCTGTCGCCCGATAACGGTTTCGTCACGGGGCAAATGCTCTATGTCTGCGGCGGCACCACGTTGGGCGTGGCGCCAGTCTGATCTGATCCACAGGCTGGCAGCGGGCAGGCGATAAAAATCTCAAGCCAATCACCGGACGTCAATACACAACCGCGCAGCATCCGGAACGATGCGGGCCGCGTGCTACGTGCAATCAACCGACCAGGCATATCCATTGCCCAACTGCATAGCCTCGCACCCATACTAACGAAAAACCTTGAGGTCGGATCACGGCTGCGCAACGGCTCATGGGATCTCGATTTCAGCTACTTCAGATCCGATTCCGACTACGGCACACGAATCATGCTGGTGGATGGCGCGTACCAAATGGCTCGCGAGAAAACCCGCCTCGACGGTTTCGAAACAGCGCTGTGCTATCGACTGAATGACGAGCATCGGCGCAAAATTTCGCTAGGCGGCCGTAGTCCCATTGAGTATCGTCATGCGCTGAGCTTGATGTCTGCATAAACCGCCCAAGAAATCTATGGTCAGCCCGATTTTTGCAGGATAGATCGGTGTGGCGTGAAGGTGGCTTGCTTAAATCCATCCGGCGTCGTTATGGGGACCGATATCTCCGCTCCTCAATGAGAGCCGCGCCCGGCAAACTTCAAAAATGTCTCAGCATCATTGCGCTATTTCTTGGATCAGACTCTTTACCAGGCCGTTGAACCATTTACATCATCACATTTTCTACCGTCGCAAAGTCAGGAAGATGGACTACAGGTATTCGGTTCAAGGCCGGTCAGGCTGTTTCAGCAGCCTGACCGGAATCATAGTGCGTTCCTTTGGCGCGGATGCCGTATCCGAGTCAGATCGAAACGATCCCGGTTGCGCAGCAGCACGAGGCCAATAAGCAAAGCAGGCACAACAAGCACAATGAACGACGCGCGATAGCTCTCTGTCATTGACGCAACGGCGCCGAAGGCAGGTGGCCCGATCACTACACCAAAAAACGTCGCGGCCAGCGTACCTCCCGTCGCCAGGCCGATCTGCCCATCTGGCGCCTGCCGCGCTACCTCCGCCAGATACACACCATTCCATCCGATACCGCTGGCACCGAACACAATCAGCACCAAGAGCAACAACCATTGCGGGACATAGGCGTCGAACGTCGCGAGCATCCAGGAGGCAGCCGTCATCATGACCGCCAGCCAAACCAGCATCATTACTGACCCCAGCCAGCGATCAGCGCACCAACCCCATAGCAAACGGCCGCCAACACCGGCCACGAGTGTCACGGAAGTCAGAAACCCCGCCGCAATCAACGTATAGCCGAGACTGTCGTGCAAATAGGTGACAAGATAAGTGCTGAGCGATACCTGCACCGCTGAAAACATCAGCGAACTGATCGCAAGCAGGCGAATCGCCGGCTGCATGAGGATGAGCCGGAAGGATTGCTTCAGACTGGCCAAGCCGGATCTGCCCACGCTCCCGCGGTCATAATCCAACGCTTTGCGGATGATTTGCGCGATGGCCATGCATAAGAGACAGGCTACCGCAATGGTCAGGATCGCTGCCTGCCAACCCCAGGATTCGCTCAATTTGGGTGCGATAAGCCCTGCGACCACACCACCCAAGGGAACGCCCGTCTGCTTGATCGAAAATACAAAACCCATGCGATCGTCTGGGGTCGTGCGTGCCAGCAAATGCGAGCTTGCAGGTGTAATCGGGCCATAGCCCAGCCCCGCGAGAAAGGCGCCGAACAACGCCAAAACCGGCGAGGCAAACAAGGTCAGCATGAGGCCCAAAGCAGAGAACAGCAAACCCGCCTGGCTCACCCGTATGGCACCGTGACGCGCCACCCATCCTCCCGCGCTCAAGCTGCCCACCATGGCGCCCACATACAGTATCGCCACATAGATCCCGACAGACTCACCCGGCACATCAAACACCGGTGCCAAAGCCGGCGCGAGCACCGGGACGGTCAAACTCGCCGCTGAAACCAGCGCCTGAATAGCAAGCGTAATTCCCAACGTCCCGTAAATGCCGGTTTTCATTTCTTATTCCTGCGGGCCAAGCCCATTCTTATTGAGACAAACCCTTGCAGTTTACTGGAGACCGATAGCGGTTACTGAGCGGTCATGCCACACCACACCATGTCATGCTACACCACGCCCCATTGCTGTTTGAAACTTGCCGTGCCTTACCCAGTACCGTGACCTAGTACCGTGAGGTACCGCGCTCAGCGCACACAGGCGGCGGTGGCGTTCTCTTTTCACACCCTGGGTGGTGCGCCGGCGCTTTGCCTGGTTTTGATTCGCACAAACAAAAACCCCCGCCAGGGTTTACTGGCGGGGGTTTTCTTCGGTATAAAAGCCTGACGATGACCTACTTTCACAGACGAGATGTCAACTATCATCGGCGC